>NZ_DASQNP010000235.1:0-7254 GCF_035644915.1 Streptomyces sp.
GGCGCGCCCTGCTGGACGCCTGACCGGCCGCGCCCGACTCCGCCGCTTCCGGGTCGGCGCCCCGCCGACCTGCGGGTTCTGTCAAAAGGCCGGTGTGTTCGGGTCGGGTCGCGCGGTCCGGCGGCGGCCGGGTGCGCCGGCCGCCGGACCCGGGTCGCGCCGCACCACCTCTTGACGGGCGGGTGAGGGCTGCCCAATGATGCGCGGAAACGTTTCCATGGAAACGTTTCCGCGCCCCCCGCGGACGGCATCGAGCCATCGGGCGGCGGACGCGGCCGCCCGCACCGAAAGGCCCGCCCGTGGACACCACCGTGACGATCAAGGACGTCGCAGCGCGCGCCGGCGTCTCCGTGGGCACCGCCTCGCGCGTGCTCTCCGGCAACCCCTCCACGTCCGCCGCCTCGCGCGAGCGGGTGCACGCGGCGGCCAGGGAACTCGGCTACCGACCGGACGCACGGGCGCGCGCCCTGCGGTCGTCCCGCAGCCGTGCGGTGGGCCTGCTCGTCTCCGACGTGCGCAACCCGTTCTTCGCCGACATCGCGCACGGCGCCGAACAGGCGGCGCTCGCCTCCTCGTACGTGACCCTGCTGGCGAACGCCAACGAGGACACCGCACAGCAGGACACCTACCTGGAGGCGTTCGTCACCCAGCGCGTCGACGGAATCATCATCGCGCCGCAGGGCGAGGGGAGCGGCAGCCTGCGCGCGCTCGTCCGGGCCCGCACACCGCTCGTCTTCGTCGACCGCACCGTCGACGGCTTCGACGTGCCCAGCGTGACCGCGGACAACGCACAGGGGGTGGCCCTGGCCGTGGCCCACCTCGCCGCCCGGGGACACACCCGCATCGGGTACATCGGAGGACCCCCGTCCGTCTCCACGGCGCGCACCCGCCACGACGCCTACCTCGACGCCGTGGCCCGGCACGGCCTGGACGACGACCCCGGACTCGTCGCGGTGGGCGACTACCGCAGCGCCAGCGGCGCCGCGGCCGCCGCCGCGCTGCTCGCCGCCCGCCGCCCGCCGACCGCGCTGCTGGCGGCGGACAGCCTGATGGCCGTCGGCGCGCTGGGGGAGGTGCGCCGGCAGGGCCGGCGGATCGGCACGGACCTCGCCCTGGTCGCCTTCGACGACATCGAGTGGTTCCGGGAACTCGATCCGCCGCTCACGGTGGTGGCCCACGACGCGCGTGCGCTCGGCGAGCGGGCGATGCGCCTGCTGCTCGACGTCATCGACGGCAGGCCGGTCGCATCGGAGGTGCTGCCGATGCGGCTCGTCGTACGCGAGTCCTCCACCGGGCGGCCGGACCACTGACGCCGGGGCGGCGCCGGCGTACCGCCGCATCGCCCGGCACGCGCCGCGAACCCCGCGCGGACGGGAGACCCCTCCGCGCCGCCCCCGCACACCCGAAGACCCCGTCCCCGAACCGGAAAGCCGCCCATGCCATCCGTGCACGTCGTAGGAAGTCTCAACGCCGACCAGTTGCTGGAGGTGCCGGCGTTCCCGGGGCCCGGCGAAACCGTGCTCGGCTCCGGAATGCGGATCACCGCCGGCGGCAAGGGCGGCAACCAGGCGGTGGCGGCCGCCCGCGGCGGAGCCCGCACCACCATGGTCGGTGCGGTCGGCGACGACGCGCACGGACGGCTGGTGCGCGAGGCACTGGCCGGAGCGGGCGTGTGCACCGCGTCGGTGCGCACCGACCCCGGGGCGCACACCGGGCTCGCCGTGGTGATGCTCGAACCCCGGGGGGACAACCGCATCGTCGTCACCCCCGGAGCCAACGCCCGTCTCACCGAGGCCGACGTCGAGGCCGGCCTCGCCGCCGTCGAACCCGGCGACGTCGTGCTCCTCCAACTGGAGGTCCCGCCCGTCGTGGTGGCGCACGCGGCCCGCCTCGCCGGCGCCCGGGGCGCCACGGTGGTGCTCAACGCGGCGCCGGCGCCCTCGGACGCGCACTGCCTCGACCCCGACGACCTGGACGTCCTGGTCGTCAACGACCCGGAGGCGCAGGCCGTCGCCCGCCTGTTCGGCATCGACGAACCGGCCGCGCCCGACCGGGTCCTGGCCCTCGCGCGGGCCCTGGACGTGCTGGCCGTGTGCACGATGGGCGCCCAGGGCGCGTACGCCGCACCGGCCGGCGGACGGCAGCCGGCCCTGTACGTCCCCGCCGTCCCGGCCGTGCCCGTCGACACGACCGCCGCGGGCGACACCTTCACCGGCTATCTGGCGGCGGCGCTCGCCGGCGGGGCGGACGACCTGCCCACGGCGCTGGACCGGGCCGCCGCCGCGGCCGCGCTCGCCGTCACCCGCCGCGGCGCGATGGCGTCGATCCCCGAGCTGGGCGAGGTCCTGCGGACCCGCCACCCCTCCCACCTCACCACCAAGGAGTGACCGTGCGCATAGCACTCGGCAACGACCACGCGGGACTCGGACTCAAGGAGCACGTGCGCCAGGTGCTGCTGCGCCTCGGGCACGAGGTGCTCGACCGCGGAGTGGACACCGACGAACCCGTCGACTTCCCCGACATCACCTTCGCCACCTGCGACGCGGTGCGCCGGGGCGAGGCCGACCGGGCCGTGCTCGTGTGCGGTACCGGCGCCGGTGCCCTGATGGCCGCGAACAAGATCCCCGGCATCCGCTGCGGCCTCGGCCACGACGTGTACTCCGCCCACCAGGCCGTCGAGCACGACGACGCCAACGCCATCGCCATGGGCGCGTGGCTGATCGGCCCGGCGACGGCCACCGAGGTCCTCGAAGCCTTCCTCGCCGCGAGGTTCGACAACGACGACGACACCGTGCGCCGCGTCGCCAAGCTCCGGGAGCTGGAACTGCGGTCGGCACGCGAACTCGCCCACCTCGTCTGACATCCCGGCCCGCGGCGCCTCCCCACGCCGTGCGCCCCGCTTCCCCGTGCCCCCGCCCCCTCCTCCGTACCCCCGTCCCCCGGCCTTGACCGCACCCCCGTCCCCCACCCCCCACCCCACCGGCCGATGCGCCGACCCGTCCCCGCGCCCACCGCCATCAGAGGAGACCCTGATATGAGCGCGCCCACCCCGACCGCACCCGGCGCTCCCCGCGGACGTCTCAAGACCGCGTTCGCCTCCGCAGCGGGCACCTGTGTCGAGAACTACGACTTCGTCGCCTACGGCACCGCCTCCGCCCTGTACTTCGGCGACGCGTTCTTCCCCGACTCCGACCCGCTGGTCGGCACCCTCCTCGCCTTCGCCACGCTCGGCGTCGGCTTCCTGATGCGTCCCGTCGGAGGTGCGCTCGGCGGGTACCTCGGCGACCGGCACGGCCGCAAGCCGGTGCTCGTCGGCGCCCTGCTGACCATGGGCGTCGCCACCGTCCTCATCGGCCTGCTGCCCACCTACCAGCAGGCCGGCGTCCTCGCCCCGGTCCTGCTGGTGGCCATCCGCTGCGTCCAGGGCCTCGCGTTCGGCGCCGAGTGGGGCGGCGCGGTGATGATGACGTACGAGCACGCCCCGCGCGGGCGCCGGGGCCTGTACGCGGCGATACCCCAGGCCGGGAACCCCCTGGGCATCGCCCTGGCCAACATCGCGTTCCTGCTCTCCGCCTCCCTCGACGGCGACTGGGCCTGGCGCCTGCCGTTCCTGGCCAGCGCCCTGCTGATCGTCGTGGGACTGGTCGTGCGGATGAAGCTGAGCGAGTCGCCGGAGTTCGAGGCGGCGAAGGCCGGGGGCGAAACGGTGCGCAACCCGCTGCTGACCGTGCTCCGCGACGACTGGCGCAGCATCCTGCGCATCATCGCCCTGCGCGTCGTCGAGTCGTGCGCCTACTACCTGACGGCCACCTACCTGCTGTCGTACGTCACCGACCGCGACCCGGACGACCGCGGTGTCGCACTGGCCGGCGTCGTCGTCGCCAGCGTGCTGGCCGTGGGCACCACCGTGCTGTCCGGCGCGCTCACGGACCGGGTCGGACGCCGCTCCGTCTACCTGGCCGGCTGCCTGCTCGCCGTGGCCTTCGGCATCCCCATGTACGTCATGGCCAACACCGGCTCGGCCGTGCTGATCGTGCTGACCTTCCTCATCGCCATCGGCATCATCCACGCCGCGCTGACCGGCACTCAGGCGGCCTGGTTCGCGGAGCTGTTCAGGACCGGAACGCGCACGTCCGGCGCGTCGCTGGGCTACCAGACCGCCGCGTCGGTCGCGGGCTTCGCCCCGTTCGCGGCCGTCCTCCTGGCCGACTCCTTCGGCTGGTGGGGACCGGCGGGGCTCTACGTCGGCGTCGCGGCCGTCGGCCTCGCCGGAGTGCTGGCGACCCGCGAGACCTGGGGCCGGGAGCAGCGCGCCGCCGCGGCGGCACCGGAGCCGGTGGCGGCCTCCGGCGGAGTCCCCGCGCGGCAGCCGGTCCTGCCCGACGGCACCGACGTCCCCCGCGCCCGCCCCTGACGGCGGCGCGGAGCGGTGGCGCGCCCGGGCCGCTGGGCTCCGGGCGCGTCACCGCCCGTCTCCGTCAGGCCAGGGCGGCCAGCACCGCGCGCGCCTCCTGCCGGAACCGCTCGTCCGCGCGGATCATCTCGTGCTCCAGCCCCGACCGCACCACCCGCGGATCGCGCTCGGCGAGTGCGGTCAGCCTGCGTATGTGCTCCCCGGACAGCGCCCGGGCACCGAGGGCGCGCAGCGCCTCCAGCGCGGTGTCCGGGTCGGCGTCCAGTTCGGCGGATTCCAGGGCGGCCTCGGCCAGGGCGGTGCGGTCCAGGCCGTCGGCCCCGGAGCCGCCGTCGTCCGGGCCGTCGCCGGGGACGGTGGCCAGCAGCGCGAGCACCGCGGCCGGGGCCTGCACCGGGTCGTCCAGCAGCCGCTCCAGCCGGGGCCGCAGCAGGCGCGCGGCGGGACCGAGCAGGGCCGCGGCCCGCGCCGCCCGCACCCCCGTCCACCGGAACCAGGGCTCCTCCGCGACCGCCGCGAGCACCCCGTCCAGCACCCGCACCGCCTCGTCGGCCTCACCGGTGATCCGCCACAGGGCGGCGGCCACCTCCGCGTCACCGTCCAGCCGCGGCACGGTGCGCTCCTGCCCCGGCCCGCTCAGCGCCGCCCGCAGCGCGGGCACCAGCTCGGCGGCGTCCGGCCCCAGCTCCCCGGCCGTACGCGCCGCCTCGCGCACCGTGTAGCCCCCGCCCTCCAGGGCGGCGGCCAGGGCGTCCAGGAGCGGGCCCAGCTCACCGGTCAGGCCGTGCAGCGCGCCCGCCGCCTCCAGCCGGCCCTCCGCGGGCCCCATCGCGGCCGCCTCGCGCAGCCATCCGGCCACCCGCTCCCGCTTCCGCTCCGGGCACACGGCCGCCATCGCCCCGGGCACGGCCCGCGGGAAACGGGACAGGACGGCGCGCAGCTCGGGCAGGGCGGCCGCGGCCCGCTCACCCCAGGACGCCAGCAGCCGCGCCAACTGCGCCGGCTCGTTGGGGCCCAGGTCGTCCGGCGCGGCCAGCCGCGCCCGCACGGCCTCCAGCAGCTCGGGTACGAACGGGAACCGCCCGCCGGCCGGAGCGCGGAAACCGGCGACGGCGTCCAGCGCGCGGGGCCGCCCGCCCAGGTCGCGGGCGAGCAGCGGCGCGGCCCGCTCCGGGGCGGCGACGGCGAGCACCGCCAGCGCGCGGTCCGCCAGGTCACCGTTCCCCTCGGCGAGCGCCTCCAGTGCCGGTGCGGCGGACGCCGCCTGGGGCGCGAACTTGTCGAGGACGGGCAGCACGCGATCGACCACGGACTCCTCGTCCAGCAGCGGGACGATCGCGGGCAGCAGCCGCGCCGGGGCACCGCGCGAGACCGTGCACGCCCGGTCCGCGGCCCACAGGGCCTCGGCCCTGGCCTCGGGCCGCGGATCGCGGAGCGCGGCCTCCAGCAGCGCGCAGGCCGCCTCGCGCCCCTCGTCCGTGTCGCGGAGCAGCAGCGCCTCGGCGATGTGGCACAGCGGCTCCTGGCGCTCCTGGTCGAACCGGGAGGCGACCAGCTCGTCGGCCGGGAGGACGGAGAGCACCGTGTCGTGGTGCGCGGCGGTCCACGGCAGGCCCGCGTCCACGCAGACCAGCGCGGCGATGACCCGCACCTGCGGCGGCTCCTTTGGACCGAGGGCGGCCGTCGCCACGGCGGCCGTGCCCGCCGGGTCGAGCCGGGCCAGCGCGGCGAGCAGCTCCGCCCGTACGCCCGCCTCCCGCTCCCGCGCCCAGCACCGCCGCAGTTCCGGGAGCACCACGTCGGCGGCGGTGTGCGAGACCGCCCAGGCCGCGGCCTGCCGCACCCCGGCGTCGGGCGCCGACAACAGCGGGAGCAACACGGTCAGTTGGGCGGCGACGGCCGCCCGGCAGGCGCCCTCCTCGACGCCGTGCTCGTCCTCGCTCTCGGCGATGTCGCCGAGGAGGCCCAGCAGGTCGGCCGTCCGGCACCCGGCCGCCGCCAGCCGGGCCAGGTAGGGCACGGCGTGCGGAGTGGCGGCGTACACCGTGCCCTGGTGGATGACGTTGCCGTAGAGCTCGTGCAGGGCCTCCTCCGCGGCCTCCGCGTCATCGCCCGCCAGCGCCCGCAGCAGCCCGGGCACGTCGTCCGCGCTGCCGTAGGCGTGCTGCAACTCGGCCCAGGGCCGGGAGTCCAGGTCGGCGAGAACGTCTGCGGCATTCATGCGGGGATCATGGCACGCCTGTGCGACAGGGGAAGGGGCGGTCCGGTGGACGGCCGCCATGCCCCGGCAGGGGCCGCCCTCCTCGCGGAGGCGGCCCGTGACGACGGCCTCGGCACCCGGTACGACTATTGCCGAAAGTGCTTTGGCGGTTACCGAAAGTGCTTACGTTGGGCGGAAGTTCAGCCGGTACGACCGTTCCGCACAGGGGGAGCCCGCGATGACCGAGTCCAGGCAGCTCGACCCGTACACCTCGCCCCGCGCCTTCTACGGCGCCGAGCTGCGCCGCCTGCGGGAGGAGGCGGGCCTGACCCAGGCCCAACTCGGCGAACGCGCCTTCTGCTCGGGCGCGTACATCGGCCAGTTCGAGACGGCGGTGCGCCGCCCGCAGATGGACGTCTCCAAGCTCTTCGACGAGATCCTCGGCAGCGGCGGGCATTTGCAGCGCCTGTGCAGGCTGGCGCGGGAGACCAAGTACCCCGAGTACTTCGCCGATGCGGCGGAGTTGGAGAAGCTGGCGACGACGATCAGCGAGTACGCGCCGATGCTGGTACCGGGGCTGTTGCAGACCGAGGACTACGCGCGGGCCATCACACGGGCGACGCTTCCGCTCGCCCCGGAT
>NZ_DASQNP010000236.1:0-20579 GCF_035644915.1 Streptomyces sp.
CGACGCGACCGCCGCCAACTGATCGGCACGGTCCCGCGGGAACCCCTCGGACATGGCCAGAAGGAGGCCGTCGGCGGAGACCACCACCGTGTGCGACACCCCCGGGGTGTTCTCCACGAAGTTGGTGATCAACCAGTTCAGATTCTGCGCCGCCTGGCTCATCGGACTCAACTAACGCTCCTGCTGGTAGGTGGGGCCTATGCCACGGCTGCCGCCGGCCCGGCCGCTTCCGGCCTGCCGGCCCTGCTGGATGCCCCGGCGGAGATTGGTCAGCCGGCCGCGCACGTCGTCGGGCGCGCGCGAGACCTGCGGACCGGTCGGCGCGGACGGCCGCTGCTGCGCGGTGCCCGCCACCAGGTTGGCACGCGGTACACGGCGGGGCAGCCCGGAGGTGGTGACCCCGCCCGAGGCGGGCTGGCGGAGCTGTTCGGCCCGGCGCCAGCGCTCGTCGTTCGGGGTCTCCTGCCAGGTGATGCCGGTGTCGCCGGACTGCCGCTGCTGCGTCGCCGAGGCGGACCTGTCGGACCGCGCACCGGACGCCGAGGTCCCACCGGCCTCGGGCTGGGACGCGGCGGACGAGGCCCGCTGGGCGGCGCGCCTGGCGCTGAACCAGCTCGACTCGACCGACTCGAAGATCGGGGTGCGCTCGTTCGAGCTGACGGCGGCCGAGCTGCCGGGCAGTTCGAAACCGGTGTTGTCGCGGGCGGCCGGGGCGCTCTGCCGGGAGGCGTACTGCCCGGCCTCCTGGGGCGCCTGCGGGCGCGGGTACTGACCGGTCTCCTGCGGGGTCTGCTGCGGACGCGGGTACTGGCCCGTGTCCTGCGGGGTCTGCTGCGGGCGCGGGTACTCGCCGGTGTCCTGCTGCGGGCTCCGGAGGCCGTCCTGGCCGCCGCCCGGCTCCACGCGCGGGAGCTGGGCGGTGTCCCCGGGGCCGGAGGGCCGCCGGTGCGTACCCGTGCGTTCGGGACGGGCGTACTCCCCGGTGGTCTCGGTCTCCTCGTGGCCGCGCGGCGCGTCGGCGCCCTCCGGCCGGCCGGAGGTCCGGTCGCGCCGGCCGTCGGCCCAGCTCGGACGCCGCTCCCCCGCTCCGGCGGGCAGTTCGCTCGCGGAGGCGCCCTCGCGCTGCGGAAGCCGGCCGGCGGAGGGCTCGGGGCGCGCGTCGGCGCCGAAGGAGTTCATGGCACCCGCGCCCGCGCCCACCGCCGGGGCGCCCGCCGCGGGACGGGCGGGCTGTCCGGCGCCGGGACCGGGACGGGCGGGGCCGCCGAAGCCGCTGCCGCCGCCCGCGGGGCCACCGCCCGGCAGGGCGGCGCGCGAGGAGCCGCCCTGGACCTGGCCGCGGGTGGGCAGCGCGCCGAGCCGACTGGTGCCGGCCGGGGCCCCGCCGCCCTGCGGCTCGCGCCGGAGCGTGGCGGACGGGCCCGGCTGGCCGCCCTCGCCGCCGGGCTTCCTGGGCTGCCCGGCGCGCTGGGTGACATCGACCGGGAGCATGACCAGCGCGGTCGTACCGCCGGAGTCGGAGGGGCGGAGCTGGACGCGGATGCCGTGGCGCAGGGAGAGGCGACCGACCACGAACAGGCCCATGCGGCGGGAGACCGAGACGTCCACCGTCGGCGGGTTGGCGAGCCGCTCGTTGATCGCCGCCAGGTCCTCGGGCGACAGCCCGATGCCGGTGTCGTGGATCTCGATCAGCACGCGGCCGTCGGGCAGCGCGTGGCCGGTGACCTTGACCTTGGTCTGCGGCGAGGAGAACGAGGTGGCGTTCTCCAGCAGCTCGGCCAGCAGGTGCACCAGGTCGTTGACGACCCGGCCCGCGACCTCGGTGGTGGGCACGGCGTTCAGCTCGATGCGCTCGTACTGCTCCACCTCGGACGCGGCGGCGCGCAGCACGTCCACCAGCGGGACGGGGCGCGTCCAGCGGCGGCCGGGCTCCTCGCCCGCCAGGACGAGGAGGTTCTCGCCGTTGCGGCGCATGCGGGTCGCCAGGTGGTCCAGCTTGAACAGCGAGGAGAGCTGGTCCGGGTCGGCCTCGCGGGACTCCAGCTCCGAGATGAGCGAGAGCTGACGCTGGATCAGACCCTGGCTGCGCCGCGAGAGGTTGGTGAACATCGCGTTGACGTTCCCCCGCAGCAGCGCCTGCTCGGCGGCGAGCCGGACCGCCTCCCGGTGGACGTCGTCGAACGCCGCGGCCACCTTGCCGATCTCGTCCCGGCTGTGGACGCCGACGGACTCCACGGAGGTGTCGACGTCCTGCGGGTCGGCCTCGGAGAGCTGCTTGACCAGCTCGGGCAGCCGGCGGCGGGCCACGTCCTGCGCGGTGTCCTGCAGCCGGCGCAGCGAGCGGACCATGGAGCGGGCCACGACGAACGCGCCGACCAGCGAGATGCCGAGCACCAGCAGGACGAGGACACCGTTGAGGAAGGCCTCCTGCTGGGCCTCGGCACGCAGCTTGCGGGCCTGGTCGTCCATCTCCGTCAGGAGGGAGGCCTCGATCTTCTTCATCTGCTCGATCTTGACCTGGTCCTGGTCGAACCAGTCCAGATACGAGCGGTCCTCGCGCGCGATGCCCTCGGGATCCTTCACCACGCGCTCGGCGTACTGGTCGGCCGAGGTGATGTTGACGATGCCCTCGTCCAGCGGCTTGGTGAGCTCGGCCGCCTCCTCGGGACCGTAGATGGCGGCGAACCGGTTGCGGGCGGCACGCTCGCTCTCCCAGGCGGTCCCCAGGTAGAGGTGGTCGTTGTCCGAGAGTGCCGGGCCGCTCTTGCGGGCCAGGCCGGCACTGATGATCGCGCGCTGGATGGAGGCGTACTCCTTGGCGGAGGAGAACGCGGCCAGCGCACGGGTGCTCTGGATCATGTCCGGGTTGCTGGTGGCCTGCGCCATGTCCTGCGACAGGCTCAGCAGCGACTCGATCAACTGGTTGTAGTCGTTGACCGTCTGCGAGATGTTCTGCTCGTTGCCGTACGCCCGGCCCCGGATGTTCTTCAGCGTGTTGAGCTGCCGGAAGATGTCGGTGAGCGTCGCCCGGACGCCGGCGAGCGTCTTGTCGTCGGCGCTCTCGATGTCCTGGGTGGCGTCGAAGAACGCCGCCTTGACCTGGTCGGTCTTCTCGCGCGGCGCGACGACCGTGTCGTCCTTGGGATTGCCGGTGCCGGTCAGCGGGCCGGCCGAGCGGTCCCGTTCCTCCTGGAGGGCCGCCGCCAGCTCGGTGGCGTGCTCGGTCATCTCCGTGAGGAGCTTCATGTTGTCGAGCTGGTCGACCTCGTCCAGCGAGCTCTGGATGCGCAGCGCGCCCAGCGAGGTGGCCGCGACGACCGGAAGGGCCAGCAGCGAGACCAGACGGGTACTGATGCGCCAGTTGCGCAGCGCCAGGCGAGAGCCCGTCGCGCTGGGTTCCTTGGGTTTCGAGCCGCTGTCCGGCTCGCCGCCGTCCGGCTGCGCGCCCGTCCGCGCGCCTCCGTCGGCGTCGAGGGCCTGCTCCCGGCCACCGCTCTCCTGGGCGCGCTGAGGCGAGGAGCCGCGGTTGGTCGCACCGCGCAGCTCCGGGTCCCCCACAGCGCTGCCATCCCTCTTGAAACGTCCCTGCACTAGCGTCGCAACCTCTGGACCAGGCGTCCCCCCGCGAACGGCGGAACGGTATCGAGTCGGGAAGGCCCGAGGACCCCCCTGACGGTCGTGAGTGACCGGCGCGCCCCCAAGTCACCGCCGCGCGGCGCTCCTGTGCGCCCCTTGCGCGCCGGGTCGTCTCCTACGGCGGTCCGTGGAATTCCAGCACAGTGCCGGATCTCCAACAAGGTCCGTGGATGAGGCTGTGACATGCGTGACGCTGTGCAGGCACGGCATCGCGGAGGGTGCAAGCAAATAACGCCCATTACGGACTTTTGGCAGCTAGCCCCCCGGGTGATCCCCGGGAGGGATCGCTGCCCCGGTAGCGCCACCGTAGGGCTGAATATCCGACTTACAGAGCGTATGTCCGTTTACCAGCCGGGACGTGACCGCCCTTTATGCGGCTTTTGCCCGCCGTTTCGTGAGTAAAATCACAGGCCGATCGTTATGGGAGTCACCCCTGGAAGGGAAGGGGGACCCTTACGCTCAGCTTTACACACCACAGGTAAACGACAAGAAGGCGAACGGGGCAGACTCGGTGAAGACGACGATGATCATGCGGAGCGTTGCCAACCCGCGGCGCACCACCCTGGCCCATCTCAAGGACGCCGACGAGCTGGCCTCGGTTTCGGCCGGGCGCCCGGAGGAGAAGGCCATGACCATCCTGCCGTCCCAGACCGCCAACCCGCGACGGACCGTCCTGGTGGACTCCCCCGCCAACTGACCGCGCCTGCGACGACACGCACGTCGGCCCCGTACGCCCGAGGCGTACGGGGCCGACGTGCGTGTGGTTCCGTGCCGCGCGGCCTTCCCCGGGGGCTCTGCGGAGGCTCCCTCCTGAGGCCCTCCCGGGGCTCGGCCCAAGACCCGGCCGAGGACTCGGCCGAGGACTCAGCCCTGCCAGCTGTGGGGAGCCCGGTAGCCCGGGGTGCGCTCCAGACGGCGCCAGGGGGCGGTGCTGCGGCGGGGGTGCCGCGGGGCGGGACGGGTGTGGGCGGCGGCGCGGGCCAGGAGCAGGGCGGTGACCGCGGCGAGCTCCTCCTCGCTGGCCTGGCCCTTCTCCACACGGACCACGCCGGTGGCGCCGGCGGCGGGGTTGTTCACGGGACGTTCTCCCTCACTGGGTCAGGGGTTACTGGGGCGGGTTGCCGTGCTTGCGGGCGGGCAGGTCGGCGTGCTTGGTGCGCAGCATGGCCAGGGCGTGGGCGAGCACGGCGCGGGTGTCGGCCGGGTCGATGACGTCGTCGACCAGGCCGCGCTCGGCCGCGTAGTACGGGTGCATCAGCTCGCTCTTGTACTCCTTGACCAGCTTCTCCCGCGTGGTCTCGGGGTCGTCGGCCGCGGCGATCTGCCGCCGGAAGATCACGTTGGCGGCGCCCTCCGCCCCCATCACCGCGATCTCGTTGGTCGGCCAGGCGTAGGTGACGTCGGCACCGATGGACTGGGAGTCCATCACGATGTACGCGCCGCCGTAGGCCTTGCGGAGCACCACCGACACCCGCGGCACGGTGGCGTTGCAGTACGCGTACAGCAGCTTGGCGCCGTGCCGGATGATTCCGCCGTGCTCCTGGTCCACGCCGGGCAGGAAGCCGGGCACGTCCAGCAGCGTGATGATGGGGATGTTGAACGCGTCGCACATCTGCACGAAGCGGGCGGCCTTCTCGCTGGCGTGGATGTCCAGCACCCCGGCCAGTTGCTGCGGCTGGTTGGCCACCACGCCCACCACGTGCCCGTCCAGCCGTGCCAGCGCGCAGATGATGTTGGTCGCCCAGCGCTCGTGGACCTCCAGGACCTCGCCGTCGTCGACGATCTCCTCGATGACCGCCCGCATGTCGTAGGGCCGGTTGCCGTCGGCCGGCACCAGGTCCACCAGCGCCTCGCACCGCCGGTCCACCGGGTCGCTGCACTCGGTGCGCGGCGGGTTCTCCCGGTTGTTCTGCGGCAGCAGGGACAGCAGGTAGCGGACCTCCTCCAGGCAGGTCTCCTCGTCGTCGTAGGCGAAGTGCGCCACGCCCGAGGTGGACGCGTGCACGTCCGCGCCGCCCAGGCCGTTCTGGGTGACCTCCGCCCCCGTCACCGCCTGGACCACGTCGGGCCCGGTGATGAACATCTGGGAGGTCTCGCGGACCATGAAGACGAAGTCGGTCAGCGCCGGGGAGTAGGCCGCGCCTCCCGCGCACGGGCCCAGCATCACCGAGATCTGCGGGATGACGCCGGAGGCCTTGGTGTTGCGCTGGAAGATCCCGCCGTAGCCCGCGAGGGCCACCACGCCCTCCTGGATGCGGGCCCCGGCCCCGTCGTTGAGGGACACCAGCGGGGCGCCCGCCGCGATGGCCATGTCCATGATCTTGTGGATCTTCTGCGCGTGGGCCTCGCCGAGGGCACCGCCGAAGATGCGGAAGTCGTGGGCGTAGACGAACACCGTCCGGCCGTCCACCGTTCCCCAGCCGGTGATCACGCCGTCGGTGTACGGCCGCTTGGCCTCCAGTCCGAAGCCGGTGGCCCGGTGCCGCCGCAGCGGTCCCACCTCGTGGAACGACCCGGGGTCCAGCAGCAGCTCGATCCGCTCGCGCGCGGTCAGCTTCCCCTTCGCGTGCTGGGCCTCGGTCGCCTTCTCGCTCGGACCGCGCCGGACCTGTTCACGAATGGCCTGCAATTCCGCCACGCGGCCACGGGTGTCGCTCGCCGCGGACGGCGCCTGGGACAGATCGGTCATGTACAGACCCTACGAAACAGTTCCGCCGTTCGCTGTCGTTGGATTCGTACAGTCTCCGCCCGCGATTCATGGCCACGCTGGACAGAACCACGCCCTCAAAAGCCCGTACACCTGGGAAGACTCCGGGTTTTGACGCCGCGCACTGTGGGGTTCCCACAGTGCGCGGCCGAGGGTGCCAAAGAACGCTTACGGGTGTGCCGTGACGTCCGTTCAGCCCTGGGGTTCGATGCCGGCCCGCACCAGGCCGTAGGTGTAGGCGTCGACGAGGGCCTGCCAGGAGGCGGCGATGACGTTGTCGGCGACGCCGACGGTGGACCACTCGCCGGTGCCGTCGCCGGTGGAGACGAGCACGCGCGTGGTGGACTCGGTGCCGTGCGTGCCCGCCAGGATGCGGACCTTGTAGTCCACCAGCTCCATCCGGGCGAGCTGGGGGTAGATCCGTTCCAGGGCCAGCCGCAGCGCCCGGTCCAGGGCGTTGACGGGGCCGTTGCCCTCGGCGGTGGACACCAGGCGCTCGCCCTTGGCCCACAGCTTCACGGTCGCCTCGTTGGCGTGGGAGCCGTCGGGCCGGTTCTCCACGATGGCGCGCCAGGACTCGGTGGTGAAGAAGCTGAGGGGACGGCCCTCGGCCTCCTCGCGCAGCAGCAGTTCGAAGGAGGCGTCGGCGGCCTCGTAGCTGTAGCCGCGCAGCTCGCGCTCCTTGACCCGCTCCACGATCCGGCCGATCAGTTCGCGGTCGCCGCCGAGGTCGACCCCCAGCTCCTTGCCCTTGAGCTCGATGGAGGCGCGACCGGCCATGTCGGAGACGAGCATCCGCAGGCGGTTGCCGACCAGTTCGGGATCGATGTGCTGGTAGAGGTCGGGGTCCACCTTGATGGCGGAGGCGTGCAGCCCGGCCTTGTGGGCGAAAGCCGAGACGCCGACGTACGGCTGGTGGGTGGAGGGCGTGATGTTGACGACCTCGGCGATGGCGTGGGAGATCCGGGTCATCTCGCGCAGCGCGCCCTCGGGCAGGACCTGCATGCCGTACTTGAGCTGGAGGGCGGCGACGACGGAGAAGAGGTTGGCGTTGCCCACGCGCTCGCCGTAGCCGTTGGCCGTGCACTGCACGTGCGTGGCGCCCGCGTCCACGGCGGCGAGGGTGTTGGCGACGGCGCAGCCGCTGTCGTCCTGGGCGTGGATGCCCAGGCGCGCGCCGGTGTCGGCGCGCACCGTCCGGACCACGGCCTGGACCTGGGCCGGGAGCATGCCGCCGTTGGTGTCGCACAGCACCACCACGTCGGCGCCCGCCTCGTGGGCGGTGCGCACGACCTGCTTGGCGTACTCGGGGTTGGCCAGGTAGCCGTCGAAGAAGTGCTCGCAGTCGACGAAGACCCGGCGGCCCGCGGCCCGCAGGTGCTCCACGGTGTCGCGGACCATCGCCAGGTTCTCCTCCAGCGTGGTGCGCAGCGCCAGTTCCACGTGGCGGTCGTGCGCCTTGGCGACGAGGGTGACCACCGGCGCCCGGGAGTCGAGCAGTGCCTGCACCTGCGGGTCGTCGGCCGCGGTGACGCCCGCCTTGCGGGTGGCGCCGAAGGCGACGAGCCGGGCGTGCCGGAAGTCGATCTCCGCGCGGGCCCGCCGGAAGAACTCGGTGTCCCGGGGGTTGGCTCCGGGCCAGCCGCCCTCGATGAAGCCGACACCGAAGTCGTCCAGGTGACGGGCGATGGTCAGCTTGTCCGTGACGGAGAGGTTGATCCCCTCCCGCTGGGCCCCGTCGCGGAGCGTGGTGTCGAAGACGTGGAACGCGTCGCTGACGCGGGACACGTCCGCCGGATGCTGGGAGTCCGCGGCATCGGTCATGCTGGTTTGGCTCCTGTCGGATGGATGAAGGTCCGGAAGGCCTGGCTCCACTTGTCCCCGTCATCCCTCGCGCCCCGCCCGGCCCGGTTGGGGCCGGAAAACGAAAAAACCCCTCGCGGGTGCGAGAGGTCTGCGCGCGGGTCTGGGACACGGTGTCCGCCACCGCACCGGATGCGTACGGAAGCGGTCACTGCGGACCGGCGCGCTCGCTGCCGATAATCGTGGCGAACGAAGGCACGGCAGCAGTCTTGCACGATCCCCCTGCGGCATGGGGGGCAGTCTCACGATGTGGGAGCCCCGGCCGGGGCCCGGCGCGGCCGGCGGGCGTACGGGCTGCCGGCCGCGCCGGGGACGCGGGCCCCGCGGACGGTGCGGAGAGGGTGCGGAGGAGCCCCGGGTCAGGCCAGCTTGTGCATCCAGCCGTACCGGTCCTCCGCGCGGCCGGTCTGGATGGCCAGCAGCGCCTCCCGCAGCCTCATCGTGATCTCGCCCGGCCCGCCGTCGCCGACGGTCCACTGGGCGCGGGCGGACTTCACCGAGCCGACGGGGGTGATGACGGCCGCCGTGCCGCAGGCGAACACCTCGGTGATCGAGCCGTCGGCGTTGCCCTCGCGCCACTCGTCGGTGGAGATGCGGGTCTCCTCGGTGCGGTAGCCCAGGTCGGCGGCGATGGTCAGCAGCGAGTCCCGGGTGACGCCCGGCAGCAGGGTGCCGGTCAGCGCCGGGGTGGCGACCGTGGCGTCCGGGCCCGAACCCTTCACGAAGTACAGGTTCATGCCGCCCATCTCCTCGACCCAGCGGCGCTCGGCGGCGTCCAGCCACACCACCTGGTCGCAGCCGTGCTCGGCCGCCTCGGCCTGGGCGACGAGGGACGCGGCGTAGTTGCCGCCCGTCTTGGCCTCGCCCGTGCCGCCGGGAGCGGCGCGCACGTACTCCTCCGACAGCCACACCGAGACCGGCTTGACGCCGCTCGGGAAGTACGCGCCGGCGGGCGAGGCGATCACCATGAACAGGTACTCGTTCGCGGGCTTGACGCCGAGCCCGACCTCGGTGGCGAACATGAAGGGCCGCAGGTACAGCGACTGCTCCGGCCGGCCGGGCACCCACTCCCTGTCCTGCCGCACCAGCAGGTCGCACGCTTCGACGAAGGTCTCCACCGGCAGCTCGGGCATGGCCATCCGGCGCGCGGACCGCCGGAAGCGCTCCGCGTTGGCCTCCGGACGGAAGACGGCGACCGAACCGTCGGGCTGGCGGTACGCCTTCAGGCCCTCGAAGATCGTCTGGGCGTAGTGCAGCGTCATGTTCGCCGGGTCCATCTGGAGCGGGGCGTACGGCTGCAGCCGCGCGTCGTGCCATCCCCGGCCCTCGGTCCACCGGATGGTGACCATGTGGTCGGTGAAGTGGCGGCCGAACCCGGGGTTGGCGAGCACCGCCTCGCGCTCCGCGTCGGGCAGCGGCTGCGCGGAGGGCTTGAGGTCGAAGTCGATACGGGGCGTCGTCATGGTGAGCGCGTCCTTCACTGTGGGTCGTGGTGGACCGCGCTCCCGTCGTCCCGGCGGTGCTAGGACGTCCGAGCTTCTCCGCGTACGACGCTCCCTTGTCCGATTATCGGGACCAGGGGGCCGTGCGGCGGGCACGGGTGGGCGGTCCTGGGTAGATGGTCGCACCCAACCGCCGAGTAGCACAGCGGCCGGGCGCCTGCGGCCCGGCCGGGTGGGACGGCGGGCCTAGCCGGCTACGCGTACCGCGAGGGCGTCACCGATCTCGTCGGTGGTGCGGGGGGCGGAGCGCTCGGCGAGGTCGGCGGAGACCGCCTCCTCGATCCGCGCGGCCTCGGTTTCGAAGCCCAGGTGCCGCAGCATCAGCGCGACGGACAGGATCGTCGCGGTGGGGTCGGCCTTGCCGGTGCCCGCGATGTCGGGCGCGGAGCCGTGGACCGGTTCGAACATCGACGGGAAGGCGCCGGTGGGGTTGATGTTCCCGGAGGCGGCCAGGCCGATGCCGCCGGTGACGGCGGCGGCGAGGTCGGTGAGGATGTCGCCGAAGAGGTTGTCGGTGACGATCACGTCGAAGCGCTCGGGCTGTGTGACGAAGAAGATCGTCGCGGCGTCCACGTGCAGGTAGTCGGTGGTGACCTCGGGATACTCCTCGCCGACCCGGTCGAAGACGTTCTTCCACAGGTGGCCGGCGTGCACGAGGACGTTGTTCTTGTGGACCAGCGTGAGCTTCCTGCGCGGCCGGGCCTTCGCCCGCTCGTAGGCGTCCCGCACCACGCGCTCGACGCCGTACGCGGTGTTCACGCTGACCTCGGTGGCCACCTCGGCCGGGGTGCCGGTGCGCAGGGAGCCGCCGTTGCCGGTGTACGGGCCCTCGGTGCCCTCCCGGACGACGACGAAGTCGATGTCCGGACGGCCCGCGAGCGGGGTCGCGGTGTTCGGGAAGAGCTTCGAGGGGCGCAGGTTGACGTAGTGGTCGAAGGCGAAGCGCAGCTTGAGCAGCAGCCCGCGCTCCAGCACTCCGGAGGGCACCGACGGGTCGCCGATCGCGCCGAGCAGGATCGCGTCGTGGTTCCTCAGCCGCTCCAGCTCGGCGTCCGGCAGGGTCTCGCCCGTGGCGTGCCAGCGCTTCGCGCCGAGGTCGTACTCCTGCGTCTGCAGCTTCACGTCCTGCGGCAGGACGGCGGACAGGACCTTCAGGCCCTGGGCCACGACCTCCTGGCCGATGCCGTCACCGGGAATCACTGCGAGGTTGATGCTGCGAGACATGGGAGGGACCTTACCGTTCGTCCCAGGAGATGACACACACCGTCCACGATGCGGACCCGCGCGGTTGCCGGGCAGGCGTCCGCGCGGGACCGCGACCGTGGTTCTCCCGGGGCCGAGGGGGATGTCGGCGGGTGTCAGTGCCCGGTGGCGCCGCCGTTGTCGCGCCGGTCCAGGGCCCGCTGGAGGGCCGCGGCGGCGTTCTTGCGGTCGGTGTCCTCGTGGGCGCGGGCGGCGTGGCGGGCGCGGCGGCGTGCGGTCTCGTCCATGATCGAACTCCCTGGGGAAACGGGAACCGGAAGGCTGGAAAGGGAAGAGGGGGATCCCTGCGTGCCGTGAGCGGCGGGGGCGTCCGGTGCGGCAGGGATCGCCTGCGGCAGGGAGCACCGTGCCTCATCCGCCAGTCGCTGATGGAGCGAGACGTTCGGCTCCTACCAAAGTAAGGGCTGAAAGCTGTGATGTCCCGCCTAATAGTTGGCCTTCCTACTATCTGAGACGGGACAGGCCCTGGCCTGGGCTTTTAAAGCTGTGATTCCGGACACTCCGCCCATCCGGACGGGCCCGGCACGCCGGATCGTTCCGCCCGCCGCGCCCGGGGGCCGCCCGTTCCGGGGAAGCGGCGCCACGCCCCGGCCGCCCCCGCCCCTGGGCCGGCCGGGACCGCCGGGATCCGGGAGCCGCCCGTGGAAGCGGAGGCTCCGCTCAGCCCCCGCCCCAACCTCCGCAACGGCGTCGCCCCCGCCCGGGGACCGGGCGGGGGCGACGGGTGCGGGCCGCCGGGGGACGGCTCAGCCCATGTGGGGGTAGCGGTAGTCGGTCGGCGGGACCAGGGTCTCCTTCAGGGAGCGGGTGGAGGTCCAGCGCATCAGGTTCTGCTGGGAGCCCGCCTTGTCGTTGGTGCCCGAGGCGCGGCCGCCGCCGAAGGGCTGCTGGCCGACGACGGCGCCGGTGGGCTTGTCGTTGATGTAGAAGTTGCCCGCGGCGAAGCGCAGCGCCTCGCTGGCGTGGGCCACCGCGGCGCGGTCCCGGGCGATGATGCTGCCGGTGAGGCCGTACGGGGAGACCGACTCCATCTGCTCCAGCACCGACCCGTACTCGCCGTCGTCGTAGACGTGCACCGCCAGGATCGGGCCGAAGTACTCCTGCCAGAAGACCTCGCTGCCCGGGTCGGTGCAGGTCACCACCGTCGGCCGGACGAAGTAGCCGACGCTGTCGTCACAGCTGCCGCCGGCGATGACCTCGCAGGCCGAGTCGGACTTCGCCCGCTCGATGGCGGCCTTGTTCTTGGCGAAGGCGCGGTCGTCGATGACGGCGCCCATGAAGTTCGACAGGTCGGTGACGTCACCCATGGTGAGGCCCTCGACCTCGGCGACGAACTCGTCCCGGAAGCCGTTCTCCCAGATCGAGCGCGGGATGTAGGCGCGCGAGGCGGCCGAGCACTTCTGGCCCTGGTACTCGAAGGCGCCGCGGGTCAGCGCCGTCTTCAGCACCGCCGGGTCGGCCGAGGGGTGGGCGACGACGAAGTCCTTGCCGCCGGTCTCGCCGACCAGCCGCGGGTAGGTCTTGTACCGCTCGATGTTGTTGCCGACCGTCTTCCACAGGTACTGGAAGGTCTTGGTCGAGCCGGTGAAGTGGATGCCCGCGAGGTCGGGGTGGGCCAGCGCCACCTCGGAGACCTCCTTGCCGTCACCGGTCAGCAGGTTGATGACGCCCGCCGGCAGCCCGGCCTCCTCCAGCAGCCGCATCACCATCTCGGCCGCGAAGGTCTGGGTCGGGGACGGCTTCCACAGCACCACGTTGCCCATCAGGGCCGGGGCGGTGGGGAGGTTGCCCGCGATGGCGGTGAAGTTGAAGGGCGTGATCGCGTAGACGAAGCCCTCCAGCGGGCGGTGGTCCAGCCGGTTCCACACGCCCGGGGAGTTGGCCACCGGCTGCTCGGCCAGGATCTGGCGGGCGTAGTGGACGTTGAAGCGCCAGAAGTCCACCAGTTCGCAGGGGGTGTCGATCTCCGCCTGCTGCGCGGTCTTGGACTGGCCGAGCATGGTGGCGGCGGCCACCGTCTCGCGCCAGGGGCCGGCGAGCAGCTCGGCGGCCCGCAGGAAGATCGCGGCGCGGTCGTCGAAGGACATCGAACGCCACATCGGGGCGGCGGCGAGCGCGGCGTCGATGGCGTCCTGCGCGTCCTGCCGGGTGGCGTGGGCGGCGGTGCCGAGCACCGCCTTGTGGTTGTGGGGCTGTACGACGTCGAAGCGCTCGCCGCCGCCCATCCGCTTCTTGCCGCCGATGGTCAGCGGCAGGTCGATGGGGTTCCCGGACAGCTCCTTGAGCTTGGCCTCGAGACGGGCGCGCTCCGGCGAGCCGGGTGCGTAGGTGTGCACCGGCTCGTTCACCGGCGTGGGGACCTGGGTCACAGCGTCCATGAGCCGTGTCTCCTTCGGGGGTCGGTCGTGTCGTGCGTTCGGCCTGGGGCGTCCGCCGGCGCTCAGCTCCGGGTGGCCAGCGAGCGGAGGAAGAACGCCAGGTTGGCGGGGCGCTCGGCGAGGCGCCGCATGAAGTACCCGTACCAGTCGGTGCCGTACGGGACGTACACGCGCATCCGGTGCCCCTCGGCGACCAGCCGCTTCTGCTCGGCACCGCGGATGCCGTACAGCATCTGGAACTCGTACTCGTCCGGCTTGCGGCCGAAGCGGCGGGCCAGGTCCTGGGCGATGGCCACCATCCGGGGGTCGTGGGAGGCGACCATGGGGTACCCCTTCCCCTCCATCAGGATCCGCAGGCAGCGGACGTACGCCCGGTCCACCTCGCGCTTGTCCTGGAGGGCGACGGTCGGGGGCTCCTTGTAGGCGCCCTTCACCAGGCGGACCCGGGAGCCCTCCCCGGCCAGGGCGCGGCAGTCGTCCTCGGTGCGGTACAGGTACGACTGGAGCACGGCGCCGGTGCCGGGGAAGCGCTTGCGCAGCTCCGCCAGGATCCCCAGGGTGGAGTCGACCGTCGTGTGGTCCTCCATGTCCAGGGTCACGGTCGTGCCCGCCTCGGCCGCGGCCTCCACGACCGGCAGGACGTTGGCGTACGCGATGTCGTCGCCGCCCGGCAGGGCCTGCCCGAAGGCGGAGAGCTTCACCGACATCTCGGCGCGCACGCCCAGCCCCTCCTTCCGCAGGGCCTCGGCCAGCGCCAGGTAGGCGTCGCGGGTGCGCAGGGCCTCGGTGCGGTCGGTGACGTCCTCGCCCAGGTGGTCGAGGGTGACCTCCAGTCCCTGACCGGTCAGGGAGCGGACGGCCGCCACGGCCTGGTCGAGGCGCTCGCCGGCCACGAACCGGTTCACCACGGGGCGGGTGACCGGTGCGGCCGAGACGACGCGGCGGATGCTGTCGCTGCGCGAGGCCGCGAGGAGCACGGAACCCAGCACGGGGCACCTCCACGTATGGATCAATGACAGTGGTCGAACGGCAGGGAAAGCCACTGTCGAAACTAAGGATCGCTCCGGTCCACCGCCATCGACAGCTGTCACGCATCCGTGGCCCGGATCTCAGACATCTGTACGACAATGGTGGGGTCCGTGGGGCGCCGCGGACGTGGGAACGGAAGGCGAGACGGGCGGATGCGCGAGAACTACCAGGCGCTGATCGACGAGGTGACCGCCCTCCTCGGCACGCCCGCGACGCTGGAGAACCGCGATTTCGGGCTGATCGCCTTCGGGGCCCACGGCGGGGACGACGACGGTGAGGCCGCCGCCCTCCTGATGGACCCGGTCCGCACCCGCTCGATCCTCCAGCGCCGCTCGACCGCGCGGGTGCGGGCCTGGTTCGAGAGCTTCGGCATCACCCGCGCGGTGGAGCCCGTACGGATCCCGCCGGACCCGTCCGCCGGGGTGCTCCGGGGGCGGATCTGCGTGCCGGTGCGGCACGGCGGCGTGCTCCACGGCTACATCTGGCTGCTGGACGACGGGGCGCTGGAGCTGGGCGATCCCCGGCTGGCGGACGTACGGGCCGCCGCCGACCGCATCGGCGCGCTGCTGGCCGCCGAGTCCCGGGCGGGCGCGCGCCTGGGCGAGTTGCTGTACGCCCTGCTCACCGCGGCCCCGGGGCGCCGGGCGGGGGCGGAGGCGGAGCTGGCCGGGGAGCTGGGCGCCGTGGCGGCCGGGCCGCTGGCGGTGGTGGCGGTGACGCCCTGGGGTGAGAAGGACGGGGACGTCGTCGGGCCGCCGGGGGTCTCCGGCGCGGTCGCGGCCTGCGCGGTGCCCGGGGAGGGCCTGGCCGTCCTCGTCCGGCTGTTCTCGCCCGGCGGTCTGGACCCGGCCCGCACCGCCGCCGAGCGGCTGCTGCGCTCGCCGCGCGCCGGCGGCGGCGCGGGCGGCCGCGGGCCGGGAGGGGCGGACGGCGCGGGGGCGGGGATCGGCGCGCCCTGCGAGGGGCTGGCCGGGGTGCCCGACGCCTGGCGGCAGGCGCTGTCCGCGGCACGGGCCGCGCGGGCGGAGAGGCGGCTGGGACCGGTGGCGCGGTGGGACCGGATCGGGCCGTACCGGATGCTGGCCGCCCTGGTGACCTCCCCCGGCGTCTCCACCGCCGCCGGCCTGCCGGACGCGGCGGTGCGGGCGCTGCTGGCGCCCGGCCACCGGGAGCTGGCCCGTACGGCCGAGGTGTTCCTGGACTGCGCGGGGCAGGCGGGCCGTACGGCGACGGCCCTCGGCATCCACCGGCAGACCCTGTACTACCGGCTGGCGCGGGTGGAGCAGCTCACCGGCCTCGACCTGGACGACGGCGAGGACCGGCTGCTGCTGCACATGGCCCTCAAGACCGCGCGGCTGGCCCGGGACTGACGGAACGGCCGGCGGGCGGCCCGGGCGGAGGGTGCGGGACGGAGAAC
Organism: Streptomyces sp.; assembly: GCF_035644915.1. Classification (GTDB taxonomy): domain Bacteria; phylum Actinomycetota; class Actinomycetes; order Streptomycetales; family Streptomycetaceae; genus Streptomyces. Next base: position 15,796 of record NZ_DASQNP010000236.1, read on the forward strand.
GGCCCCGGCGCGGTGAGGTCCGCGCCGGGGCCGGGGCCGAAGGGCCCGGAGGTCAGTCCTCCAGGTTGACGCTGCGCGCCGAGGTGGCGCCGATCTCGTTCGCGATCTCGGTGAGCACCTGGGGCGGGATGGTGTCGTCCACGGTGAGGGCGACCAGTGCCTCGCCGCCCTCCTCGGAGCGCGAGACCTGCATGCCGGCGATGTTGATGCCGGCCTCGCCCAGGATGCGGCCGACGGTGCCGACCACGCCGGGCCGGTCGGTGTAGCGCAGGAAGGCCATGTGCTCGGCGAGCGCCAGGTCCACGTCGTACTCGCCGACGGCGACGATCTTCTGGAGGTGCTTGGGCCCGGACAGGGTGCCGGAGACCGAGACCTCCTCACCGCTGGCCAGGGTGCCGCGCACGGTCACCACGTTGCGGTGCTCCGGGGACTCCGAGCTGGTGGTCAGGCGGACCTCCACACCGCGCTCCTGGGCGAAGAGCGGCGCGTTGACGTAGCTGACCGTCTCGTCCACGACGTCCTCGAAGACGCCCTTGAGGGCGGAGAGTTCGAGCACCTTGACGTCGTGCTGGGTGATCTCGCCGTAGACCTCGACGTCGAGCCGGACGGCGACCTCGCCCGCCAGCGCGGTGAAGATCCGCCCCAGCCGCTCGGCCAGCGGCAGCCCGGGCCGCACCTCCTCGGCGATCACTCCGCCCTGGACGTTGACCGCGTCCGGGACCAGCTCGCCGGCGAGCGCCAGCCGCACGGACTTGGCGACCGCGATGCCCGCCTTCTCCTGGGCCTCGCCGGTGGAGGCGCCCAGGTGCGGGGTGCACACGACGTTGTCGAAGGCGAACAGCGGGGAGTCCGTGCACGGCTCGGTGGCGTACACGTCCAGGCCCGCACCCGCGACCCGGCCCTCCTTCAGGGCCGACAGCAGCGCGTCCTCGTCCACGATGCCGCCGCGCGCGGCGTTGACGATCCGTACGGTCGGCTTGACCTTGCGCAGCGCCTCGTCGCCGATCAGGCCGATCGTCTCGGGGGTCTTGGGCAGGTGGACGGTGATGAAGTCGGAGACCTCCAGCAGCTCGTCGAGGGAGAGCAGCTTGACGCCCATCTGCGCGGCGCGGGCGGGCTGCACGTACGGGTCGTACGCGACGATCTTCATGCCGAAGGCGGACATGCGCTGGGCGACCAGGACGCCGATGCGGCCGAGACCGACGACGCCGAGGGTCTTCTCGGCCAGCTCGACGCCGGTGTACTTGCTGCGCTTCCACTCGCCGTTCTTCAGGGCGGTGTTGGCCTGCGGGATGTTGCGGGCGGTGGAGATCAGCAGGCCGCAGGCCAGCTCCGCGGCGGTGACGATGTTGGAGGTCGGCGCGTTGACGACCATCACGCCGGCCTTGGTGGCGGCGGAGACGTCGACGTTGTCCAGACCGACGCCCGCTCGGGCGATGACCTTCAGCCGCCGGGCGGCGGCGATGGCCTCGGCGTCGACCTTGGTGGCGCTGCGCACCAGGATGGCGTCGACGTCGGCGATGGCGGGGATCAGCTCGGCGCGATCGGCTCCGTTGCAGTGCCGGATCTCGAAGTCCGGGCCAAGGGCGTCGACCGTGGCCGGGGAGAGTTCTTCGGCGATGAGTACTACGGGTTTGCTCACTTCGGTCTTCAGTCCTCACTGGTCCTGGGGGCCCCTCCCGTGTCCGAAGGACCACGGGGGAGGACGGCCGCGTCCCGACGGCCGAAGGCGGTGGAGGTGGGCAGCCGCGTGGAGACGCACGACGCTGTGAGCCTGTGACGCGTTTGTGTCGTCAGTCTATCCGCGCGGGGGCGGCCCCGGGGCCGGAGCGCCGGGACCGCCTCGTCGCACGGATGTGCCGCCGTGCCCACCTGCGGACGGGAGTCGGGCGGGAGCCGCGGGCGGCTCCCGCTCAGTCCTCGTCGCCGACCCAGCTCATGAGCTTGCGCAGCTCGCGACCGGTGGTCTCCAGCAGGTGGTCGGAGTCGGCCTTCTTGTACTCGTTGTACTTCGGCAGGCCGGCGTTGTACTCGGCCATCCAGTTCCTGGCGAAGGTGCCGTCCTGGATCTCGGCGAGGACCTTCTTCATCTCGGCCTTGGTGTTCTCGTTGATGATCCGCGGGCCGGTGACGTAGTCGCCCCACTCGGCGGTCTCGGAGACCGACCAGCGCATCTTCTCCAGGCCGCCCTCGTACATCAGGTCCACGATCAGCTTCAGCTCGTGGAGGCACTCGAAGTAGGCGATCTCCGGCTGGTAGCCCGCCTCGACCAGGGTCTCGAAGCCCGCCTTCACCAGCGCCGAGGCACCGCCGCAGAGCACGGCCTGCTCGCCGAACAGGTCGGTCTCGGTCTCCTCGGTGAAGGTGGTCCTGATGACGCCGGCCCGGGTGCCGCCGATGGCCTTGGCGTACGACAGGGCCAGCGGGAAGGCGCCGCCGGTGGCGTCCTGCTCGACGGCCGCGATGCACGGCACGCCGCGGCCCTGCTCGAACTGGCGGCGGACCAGGTGGCCCGGGCCCTTGGGGGCGACCATGCAGACGTCCACGCCGGCCGGGGGCTTGATGAAGCCGAACCGGATGTTGAAGCCGTGGCCGAAGAAGAGGGCGTCGCCGTCCTTGAGGTTGGGGGCGATGGACTCCTCGTAGACCTTGGCCTGGATGGGGTCCGGAACCAGGACCATGATCACGTCGGCCTCGGCGGCGGCCTCGGCCGGGGTCACCACGCGCAGCCCCTGCTCCTCGGCCTTCGCCCGGGACTTCGAGCCCTCGGGGAGACCGACGCGGACGTCGACGCCCGAGTCGCGCAGCGACAGGGCGTGGGCGTGGCCCTGGCTGCCGTAACCGAGGACCGCGACCTTGCGGCCCTGGATGATGGACAGGTCGGCGTCGTCGTCGTAGAACAGCTCGGCCACTTCGGATATCTCCTTGTTCTTGCTGTACGGGGGTCTTGCCGTACGGGAGGGGACGGCGGGCCCGTCCGCCGGAATGATCCGTCAGGGCCCACCGTATGCCGGTGCGGGCACCGGCGACCGGCGATCTCGCTATGCGGTCCGGTCCAGGGCGCGCAGCGAGCGGTCGGTGATCGAACGCGCACCGCGGCCGATCGCGATCGTGCCGGACTGGACCAGTTCCTTGATGCCGTACTGCTCCAGCATCTTGAGCATGGCCTCCAGCTTGTCGCTGCTGCCGGTCGCCTCGATGGTGACGGCCTCCGGGGAGACGTCCACGGTCTTGGCGCGGAAGAGCTGGACGATCTCGATGATCTGCGAGCGGGTCTCGTTGTCGGCGCGGACCTTCACCAGGACGAGTTCGCGCTGGACGGCGGACGACGGCTCCAGCTCGACGATCTTCAGCACGTTGACGAGCTTGTTGAGCTGCTTGGTGACCTGCTCCAGCGGGAGGTCCTCCACGTTCACCACGATGGTGATGCGGGAGATGTCGGGGTGCTCGGTGACACCGACGGCGAGGGAGTCGATGTTGAAGCCGCGGCGGGAGAAGAGCGCGGCGATCCGGGCGAGGATGCCGGGGGTGTTCTCCACCAGGACGGAGAGCGTGTGCTTGGACATCGGGCGTGGTGCTCCGTTCCTCAGTCGTCGCTGTCGCCGAAGTCGGGACGGACACCGCGGGCCGCCATGACCTCGTCGTTGGAGGTGCCGGCCGCGACCATCGGCCAGACCATCGCGTCCTCGTGGACGATGAAGTCGACGACGACGGGGCGGTCGTTGATGGAGTTGGCCTTCTCGATCACCGCGTCGAGCTGGGCGGGGTCCTCGCAGCGGATGCCGACGCAGCCCATGGCCTCCGCCAGCTTCACGAAGTCGGGGATGCGGGTGCCCTTGGCCGTCTGGTCGGCGCCCGGCTCGCCGGGGCCGCTGTGCAGCACGGTGTTGGAGTAGCGCTGGTTGTAGAAGAGGGTCTGCCACTGGCGGACCATCCCCAGCGCGCCGTTGTTGATGATCGCAACCTTGATCGGGATGCCGTTGAGGGCCGCGGTGACCAGTTCCTGGTTGGTCATCTGGAAGCAGCCGTCGCCGTCGATCGCCCAGACGGTGCGGTCCGGGGCCCCGGCCTTGGCGCCGAGCGCGGCGGGGACGGCGTAGCCCATGGTGCCCAGGCCGCCGGAGTTGAGCCAGGTGGCGGGCTTGTCGTAGGTGATGAAGTGGGCGGCCCACATCTGGTGCTGGCCGACGCCGGCGGCGAAGATCGTGCCCTCGGGCGCCAGGGCACCGATGCGCTCGATGACCTGCTGCGGGGCCAGGGAGCCGTCCTCGGGCAGGTCGTAGCCGAGCGGGTAGGTCTCGCGCCAGCGGTTCAGCTGCTGCCACCACTCGGTGTAGTCGCCGGTGTGGCCCGCCTCGTGCTCGGCGCGGACGGCCACCACCAGGTCGGCGATGACCTCGCGGGCGTCGCCGACGATGGGGACGTCGGCGGCGCGGTTCTTGCCGATCTCGGCCGGGTCGATGTCGGCGTGCACGATCTTCGCGTACGGCGCGAAGGAGTCCAGCTTCCCGGTGACGCGGTCGTCGAAGCGGGCGCCGAGCGCGACGATCAGGTCGGCCTTCTGCAGGGCGGTGACGGCGGCGACGGTGCCGTGCATGCCGGGCATGCCCAGGTGCTGCGGGTGGCTGTCCGGGAACGCGCCGCGGGCCATCAGCGTGGTGACGACCGGGATGCCGGTGAGCTCGGCGAGCACCCGCAGCTCCGCAGCGGCGCGGGCCTTGAGGACGCCGCCGCCGACGTACAGCACCGGGCGCTTGGCCTGGGCGATCAGCCGGGCCGCCTCG
>NZ_DASQNP010000237.1:0-2668 GCF_035644915.1 Streptomyces sp.
CGGCGCTCGCGGGCGTCCCCGGGGCCGCGGGCACCGCGCTGCGCGAGGCCCAGCGGTCCCGTCCGGCGCGGCCGGGCACGCCCCGCGCCCCGCGCCCGGCCGCGCCTCGTACGCCCGGTGCCACGCGCACCCCGCCCCGGGGCGGGGTGCTGCGCGGCCCGCGCCGCGCCGTGGACGGCGTGCGCCGGCTGTACCTGCGGGCCAAGCGCGCCTGGGACCGGCCGCTGACCGCGTACTACGTGATCTTCGGCGGCAGCCTGCTGATCACCGGTCTGGGCCTGGTGATGGTCTTCTCCGCCTCGCAGATCCAGGCGCTGCGCTCCGGGCTGCCCTCCACGTACTTCTTCCGCAAGCAGCTCCTGGCCGCCGTCCTGGGGGCCCTGCTGCTGCTGGCCGCCTCCCGGATGCCGGTCGCCCTGCAACGGGTGCTGGCGTACCCGCTGCTGGCCGTCTCGGTCTTCCTGATGTGCCTGGTGCAGGTGCCCGGGCTCGGCCATGAGGTGAACGGCAACCGGAACTGGATCCTCCTCGGCGGCCCCTTCCAGCTCCAGCCCAGTGAGTTCGCCAAGCTCTCCCTGGTCCTGTGGGGCGCCGACCTGCTCGCCCGCAAGGGCGACAAGCGGATGCTCACCCAGTGGAAGCACCTGCTCGTACCGCTCGTTCCGGTGGCCTTCCTGCTGCTCGGCCTGATCATGCTCGGCGGGGACATGGGCACCGCGATCATCCTCGCCGCGATCCTGTTCGGGCTGCTCTGGCTGGCCGGCGCGCCCCTGCGGCTGTTCGCCGGAGTGCTCGCCGTCGCCGCCGTCCTGGGGGCCGTCCTCATCGGGACCAGCAGCAACCGGCTGGCCCGGCTCGACTGCATCGGCGCCACCGATCCCGGCCCGAACGACGCGTGCTGGCAGGCCGTGCACGGCATCTACGCCCTGGCCTCCGGCGGCTGGTTCGGCTCCGGACTCGGTGCCAGCATGGAGAAATGGGGGCAACTGCCCGAACCCCACACCGACTTCATCTTCGCCGTGACCGGGGAGGAACTCGGCCTGACGGGGACGCTGTCGGTCCTCGCCCTTTTCGCGGCTCTAGGCTATGCGGGTATCCGCGTGGCCGGACGCACGGAGGACACCTTCGTGAGGTACGCGGCGGGAGGTGTGACCACCTGGATCATGGCGCAGGCCGTGGTCAACATCGGTGCGGTGCTCGGACTGCTGCCGATCGCCGGGGTCCCGCTCCCGCTGTTCTCCTACGGAGGCTCCGCCCTGCTGCCGACGATGTTCGCCGTCGGGCTGCTGATCTCGTCCGCGAGAACGGAGCCCGCCGCGCGGGCGGCACTGGCCATGCGGCAGCCTGCTGTGAGAAAGAAGCTGGCTGGGGTGAGACGGAAGACGATGCGACGGAGCGCCGCACGGCGCCCGTCCGGAGAGCGGTGAAATTCGGTGCATGTCGTACTCGCCGGTGGGGGGACCGCCGGCCACATCGAGCCCGCGCTCGCCCTCGCGGACGCCCTGCGCAGGCAGGACCCGACCGTGGGGATCACGGCACTCGGCACGGAACGCGGACTTGAGACCCGGCTGGTCCCGGATCGCGGCTATGACCTGGAACTGATCCCGGCCGTGCCGCTGCCGCGCAAACCCACCCCTGAGCTGATCACCGTGCCGGGACGGCTGCGCGGCACCATCAAGGCGGCCGAGCAGGTCCTGGAGCGCACCAAGGCCGACTGCGTGGTGGGTTTCGGCGGCTACGTGGCGCTGCCCGGCTACCTGGCCGCCAAGCGGCTCGGGGTGCCGATCGTCGTCCACGAGGCCAACGCGCGGCCCGGTCTGGCCAACAAGATCGGCTCCCGCTACACCCGCTTCGTCGCCGTCTCCACCCCGGACAGCAAGCTGCGGCACGCCCGCTACATCGGCATCCCGCTGCGCCGCTCCATCGCCACCCTGGACCGGATGGCGATGCGGGCCGAGGCCCGGGCCGCCTTCGGCCTCGACGCGGGCCTGCCCACGCTGCTGGTCTCCGGCGGCTCCCAGGGCGCGCGGCGGCTGAACGAGGTCGTCCAGGCCATCGCCCCGACCCTCCAGCGGTCCGGCGTCCAGATCCTGCACGCGGTCGGCCCGAAGAACGAGCTGCCGCAGGTGGACAACATGCCCGGGATGCCGCCGTACATCCCGGTGTCGTACCTGGACCGGATGGACCTCGCGTACGCCGCGGCCGACATGATGCTCTGCCGGGCGGGCGCGATGACGGTCGCCGAGCTGTCCGCCGTCGGGCTGCCGGCCGCCTACGTCCCGCTGCCGATCGGCAACGGCGAGCAGCGGCTGAACGCCCAGCCGGTGGTCAAGGCGGGCGGCGGGCTGCTCGTCGACGACGCCGAGCTGTCGCCGGAGTGGATCCAGAACAACGTCCTGCCGGTGCTCACCGACCCGCACCGGCTGCTCGACATGTCCCGCGCCGCCGCCGAGTTCGGCCGCCGCGACGCCGACGAGCTGCTGGTCGGCATGGTGTACGAGGCGATCGCGGCGCGCCGCCAGGGCTGACGGCCGGGCACGGGTGCGGGAGAGCGGGGAAGCGTGGCCGGACGGACGACGACCGCCGAGCGCGGCGGCCCCGGGGGGCCGGGGCCGGACCCCGGTCCGCCGCAGACCGCGCGGCGGACCCGCCGGCCGCGGCCGGCGGG
>NZ_DASQNP010000238.1:0-3214 GCF_035644915.1 Streptomyces sp.
CGCCGGGGCTGAGGCCCGCCGCCCCGCACCCCGGCGGCCTCGGGCGGCTCCCGGTCGTCCACCACGGCCGTCCACGGTTGTCCACAGCCGTCCGTGACTGTCGGCGGCGTGCGGAACAATGAGCGGCGCCGGGCCACGCGGTCCGGCCGGGACGACGCGGAGAGGAGGGCACCACGGCCATGGCCGTATGGGACGACCTGATCGGGCAGGACAGGGTCACCGAGCAGCTCACCGCCGCCGCGCGCGACGCGGACGCGTACGTCACGGCCGCCGCCTCCGGCACCGAGCCGAAGCTCTCGGGCTCGGCGATGACCCACGCCTGGCTGTTCACCGGCCCGCCCGGCTCCGGCCTGGCGACCGCCGCCCGCGCCTTCGCCGCCGCCCTGCAGTGCGTCAGCCCCGACCGCGCGCTGGGCGGCGTGCCCGGCTGCGGCTTCTGCGAGGGCTGCCACACGACCCTGGTGGGCACGCACGCCGACGTCGAGGTGATCCACACCGACCAGCTCAGCATCGGCGTCAAGGAGACCCGCGGGCTCGTGCGCCGCGCCCAGCTCTCCCCCTCGGGAGGCCGCTGGCAGGTGGTCGTCCACGAGACCGCCGACCGGCTCACCGAGGGAGCCGCCAACGCCCTCCTGAAGGCCGTCGAGGAGCCCGCCCCCCGCACGGTGTGGCTGCTGTGCGCGCCCTCCGCCGAGGACGTCCTGCCGACGATCCGCTCCCGCTGCCGCCACCTGGTGCTGCGCACGCCCCCGGTGGACGCCGTCGCCGACACGCTGATCCGGCGCGACGGCATCGAGCCGGACGTGGCGCTGGCCGCCGCCCGCGCCACCCAGGGCCACATCGACCGGGCCCGGCGCCTGGCCACCGACGAGCGGGCCCGCGCCCGCCGCGCCGCCGTCCTCGCCCTCCCCACCCGGATCGAGGACGTCGGGGACGCGCTCAGGGCCGCGCAGCAACTGGTCGACGCGGCGAACGAGGACGCCAAGGAGGCCGTCGAGGAGGTGGACGCGAAGGAGACGGAGGAGATGCGCGCCGCGCTCGGCGCGTCCGAGGGCGGCCGGCTGCCGCGCGGCACGGCGGAGGTGATGAAGGAGCTGGAGAAGCGCCAGAAGAGCCGCTCCACCCGGGCCAAGCGCGACTCCCTCGACCTCGCCCTGATCGACCTCACGGCCTTCTACCGCGACGTGCTGGCCCTCCAGCTCGGCTCTTCGGTCGCCCTGGCCAACGAGGACGTCCGGGACGCGGTGGAGCGGATCGCCGCCACCACCCGGCCGGAGCAGACGCTGCGCCGCATGGAGGCCGTGCTGGAGTGCCGCCGCGCCATCGACCGCAACGTGGCGCCGCTGCTGGCGGTGGAGGCGATGACGGTGGCCCTCCGAGCGGGCTGAGCCCCGTCCGGGTCCCGCCCGGCGGCGGCTCCCTTCCGTTCGGCTCCGGCCCGTATACGCTCCGGAGGCATGGACACCAGGCGTCTGCTCCGTACCGGTGGCGTCGCGTTCGCGACCGCCGCGCTGCTGCTGTCGGGCTGTTCCGGTCCCAGCGACCCGGACCCCCGGCGCGACCCGGGTGTCTCCGAGTCGTCGCTCCAGCCCTCGGACGACCGCGCGGCCGGCTCCCCGCCGCCGCTGGAGGCGCTGCCCGAGGAGATCCCGGCGAACCTGCGCCCGTACTACGAGCAGAAGCTGACCTGGCGCGACTGCGGCGTCCCCGGCTTCCAGTGCGGCACGCTGAGAGTGCCGCTGGACTACGACGCCCCGGACCGGGACGAGGACCTGGAACTGGCCGTCACCCGCAAACGGGCCTCCGGCCCGGGCGAGCGCCTGGGCACCCTGCACGTCAACCCGGGCGGCCCCGGCGGCTCCGCCGTCGACTACGTCCAGCTCGCGGCGGGCGTCGGCTATCCGGCCCCGGTCCGCGCCCGGTACGACATCGTCGGCATGGACCCGCGCGGCGTGGCGCGCAGCGAGCCCGTCGAGTGCCTGAGCGACCGGGAGATGGACGCCTACACCCAGACCGACGTCACCCCGGACGACGAGGGCGAGATCGGGAAGCTGACCGCCGCGTACGAGCGGTTCGCCGAGGGCTGCGAGAAGCGGGCGGGCAGGCTGCTGGGCCACGTCTCGACCGTCGAGGCCGCCCGCGACCTGGACGTCCTGCGGGAGGTGCTCGGCGACGACAAGCTCACCTACATCGGCGCCTCCTACGGCACCTACCTCGGTGCCACCTACGCCGGGCTCTTCCCGTCCCGCGTCGGCCGGCTCGTCCTGGACGGCGCCATGGACCCCTCGCTCTCCGCCGAGCAGCTCAACCGCGACCAGACGGCGGGCTTCAACACCGCCTTCACCGCCTTCGCCGAGGACTGCACGGAGCGCGACGACTGCCCGCTGGGCACCGGGAGCGTCAAGGACGCGGGACGGCGCCTGGGCGACTTCCTGGAGCGCCTGGACTCCCGTCCCGCCGACACGGGCGAGGCGCGCGAGCTGACCGAGTCCCTGGCCACGGTCGGCGTGCTGAACGCCATGTACACCGAGTACTACTGGCCGAAGCTGCGCTCGGCCCTCACCGCCGCCATGGACGGCGACGGCGCGGAGCTGCTGTCGCTGGCCGACGACTACTACGAGCGGGACGCGGACGGCTCCTACGGCAACATCATGTACGCCAACGCCGCCGTGAACTGCCTCGACCTCCCCGCCCCCTTCGACGGCCCGGCCGAGGCCAAGCGGGCCGTCGCCGACTTCCGCAAGCACTCCCCGGTCTTCGGCCGCAACTTCGCCTGGTCCGCCCTGAACTGCACCTACTGGCAGCACCCGCCCACCGGCGAGCCCCACCGCATCGAGGCCGAGGGCGCCGCCCCCATCCTGGTCGTCGGCACCACCCGCGACCCGGCCACCCCCTACAAGTGGGCCGAGGGCCTGGCCGGCCAGCTCTCCTCGGCCACCCTCCTGACGTACGACGGCGACGGCCACACGGCGTACGTGCGCGGCAGCGACTGCGTCGACTCGGCGATCAACGCCTACCTGCTCCGCGGCAAGGTCCCGGAGGCGGGTACCAGGTGCTCCTGACCCGGCCCGAAACCCGGTACGGGGCACCCCCGGGCACTGTGTAGACTTACACGCGCTGCGGATCGCCGCACGCACTGCCGCCTTAGCTCAGTCGGCCAGAGCGACGCACTCGTAATGCGTAGGTCGTGGGTTCGATTCCCACAGGCGGCTCA
>NZ_DASQNP010000239.1:0-40875 GCF_035644915.1 Streptomyces sp.
CCGTCCGCGGGGGACTCGGAGACGGAGGGCGGGCCGTTCGGGGAGCTGCCCGGGCGGTCCCTCGGCTACTTCGCGGAGGCGGCGGCGGTGCGGCGGGCGCCGTTCACCACGAGCAGCGTCAGGATCGCGAGCGCGGCGCCGATCCACAGCACGCTGACGGTGCCGATGCCGTCGACGGCGAAGCCGCCGAAGAGCGCGCCGAGCGCGATGGACAGGTTGAACGTAGAGACGTACAGCGAGGAGGCGGCCTCGGTCGCGTCCGGTGCGGCGTCGAGGATCCAGGTCTGGAAGGTGACCGGCACCGCGCCGTAGCCCAGGCCCCACAGGATCATGAGGGCGCCCGCGGTGACGATGTTGGTGTCGACGAGCGCGACGAGCACCATGGCCGCGGTGAGGACCACGGAGATGCCCACGACGGTCTGCCGCAGCCGCTTGGCGATGAGCGCTCCGGCGATGAAGTTGCCGCAGATGCCGGCGACGCCGAAGGTGAGCAGCAGCGCGCCGATCATGTTGTCGTCGATGCCGTCGTCCTGGAGGATCGGCCGGACGAACGTGTAGGCCAGGAAGTGGCCGGTGATCACCAGGAAGGTGATGGCGATACCGGCCCGGACGCCGGCGTTGCCCTTCCAGACCTTCGGCAGGTCCGCGAAGGTGATGGTCTGCTCGGCCGGCACCTTCGGCATCAGGAAGAGCATGCAGGCCAGGGAGACCAGTCCGAGGATGCCCACGGCGGCGAACGCGGTGCGCCAGCCGCTGAGGTCACCGATCATGGTGCCGGTGGGGACGCCCAGGACGGACGCGGTCTCCACACCGCCGAAGATGACGGCGGTGGCACGGGGGACGTGCTTCTCCGGCACCAGGCGCAGCGCGATGCCTCCGGCGATGGACCAGAAGCCGCCGACGCTGATGCCGATCAGGAAACGGGCGACCAGGACGACCGCGAAGCTGGTCGCGAACGCGGAGGCCAGGTTGGCCGCGCCCACCAGACCGATCAGGACCGCCAGCACGATGCGGCGGTCGATGCGGCCGGTGGCCACGGTCACCAGGGGCGCCGCGACGGCGGCGACCAGGCCGGGAACGGTCACCATCAGGCCCGCGGTGCCCTCGGAGACGTCCAGGGCGGTGCCGACCGGGGTGAGCAGTCCCACGGGCAGCAGTTCGGAGGTCATCAGGGAGAAGATGCCCAGGGTCACCGCGAGGACGGCGAACCAGCCCTTGACGGGCGAACGGCCGGGGTCGGCTGACACCGGTGTGTCGACGGTGGTCACGGCTGCATCAGCCCTTCGTCAGGAATGAGGTCATGGCATGCCGCGGGCGGTGGCCCCGGTGGGTCGGCCACCGCCCGCGGGGAATGTGGGGATCACTCGGTACCGGGCGTCTTGCGCGTGGTGACGTTCATCCGGTTCCAGGTGTTGACGGTGAAGATGAGTGCGATGAGCTGGGCGAGCTCCTTCTCGTCGAAGTGCTTCGCGGCCTCCTCGTACACCTCGTCCGACACGCCCTGCGGCAGCAGGGTGACGGCCTCGGTCAGCGCCAGGGCGGCGCGCTCCTTCTCGGTGAAGAGGCTCGACTCCTCCCACGCGGAGAGCTGGTAGATCCGCTCCTCCGTCTCACCGGCCTTGCGGGCGTCGGTGGTGTGGTAGTCGATGCAGTACGCGCAGCGGTTGATCTGCGAGGCGCGGATCTGCACCAGCTCGAGCAGGACGGGGTCGAGCCCCTCGCGGGCCGCGGCGTCGAGGGCCAGGACGGCCTTGAAGACCTTGGGGGCGACGGTGGAGAAGTTCATGCGCTGAGGCACCTGAAACGTTGTCATGCCTTGACCTTAGGCGCGGAAGCGACCCAAGGTATGGTGCATTTTCATGGCAAAAACATGGGTCAATGCTCCGGAGCCGGAGGCCCTGGGAGGCGAGCCCGGGCAGACCGCGGGAACCGACCTCCACCTGGAACTTTCCGGGGAGGGAAGCCTGCGCGGCCAGCTCATGCACGCCCTGCGCGAGGCCATCCGCTCCGGCCGGCTCGCCCCCGGCACCCGATTGCCCCCCTACCGCAGCCTCGCCCAGGACCTGGGCATCGCCCGCAACACCGTCGCCGACGCCTACGCCGAACTCGTCGAGGAGGGCTGGCTCTCCGCCCGCCAGGGTTCCGGCACGCGGGTCGCCCGGCGGGCCGCACCGCTCCACCCGGACCAGGCGCGCGGCCCGCGGCGCCGGACCCGCCGGCGCGTCCTGCACGACCTGATGCCGAGTTCCCCCGACGCCGCCGCCTTCCCGCGTTCCGCGTGGCTCGCCTCCGCGCGCCGGGCCCTCGCGGCGGCCCCCAGCGACGCCTTCGGCGTGGGCGACGCGCGCGGCAGGCCCGAGCTGCGCGAGACGCTCGCGGAGTACCTGGCGCGCGCCAGGGGCGTGCGCACCGAACCCGACCGCATCGTGATCTGCTCCGGCTTCGCCCACGCGCTGAAGCTGCTGGGCAGCGTGCTGGAGGGCTCGGTCGCGGTGGAGTCCTACGGGCTGGACTTCCACCGGGACCTGATCGAGGAGGCGGGCCTGCGCACCGTCCCGCTCACGGTCGACTCCAGCGGGGCCCGGATCGACGAGTTGCCCGCCACCGGCGCCAGGACCGTCCTGCTCACGCCCGCGCACCAGTTCCCCACCGGCGGTCCGCTGCATCCGGAACGCCGGGCGGCGGTCATCGACTGGGCCCGCTCCTGCGGCGGGCTGCTCGTCGAGGACGACTACGACGGCGAGTTCCGCTACGACCGGCAGCCGGTCGGCGCGGTCCAGGGGCTGGACCCCGACCGGGTCGTCTACATCGGCTCCGCCAGCAAGAGCCTGTCGCCGGCGCTGCGGCTCGGCTGGATGGCGGTGCCGGGCTGGCTGGTCGACGACATCCTCGCCGCCAAGGGGCCGCGGGAGATGTGGTCGGGCGTCGTCGACCAGCTCACCCTGGCCGACTTCATCGCCTGCGGCGCCTACGACCGGCATCTGCGCCGCATGCGGCAGCAGTACCGGCGCCGGCGCGACCAACTGGTCGGCACGCTCGCCGAACGCGCCCCGCACATCAAGGTCAGCGGCATATCGGCCGGGCTGCACGCCGTCCTCGAACTGCCGGAGAACACCGAGGACGCGGCCCTGCGCGCGGCCCGCCGCCAGGGGCTGGCCCTCGACGGCCTGCGGCCCTACCGCCACCCCGACAGCGCGATGCCGCCGCGCGACGGCCTGGTCATCGGCTACGGCACCCCACCGGACCACGCCTTCGCGGCGGCCCTGGACGCGCTGTGCCTGGCCCTGCCGGACCCGCCCCAGGACGACCCGCCCCAGGACGGACGCCCCCTCCCGTGACGGGGCCGGCGGCACGCCGACGGCCGGACCCGGCGTGACGGGGTCCGGCCGTCGGGTGGACGCCGTGCGGCTCACCGTGCCGCGGGCGCGTCAGCGCACCCCCGGTGTGAGCGCGAGGGCGAGTTCGGTCTCCAGGCGGTCCAGGTCCGCCGCGTGGCCGTGTGCGGCGATGTGGCCGTCCGGGCGGATCAGGTGGTAGCCGGGGCGCCCGCAGACGCCGTGTCCGCCGACCGCGCCCGACGCCGGGTGGAGGACGCGGAGTTGCGGCCACCTGGCCACGATGTGGCCCGTCTCGGTCAGCCAGCGGCCGTCGCCGACAGGCGGCCGGAGCAGCAGGGTCCACGCCGTCGGGTCCGCGTCCGGGCCCGCCGTGCCGAGCGCCAGGGCCGCGTCGCGCGGGAACACCGCGCCCGGCCCGGCCGCCCCCGGGATCCGGCCCCGTATCCGGCAGCTCCGGCCGGCGGGCTGCTGGGTGTCCCGCTCCGGGGCGTAGGCGAGCCGCCGTCCGGCCATGACCGGCGCGTACAGCCGGGCCGCGGCTCCGGAGCGGTCCAGCAGCCGGAACGCCGTGTCGCGGACGCGGACCCGGCCGGGGGTGCGTGCGGTCAGCGCGCGGGTGTGCAGGTCGGTGTCCCGGACGATGCGGCGCGTGGCCTCGGCGCGTTCCGTGCCGTAGCTGTCCAGCAGGGACGCCGGGGAGCGCCCCTGGAGGACGGCGGCCAGCTTCCAGGCGAGGTTGTGGGCGTCCTGCAGGCCGTTGTTCATGCCCTGCCCGCCGGCCGGGCTGTGCACGTGCGCGGAGTCCCCGGCGAGGAAGACCCGGCCGCGCCGGAAGCCGGTGGCCCGGCGCGCGTGCACCCGGAAGACGGTCTCCCACACCGGCTCGGTGATCCGCACGCCGCGCGGGCCGCGGGTGTCGATGATCTCCTGCATGGCCTCGCGGGACATGGTGCCGCCCTCGGGCATCACCGACAGGAAGCGGAACACGCCCGCGGGCTGCGGCACGACCACCAGGGTGCCGCCGGTGGTCTGGTAGTAGGCGATCTCGTCCGGGGGCAGCCGGCCCTCGATGTGCGTGTCGACGAGCGCGAACGCCATCTCGTACGTGGTGCCCTCGAAGCCGATGCCCAACTGGCCCCGCACCGCGCTGCCGGCGCCGTCGGCGCCGACGACGAAGGGCACGGCGAACCGCTCCACCGCTCCGTCGCCGTGCTCGAGGACGGCGGTGACCGTGCCCCCGGGCTCGATCCGCCCGGAGAAGTCCACGTCGTCCAGGCACAGCAGCCGTACGCCGCGCTCGACCTTCCCGCCGAGCGAGTGCAGCCGCTCGGTCAGGATCCGCTCCGTCTCGTACTGGGGAAGCTGACGGGCCGCCAGGTCATCCGTGAAGGTGAGGGAGGCGACCGGTCTGCGGTCGGAGAAGTAGCGGAACGCGCGGACGGGGATCGAGGCGCGCCGGATCTCCTCGCCCACGCCCAGGTCCGTCAGGATGTCCCGCACCCTCGGCCACAGCGACAGGGCCTTGGGCACTCGCGCGGGCTCCGCCGCCCGGTCGACGATCCTGACGCGGACGCCGCGGCGCAGCAGCTCGCACGCGGCCAGCAGCCCGGTGGGGCCGCCTCCGACGACCAGGACGTCGGCATCGCCGTCGGTCATCTGCGTGTCCTCCTCTCCGTCGCCGGGCCGCGGGCGGTCAGGACCGCTGTCCGACGACGGTGCGGCGGCTCAGGCGGGCGGCGAGCTCGATCCGCTGCACCTTCATCGTGGCGGTGCGCGGCAGCTCCGTGATCTTCATCTGCACGGGCTCCGCGAGCTGCGGCCACTCGGCGGTCGCCTTCTCCCAGCGCTCCCGGTCCAGCGGCAGGTCCTCGCGGGTGCACAGCACCGGCACGGGCTCCCGGTCCGGGCCGGGTACGACGACCAGCTCGGTCAGCTCGTCCAGCCGGCCCAGGACGGTGTCCTCGATCTCCAGGGTGGAGGCGATGCCCGGGATGGAGTCCACCTCGCGGTCGAGCAGGTGCAGGCAGCCCTCCTCGGTGCGGTACCCGAGGTCCATGCCGCGCCACCAGCCGCCGTGCACCTGGGCGTCGTAGCGCTCGCGCTCCCCGAAGTACCCGAGCGCCCGGCCGGCGGCCTGCACGTCGATGTAGCCGGGGTTCTCCCGGGTCACCTCCTTGCCGTTCCGGCTCACCAGCTTGAACTTGGTGTCGCCGGGGAAGGCGTGGCCCTGGCAGCGGCCGTCGGCGCCCAGCGCCGTCTTCCGGGTGAAGGCGCGGCCGACCAGCGGGCCGGTCTCGCTCTGCCCGTAGATCTGGTAGAAGAGCGGCGAGCTGCGCTCGGTGGCGTGCAGCAGCTTGTGCATGGTGCTCGGGTGGATGGCGTCGAACGTGGTGCTGAAGTACTTCACGTTGGCCAGCGGCTTGAGCGGGTGGTCGACCAGCGCCTCCCACTCCATGAAGGAGTTGGGGTGGGACTCGATGAAGCCGGGCCGGGTCTCGGCCCACAGCTCGGCGGCCTTCTGCGGGTCCGCGTCGTTCATGATGACCATGCGGTTGCCCCGGGGCAGCAGCACGGCCAGCGCCAGCGGCATCCGCGAGTGGACGTAGGAGACGTGGAGCGCCACGGTCTCCCGCTCGCGGATCATGTCGAACAGCTTGGCCTGCGGGCGGTAGCGGCCGTGCAGGGTGCGGGCCGAGTGGACCACCAGCTTGGGCAGGCCCGTCGTGCCGGAGGTGTGGGTCATGAGCGCGGGCAGGTCCGGGTGCGGCACGACCGGCTCCTGCCGGGGCGCGCCGGCGAGGTCGGACAGCGACACGGTGCCGGGACGCGACCCGGCGACGATGATCACCTCGTCGGCGATCTCGCCCAGCGGGGTGCCGGCGAACGGGCCGTCCAGCTTCGCCGTGTCGGTGACGAGGTACGGGCGGCCCAGCCGCCGCAGCAGTGCGACGACGCTGTCCGCGTCCAGCGCGGGGGAAAGCTGCACCGGAACCGCGCCGAGCCGGGAAACCGCGCAGGAAAGGATGTTGATGTCGAATCCGTTGGACTTGTGAATGGCGACGTGCTCGCCGCGGCGGATTCCCGCCGCATGCAGCCTGGCCGCCGTGTCGTCGATGTACTCGGCGAGCTGGGCGAAGGTCATCCGCCGGCCGACGTCCGGGAGCAGGCCCAGGTCGTGGTCGAGAATGATGAGCTGGTCGCCGTGTTCGACTGCGGCCTGCTCGGCCACGAGGCCCATGTAGAGACCCTTGTCGCTGGACTGGACAGGAAGCATAGACGTCGCCCCCAGGTCGTTTTCCGAAACAGCGGTCAATTTACGGGAATAAGTTTTCAGGAAGTCCCGAGGGCAAAAGAAGACCGCTTTTCCGGATCCGTCACATCGCCGTGAAAGGATCTTTTTTCCGTCAGGTCGCCACAGCCCGGGAATCCGGCCAGAAGTCCGCCGACGATGCGGACGCCGTCCTGCGTGAGAACCGATTCCGGATGGAATTGAACGGATGCGAAATGCGGGCCGCGCAGGGCGTGCACCTCGCCGTTCCCCGGGTCGCGGCTCACCTCGATCACGCCGACCCCGGCGCACTCGAACTTGTCCTCGGTGCTGCGGGCGGCGAAGGTGTTGTAGAAGCCGACGCGCTCCGGGGAGCCGAACAGGTCGATCTTCCGCTGCGCGCCCTGGTTGGGCACGGTCCGGCGGACGAGCGGGAGGCCCAGCTCCCGGGCGAGCACCTGGTGGCTGAGGCAGACGGCGAGGAACGGCCGCCGCTCGCCGAGCAGCCGGCGGACCGCGTCGCGCAGGTGGGCGATCTTGGGATGCCCGGTGTCGCGCGGGTCGCCGGGGCCGGGCCCCATGACGATCAGGTCGTGCCCGTCGAAGGAGTACGGCTCGTCGAAGCGGCGGACCGCCACGGACAGGCCCATGGACCGCAGTTGGTGCCCGATCATCGCGGTGAAGGTGTCCTCGGCGTCCACGACCAGCACCCGCCGTCCGGCCGGCGCGTGCCGGGGGCGGGACCGCTCCGCCTCACCGGCCAGCCAGAACCCGGCGATCCTGTCGTTGCGGCGGGCCAGCGCGGACCGTACGTCGGGATGGTCCGCGAAGCGGGTGGTGCCGTCCGCGCGCAGGGCGTCGATCAGCCCGGAGGCCTTGGCGCGGGTCTCGGCGACCTCCGACGCCGGGTCGGAGTGGCGCACCAGCGTGGCGCCGACGCCGATCCGGACCCGCCCGGCGGCGTCGATGTCGGCGGTGCGGATGAGGATGGCGGAGTCCAGCTCGCGGGCGCC
This sequence comes from Streptomyces sp., assembly GCF_035644915.1. Taxonomy (GTDB): domain Bacteria; phylum Actinomycetota; class Actinomycetes; order Streptomycetales; family Streptomycetaceae; genus Streptomyces. The sequence continues at coordinate 7,620 of NZ_DASQNP010000239.1, forward strand.
GTGCCCGTCGCGGCCGATGAGGGCGACGACGCCGCTGTAGTAGCCGCGGCCCTCGGGCTCGTACCGCTCGATGACGCGGCAGGCGCTCTCCAGCGGACTGCCGGTGACGGTCGGGGCGAACATGGTCTCGCGCAGGATCTCGCGGGGGTCGCGCGTGGTGCGGCCCTCGATGAAGTACTCGGTGTGCGCGAGGCGCGCCATCTCCTTCAGGTAGGGGCCGGTGACCCGCCCGCCGCCGTCGCAGATCCGCGCCATCATCTTGAGCTCCTCGTCGACGACCATGTAGAGCTCGTCGGCCTCCTTGCGGTCGGCGAGGAACTCCATCACCTCCGGCAGGGTGGGGCCGGTGGGCGGGTAGCGGTAGGTGCCGCTGATGGGGTTCATCACGGCCGTGCCGCCGCGGACGCTGATGTGCCGCTCCGGGGTGGCGCCGACGAACGTGCGGTCGCCGGTGTGGACGACGAACGTCCAGTAGCCGCCCGACTCCTGCTCCAGCAGCCGCCTGAACAGGGTGAGGGCGCTGCGCGGCCCGTAGTCGGTGATCTCGGCGGTGAAGGACCGCTTGATGACGAAGTTGGCGCCCACCCCCTGGCCGATCTCGTCGGCGATGACGCGGCGCACCACGTCCGCGTACGCGTCGTCGTCCACGTCGAACCGTCCGCCGCCGAGCCGGATCGGCCGGTCCCCGATCCGGGCCACCGCCTCGGCGAGCGGCACGGTGTCCTGCTCGGTGACGGTGAGCGCGATCAGCGGGGCTCCGTCGTCGGGCGCGGCGAAACCGCGCTCGGCGATCTGCCGGTACGGCATGACGACCAGGGTGTCGTGCCGGCCCGGGGGCCCGGCCGGGGTGCCGTCGGCCCCGGGCAGCGGCACGTCGGCGAGCGTCGCCGGCCTGGACACCTCGCCGACCAGGACGTCCAGCACACCGGGACCGGTGGCCTCGGGCCGGTACAGCACGGCGAAGGGCCGCGGCCGCGGGGCGAGCACCTCGTCGAGCAGGTCCGGGGCCTGCGGGCCCCTGCGGGAGCCGGTCATGCGAAAGTCTCCTTGGCGGTGGTGAGCACGGCGCAGCGCCGGGCGGCGTAGGCGAGGGCCATCCGGTGGTCGTCCTGGGAGAAGTCGGCGACGGCGTCGGCGACCAGGAAGGTCTCGATGTCGTTGCTGAACGCCTCGACGACCGTGGCCAGGACGCCGATGTGCGCGTAGACGCCGCAGACGACGAGCTGGTCCCGTCCGCAGGCGCGCATGCGGTCGAGCAGGTCGGTGTTGAAGAAGGCGCTGTAGCGCCACTTGGTGAGCATCCAGTCCCCCGGCCGCGGGGCGACCGGTCCGGCGACCTCCCGGTCGGCGGGGGCGGCCCGCATGCCCGGCCCCCAGAAGTCCTTCAGCAGGCCCCGCTGCTCGTCCGTCATGCCGCCGGGCTGGGCCGTGTAGGCCACCGGCACGCCCAGTTCGGCGCACCGCTCCCGCAGCAGGGCGACGTTGTCCACCAGGTGGGCGCGGAGTTCGGGGGGCAGCGGCGCCAGGAAGAAGCGCTGCATGTCGTGGACGAGCAGCACGGCACGTGCCGGGTCGACGGCCCACGGGGCGGTGTTGGCGGGCAGGTCCCCGGCCGTCGGCATCGGATAGGGCTCGATGGTCGGGATGCCGGCCATGGCGTCCTCTCGTTGCTCGGGTGTGGTCCGGTGGCGGCGTGGTCAGCCGCCCAGGGTGGCGCCGCCGTCGACGGTGAGGCTGTGCAGCGTGATGTGCGACGCCCGGTCGGAGAGCAGGAAGACGACGGCGTCGGCGATGTCGGACGGCCGGGCGATTTTGGCGAGGGGGATGCCCACCTTGAAGGCCTCCGGCCGGCCCTCGATCGTCCTGCGCGGGCCGGACTCGTCCTTCCACATGGAGCTGAGCATGGGCGTGTCGGTGGAGCCCGGCGCGACGACGTTGCAGCGGATGCCGTACCGGGCGACCTCCAGGCCGAGGCTCTTGGTGAACATCGTCGCCGCGGCCTTGGACGCGGCGTAGGCCGCCATCTCCGTACGGGGGGTTCCGGCCGCATTGGAGGCGACGGTGACGACGCTGCCGCGTCCGCGCCGCTTCATGCGGCGCACGACGGCGCGGGAGACGTGGAAGACGCCGGTCGCGTTGACCGCGAAGGTGACGTTCCAGTCGTCGTCGCTGAAGCCGACGGCCTCGCCGAGGCGCAGCACGCCCGCGGCGTTGACCAGGTGCTCGACCGGACCGAGGTCCCGTTCGACCGCCTCCACCACGCGCTCCACGTCGTCGCTGCGCGTGACGTCCGCGGGGTACGCGGCGACCTCCAGCCCGTCCGCGGTGAGCTTGCCGGCCATCTGCTCCAGCGGTTCCGCGTCACGGTCGACGGCGGCCACGACGGCGCCGCGCTCCGCCAGCGCGTGCACCACGGCGCTGCCGATGCCTCCGGCCGCGCCGGTGACGAGGGCGATGGTGTTGTCCATGTCTTCCCGAGCCTCCATCCGTGCAGTGCGGGCGGGCGGTGCCGTGCCTCCGGTCCCGCCGGTGCGGGCACCGGGGCGCGGCGTACGGTCACCGGCCCCAGGCCGAGACCACGGAGACGGCCTGGCCCGGGTTGAGCCGGGGGTCGCAGAAGGTGGTGTAGACCGGTCCGACGCGGTCAGCGGCGGACGCGTCGGAGACGCACTCGGTGACGGCGTCGGGGGTGGTCTCCAGGTGGAGGCCGCCGGCGACGCCCCCCGCGGAGGTCACCGCGCGGTGGAAGGCCACGACCTCGCGCTCGACGGTCTCCACGAACCGGGTCTTGACGCCGTCACGGGCTGTGACGGTGTTGCCGTGCATGGGGTCGGTCAGCCAGATCACGGGGTGTCCCGCTTCCCGTACCGCGGTCACCAGGGGCGGCAGCGCGTCGGCGACGTGGTCGGCGCCCATGCGGGCGATCAGGGTGAGCCGGCCCGGCTCGCGGTGCGGGTCGAGCCGCTCGCACAGGGCGAGCAGTTCACCGGGCGTCATGCCGGGCCCGACCTTGCAGGCGACCGGGTTGGCGACCTCGGCGAGCAGCGCGACGTGCGCGCCGTCGACCTGCCGGGTGCGTTCGCCGATCCACGGCCAGTGCGTGGAGGTCAGCAGCAGCCGGCCGGCCTCGTCCCGGCGCAGCATGGGCACCTCGTAGTCCAGGAGCAGCGCCTCGTGGCTGGTCCACACCGGCGGGTCGATGCCCGGGCCGGCGGCTCCGCCGGGCTGCCGGCCCAGGTGGCCCATCACGTCGCGGGCGGCCATGTATCCGGTGAGCAGCCGCAGCGGGTCCGGGCGGCGGCTGTCGGCGTCGGGTTCGGGGCCGTTGACCATGTGGCCGCGGTAGACGGGCAGTTCGACGCCGTCGACGACTTCGGTGGGCCGCGAGCGCGGCTTGGCGTACTGGCCCGCGATGCGGCCCACCCGCAGCACGGGCCTGCGGGTGATCAGGCGCAGCGCGCCGGCCAGCAGGTCGAGCACGGCGGCCTTGCGGGCGACGTGCTCGGCGGTGCACTCGGCCGGGTCCTCGGCGCAGTCGCCCGCCTGGATCACATGGGCCTCGCCGGCGGCGACCCGGGCCAGCAGGGACCTGAAACGGCGTACGTCGTCACCGGTCACCAGCGGGCTGCGGGCGGCGAGTTCCTTCCTGACCCGCTCCACTTGCGAGGGGTCCTCCCACTCCGGCTGCTGCAGCGCGGGTTTCAGCCGGATGTCGAGCAGGGCGTTCTCCACGGTGCCTCCGGGAAGACGGACACGGCCGGCCGTACGGGGGCGTGCCGTGCGATGGACGGGGAGCGGGCCCGCGGTTCCCGCCGGCTTGGGGCAGGGGGTGCGGCGGCGAATGCGGCAGTCCCGGGGCTTCGGGGGGTTCCGCGGAGGGCAGTCTGTGCCCCCACGGAACCCCCCGCACGTACCGGGTCAGGCGTCCTGCAGTCCCCGGCGGAGCGCCGTGGCGATCTCCACGGTGCGGCGGGCCTGGTACTCGATGGCGGCCAGGTTGTCGTCGTCGACGTTGCCGGCCTCGTTGCGCGAAACGCTGCTCACGCCGTACGGGTTGCCGTTGGTGGGGGCCAGCTGGATCGGGTCGGCCACGCCGGGCGGGACGATGATCGAACCCCAGTGGTAGAAGGCGTTGTTGAGGGCCAGGATGGTGCTCTCCTGACCGCCGTGCAGCGTGGCGGTGGAGGTGAAGGACGACATCACCTTGTTGACCAGCCCGCGCCGCATGTGCAGCGGGAGGGTCAGGTCGATGAACTGCTTGAGCGACGCGGCGGGCAGCCCGTAGCGCCCGGGGGTGCCCCAGAGCACCGCGTCGGCCCACTCCAGGTCCTCGAGAGCGGCTTCGGGGATGTCCTTGACGGCCTCCAGGTGCTCCGCCCACGCCTTGTTCCAGCTCTCGTTGCCCGGGACGATCGTCTCGGACGTCAGTTCGGCCGTCCTGCGCAGCCGCACCTCGGCGCCCGCCTTCTCGGCCGCCGCGGCGGCGGCGACGGCGAGCTTGTGCACGTTCCCCTGGGACGAGTAGTAGATGACGGCGACGTTCGTCATGTGCAGAAACTCCCTTGGCGGTCGGTTCGGTTGGATCCTGTTGGGGGGCATGGACTCCGGCCAACGGCCTCCGGGGGCATCCGTCAACTGGCCGGATCAGTCCGTCAGATCCGTCTTCCGGGTCCGTCAGGTCCGCTCCGGGTGGCGGGCCGCGACCTGACGGAGTCTCCCGGGAGCGGTGGCCGGCGGGGCCGGCGGCGCCGGCCGGCCGGTTCCGGTCAGCAGAAGCCGCTCATCCGGTCGCTCAGCATGGCGATGACGTGAGCGGCGGAGGCGAGCGTGGCGTGCCGGTGCCATCCGGCGAAGGAGCGTCCCGAGAAGTCCCGGATGCCGACCCGGTCAGTGACCTCCGCGAGGTCCCGCTCCACGCGGTGGGCGAGAGCGGACAACTGGAGCAGTTCGCCGACGCTCAGCGAGGTGAGGTCGGTGAGCCACAGTTCCGCGGGCCAGTGGCCGTGTTCGGCCACGCCCATCAGCAGCAGCGTGTTGTCGGACCGGCCGGCGCGGCGTGCGGGGGTGGACAGGGCGACCCGGATGGCGACCACCGGGCTGGGCGGCGAGAGTTCCTCGCCCGGCCGCCGCATGTGCCAGGCCATCGACATGACCTGCTCCGCCGTCATGCTGACACCGCGGCGCGGGAACGCGGGTTCCTCCACGGTCAGCCGCTGGGCGCCGTCGATGCGCAGCAGCATCGGGGTGTCCACGGCGCGCAGCCGTTCGACGACCGCGGCGACGTCCGTCTCGCGGGCGTCCATCACCACCGGCCGGATCGGCAGCCGGCACTTCTTGATCAGTTCCTGGTAGGCCCGGACCGAGCACTGGTCGAGGCTCTCCGGCGCCTCGGTCTCGGGTATGGACGCCTGGCGGCGCTGGCGCCGGTCCGCCAGCCATCTGTGGGACAGTTGCAGCCGCCAGTTCAGCGGGCTGCTCCAGTCCGGCGCGGCGGCCCACACGCCCACCGCCCGCTGGGCGTTGACCACCTGTCCGAGCGCCGGCACGAAGCGCCGTTCCACGCCCACGGAGGTCTCCCCCGCCTTGCGGATGATCAACGGGTGGACGACGTACGCCTGGGGCTGTGCGATCCGTTCCACGTGCTGGGCCAGGGCGCGGCGCACCGGCGCCCAGTCCCAGGTGGAGCTGACGATGAAGTGGTGGAGGCTCTGCTCGATGGCATCGCCGCCGAAGAGTGCGGCGATGTTGCGGATGGACTTGCGTCCCCTGGCCTCCAGCAGACCTCGCAGGTAGGTCATGCCCTTGGTGCGCTGGTCGCGGCGGGGCATCGAGGAGAACAGTTCCGGGCCGAGCGCCAGGAGCAGTCCGTCGCGGATTCCGCTGTGCGGGCGGTGTCCCGTCACGGCCGGTTCCGGGGCTTCCCGGAGTACGTGGTCGATGTGATCAGGCTGCGGGATCGTACGTATCATGCGGGTCCCCCTTGGCCGATTACGGCCCCTGCGAGATCTGCCGGTGTGGTGCGCAGACGGGGACCGGAGCAACGATCCGGCCACCTGCGCGCCCTGGGAGGCTCACACGGGGTGGCCAAGGGCGGGCCAAAGGTCGGCAAACGCCCAGGCAGACGGCGTCCGCCCACCCGCTCGAATGTTCAATTCCGCGATCCGGCGGTGGAAGGTATCCGCCAATGGCGAGCTACGCCCTGCGGCGGGCCGAAATGGCCGGAACGGTCCTGTCTTCACCTGGGGTTCCTCCGCGATCGGGGAGGCCCGCGTCGCGTCCGGCCCCTCGGCGGTGCGCGTGCCGTCCCCGGCCCGGGCGACCTGCTTGCCGGTGTGCTCCCGGGCCCCTCGTCCTCCGGGCCGGGTCCCCGGTCCAACGCCCGGAAGGGGACAGCCGGGCCGTCTTGTCCGTCGGTCTCCTGTACCGGCGGGGTGGGGTGTGCCGGGCGGATTCGTCCCGCACACCCCGGGGACCGGTGGTGCTCCGGCCGTACGTCTCGCGGGCCCGGGGCCCGGAGTCCAAAGGGGCGGCGAAGCGGTGTGGTGCCCGCGTCCTTCCCGGACGCGAGCAGCACCTGCCGGGACGGTTCCTGCGCCTCGGCGGGCAGCGAGTTCCCCGGCTCGGCCCGGCCGGTCACCAGGACGGGCCGGCCGGCCCGGCGCAGCGGTCCGGCGACCGTGTCGCCGTCCGGCTCGGGCGGCAGCAGTGCGGGAACGGCGCCGGTCCCCACGACCGCGCGGGCCGGGAGGGGGTTGTCGAAGCCGTCGCTCCTGCGCACGGCGGCGTGACCGCCCGGCCGGACCGGCACCGACCGCAGGCGGGAGGCGAAGCCGCCGATCGGCTCGGCCGGTTCCGTCAGGGTCGTGTCGGTGCACGGGCCGACTCCGTCGGGTGCGGCCTCGTGGACCGCCGCGGCACCTCGGGGTCCCGGCAGTCGGTCACGGCCGGGCGCCCCTCCCACGCCCCGGCCGTCTCACCGCCCGGCTTCCGTCGTCTCGATCCCCACTGGCCCGTCACGCCGTCGCCCCTAGGATGACGCCGTGCCGATGACCCTGCGGGACGTGACGCCCGACGACATACGCATGAGCACCGACGTCGAACCCCTGATCCGTACCCTGCGCCCCGGCCTGTCGGCGGAGGCGTTCGCCGCCTTCGCCAAGGAGGCGCACGGCCAGGGGCTCGTGTTCACCGCCGCCTACGACGAGCAGGACCGGTGCCTCGCCGTGGCCACCCACCGTGTGCTGGCGACGAGCCGGGGCCGGATCTTCTTCGTCGACGACCTCGTCACCCACCCCGAGCGGCGCTCCGGCGGCATCGGGGCCCGGCTCCTGACCGCCCTGAAGGAGCGGGCGCGCGCCGCCGGATGTGTCCGCGTGGAACTCGACTCGGGGGTGACGAACCAGGCCGCCCACCGCTTCTACCACTCCCAGCGGCTGGTGATCTCCGCACTGCACTTCTCCGCCGAGGTCACCTCCTGACCGGTGGCTCTCCCCCGCCGTCGGCCGTCTTCGGACCGGTCCTGGACCCGTCCTTGGCCGGTGTGGCCGGACCTGGGGCGACACCGTCGCGCACCGGGGAGAACCCGCCTCGACGCCCCGGCCGTCGCGGCCGGGCCCACGGACTGCCCGAGCACTGCCGCGAACTCATCGGTCCCGAGCGCGACGGCCGATCACCGGTCCCGGGTCTTTCAGCCTGTTCGGATGGTCGACGACGACGCTTGCGGCGGTCCGGTCGTCCGGGGGGAGGTCCCGCGTCCGGTTCCGCTCGCCTGCTGTTCCCGGGGCCGGTACGACCGTTGGAGGACGAACCGACGCCCGACTTCCCGGTCGGGGCCTGCGGGTCCTGGAGAGCGTCGAGACCTCGGTGCGGACCTGGGACGGCGACGGCCTCGACACCTTCCTCTCCTCTTCCTCTCCTCGCTTGCCGAAGACTTCCGCGGCTGGACAGGGGTGCGCACCTGGTGCTCCCTCTGCTACGACCTGACCCTCTCGGCTGAGCACCGTCCCGGCGGCCACGTCCACCTGACCTGGGGGTTCCATGACCGTGCGTCCTCCGAGGCATGGCACTTCGAAGCCACCACGGTGCACGCGGCGGGCGAGGACATGCGGAACCCTGCCGCCGAAGTGCACGCGTTCCTTGCGGGCGTGACGGAGTAGCCGGAAGGCTCCCGCAGTCGGGCCGCCACCGGGCGAGGCGGCGTCCGCATCGGGCGTGGTGGCGATCCGCTCGATGAGACCTGGCCGTCCCGGGGGAGCCCTTCACCGGACACACCCCGATCGTCGGGCAGCGGTCTGCCGTACCCCGAGCTCCCCCGCCCACCACTATTGCCAATTACTTGCAACTGCATCACTATGGCAATAAGAACACCGTGGATGCGGAAGAGGGCACGGAAGGGGAGCGCTCGTGGCAGGCCGTCGAATCGTGCCCGGAACCGGTGCGCCGCATGACGGAAGCGGCACGGCCCCCGTCCGGGAGGAGGGACCGCCGGACCGGGCGGGGCCGCGGTCGTCCGGCACCGGAACCGCCGTCACGGCGTCCCGGAGGGGCCGCCCGGCGGCGCCCCTCGTCCGCACGGTGCCCGGTGAGCGGCTTCCCCCGTACTACGACGGCGTCCGGGAGGTGTACGCCGACGCGTTCGGCTCTCCCCCGTGGGAGGAGGACCCGGCGATGGCCGACGCCTACCTGGACCGGCTGGCCTCGGACGCCGGACGTCCGGGATTCACGGCCGCCCTGGCCGTCGACGGCGGCGCCGTCCTCGGCTTCGCCGTCGCCTGGACCACTCCGTCGCCCTTCCCGCGTGAGCGGTGCTACCCACACGTCGCCGCCGCGCTCGGGCCCGAGCGCACGGACGACTGGCTGTGCGGCGCCCGGGAGGTCGACGAACTCGCCGTCCGCCGCGAGGCGCGCGGCCTCGGCCTGGGCGCGGCGCTCCTCGACGCGGTCACCGCGGGAGCCCCGGAGGGCCGCTCCTGGCTGCTGACCGCCGCGCGCGCCGGGGCCGCGGCCGGTTTCTACCGCCGCCTGGGCTGGCACCAGGCCACTCACCCGGGGGCCGACCGCAGGGGGGTCATCGCCTTCCTCGGCCCCCGCCACCCCGGCGGCCTTCCCTCCTGACGGCCGCCGGGGCACACCGTGCGCACCGCTCGGGGAGCGCGCGGCCGGCCCGTTCACACGTGTCTCGTTATCGCCCTGTCGCACCACCGTGCGCGCTGCGATATTCGTACGTCGCCGCGCCCCTCACCGGCCGTACCACCTCCAGGCGCCACCCACCGCACGGAAGGTGTCCGATGCCGATCCAGCCAGACGGCCGTCCCCCGCCGCGGGTCTTCTCGGGGGTGTGTCACGGCACCCTCGGAGAGCTGTTCCAGGGTCCGCTCCAGCGGGCGGGCGAACCGGACATCGCGCTGGTGTCCTTCCCCGTCGACCGGCACTCCTGGAGGTACTTCGCGCCGGATCCCGAAGGGCCGCCCGATCCCCTGCCTCCCGGGGAGAAGTCGGCGAGGGCCGCCGGACTGTTCCTTGGGCACTACGGCCTGACGCTGCCGCCGGGCCGCTGGAGCGCCCACTCCGACCTGCGCGTCGGTGTGGGCATGGCCAGTTCCACGGCCGACATCGTGGCGACGCTGCGCTGTCTGTTCCGGCTCTTCCGCCTGCCCTGCGACCTGCGGGTGGTGGTCGGAGTGCTGTCCGCGATCGAGCGGGCGGACAGCGTCTTCCTCGACGAGTTCGCGCTGTACCTCAGCGGGCGGCACCGCCTGGAGAGGAGGCTGGGCACCGCCGTCGGCTTCCACACCGCCTTCGTCACGGAGGCCGGCACCGTGGACACCGCCGCCGTCACCCCGCTGCTGATGCGGCACTACCGGCGGCGGGCAACGGAGTACGAGCGCTGTCTGACCGACCTGCTCAAGGGGTTCTCGGCGGCCGATCCGGCGGCCGTCGCCCGCGCGGCGACCACCAGCGCCGTCCTCTCCCAGGAGGTGCTGCCCAAGGCGACGTTCGAGGCCGTACTGGCGCACCGGGAGGAGTTCGGCGCCGACGGCGTCTTCGTCGCGCACACCGGCTGCCTGGTCGGCTACCTCTTCGCACGGCGCCCCTCCCCCTCGCTCAAGGGAGGGCTGTCCGAGTTCTTCCACTCGCTCGGCCACCAGTGTTCGTTCGCCCAAGGAGGCTACGGGTGATACACCCCCACATCGCCGACGCCCTCAAGAACCCGGACCTGGTCCAACTGTCCGAAGGGATGGTCCTGGTCCGCTTCGAGTCGATGAAGATCTACTCCGCGCTCGCCGCCGTGCGCCACCTGCTCGACCGGGGCACGATCCGGCCGGGGCAGACCCTCGTCGACAGCTCCAGCGGCATCTACGCCCACGCCCTGGCGCTGGCCTGCCACCGCTACGGGATGCGCTGCCACATCGTGGCCTCCACCACCGTCGACGCCACCGTCCGCACCCAACTGGAGATCCTCGGCGCCACCGTCGAACAGGTCGGACCGTCGGCGGACCTCAAGCTCGACCAGGAGTTACGGGTCCGGCGGATACGGCAGATCCTGGCGGAGCACCCGGACGTCCACTGGATGCGCCAGTACCACGACGACGTCCACTACCTCGGCTACCGCGAGGTCGCCGACCTCGTCGCCGCCGAGTTCCCCGGCCGTCCGCTGACGGTGGTCGGCGGCGTCGGGTCGGGCGCGTCCACCGGAGGGCTGGTGGAGCACCTGCGGCGGCGCGACCCCGCCGTCCGGCTGGTCGGCCTGCAGCCCTTCGGCAGCGTGACCTTCGGCAGCGAGGACCACCACGACCCGGAGGCGATCATCGCCGGCATCGGCTCCTCCATCGTCTTCGACAACGTCCGCCACCACCTGTACGACGCGATCCACTGGCTGGACTTCACCCGCGCCATGTCAGGGGCCGTCGCGCTGCTGCGCGAGCACGCCGTGTTCGCCGGGCTGTCCACGGGCGCCGCCTACCTGGCCGCCTCCTGGGAGGCGCGCCGCTTCCCCGATCGGCTCCACCTGGTGATCGGTGCCGACACCGGCCACCGCTACGTCGAGCGGGTCTTCGCCCGGCACGGCGAGGCGCTGGACCCCGCCGCGCTGGAACCGGTGGAGATCGCCTCGCTGTCGGACCTGTCCATGCCCTGGTCGGTGATGGCCTGGAACCGCGCCCCCCAACCGGCGCGGCGGCGGGAGCGGGAGGAACCGGCGTCATGACGGTCGTCTCCCTGGAAGCCCTCACCTTCGGCCTGGGGCACCTGGCGCGCGCCGCCGAAGCCCTCGGGGAGCGGCTCCGGCTGCTGACCCGTGACCCCGGCTGGTACGCGTACGAGCTGGGGCGGCTGCCCGTCGGTGCCCTGGAGGTGGTCGAGGTGGACACCTTCGATCCCGACGCCGTGGCGGCGGAGCTGTCCCGCACCCCGGAACTGCGCGGGCTCATCAGCTCCACCGACACCTGGACCCTGGTCGGCGCCGACCTGACGGCCCGCTTCGGCCTGCCCGGCCTGGACCCGGCCGTGCTGCGGCTGATGCGGGACAAGGCCAGGGTGCGCGACCTGCTGCACGAGGCGGGCCTGTCCCGGGCCCGTGCGGTGGAGGTGGACCCCGCCCGCGGCGACGCCCTCCTGCCCGCGCTGCTGCGCAAGGAGGTGGGTCTGCCCGCGGTGCTCAAGGACACCGCGGGCACGGGCAGTCAGAACGTGTGGCTGGCCCGCGACGAGCCGGAGCTGGAGGCGGCGCTGCGCGAGGCCGCCGGGCGGCGGCTGACCGGGCGGCTGTTCGCCGAACCGTACTTCTCCGGCCCGGTCTACAGCGCCGAGACGCTCACCTGGCGGGGGCGCACCCGGCTCCTGGGCGTCTCCAGCCGGCTGATGTCGCGCGAGCCGCGCTTCCGCGAGGAGATCACCGCGTTCCCCGTCGCCTTCCCGGAGGCGCAGCGCGCCTCGCTGGAGCGGTGGCTGGACGAGGTGCTCGCGACGGTGGGGTACACCGACCGCTTCGCCCACGTCGAGTTCGCCCTCACCCTCGCGGGCCCGGAGGTCGTCGAGATCAACCCGCGGATCGGCGGGGCCCTCGTCGCGGAGGGCATGTGCCGGGCCCTGGGCCGCAACGTGTACGAGGCGATGGTGGAGACCGCTCTCGGCCGCCGCCCCCGACTTATCGACGAGGAGCTGCCCGGCGGGCCGGCCGTCGCCTTCGTCCTCGCGTACCCCGAGCGGCCCGGCGTGTTCACGGGCGTCCTCGGGCTGGAGCGGCTGGCGGACATGCCCGGCTCCCCCGCCTGGTACCCGGTCAAGCGCGTGGGCGACCGCATCGAGCACCTGGACGACAGCCGCGGCTACGCGGGCATCGTCTACGCGGAGGCCGAGACGGCGGAGCTGGCCACCCACCGCGCCGTGGCCGCCGCCAACGCCGTACGGGTCCTCACCGGGCGGACGGCCGGTGAGTGACGGGCCCGCCGCCACCGGTGCCGCCGCCACCGTGCGGAACTCACTGCTCCACCTGACCGGTCCCCTGCGGTTCCTGCTGCTCAGCTCCTTCCTCATCCCGCTGGGCAGCTTCATGGTCCTGCCGTTCATGTCGGTGTTCCTGCACGAGCGGCTCGGCATGGGCCTGGGCACCGTGGGGGTGGTGCTGGCCGCGGCGTCCCTGGTGCAGTTCTCCGGCGGCGTCCTCGGCGGCGCGCTCGCCGACCGCATCGGGCTGCGGCGCACCATGGTCTGGGCGCTGGTGGTGCGCACCGCGGGCTTCGCGGGCCTGGTGGCGGCCCTGCGCTGGCCGCCGCTGGTGGTGGGCGCGCTGGTCCTGACGTGCTGCGGTGCGGCGCTGTACCTGCCGGCCAACAAGGCGTACCTGATCCACGGCACGGACGAGGAGCGGCGGCCGTTCCTCCTCTCGGCGGGGAACGCGGCACTGAACGCGGGCATGGCGGTCGGGCCGCTGATCGCCGGCCCGTTCGTGCTCTCCTCGCCGGGGGCCCTGTTCGTCGCCGTCACCGGTCTCTTCCTGCTGGTGACGGCCGGGCACACGCTCCTGCCGCCGGAGGGCGACGGAGAGACGGGGGCGGAGGCGGGGACAGAGACGGGGGCGGAGGGGCGGCAGGGGACGGCCGGCGGACCCCCGGCGGGCCGGGGGCTCCTGTCCGGCCTGGCCCCCCTGCCGTTCGCCGCCACCGTGCTGGCGTTCTACCTCTACTTCCACTTCCAGCACTACCTGGCGGTGTTCGCCGTGGAACGCGCCTCCAGCGAGTTCTACAGCGTGGTGCTCCTGACCTGCTTCCTGCTGGTCATCGTGGGCCAGCCGCCGGCCTCCGGCCGGATCCGGCGGATGCCCTACCGGCGGGCGCTGGCGGTGGGCTTCGCGTCGCTCGCCGCCGGGATGGCGGTCCTGGCGGTCGGCACCCGCCCGGCACTGCTGCTCGGCGGCCTCCTGATCACCGCGGGCGACATCGTGCTGTTCCTGAAGAACGACCTGGAGGCCCTGCGCCGCAGCCCGCGGTCCGACGTCGTCGTCTTCGGGCAGCAGCGGCTGGCGGCGGGGCTGGGCGCCTGCGCCAGCGGCGTGCTCGGCGGGCAGCTGTACGGCCTGGGCGAACGGGCGGGCGACACCGGCTGGTTCTGGCTGGCCGCGGCGGCGCAGTGCCTGCTCCTGCCGCCGCTGCTGCTGTCCGCCGTGCGCGGGACCGCCGCACCGGCTGGCCGCCGCGGCGGCCGGGACACGGAAAAGCGGGACGAAACCGAAGGCGAGGAAGGATTCCGATGACACGGGCACACGGGTTCGACGACGAAGAGTTCTGGACCGGCTTCTACGACTTCCTCTTCTCCGAGGAGCGCTTCTCCCGGGCCGAGGAACTCCTCGACGCCTCCCCCCTGCTCTCCTTCGCGCCCGGGACGCGCGTGCTCGACCTGTGCTGCGGCCCCGGCGTGTTCACCGTCCCCCTCGCCCGCCGCGGCCTGGAGGTCACCGGGGTGGACCGCAGCCCGGCCATGCTGGAGCGGGCCCGGGAGTCCTGCGCCGCGGCGGGGGTGAAGGCCCGGTTCGTGCGGGCCGACGCCCGGGAGCACGTCGAGCCGGGCGCGTACGACACCGTGCTCAACATGTTCACCTCCTTCGGGTACTTCGAGGACCCCGGCGACAACGCGCGGGTGCTGCGCGGCATGCACGACTGCCTGGCGCCCGGGGGCCGCCTGCTGCTGGACGTGGCGGGCAAGGAGCTGCTGGCCCGCAAGGTGACTCCCCCGAAGGTCGTCCGGCGCGGCGACGACCTGCTGGTGCAGACCGACACCGTGCTGGACGACTGGGCCCGGCTGCGCAGCGACTGGGTCCTGGTGCGGGGGGACCGCGTCCACCGGGCGAGCCTGGTCTGGTTCGTCTACAGCGCGGTGGAGCTGCGCGCGATGGTGCGGGAGGCGGGTTTCGAGGAGGTCGAGGTCTTCGGCGGCTTCGACGGCCGCCCCTACGACCAGGACGCCGAGCGGCTGGTCGTCCGGGCCGCCCGCGCGGAGTGAGGGAACGGGCGCCGGGCCCGCGGGGCACCGGCCGCACACCCTTGGCCCCGTCACCCGCCAGTGCGTAGTATCACGTGGTCATCACCGCGACGGGAATCAGGAAGCCGGTGCGAATCCGGCACGGTCCCGCCACTGTGACCGGGGAGCACAACCCTTCGTGAACGCCACTGCGCAAGCGGGAAGGCCGGGGGAGCGTCGATCCGGGAGTCAGGACACTGCCCTGTCGCGGGTCTGTCTGTCCGAGGAGCGCGGACTCCGCAGGAGGCATTGCGTGTACGACGGCATTCCCTGCCCTCTTTATCCCCCGCCCGGCACGCGCCGGCGCGCCCTTCGCCGCTCCCTGGCCCTCGCACTGGCCGCCGTCCTGGTGACCGGCTGCGGGGCCGGGAGCGATCCCGGCGACCGGGCGGAGGCGGCCCCCGCGAAGGGCTTCCCCGTCACCGTCGACAACTGCGGTGTCCGTACGACGTACGAGGAGCCGCCCTCCCGGGTCGTCACCATCCACCAGCACCCGGCGGAACTGATGCTCGCGCTCGGGCTGAGGGACGCCATGGTCGGCACGGCCTTCCCCGACTCCGCGGTGCTGCCCGAGCACCGGCGCGACTTCGCGAGCGTCCCGCAACTGGCCGAGAGGGAACCGTCCTTCGAGAAGGTCCTGGAGGTTGAACCCGACTTCGTCTACGGCGGCTACGGCAGCGCCTTCGCCGAGAACGAGGGACGGTCCCGCCGGGCGTTCGCCGACGCGGGCATCGACACCTACCTCAACCGCGAGTACTGCGGCGGGAAGGAGGTGACCATGGCCGACGTCTACGAGGAGATCCGCACCATCGGCACGGTCTTCGGGGTGCCCGGCCGCGCCGAGAAGCTGGTGGCCGGCCTGAAGGAGCGGCTGGCCAGGACCGCCGAGGCCGTGCGGGGCGCGCCCGCCGTGCCCGTGTTCGTCTACGACAGCGGGGACAAGTCCGCCTTCACCGCGGGCGGCAGGGGGCTGGGCACGGAGATCATCCGGCTGGCCGGCGGACGCAACGTGTTCGACGACCTCGACGAGGTCTTCGGCGACGTCTCCTGGGAGCAGGTCGTCGAGCGCAGGCCCGAGGTCATCGTGATCTACCACTACCGCGGGGCGGGCAGCGTCGAGCGGAAGAAGCGGTTCCTTCTCTCCCAGCCCGCCCTCGCCGATGTGCCCGCCATCAGGAACAAGCGGTTCGTCGTGCTCCCGCTGACCGCCACCCTGGTCGGCGTACGGCCTCCGCACGCCGTGGAGGACCTCGCCCGCGGCCTGCACCCCGAGCGGTTCCGGTGACGGCCCGCCCGGCGGCGCCGGACACGGTGACCGGCCGCTCCCCGGCCGCGCCCGCCCCGCCCGGCAGCGGCGGGCCCGCCGGGGAGGACCGCCCGAAGGGCCGTCGGCGGGGCCCTCGAAGGGGTGGGCTCCCCCACCGGCCGGCCCTGGTCCTCCTGGGCGTGCTCCTCCTGGCATCGCTGACGGCCGGGCTGACGATCGGCTCGGTGCGCGTCCCGCCCGGCGAGGTCTGGGGCATCGTCGCGCACCGCCTCGGCGCCGGCTGGGTGGAGGCGGACTGGTCCCGGGCGCGCGAGACGATCGTGCTGGACGTGCGGGCCCCCCGCGTCCTGCTCGGCGCCGTGACCGGTGCCGGGCTCGCGGTGGTCGGCGCCGCCATGCAGGCCCTGGTCCGCAACCCGCTCGCGGACCCGTACCTGCTGGGCGTCTCCTCGGGGGCCTCCCTGGGCGCGGTGCTGGTCATCGTCTCCGGCACCACCTTCCTCGGTGCGCTGTCGCTGTCGGCGTCCGCGTTCGCCGGGGCCCTGGCGGCGCTGCTGCTGGTGTACGCGACCGCGCGGGCCGGCGGACGGATCACCCCGGTGCGGCTGGTGCTCTCCGGGGTCGCCGTCGCGGCGGTGCTGACCGCCGCGACCCATCTGGTGCTGCTGACCACCGACCGGGGCAACCAGGCGCGGGAGGTGCTCTCCTGGACGCTCGGCGGTCTGGGCGGCGTGCGCTGGGACACCCTGTGGCTGCCCTCCTCCGCGCTGCTGGCGGCCGTCGCGCTGCTGCTGGTGCGGGCCCGGTCGCTGAACCTGCTGCTGGCCGGCGAGGAGGCGGCCACCACCATGGGGCTGGACGTGGCGCGCTTCCGCTCCCGGATGTTCGTCCTGCTGTCCCTGGTGACCGGTGTGCTGGTGGCGGCGGCCGGGCCGATCGGCTTCGTCGGGCTGATGCTGCCGCACGTCGTGCGCCTGGTCGTCGGCGGGGACCACCGCCGCGTCCTGCCGACGGCGGCCCTGGCGGGAGCGGTGTTCCTGGTCTGGGCCGACATCGCGGCCCGTACGGTCGCCGCTCCGCAGGAGATTCCCGTCGGGGTGCTGACGGCCCTGTGCGGGGGTCCGTTCTTCCTGTGGCTGATGCGCCGGGACGCCCGGCGGGCCACCGGCCGGAGGCCGGGATGAGAGCGGCCGGGCTCGGCGTCGAGGGGCTCTCGGTCGGCGCCGGGGCCCGCCGGCTGGTCCGGGACGTGTCGCTGACCGCCGCCCCCGGCGAGGTGGTCGGCCTGGTCGGCCCCAACGGCAGCGGCAAGTCGAGCCTGCTGCGCGCCGTCTACCGCGTGCTGCGTCCCGACGCCGGGCGGGTGCTCGTGGACGGGGCGGACGCCTGGTCCCTGCCCGTGCGCCGGCTGGCGCGCACGCTGGCGGTGGTGGTGCAGGAGCCGGGCACGGACTTCGACCTGACGGTGCGCGAGGTGGTGGCCATGGGGCGCACCCCGCACAAGCGGCTGCTCGACGGCGACACGGCCGACGACGCCCGGCTGGTGGAGTCCTCGCTGGCCCTGGTCGGCGCGGTGGAGCTGGCGGACCGGCCGTTCGACCGGCTGTCCGGCGGCGAGCGGCAGCGCGTGCTCATCGCCCGGGCCCTGGCGCAGCAGCCCGCCCTGCTGGTCCTCGACGAGCCGACCAACCACCTGGACGTCCGGCACCAGATGGAGGTGCTCGGCATCCTGCGCCGGCTCCCGGCCACGGTCCTGGTCGCCCTTCACGACCTCAACCTGGCCGCCTACTACTGCGACCGCCTCTACGTCCTCAAGGACGGCGAGGTCGCGGCGGCGGGGCCGCCCCGGGAGGTGCTCACGGCGCGGCTGCTGGCCGAGGTGTACGGCGTGGCGGGAGAGGTGGTCCTCCATCCCCGGACCGGGGCTCCCCACGTCACCTTCCTGCCGGAGGAGACGGCGGCGGGCGGGGAGGGAGGGTCCGGCCGCACCGCCGGCTGACGCGGCCGGGCGGTTCCGGCCGCGCGCACGGTCCGGCCCGCAGGTGCGGGAGCACCTGCGGGCCGCGGATCAGCGGTAGGTGATGTCGGAGGCGGCGTACAGGCAGTGCGTGCCGTCCGGACCGCTCCCGATCCTGGTGGGCTCACCGCTGGTGACGCCCTTGTAGCGCTCGCAGGGGACGATCTTGCGGCTGGAGTCGCCGACGATCGTGACCCTCGAGAGCCGGGCGGTGTCCCCGTAGTTGGAGTTGATCCCGGCCAGCGACTTGCCGGGCGCGGTGGCGGTGACGTTCTCGATCACCACATGGCGCTGGTACTGCTTGCTGCAGTTGCCGCAGGACCGGTAGAGCTTCCCGAAGTCCTCGACCTGGAAATTCCTGATCACCATGCGGCCGGGACCGTTGTGCTGGAACACCTTGTCCGACGCCTTGCGGGCGCCGCCGCCGTCGATGGTCATCGTCTGGGACGCGGAGGTGCCCTTGAAGGTGGCGGCGTCCTCGCCGACGTCCTCCCACCAGACGTTCTGCAGCGTGCAGGTCCCCTTGCAGTGGATGCCGTCCGCGGCGGGGGCGCCCAGGACCACGTTCTTGAGCGTGGCGCCGTCGGCCAGTTCGAACAGCGGTCCCTGGTCCTCCTCCTGGCCGCCGGAGCCGAGGTCTCCGCTGCCGTAGTAGCGGACCATTCCGCCGTCCCTGGTGCCGCTCACCTTGATGGTGCTGGACACCGCCTGCTGACCGGTCGGCGAGGGCCAGGAGGCCGCCGCGGCGGAGGTTCCCGCCCCCACCGCGGTGGGAAGGGCCAGGGCCAGGGCCGGGAGGAGTACGGCGGCAGCCCTGGCTGCCCGCCTGCGCTTGTCGGTGGATGCCACGTTGCTCCTTCACTGGTGCGTGGGCATGCCAAGTTCACATGCTTGAACTCTGCGCGGTGCATTGAACATAGGGAGCAAGCGCTTTCATGTCAATGCTGTGAACGCGCCACCCAGCGGTCAAGGAAACGGCAGGAGCCTCTTCCGGACACCCTGCCCGCGACGGCCGATCGAAGACATCGGACTCCACCCACCGGCCCGCTCGCTGAACGTCGTTCACATCAGCGACCGGAAGGCGCGGCCCGGTGGCCTCGGGCGCATGGGCGGACGGCACGGTGGAGAGGGCGGAGAACCCCGCGGAGTCACCGCCGGCGGGCAACGGGCGGGCGGCGGCACCGGTGTACGGTGCCGCCGCCCGTGTCATCGGCCCTGCCGGGGTGGCGCTATCCGGCGCTGGGCCGCCATCCGGAGGAGTCGAGCCAGGCGACCCGCCGGGCCAGCCAGTCGCGCATGTACTGCACCTGGCCCTGCCAGGTGGCGGCGGTCGGGGTCATGAACGGTCCCACCATGGAGCTGGTGAGGTTCGGCCACTTCTGGAAGTTCCGCTGGGCGGCGCCCGCCAGCGGCGTGGCCAGTTCCGTGATCCGGGCGGCCAGTCGGCTGTCGGACAGCACGCCCTGGCGCAGCTCCCGCCAGCGCGCGTTCACCTTCTGGACGAACGCCGGGTCGTCCATCAGACGGATGAACCAGTCGTTGGCGGCCGGCTGCCGGGTCTGCTCGAACTGCCAGCCCTGGATCTGCTGGTTGTTGAAGTACCCGCCGGTGCCGAAGGTGAGGTCGAAGTCCCACAGCGGCCCGGCGACGATCTTGCCGTTCCGGTCCTTGTGGAAGTAGGTGCTGCGGATGTACGAGTCCATCTCGCGGGTGAGTTCCTGGATGATGACCTTGTCGACGAACGAGTTGACGTCGATGTAGGCGGGGTAGCCGGTCTGCGGGTCGGAGGGGTTCGGACCGTGCAGGGCGTCGTGGAACCTCTGGACGTACCGGGTCAGCCAGGTTCTCTGCTCGGGTTGCAGCGGTGACGGGTCCTTGACCTCCAGGTCCCGCCAGCAGGTCGAGGCGGTGCCGGTGCACTGCAGCGTCGGCTCCTCGGCCGCGAACCACTCGAACGCGAAGATGTAGCCGCCCGTGACCGCCGGTTCCGTGAGGTCGTCCTCGTCGAGCTGCTTCAGGTCGAGCCGGTTCTTCGCGTTCTTGATGGTCTCGACGAGCATGTAGACGCCCTGGTAGTCGTCGGCGCCCAGCGGCTGCCCGTCGAGGTTGAGGTACAGCTCGACGAATCTGAAGCGCGGCGCCTGCAACCCCATGTCCCGGCCCAGGCTGTAGGCGAACGCGTCGTGGATCAGGGACTTGTCCGCGAACGGCCCGCGCAGCACCCAGTCGGAGTCGGCCGGCATCCCCAGCATCGGGAGGTCGGCGTCGTCGTCCTGGTTGTCCCGCAGTTCGAGCCGGTACGGCGCCTTCTCGAACATGGCCGAGGACTGTCCGCGCAGGTGGAAGCCGGCCCGGGTGGCCACCGTGGGAGCGGCGGCGAGCGAGGTGGTGCCGGCCTGCGGCTCCATCACCAGGGTGGCGACGTCCGCGTACTCGCGGCCGGGTTTCCCGGCGCCGTACGCGTCCATCACCATGAGCGGCAGGTCGTGGGTGGCGTCGTGGGAGCGTGCGACGTACAGCGCCGTGCCGGGCTCGCCGGTGGCGGTCCCGCCGACGAAGGCCTGGGCCCGTAGCTGGGTGGTCCTCGTGAACCGCAGGGGCGTGCCGGAGTACGCGGGTGAGGAGGCGGTGGGCGGCTTCCCGTCGGTGGTGTACCGGATCTGCGCGTTGCCCACGGTGGTGCTCAGGGAGACGGACAATTCGCCCTTGAAGGTCCCGCTCGGCACGGAGAACGTGATGTCCCCGGCCAGGTCGTCCTGCTGCCGCCCGGCGGCGGTGCCGGTAGTGGCGGTGTCGGTGGTGGCGGTGTCGGTGGTGGTGCCGGCGTGCGGGGCGGGCACCGTGTGGCCGGCGGCCGTACCCGGTGGTGGCGCGGGGGCGCCCTGCGCCCCCGTGAACCCCGTCATGACGATGGAGACCGCGGCGAGCAGGCTCAACCAGCCCATCCGTTTCGTGCGCACAGAGCTACACCTCAATCCGTAACGCGGTGGAGGCAGACGTCGCCGACTGCCACTGGCCTGTACCGGAACATCGGGCGGGGCCGACCGCGGTCGCAGGCGGCCCGGGGTGCCTAGCGGGACATCACCGCGTCGAGCCGGTCCGCGGCCGGGGCGTCGGCGACCGGAGCGGTCCGGAGGGCGTCCGGCGGCGGGAAGTGCCGGCGCAGCGTGCGCCGCCAGGGCGCGGCGGGCAGGTGCGGGTGCAGGGCGGCCAGGCCGGTCGCGTACTTGGAGATGCGGTTGGGCCGGTACCGGTCGTGCCAGAGCAGCCGGTCGACGCGGGAGGCCGTGGAGCCGCTCTTGGTCTCCACCACCGCCGTGCCGGGCAGGTGGAGCCGCCGGTCGCCGTCCTCCCACTGCAGGTCGGTGTCGATGGTGACGCGGCTGCCCGTGTCCGGCAGGTAGAGGGTCGTGCGCCGGTACCGGGTGGTCAGCACCGGGACGAAGACGAGCTGGTGGCTCCCGGCGATGCGGCACCCGGCCAGGACGGCGTCGACGAAGTGGCGTCCCGGTGCCAGCGTGGCGTGGTCGCGGGGGTCGTACGGCAGGCGCTGCTTGACGGTGCTGCCGCGGGATCCGCGGGTCTTCACCTCCAGCCAGCACTCGGCCGACTGCTCGTAGACGCGGGTGCGTATCTTGAACCGGTGGCGGCGGCGCCGGGCGGTCAGCCGGTAGCTGATCAGGTCGGGAGTGTCGAAGTACAGCGACCGGTAGGCGAAGCCGCGGACGCCGTCGATCTCCAGGACCCGGGTCCCGGCCGGAAGCCGGCCCAGCAGGGCGTTCACCATATCGACCGGCAGGACGTACTTGCGGTCGACGCGGGTCTGCAGCGACGCGCGCGCGACGAGTTCGTCCAGCCCGATCGGTGGCAGGGCCTCCAGCGCGGCGCCGAGGAGCGCGGCGTTCACGGCCGCACCGCCACCGCGGTGCCCGGGGCGGACGCCGTCCCGGTGCGGGACGCGGTGTCGCCCTCGGCCCGGACGCCGGGGCGGCTGCGGTAGCGCACGTCCACCACGGTGGTGTCGTTGACCAGGTCGACCCGCTGCACCACCGCCGAGTGGACCCGGGCGCCCAGGGTGTGTTCCAGGTGGGCCACCAGCGCGGTGTGCTCGGGCAGCGCGGTGTCCAGCACCATCAACTGGCGCCGGTAGCTGCGCAGCAGCCGGGGGTGGTCGCCCACGAACAGCACCACCAGGATCAGCGCCATCAGTCCGACCGAACGCCACACCTGGTCGGTCTCCACCGCGCCGAGGATGCCCAGGGCCAGCGCCGAGAAGTAGTACGCGACCTCGTGCTGGTCCAGTTCGGTGGAGCGTAATCGGATGATCGACAGCACGCCGAACAGGGCCAGTCCCAGACCCAGACCGGTGTCGGCTCCCCCGGCGCTCAGCGAGCCGGCCACCGCGACCACCCCGACGTTCACGCCGAGGTAGGCCACCACCAGATCACGGCGCCGATGGCGTGGGAAATACAGGCCGAATACCAGGAGGCTCACTGCGGCGATATCGCTCAGCAACAATGCGAGTTGCGCCATTCTGCATCCTTCCGATGGTCATGGGGCATCCCCACGGTGAACCGGAAACGGCCCGGTGGTGACAAGACGGTAAATGCGGCCCCGCCGTCGCCGCCATTCACTTCCGGCCGATCATCACCGTGGAAACGCCCGTGGTCAGGGCCGGGAAGCCCGGCCCCGCACACCCCCGACCCCCTTTTCGGCAGGGGCGTCGGGGCAGCTCAGCCGCGACGCCGACAGCTCGTCGACGCCACGGTCGGCTTCCCCGGACGCTGACCGGAACTGATGCCTGCGTCGTAGTTACCGGAAGGTTTCCGGTAGGGAAATGGCGTCTTGAACCACCCGAGGCGCCTCATCTGATCGCAGATCAACCCACATGTTGGCGGTGAAGGGCATGCCTGGACCAGGCTCCCGGAGCGCTAACCGGAACCTCTGGGGGCGGATCTGTTACCGGAAGTTTTCCGATACACGTGAAGGAAACGGAGCAACTCATTCCATGGCGGCCGCGCCCGGAGCCGCGCCGCCCGCGCGTACACCGGCCCCGGGGCGGGCCATTTCTCCACGGGCCGTCCGGCCCGCCGCATTACCGGCCCGGAAAGGGGAATTCGGGAATTCCGGCGCCCGGTGGATTACGGGCGCCCGTCACCGCCGCTCGGACGTCCCGGGACGCAGGCGGTACGCGACGGCGCAGAGGGTGGCGAGCAGGACGGCCAGCCCCGCCCACACCTGCCCCTGGGTGACGTTCAGTCCGGCACCGGGAACGCCGGGGGTGCGGCCCCCGTCCCGCCCGGTGACGGTGACGGCCAGCAGGACGACGACGGTGGCCGCGACGGCGATCCGGCCGGCCAGCCGCGCCGCCAGGAGCGGCACGGCGGGGCGTCTGCCCGCGTCGCGCAGGTGCAGGCGCTCGCCGCGCCGTGCGGGGGCCAGCAGGCGGGCCAGGAACAGCGCGGCGACGGGGAGTTGGAGGAGCCACACCAGGGTGCGGAACCACCCGTCGTACCAGACGTTGGTGCCGTACAGCAGGGTGTGCCACACGCTGAGGACGTAGACCACGACGACGAACCGGTGCAGGGCCCGCCACAGCCGGGAGCCCGTGGTGTGGCGCAGGTAGTAGGCCAGGCCGAGCGGGACGGCGAGGTAGAGGGCGAGCAGGCCGATGAGGATGGCGATCCGGCCGGTCCCCGAGGAGTAGGCGCCGGGGACGAAGACGTCGGCGAAGGCGCTGAACAGCCTCCCCGCCCAGGGCAGTCCGTCCTCGTTGGCGCGCACCAGTTCGGCGAAGAACATCACGGCGTGCGCGAACATCAGGCCGATCGTGGTCAGGCTGGTGGTGCGGTGCCAGCGCTCGATCCGTGCCGTCGGCACCCGTGGCCGGCCCGGCCGGGCACTGGATCTGAGCAGGCCGAGCATGACGGTGATCCACGCCCACAGCAGCCCGGACCAGCCGAACGCCTGGCAGAGCCAGTACATCCAGTACCGGTCGGCGTCGGCCAGGAAGGGCATCACCTGGACCGTCATGGAGGTGCCGGAGGACACGCGCGCGTACAGCCACGCGAAGATGCCGGCCGTCACGACCAGCGCCGCGGCGGCGTCGGGCACCGCGGCGCGCAGGTCGGCCCGCAGCGCGGACCGGTCGAACCGCTGACGTCGTCTCATCGGGGCGGTGGAGCCCGGGGTTCCAGCCATCGCACGACACCGCTTTCCTGTGGGGGGTGATCAGGGGGGAGGTGGAACAGTCCGCGTGGGTCCGGCCGGGGCGCGCAGCAGGCGTCACTCCGGTCACACGCGCCCCGAGGCTAACCAGGATCCCCGGGGCCGGAAAGAGCGGCACCGGACCGCCGGGCACCGCCCGAGGGCCGCTACGGCACGCGGCACCCGCCCGGCGGCCGAGGGACCGCGGGCCGTGCACGGACCGCGCCGGGGCGGGCGGGCCCGGAGGACTCAGAACTGGAGCACCAGCCGCCCGCGGACCCCGCCGGCCTCCAGCCGGCGGTGCGCGCGGGCGGCCTCCGCCGCGGGGAGCACGTCCGCCACCCGCAGGGTGATCCGCCCCTCCTCGGTCAGCCGCCGCAGCTCGTCGAGCTTGTCCTGCGCGGTGAGGTAGTCGGTGACCATGACCTGGTGGACGGTGATGCCGCGCTCCGGCCGGCCGTCGAAGGGCCGCACCACCGCGACCGCGCCTCCGTCGCGCACCGCCCGCAGCACCCGCTGCCCCAGCATCGCGCCGTCGGCCAGGCCGTCGACCCCGTCGGGCACCGCCTCCCGGACGTGGTCGGCGAACCGGTCGCCGCGGGGCACCACGACGTCCGCGCCGAGCTGCCGCACCAGCGGCTCGTCGGCGGGGGCGGCGTCGGCGACGACGCGCAGCCCGGCGACCTTGGCCAACTGGACGACGTAGCCGCCGTAGACTCCCGCCGAGCCGGTGACGGCCAGCGTCCCGCCGACGGGCAGGGCGAGCAGGTCCAGGGTCCGGAGCGCCGCGAGGCCGTTCATGGGCAGCGTCGCCGCCTCGGCGTAGCCGGCGCCGGCGGGCATCCTCACCACGGACTCGGCCGGTACGACGACCTGCTCCGCGTAGCCGCCGCCGCGCGGGCCGAGGGGCGGCATCAGGGTCATGACCTCGTCGCCGACGCGCCACCGCACGTCGTCACCGGCCTCGTCCACCACCCCGGCCACCTCCCAGCCGGGGATGTGGGGCGTGGGCGTGCCCTCCATCATCCCGGCGAACGCCCCACCGCGCATCGCGAGGTCGGAGGGGTTGACCGCCGCCGCCCGCACGCGGATCCGGACCTCTCCGGGGCCCGCGTGCGGGTCGGGCAGCTCGACCGCCTCCAGGACCTCCGGCCCTCCGAACCTGTGGAAACCCACGGCCCTCATCAGCACGCACCTCTCTCCGCCCGCTCCTCGGCCCCTCCGGAACCCCTCACCGCCGTGTGCCATCGGCGTACCGTCACAAACCGCGGACCGCCGACTCCTCTTCCCGGCGCTTCCCGCAGCCTCCCGGCGCCTTCCACCGCCGTCCTTCCGGCGTCCGGTCGGCGTGTCCCGGGCAGCGGCTCCCGCGGTCCGTGCCGTGAGGGTTTCCGCCCGCCGGTCCGGTAGTCGCAGGCGGCCCGTCCCGCCACCGGAGCGGACCGCAGCGGACGCCGCCGGCCCCGGGCCGCGGCACGGGTCCGGGCCGCGCGGAGCGGCCCGGACCCTCCGCCGCCGGCCGCCGGGCCGGCGCGCCGGCGACTACCGGCCGCCGGTGTTGACGGAGGCGGAGAAGGAGTTGACGCCGAGCCCGGCGCCGTTCTGCCAGGGCTCGAAGCCGGCCTGGATGCTCGTCAGGTACCACGAGCGCTGGGCCATGCCGCGGTTGACCGTCTCGTCGACGAAGTCCATGACGTCGAAGCTCATGCTGTTGATCGCCGACGGGGCGACGAAGGAGATGACGTTGTTGGAACCGTTGCTGCCGGTCCACACCTCCCAGCTCCGGCCGCCGACGTTGGCCGTGCCGACCCGCGAGCCGATGGGCTGGATCGGGCCCACGCGGTTCAGCCAGATCATGATCTCGGTCTGGTTGACCCCGGTCCGCTTCGGCGTCGGGTCCAGCCAGATGTCGTACGAGGCGTTGTAGACCGCGTTGCTGACGTAGGTGTACGAGATGCTGCTGGGCGCGCTGCTGATCGAGCCGATCTGCACCGGCAGGTTGGTGCCCGGCGAGCAGTTGCCGTAGTGGCAGCCGTAGTACACCGACGGGTAGGACTTCGGCGCCCCGTTGGTCGGTACGGAGCCGTCCGCCTGGGTGATCTGGAAGCCGCTGCCGGTCACGTTGATGCACTGGGTGGCGCTGGTGCCCCAGCGGTTGTTCTGCACCACGTACCGGCCCTGGATGGTGGCGGTCCCGTACTGGGCGCAGATCTGCTGGTCGGCCCGGGCGGCCGGGGCCGTGGCGGTCACCGCCGTCAGCGAACCCGCGGCCAGCAGGAACGCCAGGACGGCGGAGCGCATGCGCGTCAGGGGATGTGCGGTGAGTTTCATGGTGTCCTTCCCAGGAGCGGGGCAGGGGATATATGGGAGCGCTCCCATATGGTGCGCGGCGGACTCTACGAGCATCTCGGGGACATGACAAGACGGGCTGCAGGAGCAGCTTTCCCGCCCCGGAGTCCCCATCCGCGGCACCGCGGCCCGTCACCAGTCGCCCGCACTCGTTTCCTCCCGGGGTCCCCTGGGCAGCCGTCTACGCTGCGAGGGGTCGGCACCGAAGGCCCCGGGCACGCCCGCGGCCTCCCCCGCGCCCACCCGGGCGCGACCCGCCCCAGGACACCGGGGAAGCCGGGACCGGCACGACACGGGAGCGTTGACACCAGTGAGCGAGGACCAGCACCTGACCGTTGAGCACGTCCGCGGCACCGTCTCCGTGGTGGCCGTCTCCGGCGAGATCGACTACCACTCCTCCCCCGCTCTGCGCTCCGACCTCCTGGCCCTGATCGAGGAGGGCCACTCCGATCTGATCATGGACATGTCGGCCGTGGAGTTCTGCGACTCCTCCGGCCTGAGCGCCCTGAT
Source organism: Streptomyces sp. (assembly GCF_035644915.1). Lineage (GTDB taxonomy): Bacteria > Actinomycetota > Actinomycetes > Streptomycetales > Streptomycetaceae > Streptomyces. The sequence goes on from NZ_DASQNP010000239.1 coordinate 34,484, forward strand.
CAGCCTCTGGCACCGCGCGCGGGCGGCCGGCGGCTCCCTGACGCTGACCTCGATCCCCGCCGCGGTGGACCGGCTGCTGAGCCTGACCGGCCTCGACCAGGTACTGCCCGCCAGCCCCACCACCCAGGACGCGCTCGCCGACCACCCCGCCCTCCGGAAGGCCGACGGCCCCGCCGGGACCTGAAGGAGCCACGGCCCCGCCGCCTCCCCCTCGTCCGGGAAGTATTGAATCGAGCGGTCCAAAACTTGCTAGGATGCGGGCCATGGCGCGACCGAGGGAGTTCGACGAGGAGCGGGCGCTGGAAGCGGCGATGCGCACCTTCTGGGCGAAGGGCTACGAGAACACCTCCACCCAGGACCTGTGCGAGGCCACCGGCCTGGGCCGCAGCAGCATCTACAACACCTTCACCAGCAAGCGCGACCTGTTCCTGCGGTCGCTCGGGCACTACGTCGACACCATGACCGGCACCCAGGTGGCGGTGCTGGAGGACGAGGGCAGCCCGCCCCTCGACCGGTTGCGCACCCTGCTCGCCCTGATCGTCGACGGCGAGTTCGAGAACCGCAGCGACGGCCGCGCCATCGGGTGCCTCACCGTCAACACCACGGTCGAGCTGTTCGGCCGCGATCCCGACGTCACCCGGCTGCTGGAGCGCGACCTGGCCCGGCGGCTGGCGGCGTTCCGGGCCGTGATCTCGGCCGGCCAGCGCGAGGGGGACATCACCTCCGGTCGGGACGCGGACGCGCTCGCCCGGTTCCTCAACGCCGTGATCGGCGGCATGCGGGTGTCGGCCCAGGGCGGCGCCGACCGCGCCGCCCTGGAGTCCATCGCGGCGGCGGCCCTGGACGCACTCGCCCGCTGAGCACCGGCCCGGCCCCGCACCGGGACCGGGCCGATCGCACCCTAGTTCTGTACTGATCAATCCAAAACAAGAGAGGACCGATCCGTGCCCCGTGCGGTGTACCTACTGGCTCTGGGTGTGTTCGCCATGGTGACCAGCGAGTTCCTGGTCGCCGGTCTGATGCCGCAACTGGCGGCGGGCCTGGACGCGACCATTCCGCAGATCGGCTACCTGATCACCGTGTTCGCGGTGGCCATGGCCGCCGGAGGGCCGCTCCTGACCGTGGCCCTGCTGAGGACGCGTCCCAGGACCGCGCTGCTGCTGTTGTTCGCCGTCTTCACCGCGGGCAACGTCCTGGCCGCCACCGCGTCCGGCTACGGCGTGATGGTGGTGGCGCGCATCGTCACCGGGATGGCCTCCCAGGCCTTCTTCGGCCTCGCCGCCTCCCTGTGCGCCCGGCTCACACGCGAGGAGGTCCGCGGCCGGGCCGTGGCGGTCGTCATGAACGGCCTGACGCTCGGCACCCTGTTCGGGCTGCCGGCCGCCACGCTGATCGGCGACCGGCTGGGCTGGCGCGCGGCCTTCCTCGCCGTCGCCGCCCTGGCCGTCGTGACCGCCCTGGCCACCCTGGCCGGCGTACCGCGCCTGGAGCGCGCGGAGGGCGACGGCGGGAACCTCCGGCAGGAGGCACGGGTCTTCGCCGATCCCCGGCTGTGGCCGGTGCTCGCCACCAGCACCCTGATCATCGGCGCGACCTTCTCCGCCTTCAGCTACTTCAACCCCATCCTCACCGAGGTCACCGGCTTCGCCCCCGGCACCGTTCCGCTGCTGCTCATCGCCTACGGGGCCGCCACCGTGCTCGGCAACATCGTCGTCGGACGCCTCGCCGACCGGTACGCCGTGGAGGTCCAGGTCGCCGGTCTGGCCCTCAACGCCCTCTTCCTCACCGGTTTCGCGCTGCTGGCCCACGCGTCCCTGCCGGCCGTGGCCCTGATGCTGGGCATCGGGCTGGTGGGCGTCACCATGAACCCCGCCATGGTCACCCGCGTCCAGCGCGCCGGCAACGCCCGGCCGCTGGTCAACACCGTCCACGGCTCGTTCATCACCCTCGGCATCATCATCGGCTCCTCCGTGGGCGGCGTCCTCGTCGACGCCTTCGGGCTGCGGGCGCCGCTGTGGCTGGGGGCCGGCCTGGCCGTCCTGGGCCTCGCCACGCTGCTGCCCGAGCTGCGCTCCCGCACCGCTGCCGGGTCCTCCGCCAGGGCCGCGGCGGTGCCCGCCGGTTCCGCGGCGGCGCCGCAGCGGGAAGGGGTGTGAGGCCCGGCCGTCCGCGAAGGGCCGGGGGGCCTCCGGCGCGCCGGCGGGCGCCGCGTCCGGGCCGGAAACCCGGATGCGCGGACGCCGCCGCGGGCGGCACACTGCCCGGATGCCCCCCGACCCCGCCGACCCCACCGACCCCGCCCGCCTCGCCGCCGCGTTCGGACTGGGACGCCCGCTCGGCGAACCGCGGCCGCTCGCCAACGGCGGCCATCCGTCCGGCTCCCGCGTCCTCACCACCGACCGCGGCCGGTGGGTGGTCAAGACCGGCCGGCTCCTGGGCGACTGGCACCGCGCGGACCTGCTGCGGTCCCACCGGCTGGAGAGCGCGGCGCTCGCGGCGGGCATCCCGGCGCCGCGCCCCGTCGCGCCGCCGCCCCCCTCCATCGGCTTCTGGCACCACCCGGCCGGCCGGACCCTGGTGCGGGTGAGCGAGTGGGTCGAGGGACGCGAACTGCGGCGCCCCGGCCCCGCCGGCTCCCTCCGCGGGGAGGACCCGGCGGACGCCGCCCGGTGGGTGGGCGCCGTGCTCGGCCGCATCGCCCTGCTCGGCCTGGAGGACGACACCGGCCGCGGCGGCGGACGGCCGCCGCACCCGGTGGACGACTGGCGGAGCTGGGTGGCGGAGGCCGAGTCCGGCGGCCATGCGGTCGCCGCCCCCGCCCGGTCCCTGCTCCCCGTCGTCGAGGAGGCCACCGCGCTGGTCCTGGACGCGATGCGGGACCGTCCCCGCACCGTCCTGGTGCACGGGGACACCTCCCGCGCCAACGTGCTGCGCACCCCGACCGGATACGTCCTCCTCGACTGGGACGGGGTCGGTGCGGAGGTGCCGTGGTGGGAGGCGGTGAACGTGGCCTTCCGCTTCGGCACCCCCTTCAACGGCCCCACGGCCGAGGGCGACCCCCGCGTGGTGCGCCCGCTGCTCGACGCCTACCTCGGCCGGGGAGCCCCGGCCGGCCCGGCCGACGTGTCGGCGTTCGCGGGCATGGTGCGCAGCCAGCTCGCGTCCACCGCGTGGTGCCTGTGGCTGGCCCTGGGCCACCGCCGGGCCGACCCCGCCCGGCGCGCCTTCGGCCTGCGCGTCGTCGCCTCGGCCGCGCGGGAGCTGCCGCGGGTGCTGCGCTCCCTGGAGGGGTGGACCGCCCTGCTGCGCTGATCCGGGCACCACCGGCCCGCATCCGGCGCGTCCGGCGCCGGGCGCGGACGGGCGAGGCGGACGCCGGATGAACTCCGCGGCATGGCGAGCGTTTTTTACCGCTTTGCCGTCCTTTGTTCAACTCGCCACCCCGAACGCGCATCATGGACATAAGGCGAAAACCGGAGGTACAGCCATGATGGAGGTCAAGACCGTCGACAAGCCGGACGAGCGGCGCGACTTCCCCCGTGGCCACCTCGAAGCCCTCCACCTCACCGGGCTGGACTTCGCCGTGGCCACGTTCGAGCCCGGGTGGCGCTGGTCCGAGTCGATCGGACCGATCGCCGGAACGGACAGTTGCCGGATCCACCACAACGGCTACGTGCTGCGGGGGCGGATGCGCCTCCGCATGGACGACGGACAGGAGGCCGAGATCGGCCCGGGCGACGTGTTCGTCTGCCCGCCGGGTCACGACGCCTGGGTCGTCAGCGACGAACCGGCCGTGGTGTTCGACTTCGCCGGCCCCATGGCCCAGCAGTACGCCAAGGCACAGGCAGGAGGATCACTCCCATGACGTTCGTACAGATCATCGAGTACGAGACCACGCGCGACGAGGAGATGAAGCGCCTCTGGGACGAGTGGATGCGGATGACGGAGGGCAAGCGGACCGTCGCCCGCGAGATGCACGGGCAGGACCGCGAGAACCCCACCCACTACGTGGACATCGTCGAGTTCCCCTCCTACGAGGAGGCGATGAGGAACAACGACCTGCCCGAGACGCAGCGCGTCGCCGAGCAGTTCCGAGAGCTGTGCAGCAAGGAGCCCCGCTTCGTCAACCTGGAGGTCGCCGAGGAAGTGTCGTGAGGCGCACCGTCGCGAGCGCGGGGCCCTACGGGTGATGCCCGGCCCCGCCGTCCCGCCCCACGACCCGTCCGGGCCGCGGCCCCGGTGAGGGCACGGCCGGGCGGCACCCGCCCCCTCGGCGCGGGCCGGGCACGCCCGGCCCGCGTCTCCGCGTCCCGGCGCCCCGGGCCTCGTCCCCCGTCGGCACGCCGCGGGCGCCGCGGATCGCCGAAGGGGAGGTCACGGGAGGTCACCGCCTTGCGCCACCCCTGGCGCCCCACCCGGAAAATCCTCTCTGACCGATCCGTAGGCATCAGGGAGAATTATCAGTCTTTGTCGCTCTTTCAGAGCCTTCGGCCCGGGCAATCAGCCTGTTCGCTCCCCGGTCGCGTGGATCATCACGAGGCGCACAGTGACCTACGACCATGAGGGGACGACAGCCTGTGGACAGAAGAGGGTTCCTCCAGGCGACTTCCTTGGCGGGCGGTGCCCTGCTCCTCCCCGGCCTCGGCACGGCTCCCGCCGGGGCCACGCCGGGCCTCGGGCTCCCGCCCGCCGACGACCCGCTGTACCTGGACCCGATCGCCGATCCCGGCGCCATCCCCCGGTTCGTGAACAGACTGCCGCGGCCCGCCCGCATCGACCTGTCGAACGGCGGGGCCCGGACCCTCGTCATGGCCCCCACCTGGCAGGACGTCCTCGGCGGCGGACTGGGGCTGAGGACTCCGATGTGGGGATTCGGGCAGATCGGGCACCCCGCCCACCAGGGCGGCGCCGGCGGGGCGTTCGCGACCTCCCCCGGCCCCACCATCGTGGCCCGCAAGCACAGGCCCGTACGGGTCCGCTGGGTCAACGCCCTGCCCTTCGACCACCTGCTCCCGGTGGACACCACGATCCACTGGGCCTACTCCGGCACCGACCACACCATCGCCGACAACGGCGTGCCGACCGTGGTGCACCTGCACGGCGGGCACATCGGTCCGGACGACGACGGCCACCCGGAGGCGTGGTACACGCTCGGCGGCGGCACCACCGGGCCGCGCTTCGCCGGGACGCGGTACCACTACGACAACAGCCAGGAAGCCTGCACCCTCTGGTACCACGACCACACGATGGGCCTCACCCGGCTCAACGTCTACGCCGGTCTGGCCGGGTTCTACCTCCTGCGCGACGACCGGGAGCTCGCGCTCATCGAGCAGGACCGGCTGCCCTGCGGCCCCTACGAGCTGGAGCTGATGATCCAGGACCGGATGTTCCACCCGGACGGGCGGCTGGCCTACCCCGACGCCCCCTCGTCGCAGCAGTCGGACGGGCCGTCGGTCCAGCACCGGTTCCACGGGCAGGTGATCCTCGTCAACGGCAAGGCGTGGCCGTACCTGGAGGTGGAGCCGCGCCAGTACCGGCTGCGGCTGCTCAACGCGTCGAACTCGCGCTTCTACCGGCTGTCGGTGGGTGGGCGGTGGCCGTTCCCCGTCACCCAGATCGGCTCCGACGGCGGCTTCCTGTGCCGCCCGCACCGGCTCGACGGGCCGCTGGTGCTCTCCCCCGGCGAACGGGTGGACCTGGTCGTCGACTTCCGGGACCACCGGGGGGCGGCCTTCGAGCTCACCAACGACGCCCCGACGCCCTTCCCGAAGGGCGCCCCCGTCACCCCGCCCGCCGACAAGGTGCTGCAGGTCCGGGTCGACCGGCCGTACGACAGGAGGGTCACCGAGCCGCGGCTGCCCAGGACGCTCCGCGAAGCGCCGTACCGGGTGGCCGGGTCCCCGGCCCGGACCCGCCGGCTGGTGCTGTTCGACGGCAGGGACGAGTCCGGGAGGCGGAAGCCGCTCCTGGGCACCGTCGAGCGCGGCGCGCTGGGGTGGGACGATCCGATCACCGAGACCCCGCGGCTGCACACCACCGAAGTGTGGGAGGTGTTCAACACCACGTTCGAGACCCACCCGATCCACCTGCACCTGGTGCAGTTCCAGGTGCTGGACCGGGCGCCGTTCACCGCCGCCCGCGACTCGCGGACCGGCGCGCTGTCCGACATCAGGGTCGGCCGGGCGCAGTACCCGGACGCCACCGAGCTGGGCCCGAAGGACACCGTGATGGTGCCGCCGGGCCACGTCACCCGGATCAAGGCGCTCTTCGACAGGCGCGGCGTCTACGTCTGGCACTGCCACATCCTCGAGCACGAGGAGCACGAGATGATGCGCAACTACCAGGTCGTCTGAGGCGCCCGGCCGGCGCCGGACGGGCAGAACGGCACGGGG
>NZ_DASQNP010000240.1:0-30995 GCF_035644915.1 Streptomyces sp.
CCGCGGCCGGAGGCAGGTCACGGCGCGGGTGCGCGGAGGCGGCGGGGTACGCTGCGAACCGGGACCGACGCGGCGAGGAGGGCGACACACGGTGGCGCAGGGCGGTCGGCGGGACAGCCGGTTCGGGCGGTTCGTACGGCACGGTTTCACCGATCCGGCGGCGGCCGGGCGCCTGCTCGACGCACCCGTCCTCGCCCGGGTGCAGGACGACGCGGTCCTGCTGGACGCGCTCGGTGCCACCGCCGACCCCGACCTGGCGCTGCGCTCCTTCGTCCGGCTGGTGGAGGCCCAGCCGGACGACGCCGAACGCCAGACCCTGCTGGGCACCGTGCTGGCCGCCAAGCCGCTGCGCGACCGGCTGCTGGGCGTGCTCGGCGCCTCCGAGGCGCTCGGCGACCACCTCGCGCGGCACCCGCGCGACTGGCACGCCCTCCAGGCGTACGACACGGCCGACCTGCACCCGGGCATCGAGGAGTTCGAGGCCGCGCTCGCCCCCGCGACCGGCCCCGACGAGCTGCGCGTCGCCTACCGCCGGGCCCTGCTCAGCATCGCCGCCCGCGACATCTGCGGCACCACCGCCGTCGACGAGACCGCCGCCGAACTCGCCGACCTGGCCACCGCCACCCTGCGCGCCGCCCTCGCCATCGCCGAGCGCGAGGCGCCCGACGACGCGGCGCTGTGCCGGCTGGCCGTGATCGGGATGGGCAAGTGCGGCGGCCACGAGCTGAACTACGTCTCGGACGTGGACGTCGTCTTCGTCGCCGAGGCGACCGGCGGAACGGCCGCCGGGGGCGAGGGCGACGAGGAGAGCAAGGCCCTGCGCGCCGCGACCCGGCTCGCCTCCCGCATGATGCGGATCTGCTCCGACACCACGGCCGAGGGCACCATCTGGCCGGTGGACGCCAACCTGCGGCCGGAGGGGCGCAACGGCCCGCTGGTGCGCACCCTCTCCAGCCACCTGGCGTACTACCAGCGCTGGGCCAAGACCTGGGAGTTCCAGGCCCTGCTCAAGGCCCGCCCGGTGGCGGGGGACGCGGCGCTGGGCCGCGAGTACTGCGAGGCCGTCGCCCCCCTGGTGTGGCAGGCCGCCGAGCGCGAGAACTTCGTCACCGACGTCCAGCAGATGCGCCGCCGCGTCGTGGCCAACATCCCCGCCGCCCAGCTCGACCGCGAGCTCAAGCTCGGCCCCGGCGGACTGCGCGACGTGGAGTTCGCCGTCCAGCTCCTCCAGCTCGTCCACGGGCGCAGCGACACCTCGCTGCGCAGCCCCACCACCCTGGCCGCGCTCGACGCCCTCGCGGCGGGCGGGTACGTCGGCCGCCAGGACGCCGCCTCGCTCGGCCAGGCGTACCGCTTCCTGCGCACCCTGGAGCACCGCATACAGCTCTACCGGCTGCGCCGCACCCACCTGATGCCCCAGGACGAGGAGGAGCTGCGCCGGCTGGGGCGCTCCCTGGGCTTCCGCCAGGAGCCCGTCGCCGAGCTGACCCGCGCCTGGAAGCGGCACGCCGCGGTCGTGCGGCGGCTGCACGAGAAGCTGTTCTACCGGCCGCTGCTCGACGCCGTCGCCCAGCTCGCGCCCGGCGAGATCCGGCTGTCGGCCAGCGCGGCCCGGCAGCGGCTGGAGGCCCTGGGCTACGCCGACCCGGCCGCCGCCCTGCGCCATCTGGAGGCGCTCACCTCCGGGGTCAGCCGCAAGGCCGCCATCCAGCGCACCCTGCTGCCGGTGCTGCTCGGCTGGTTCGCCGACTCCGCCGACCCCGACGCCGGACTGCTCGGCTTCCGCAAGGTCTCCGACGCGCTCGGCCAGACGCCCTGGTACCTGCGGCTGCTGCGGGACGAGGGGGCCGCCGCCGAGAACCTGGCCCGGGTGCTGTCCGCCGGGCGCCTGGCCCCCGACCTGCTGCTGCGCGCGCCCGAGGCCGTCGCCCTGCTCGGCGATCCGGAGGGGCTGCACCCGCGCGGCCGGGAGGCGCTGACCCAGGAGGTGCTGGCGGCCGTCGGCCGCGCCGACGGGCCCGAGCAGGCCGTCACGGCGGCCCGCGGGGTGCGGCGCCGCGAGCTGTTCCGCACGGCGGCCGCCGACGTCATCGGCGCCTACAAGGCGGGCGGCACCGAGGCGGGCGAATCGGGCGGCGGCGCGGACGGCGGTGCGGACGGGGTGGCCGCCGCCGTGGACCGGGTGGGAGAGGCCCTGTCCGACCTCAACGCCGCGACCATCGCCGGGGCCCTGCGGGCCGCTGCGGCGGCCCGGTGGGGCGACACCCCGCCCACCCGCTTCGCCGTCATCGGCATGGGCCGCTTCGGCGGCCACGAGCTGAACTACGGCTCCGACGCGGACGTGCTGTTCGTCCACGAGCCGTACGAGGGAGCGGACGAACGGGAGGCGGGCGAGGCCGCCTTCGCCGTCGCCAACGAGATGCGCCGCCTGCTCCAGCTCCCCAGCAGCGACCCGCCGCTGCTCATCGACGCCGACCTGCGGCCGGAGGGCAAGAGCGGCCCCCTGGTGCGCACCCTGGCCTCCTACGAGGCCTACTACCGCCGCTGGGCGCTGGTGTGGGAGCGGCACGCGCTGCTGCGCGCCGAGCCCGTCGCGGGCGATGCGGACCTGGGGCGCCGCTTCACCGAGCTGATCGACCCCCTGCGCTACCCCGAGGGAGGTCTGGACGAGGAGGCGGTGCGGGAGATCCGCCGCCTGAAGGCCCGGATGGAGACCGAGCGGCTGCCGCGCGGCGCCGACCGCACCACCCACACCAAGCTCGGCCGGGGCGGGCTGTCGGACGTCGAGTGGACCGTCCAGCTCCTGCAGCTCCGCCACGGCGCGGCCGAGCCGGGCCTGCGCACCACCCGCACCCGCCGGGCCCTGGCCGCCGCGCGGGACGCCGGGCTGATCGGCGACGACGACGCCCGGATCCTGGACGAGGCGTGGCTGCTGGCCACACGGGTGCGCAACGCCGTGATGCTGGTGCGCGGCAGGCCCGGCGACACCTTCCCCTCCGAACCGCGCGAGCTGGCCGCGGTCGGCCGCTACCTCGGCTACGAGCCGGGACACGTGGGGGAGATGCTGGAGGACTACCGCCGCACCACGCGCCGGGCGCGGGCGGTGGTGGACCGGCTGTTCTACGAGGCCGACTGAGCCCTTCCGCCCGGGGTCTTCCGCCGGAGCCTCCCGCCGGAGGCGGACACCGCAGTGGTTTGCCCGACTTGTGGCCGGTTAGGCGGTACGGAGCACGATGACACGACGTCACGGCAAGGAGACCGCTATGGGCAAGCTGGGCGACATGGCCAAGAAGGCCAAGGAGATGGCCGGGAAGCACCCCGACCAGGCGGACAAGGGCGTCGACCGCGTCGAGCGGACGGTCGACGAGCGCACCGGCGACCGGTACGACCCCCAGACGGACCAGGCCGCGGACGCCGTCCGCCGCTCCTACGGCAACGGCGAGGACCACCTGCGGTAGCCCGGCCCACCGGAGACGGACGGCGGGGCCGCCGGCGCACTGCGCGCCGGCGGCCCCGCCGCTTCCGTCCCTGCGGGCCCCGGGGCCCTACGGTGTGGCCGGCACCAGTCGGGGCATGCGGTGGGCCGGCGCGCCGTACCAGAAGTAGGAGACCGCGAAGCCTATGCCCAGGCAGAGCACCCCGCCCACCGCGTCCAGCCAGAAGTGGTTGGCGGTGCAGACGATGACCACCAGGGTGGCCGCGGGGTAGAGCCAGCCGAGGACCTTCACCCACAGGGGGGCCGCCAGCACGGCGATGGTGATGCCGCACCACACCGACCAGCCGATGTGCATCGACGGCATGGCCGCGTACTGGTTGGAGACGTTGGCCATGTTGCCCGAGGCCATCGAACCCCAGGTGCCGTGGACCTTCACGGTGTCGATGAAGTGCACGCTCTCCATCAGCCGCGGCGGCGCCAGGGGGAAGAAGTAGTAGCCGAACAGGGCGACGGCCGTGGTGGCGAACAGCACCGTGCGCGCGGCGGCGTAGCGGCCCGGATGTCTGCGGTAGAGCCAGACCAGCACCCCGATGGTCACGATGAAGTGCAGCGTCGCGTAGTAGTAGTTCATCGACACGATGAGCCAGGTGACGCCGTTCACCGCGTGGTTGAGGGACTGCTCGACGGCGATGCCGAGGGCGCGCTCGACCTTCCACAGCCAGTCGGCGTTCCGCAGGGCCTGTGCCTCCTGCTCCGGCACGGCGTTGCGGATCATGGAGTACGTCCAGTAGCTGACCGCGATCAGCACGATCTCGAACCAGATGCGCGGCCTGCGGGGGGCGCGGATGCGCTGGACGACGGCGCGGCGCTGCGCCGGAACACCCTGGTGTTCACCTGCCGGAGCGGCCACGGCCACCCGGTCTTCTGCTGTCGTCCTCACACTCGGAGCCCCCATGGGGCGACAGTCTGCCAGAACCCGGCTTCCGACCGATCATCCCCCGGTCTGGTCCCGGCCGCCCTGACTCCTCCGCGAGGCCGATGCCCGCCCCTGGGGGGCGGAGGCGGTGGAGCCGCGCACGACCAGCTCGGGGAGGAAGACGAACTCGCTGTGCGGCGCGGGGGTGCCGCCGATCTCCTCCAGCAGCGCCCGTACGGCCGCCTGCCCCATCGCGGTCACCGGCTGCCGGATGGTGGTCAGGGGCGGGTCGGTGAAGGCGATCAGCGGGGAGTCGTCGAAGCCGATCACCGACACGTCGTCCGGCACCGACAGGCCGCGCTGCCGGGCGGCCCGGATCGCCCCGAGCGCCATCATGTCGCTGGCGCACACCACGGCCGTGCAGCCCCTGTCGATCAGGGCGCCGGCGGCGGCCTGCCCGCCCTCCAGGGTGTAGAGCGAGTGCTGGACCAGCTCCTCGGCCTCGCCCTGGGACATTCCGAGCTGCTCCTGGAGGCTGCTGAGGAAGCCCTCCGTCTTGCGCTGGACGGGTACGAACCGGGCCGGCCCCAGGGCCAGCCCGATCCGCTCGTGCCCGAGCGAGACCAGGTGCGTGACGGCCAGCCGCATCGCCGTGCGGTCGTCCGGCGAGACGAAGGGCGCCCGGACCTTCGGCGAGAAGCCGTTGATCATCACGAACGGCACGCCCTTGCCGCGGAGCTGCTCGTAGCGCTGCGTGTCGGCGGTGGTGTCGGCGTGCAGCCCGGAGACGAAGATGATGCCCGCCACGCCCCGGTCCACCAGCATCTCGGTCAGCTCGTCCTCGGTCGAGCCGCCGGGGGTCTGGGTGGCGAGGACGGGGGTGTAGCCCTGACGGGTCAGCGCCTGTCCGATGACCTGGGCGAACGCCGGGAAGATCGGGTTCTCCAGCTCCGGCGTGATCAGCCCGACCAGGCCCGCGCTGCGGCGGCGCAGCCGTACCGGCCGCTCGTACCCCAGCAGGTCCAGGGCGGCGAGGACGGACTCGCGGGTGGCCGGGGAAACGCCCGGTTTGCCGTTGAGGACGCGGCTGACCGTCGCTTCGCTGACCCCCGCCTGGGCTGCGATGTCAGCTAGCCGTGCGGTCACAGGACTGGACTGTACCGGCCGTGTGTCGGGCTGCCCACCGCACCCGGAAGTTTGCCGGAATTCTTGCGGTATCGCCCCACCGGGCCGGGCCACCGTCTCCCGCCCGCCGCGGAGGGCGGGAAACCTTGCGGTCGGCGGCGTCCGGGGCCGGGTCCCGGCCTCCGGGCCGCGGACGCGGAGAGGGGCGCGGCAGGGGCGCAGGCCCCCGCGGAAGCCGTTGCAGACTCGTTTGCAGAAAGTTGCCGCAAGGTCTTTCTAAAAGATTGCGCCGCTGTTACGTTCCTCGTCAGCCCGGCGCCGCGACGACGCGGCCCGCGCGGAGTACGCCCGTGCCCCCGCGAGACGGGCATCGGATCATGGAGGAGTTCACATGCGGCGTGGCATAGGGATCACCGCAGTGGCCGCGGCTCTCGCGCTCGCGGCGACGGCCTGCGGCGGCGACGGCGGCGACGGCGGCAAGAAGAACGCCGGCGGCGAGCTCTCGGGCACCGTCGAGTTCTGGGACACGTCGAACGAGGCCGAGAAGGGCTTCTTCAAGAAGGTCGCCGAGGAGTTCGAGAAGGACCACCCCAAGGTCGACGTCAAGTACGTCAACGTCCCCTTCGGTGAGGCCAGCAACAAGTTCAAGAACGCCGCGGGCGGCGGCTCCGGCGCCCCCGACGTGATCCGCGCCGAGGTCGCCTGGGTGGCCGACTTCGCCAACCTGGGCTACCTCGCCCCGCTGGACGACACCGTGGCCGTCGAGGGCAAGGACGACCACCTGCCGCAGGCCTGGGGCAGCACCCAGTTCGAGGGCAAGACCTACGGCGTGCCGCAGGTGATCGACACCCTCGCCCTCTTCTACAACAAGGACCTGCTGAAGAAGGCCGGCGTCGAGGTCCCGCAGTCCGTGGAGGACATCAAGGCCTCCACCGCGAAGTTCGCGAAGCAGGACGTCACCCCGTTCTACATGCGCGGTGACGACGCCTACTGGTTCCTGCCCTTCCTCTACGGCGAGGGCGGCGACATGCTCGACGCCGACGCCAAGAAGATCACCGTCGACGACGAGCCCGGCCGGAAGGCGTTCGAGGTGATCAAGGACCTGGTGGACTCCAAGGCCGCGACCACCGACACCACCGACGGGTGGGAGAACATGCAGAAGGCCTTCAAGGACGGCAAGGTCGCCATGATGCTCAACGGCCCCTGGGCCATCGAGGACACCCTCGCCGGCGGCCAGTTCAAGGGCAGGGAGGACAACCTCGGCGTCGCCCCCGTCCCGGCCGGCAGCGCGGGCCAGGGCTCCCCGCAGGGCGGCCACAACCTCTCGGTCTACGCCGGCTCCGACAACCTGGACGCCTCCTACGAGTTCGTGAAGTACATGACCTCCGCCGAGGTCCAGAAGCGCACCACCGAGGAACTGAGCCTGCTGCCGACCCGCGCCTCGGTGTACCAGGAGCAGACCGTCAAGGACAACAAGATGGTCCAGTTCTTCAAGCCCGCCGTGGACAAGGCCGTCGAGCGCCCGTGGATCGCCGAGGGCAACTCCCTCTTCGAGCCGCTCCGCGTCCAGCTCGCCGACGTGCTGACCGGCAAGACCGAGCCCGGCGCCGCGGCGAAGAAGGCCGGTACGGAGTACGCCAAGCTCCTCAAGGACGGGGACTGGAAGTAGGGACCGGAGGAGACCCCGGGGAGAACCCACAGAGAGGCTGACCGACGACCATGGCTGTCGAGACCGGCCAGTCGGTGGCACCGGCCGCGGGCGGCGACGCCCGCGGCCGCGGCCGCGGAACTGGCAGAACGTCGAACAAGGCCCCCGGACCGCTGCGCCGGGCCCTGGCCACCCACTGGTACGCCTGGGCCATGGTGGCCCCCGTGGTGACCGTCATCGGGGTGATCATCGGCTATCCGCTGGTCCGGGGCATCTACCTGTCCCTCACCGACGCCGACGAGGCCAACGTCGCCCGCACCATCGGCGTCAACGAGATCGAGGCGACGTATACGTTCGTCGGTCTCGACAACTACCGGGCGATCCTCACCGACAGCGTCTTCTGGGACCGGCTCGGCTGGACGGTCCTGTGGACCGTGGGCTGCGTCGGCATCACCTTCGCGGCCGGCCTGGCGCTGGCCGTCATGCTCAACCGGAAGCTGCGCGGCCGCACGGTCTACCGCATCGCCATCATCCTGCCCTGGGGCATCCCCGCCTTCGTCTCCGTCTTCGCCTGGCGGATGCTCTACAACGAGAAGAACGGCATCCTCAACAAGATCCTGGCGGGCGGCGGCATCGACGGCGTCCCCTGGCTGGGCGACCCCACCTGGGCCAAGGTCTCCGTCATCGCGGTGAACGTCTGGCTGGGCGTGCCCTTCATGCTCGTCGCCCTGCTGGGCGCCCTGCAGGCCATCCCCTCCGAACTGCTGGAGGCGGCCGAGATGGACGGGGCGAACGCCTGGCAGCGCTTCCGCAACGTGACCCTGCCGGGCATCCGCTCGGTCAGCAGCACCGTGGTCCTGCTGAGCACCATCTGGACGTTCAACATGTTCCCGGTGATCTTCCTGCTCACCCGCGGCGGCCCCGGTGACTCCACCGAGATCCTGGTGACGTACGCCTACCGGCTGTCCTTCCTGGTCAGCCCACGCGACTTCGCCACCTCCGCGGCCTGGGGCGTGCTCATCCTGCTGCTCCTGATGCTCTTCGCGGTGGGCTACCGCCGTTCGCTCCGCAAGCAGGGAGAGGTGTGGTGACGACCATGAACACCGCCGGGACCACGACGCCCGACCCCGCCACGACCGCGCCCGCGCCGTCCGTCCCCGCCGGGCGCCCCCGGCGCGTCCGCGGGCGCGGCGAGCGCGGCCCCCTGGCCTCCATCGGCCTGCACGCCGGCCTGCTGCTGGCCGCCGCGGTGGCGGTGTTCCCGCCGCTGTGGCTGCTGGTGACGTCCTTCAAGCCCAAGACCGACACCTTCACCACCTCGCTGGTGGAGAACTTCACCCTCGACAACTACGAGCACGTCCTGACCGAGACCCACTTCCTGACCTGGTTCTGGAACTCGGTGCTGATCGTGGTGGTGACCACGCTGCTCGGCGTCTTCATCTCCGCCACCACCGGATACGCCGTCAGCCGCTTCCGCTTCCCCGGCATGCGCCCGCTGATGTGGACCCTGCTGATCACGCAGATGTTCCCGATGGCGATCCTGATCGTGCCGCTGTACAACCTGATGTCCCAGCTCGGGCTCCTCAACCAGCCCATCGGCCTGATCATCACCTACCTCACCATCGCGGTGCCGTTCTGCGCCTGGATGATGAAGGGCTTCTTCGACACCATCCCCGTCTCCATCGACGAGTCCGGGCGGGTGGACGGCCTCAACCCCTTCGGCACCTTCTGGCGGCTGATCCTGCCGCTCGCCAAGCCCGGCATCGCCGTCACCGGCTTCTACAGCTTCGTGACCGCCTGGGCCGAGGTCGCCTACGCGTCGGCCTTCATGACCGGGGAGGAGAACCTCACCCTCGCCGGCGGCCTGCAGACCTTCGTCAACCAGTACACCGGCGACTGGGGTTCCATGACCGCCGCCGCGGTGATCATCGCCGTACCGGCCGCGATCGTCTTCGGGATCGCCCAGCGCCACCTCGTGGCCGGACTGACCTCCGGCGCCGTCAAGTCCTGACCGGGCCCGGCCCCGTCCGTCCGGCGCCTCGCGTCCCCCCACTCACGACCACCAGGGATGACATGACCCAGCACTCCTCAGTCCCCGTCGGCGGTACGGCTCCCGCCGTCCGTCCGGACGCCACGGGCGAGCCCACCGGCTGGTGGCGCGACGCGGTGATCTACCAGGTCTACCCCCGCTCCTTCGCCGACGGCAACGGCGACGGCATGGGCGACCTGGCGGGTGTCCGCGCGCGGCTGCCGTACCTGGCCGACCTGGGCGTCGACGCCGTCTGGCTCAGCCCCTTCTACGCCTCCCCGCAGGCCGACGCCGGATACGACGTCGCCGACTACCGCGCCATCGACCCGATGTTCGGCGACCTCCACGACGCCGACGCCCTGATCCGCGACGCCCACGAGCTGGGCCTGCGCATCATCGTGGACCTGGTGCCCAACCACTCCTCCGACCAGCACGAGTGGTTCCAGCGCGCCCTGCGCGAGGGGCCCGGATCGCCGCTGCGCGACCGCTACCACTTCCGTCCCGGCCGGGGCCCGGACGGGGACGAGCCCCCCAACGACTGGGAGTCCATCTTCGGCGGCCCGGCCTGGACCCGCACCAAGAACCCCGACGGCAGCCCGGGGGAGTGGTACCTGCACCTGTTCGCCCCCGAGCAGCCCGACTTCAACTGGGAGAACGAGGCCGTGCGGGACGAGTTCCGCTCGGTGCTGCGCTTCTGGCTGGACATGGGCGTGGACGGCTTCCGCATCGACGTCGCCCACGGCCTGGTCAAGGCCCCCGGCCTGCCCGACATGGGCCGGGCCGGGCAGCTCAAGCTGCTGGGCAGCCAGGTGCTGCCCTTCTTCGACCAGGACGGCGTCCACGAGATCTACCGCTCCTGGCGGCGCATCCTCGACGAGTACCCCGGCGAGCGCATCGGCGTCGCCGAGGCCTGGACGCCCAGCCCCGAGCGCACCGCCCTCTACCTGCGCCCCGACGAGCTGCACCAGGCGTTCAACTTCCACTACCTCAACACCGGCTGGAACGCCGAGGCGCTGCGGGCGGTCATCGACGAGTCGCTGGACTCCATGCGCCCGGTCGGCGCCCCCACCACCTGGGTGCTCTCCAACCACGACGTGGTGCGCCACCGCACCCGCCTCGGCGGCGGCCTGGCCCGCGCCCGCGCGGCCTCGCTGCTGATGCTGGCGCTGCCCGGTTCGGCGTACGTCTACCAGGGCGAGGAGCTGGGCCTGCCGGAGGTCACCGACCTGCCGGACGAGGTGCGCCAGGACCCGTCGTTCTTCCGGGACAACGGCCAGGACGGGCTGCGCGACGGCTGCCGCGTGCCCATCCCGTGGACCCCGGACGGCCCCAGCTACGGCTTCGGCTCCGGCGGGAGCTGGCTGCCCCAGCCGCCGGAGTGGGCGGAGCTGTCGGTCGAGGAGCAGACCGGCGACCCCACCTCCACCCTGGAGATGTACCGCAGCGCGCTCGCCGTGCGCCGCGAGCACCCGGCGCTCGGCGCCGGCGACGGCGTCGAGTGGCTGGAGGACTTCCCCGCGGGCGTGCTCGCCTTCCGCCGGCGCGCCGCCGACGGCTCCGGCGAGGACTTCGTCTGCACCGTCAACACCACCGGCCAGCCCGTGGAGCTGTCCACCGTCCCCGGCCGGGTGCTGCTGGCCAGCGGCGAGTACGACGGGGGCGCGCTCCCGGCGGACACCACCGTCTGGTGGACGGTGTGACCGAGCCGGACAGGGTTCCCCCGGCCGGGAGCGCGGCCGGGGGAACCGTCCCGGGCACCGCCCGCCTCGCCGACATCGCCGCCCAGGCCGCGGTCAGCGAGGCCACGGTCAGCCGGGTCCTCAACGGCAAGGCGGGCGTGGCGGCCGGGACCAGGCAGAAGGTGCTGGCCGCCCTGGACGTGCTGGGGTACGAGCGGCCGGTACGGCTGCGGCAGCGCAGCGCCGGGCTGATCGGGCTGGTCATCCCCGAGCTGACCAACCCGATCTTCCCGGCGTTCGCGCAGGTCATCGAGCAGGCCCTGGCCGGGCACGGCTACACCCCCGTGCTGTGCACCCAGATGCCCGGCGGCGCCACCGAGGACGAGCTGGTCGACCAGCTCGTCGAACGCGGCGTCAACGGCATCGTCTTCCTCTCCGGACTGCACGCCGACACCACCGCGGACCCCGACCGCTACGCCCGGCTCGCCGGGCGCGGTGTGCCGTTCGTGCTCATCAACGGCTTCAACGAGCGCATCAGCGCCCCCTTCGTCTCGCCCGACGACCGCGCGGCGGCGCGGATGGCCGTGCGCCACCTGACCGACCTCGGGCACGACCCGCGGCGGATCGGCCTGGCGGTCGGCCCGGTCCGGTACGTTCCGGTGCGGCGCAAGACCGAGGGCTTCACGGCGGCGCTGACGGAGCGGGGCGTGCCCGGGACGGTGGTCCGGGGACTGATCCGGCACACCCTGTTCACCCTCGAAGGCGGCCACGCCGCGGCGGGCGAGCTGATGGACGCCGGCTGCACGGGCGTCGTCTGCGGCAGCGACATGATGGCGCTCGGCGTGGTCCGGGCGGCCCGCCAGCGGGGGCTGGACGTGCCCCGCGACCTGTCGGTGGTCGGCTTCGACGACTCCGAGCTGATCGCCTTCACCGACCCGCCCCTGACGACCGTGCGGCAGCCGGTCAAGGCCATGGCGAACGCGGCGGTGAACGCGCTGCTGGAGGAGATCGGCGGCAACCCGGTCCAGCACGCGGAGTTCGTCTTCCAGCCCGAGCTGGTGGTGCGCGGCTCGACGGCTCCGCCGCCGTAGCCGCGGCCACGGCCGCACCGGCGCACAGGGAGGGCGCCGGGTGCGGCCCCGGCCCGGCCGGCCGGGCGCGTGGGGTTCGTGGTGAGAACCCCCGGCCGACCGGGCCGGGAGTGGAGTCGAACGTAGCACCGCGCAACTTCTTGCGAAAGAGATTACACATAGGGAACGGCGGCGTTTCCGGGATGTGTCCCGAGGTCTTGACGGTCGCCGGGGACGGACCTACGGTCTGCTGCGCGAAGGTTTTCACGCTCTTTCAGTCGTCTTGCAGAAAGAGCCTTCGGGTTCGGGACCTTCGGGTTCCACGGCCTACGGGCGCGGCGCGTTGCCCCCAGGCAGGCATTCGCATCGGCTTCCCCCACAGGAGGAAACGTGGCCAGGAGATCCACCTCCGCCGCGCTCGCACTTGTCGCGGGCATGGCAGGATCGCTCATCGCCGTCCCCGGACAGGCCCAGGCGGCCCCGCCCGGGACCAAGGACGTCACCGCCGTGCTGTTCGAGTGGAAGTTCGACTCGGTCGCGCGCGAGTGCACCAGCAGGCTCGGCCCGGCCGGATACGGTTACGTCCAGGTCTCACCGCCCCAGGAGCACATCCAGGGCAGCCAGTGGTGGACCTCGTACCAGCCCGTCAGCTACAAGATCGCCGGGCGTCTCGGCACCCGCGCGCAGTTCCAGAACATGGTCAACACCTGCCACGCGGCGGGCGTCAAGGTTGTGGTGGACACGGTGATCAACCACATGTCGGCGGGCAGCGGCACCGGCACCGGCGGCTCGTCGTACACCAAGTACGACTACCCCGGCATCTACCAGGGCCAGGACATGGACGACTGCCGGTCCCAGATCAGCAACTACCAGGACCGGTACAACGTCCAGCACTGCGAGCTGGTCGGCCTCGCCGACCTCGACACCGGCGAGCCCTACGTGCGCAGCCGGATCGCGGCCTACATGAACGACCTGCTCTCCCTCGGCGTGGACGGCTTCCGCATCGACGCCGCCAAGCACATGCCGGCGGGCGACCTGGCGGCCATCAAGTCCCAGCTCACCAACCCCGGCGCCTACTGGAAGCAGGAGGCCATCTACGGCGCCGGCGAGGCCGTCTCGCCCAGCGAGTACCTGGGCAACGGGGACGTCCAGGAGTTCCGCTACGCCCGTGACCTCAAGCGGGTCTTCAACAGCGAGAAGCTCGCGTACCTGAAGAACTACGGCGAGGGCTGGGGCTACATGGAGTCCGGCAGGTCCGCCGTCTTCGTCGACAACCACGACACCGAGCGCGGCGGCGACACCCTCAACTACAAGGACGGCGCCAACTACACCCTCGCCAACGTCTTCATGCTGGCCTGGCCGTACGGCTCCCCGGACGTCCACTCCGGCTACGAGTGGAGCGACAAGGACGCCGGTCCGCCCAACGGCGGCCAGGTGAACGCCTGCTGGCAGGACGGCTGGAAGTGCCAGCACGCCTGGCCCGAGATCGCCTCCATGGTGGCCCTCCGCAACGAGGCGCGCGGCCAGGCCGTCACCAACTGGTGGGACAACGGCAACGACGCCATAGCCTTCGGCCGCGGCAGCAAGGCGTACGTGGCCATCAACCACGAGACGTACGCGGTCTCCCGCACCTTCCAGACCTCGCTGCCGTCCGGCGACTACTGCGACGTCCAGAGCGGCCGGAAGGTGACCGTGAACGGCTCCGGCCAGTTCACCGCCACGCTGGGCCCGAACACCGCGCTCGCCCTGCGCACCGGCGCCCGCACCTGCTAGCGCGCCCGGCGCGGCGCTCCCGCGAACCGGCCGCCCGGCTCCCGTCCGCGTCCCCGCCGGGCCGGGCGGCCCCGAACCCCGCACCCCCACTCCCGCACCCCCCACGGACAAGCACCCACCGCATCCGAGGAGAGCGACCCGTGACAGGTCCCCTGGCGCGCAGAGGAACGGCCGTGAGCATCGTGGCCGCACTCCTCGCGACGCTCATCACCGCGGCGGCCCCCGCCGGGGCCGCGCCCCCGCCACCGCCGCCGTCCGACGCCGAGCTGGCCGCCGAGCCCACCCGGCACGACCTGACGCGGGAGCAGTTCTACTTCGTCCTGCCCGACCGCTTCGCCAACGGCGACCGGTCCAACGACCGCGGCGGGCTGGACGGCGGCCGGCTGACGACCGGCCACGACCCCACCCACAAGGGCTTCTACCACGGCGGCGACCTCAGGGGCCTGATCGAGAGGCTGGACTACGTCAAGGGGCTGGGCACCACCGCCATCTGGATGGCGCCCATCTTCAAGAACAAGCCCGTACAGGGCGAGGGCGAGAACGCCTCAGCGGGCTACCACGGCTACTGGATCACCGACTTCACCCGCGTCGACCCGCACTTCGGCACCAACGCCGAACTGCGCGAGCTGATCGACAAGGCCCACCGCAAGGGCATGAAGGTCTTCTTCGACGTCATCACCAACCACACCGCCGACGTCGTGGGCCACGAGGAGAAGTCCTCCGCCTACCTCTCCGAGGGCGCCTTCCCCTACCTCACCCGGGACGGCGAGCCCTTCGACGACACCGACCACGCGGCGGGGAAGACCTTCCCGCAGGTCGACCGCGACTCCTTCCCCCGCACCCCGGTCGTCCCGGCCGCCGAGAAGGACGTCAAGGTCCCGGCCTGGCTCAACGACCCGACGATGTACCACAACCGCGGTGACTCCACCTTCGCCGGGGAGAGCTCGCTGAACGGCGACTTCCACGGCCTGGACGACCTGTGGACCGAGCGGCCCGAGGTCGTCCGGGGCATGGAGAAGATCTACCAGCGGTGGGTCAGGGACTTCGACATCGACGGCTTCCGCATCGACACGGTCAAGCACGTCGACCTGGAGTTCTGGACCCAGTGGGCCACCGCGCTGGACGCCTACGCCGCGCAGCGGGGCCGCGAGGACTTCTTCATGTTCGGCGAGGTCTACACCTCCGACCCCGCCCAGATGGCCCCCTACGTCACCCGCGGCAAACTCGACGCCACCCTCGACTTCGGCTTCCAGGAGGCGGCCCGCTCCTACGCCTCCCGCGGCGGACCGGCCGCCAGGCTCTCCGAACTGTTCGCCCAGGACCACCGCTACACCACCGGCCGGTCCAACGCGTACGAGCAGGTCACCTTCACCGGCAACCACGACATGGGCCGCATCGGCACCTTCCTGCGCCAGGACAACCCCGGCGCTAGCGACGCCGAACTGCTGCGCCGGGCGACGCTCGCCAACGAGCTGATGTTCCTCACCCGCGGCAACCCGGTCGTCTACTACGGCGACGAACAGGGCTTCACCGGCGCCGGCGGCGACCAGGACGCCCGCCAGACCCTCTTCGCCTCCAAGGCGGCCGCCTACCTGGACGCGGAGAAGAACGACCGGATCGGCACCGACCGCACCCACGCCCAGGACGCGTACGACACCGGCCACCCCCTCTACCGGTCCATCGCCGCGCTGTCGAAGCTGACCCGGGAGCACCCCGCCCTGCGCGACGGCGTCCAGACCGAGCGGTACGTCGACACGACGGCCGGAGGCGACGGCCCGGGCGTGTACGCCTTCTCCCGCACCGACCCGAAGGACCGCACCGAGTACCTCGTCGCCGCCAACAACAGCGAGGAGGCCCGCACCGTCGAGGTCCCCACCGACTCGCCGGACACCGCCTTCCGGCAGCTCCACGGCGGCGACGCCACCGCGCGCACCGGCACCGACGCGAAGCTGACCGTCACCGTCCCGGCCCTGTCCACCGTGGTCTTCAAGGCCGCCGAGCCCCTGCCCGCCCCGGCCGCCCGGCCCACCGTGGAGCTGACGGCCCCCGCCGCGGGCGCCACCGGCACCGTCGAGATCACCGCCGGGGTCGGCGGCGGCCGGCTCAACCGCGTCGTCTTCGCCGCCCAGGTGGGCAACGGAAAGTGGCAGACCCTCGGCACCGCCGACCACGCCCCCTACAAGGTCACCCAGTACCTGGGCAAGGACGTGAGGGCCGGCACACCGCTGCGCTACAAGGCCGTCGTGGTCGACAGCGCGGGCCGCACCGCGAGCGACCTGGCCTCCTCCACCGCCGGCCAGGCCCCGCCGGAGGAGAAGCCCTCGGCGGTCGAGCGGGACTGGGCCGTCGTCCACTACCACCGCCCGGACGGCGACTACGACGGCCGCCGCCTGGTCTCCGGCGACCGCACCGCCGCCTTCACCGGCCGCGACGCCTACGGTGCCTTCGCCTGGCTGAAGGTCGCCGACGGCCAGTCCCGGCTGACGTTCACCATCGCCGGGGACGACGGCACCACCGACGGGCCCGAGCGCACCATCGACCTGGCGAGGACCGGCGAGGTGTGGATCGAGCAGGGCGAGGACGGGATCCTGACCGAACGGCCCGAGGGCGTCTACCCGCCGCAGGACGGGAAGAAGGCGGTCCTCCACTACCACCGCCCGGACGGCGACTACGACGGCTGGGGCCTGCACACCTGGACCGGCGCCGCCGAGCCCACCGACTGGTCCGCGCCGCTGATGCCCACCGGACGGGACGCCTTCGGCGTCACCTTCGAGGTGCCCCTCGCCGAGGGCGCCACCTCGCTGAGCTACATCATCCACCGGGGCGACCAGAAGGACGAGGCCGCCGACCAGTCGCTGGACTTCGCCACCCACGGACGCGAGGTGTGGAAGCTGTCGGCCACCCCCGGCCTCCTGCTGCCCACCACCGGCAGCGCCCCCGACCTGGACCCGGCCAAGGCCGAGGCCCAGTGGATCGACCGCGACACCGTCGCCTGGAAGACGGGCGGCACCGGCGCCGCCAGTCGGCAGCTCGTCTACGACACCGAGGGCACCATCGAGGTCAAGGACGGCGCCCTCACCCACGAGGGCCGCTGGCTGCGGCTGAACCCCGTCCCCGGCGGACTGACCGAGGAGCAGAAGAAGAAGTACCCGCACCTGAAGGACCACGCCGTCTTCACCGTCGACGCCCGCGACCGCGACCGGGTGCGCACCGCCCTGCGCGGCCAGCTCATCGCCACCGGGCGCAACGCCGACGGCGCGCTGCTGGCGGCGACCGGCGTGCAGATCGCCGGCGTGCTGGACGACCTCTACGGACGGAAGGCCGCCGGGGCCGACCTCGGCCCGGTCTTCGACGCCGGGGGCCGTCCGACCCTGTCGGTCTGGGCGCCCACCGCCCAGCGGGTCGCCCTCGACCTGGACGGCCGCACCGTGCCGATGCGGCGCGACGAGGCCACCGGCGTGTGGAGCGCGACCGGCGACCGGAGCTGGCGGGGCAAGCCGTACCGCTACCGGGTCACCGTCTGGGCGCCCTCGGTGCGGAAGGTGGTCACCAACACCGTCACCGACCCCTACTCCACCGCCCTGACCACCGACTCCCGGCAGAGCCTGGTGGTGGACCTGGCCGACCCCGGGCTCGCTCCCAAGGGCTGGAAGGAGCTGAAGAAGCCCAAGGCGGTGCCGCTGCGCGACGCCCGCATCCAGGAACTGCACATCCGCGACTTCTCCGTCGCCGACCCCACCGTGCGCACGGAGCACCGCGGCGGCTACCTGGCCTTCACCGAGGACTCCTCCGACGGCATGAAGCACCTGCGGAAGCTGGCGGACGCGGGCACCACCCACGTCCACCTGCTGCCCTCGTTCGACATCGCCTCCATCCCCGAGCGCGCCGCCGACCGCGCCGAACCCGGCTGCGACCTGGCGGCCCTGCCCGCCGACTCCGAGCGGCAGCAGGAGTGCGTCGGCGCGGTCCGCGACAAGGACGCCTACAACTGGGGCTACGACCCGCTGCACTACACCGTGCCCGAGGGCTCGTACGCCACCGACCCGGAGGGCACCACCCGCACCGTCGAGTACCGGAAGATGGTCCAGGGCCTCAACGAGGCCGGACTGCGGGTCGTCCTCGACGTGGTCTACAACCACACCATGGCCGCCGGCCAGCACGAGAAGTCCGTCCTGGACAAGATCGTGCCCGGCTACTACCACCGGCTGCTGGAGGACGGCACCGTCGCCACCTCCACCTGCTGCGCCAACACCGCGCCCGAGAACACCATGATGGGCAAGCTCACGGTGGACTCCATCGTCACCTGGGCCAAGCGGTACAAGGTGGACGGCTTCCGCTTCGACCTGATGGGCCACCACCCCAAGGCCAACATCCTGGCCGTCCGCGAGGCGCTGGACTCCCTCACCGTCGAGAAGGACGGCGTCGACGGGAAGAGCATCGTCCTCTACGGCGAGGGCTGGGACTTCGGCGAGGTCGCCGGCGACGCCCGCTTCGTCCAGGCCACCCAGAAGAACATGGCCGGCACCGGCATCGCCACCTTCTCCGACCGGGCCCGCGACGCGGTGCGCGGCGGCGGCCCCTTCGACGCCGACCCCGGCGTCCAGGGCTTCGCCAGCGGCCTGTACACCGACCCCAACCCCTCGCCCGCCAACGGCGACCGCGAGGAGCAGCGCAGGCGGCTGCTGCACTACCAGGACCTGATCAAGGTCGGGCTCAGCGGCAACCTCGCCGCCTACACCTTCACCGACACCTCCGGACGCACCGTGCAGGGATCGCAGGTCGACTACAACGGCTCACCGGCCGGGTACGCCGACGCCCCCGGCGACGCGCTCGCCTACGCCGACGCCCACGACAACGAGACCCTCTACGACGCCCTGGCGTTCAAGCTGCCGAAGGACACCCCGGCCGCCGACCGCGCCCGGATGCAGGTCGTCGCCCTGGCCACCGCCGCCCTCTCCCAGGGGCCGGTCCTCAGCCAGGCGGGCACGGACCTGCTGCGCTCCAAGTCCCTGGACCGCAACTCCTACGACTCCGGCGACTGGTACAACGCCGTCCACTGGGACTGCCGGGCCGGCAACGGCTTCGGCCGCGGCCTGCCCCCGGCCTGGGACAACCGGGACAAGTGGCCGCACGCCAGGCCGCTGCTCACCGCACCCGCGCTCTCCCCGTCCTGCAAGGAGATCGAGGGGACGTCCGCCGCCTACCGGGACCTGCTGACGATCCGCTCCACCGAGAAGGTCTTCGACCAGGCCACGGCGGCCGGGGTCCAGCAGGCCCTGTCCTTCCCGCTGTCGGGGAAGGACGAGACCCCGGGCGTGATCACCATGCGCCTGAAGGACGCCGGACGCGACCTGGTGGTCGTCTTCAACGCCACCCCCGAGCGGCGGACGCAGACCGTGGCCGCGCTCGCGGGCGCCTCCTACGCCCTGCACCCGGTGCAGGCGCGCGGGGCCGACGCGGTGGTGAAGACCTCCGCCTTCGACGCGGACCGGGGCGCCTTCACCGTCCCGCCGCGCACGGTGGCGGTGTTCGCCGCCCGGTAGGGCGGGCGACCCCGGTGGGACGGCGGGGCGGGACCGGACGACCGGGACCGCCCCGCCGTCCTGTCGTTCCGGGCCGGTCGTTCCGGGCCCGCCGTTCCGGGTTCGCAGCCGCGTCAGTCCCACCAGAACGACCAGTGGTCCCGGCCGATCAGCCACTTCTCCGCGTAGCGCGCCAGCGTCCCCGGCCCCTGCCGGACCACGGCGGGGCAGAACGCGAAGTGCTCGGCCGCCAGCGGCAGCGCCTCCGCCAGGTCCCGCGGCGGCGACGGCACGGACAGGTGGAGCACGTCCAGCTCCAGCGCCACCACCCGTATCCCGAACCGCTCCTCCCAGGACCGCAGCACGGCGCCGAACGGCGCGGCGCCGTCGCCGCACGCCAGCGTGCCCGTCCAGCCGATCGCGGTGGGCACCTCGCCGCTGTGCCGCGCCGGGACCAGGGCGATCCGCGGGTCCCGCAGGGTGCCGTGGGCGACCAGCGAACGGGCCACCCCGGCCGCCGCCGCGTCGGGATCGCCCGCCTCCGCGGCGGGGGGCGCCGGGCCGGGCCACCGGGCGCCGTACGGGCGCAGCGCCTCCGCGTCCCCGGCCGGCCCGCGCGCGGTGTGCTCCGCCCACCACCGGGCCAGCACGTCCCCGGCGTCCACGGCCCCGTCCGCGGCTTCGGCGCCGTCGGCGCCGGGCACCGCCCCCGGCAGCAGGTCGTCCTCCACGCGGGTGCCGCGGCCGTCCCTGCCCAGCAGGACGGGCCACAGCCCGGTGCCGTCCCGCACCGGGAGCATCCGCTCCCAGGCGTCGGGCCCGGCGGGCGAGTCGGCGCGCCACAGCAGCGGCGCGTGCCATCTCCCGAGCATCGTGCGGTCGATCAGGGTGCCCGGCGGCAGGTCCGCCGAGGCCACCAGTGAGCGCAGGTCCCGTGCTCCGGCCATCACCCCGACGACGCTACCGGGCGCCGCCGTCCGCCGGAACGCTTCCCCCGCCGTCCGTCCCGCCGCCGCCCGCGCCGGACAGCAGCGGCAGCAGCCGCGCCATCAGCTCCCCGAACGGGCCGTCCGCGGGCTCCCGTTCGACGACGCGGCGGAACACCCGGGCCGTCTCCTCGTCGAACGCGGCCGTCACCGCCGTCAGGGCCAGCAGGTCGTGGACGAGCTGCCGCTCCAGCTCCCGCCGCGGAATCGAGCGCTCCGCCAGCCAGGTCAGCGCCGTGGTCTCGGCGACGCCGACCCAGGAGCGGATCACCAGGGTCATGCGCGGGCCGGGTTCGGGGAGTTCCAGATGGGCCAGGAGCTGCTCGTACGCCGCCTGCCGCACCTCGTCGATCACGGCGCTGGCCCGCGCCGAGCCGACGGCCGAACCGCCGCGCAGCAGGGCCGAGAAGCCGGTGGCGTGCTCCTCGACGAAGTCGAAGTAACGGCCCATCACCAGCAGCAGGCGCGAGCTGAACGGTCCCTCGCGCGGGACGGCGAAGCGGGCCGACAGCTCGTCCGCGGCCCGCCGCACGGCGGCCTCGTAGAGGCTGTACTTGCCGGGAAAGTAGTGGTAGACCAGCGGCCGGGATATCCCGGCCGCGGTGGCGATGTCGTCGATCGACACGTCCTGGGGAGAACGGTCGCTGAATAACCTCAGTGCGACGTCGAGCAGTTGCTGCCGACGTTCCTCGACACCCATCCTGCGGCGTACCCCGGTGGTCATGGGAACACCCTAGCGAGCGCCGGGGAGCGCCGGACGGCGCGTGACCCGGCGCTCGCGGCCCGCGGGAGTGAACCGGAGCAGGTCAGCGTGCGACCGGTGCGGGACCGGTGCAGGATCGGTGCGGAATCAGTGGAGGGCGGCCAGTCGCCCGCCGTCCACCAGCCCGGCGGACAGCTCGGCCCGGGTGCCCTCCGCCACCGGCACGGCGAGGGTGCGGCCCGCCGCGCTGTACGTCACCCCGCCGGTCGCGGTGATCGACACGACGTCCTCGCTGCCCGCGGCGAGCAGGTACCAGGCGCCCGACGGGGACTTCCACAGCACCCCGCCCAGCACCCGCGCCTCCCGCTGCCCGCACGCCGGGCTGTCCGCGGCCCGGGCCGCCACCGCACCGGCCGCGCCCGGCCGCTCCTCCGGGGTCTGGAACCGGACCAGCACCTGCGAGCCGGCGCCCCGCCAGGTGTCCGCCCGGACGCACACCCACCGCGCCAGGCCCCCGCCCTCCGGCAGCCGCTGCTCGGCGAACCGCCAGGCGTTCACCGTCCGCACGCCGCGGCCCGCCAGCTCCGGCAGCCGGCAGGCGGTGCCGGCCAGCACCGTGCGGACCTCGTCCGCCGCCTCGCGCACCGCCGTACCGCCCGCGTCCGTACCGCCCGCCGCCGTCCGGCCCGTCGAGCCGTCGGCCGTGCTCTCCGGTGCGCCGACCGGTGCGCCGTACGTCAGCCGGGCCGGGCTCAGCTCGCCCAGGTCGGTCAGCAGGTACGGGCCGCCCGGCACGCCCTCGCGCCCGTCCGCCGCCAGCCGCAGCGCGGGCCACGCGCCGCACGACGAGCCGTCCAGCGGCGGCCCGGTCACCGGCCCGGTCAGCCCGTCGGCGGACCGCTCCACCGGCCGTCCCGCGTCGGTGGGGTCGAGCAGGTCGACGACCGAGGCGTCCGTGATCCACGGCGCCAGCAGGTAGCGGGCGCCGCTCCGGGTGCGGGTGACCACCAGCGCGCCCGCGGACGCCGCGTCGGCGCCGTCCGTCCGCGCGAAGTCCAGGGCGACCGGCCCCCGCTCCGCACCGGCCGGCTCGGCGTAGCGCACCACCCGCAGCCCGTCGTACAGCACCACCACCGAGGCGCCGTCCACCTCGCCCGCGTACAGCAGGTGCGCCGGGCCGGCGGCCGGGCCGGACGGGGTGCCCGGCGTCGCGGACACCCGCACCGTCCGGCCCGGCCGCGCCCACACCGCCAGCGCCCGCCGCAGCAGCGCGGTGTCGCCGGTGCGCCCGCCCCGGGCGGGCCAGACGGAGAAGTCGGTGCGCGCCGACCGCCGCCACTCCCCGGACCCCACCCGCGTCAGCCGCCCGGGGTCCAGGGCCCGTTCCGCCGCCGGGTTGCGGGCGTACGCCGGGGCCGCCGCGCCGTCCGGCCCCCAGCCGTCGCCCGGCAGGCCCAGCAGCAGCCCGCACACCGCCAGCGCGCACCCGGCCACGGCCGCGGCCCGCACGTGCTGGCGGCGCCGCACCAGGTCGGTGGGCCGGGCCTGGAGCGAGCACGCGTCGAACTCCGCCGACTCCAGCAGCGACCGGTCCCGGCTCCCGGCCGGCGTCCGCACCCCGTCCGCCTCCGCCAGCGCCGCCCGCGCGTCGGCCGCCCCGGCCGCCGCCAGCAGCCGCGCGGCGTCCTCGTCCGCCAGCCCCTCCAGGCGGCGCAGCACGTACGCCGCCCGCGCCGCCGCCGGCACCGCGGACAGCGCCTGGTCCAGGGCGAGTTCGTCGGCGCCGCCGGACCGGGGGAACAGCCGCAGGCCCAGCACCCGCGGCAGCGGCGGCGGTACGGACGGGCGCCACCACGGCCGGTCGGCCCGCAGCGCGGCGCGCAGCACCCGCAGCCGCAGCAGGGCGTACGCGGGATCGGGCGCGCGGCCCGCCGGAGCGGGGACCTTCTGCGCGTCCCGCCCGCGCGGCAGCGAGCGCTGGACCACGGCGTGCGCGGCCAGCACCCGGCGGTGCCGCCCCAGCGAGGGCGGCAGGACCAGGTACGCCAGGCGCACCAGGCGCGGATAGTGCTCGACGAGCGCGGCCTCGGCCCGCTCGGCGTCGACGGGACCGGACGGGGACGGCGGGGGAGCAGGGTGGGGGGAGGTCACATCCTTCAGAGCCACGTTGGGCTGAACGAGTGGACTCCCGCCCGGTCACCCACCGTTGGCCACTGCCCGGGGTGCCGCCCGCCGCTCACTCCACGCGCCACCCGGAGAACTCCACCGTGCCGCGCCCGCCGCCGCCGTCGGCCGCCGTCATGCCGAGCCCGACGTCCTGCCGCCCGGCCGCCCCCGGCACCCGCACGGTCGCCACCGCCCGCCAGCTCTTGCCGCCGTCCGTGGACAGCTCGCCGGTGTACTCGGCGCCCGAGCGCCGCAGCCGCAGCAGCACCGGGGCCTTCACCCCGGTGATCCGGCGGTAGGCGTCCAGCGTGCCGTCGCCGTCGGAGTCGTACGACAGCACCACCCCGTTGGCCGGGGTCACCGACAGGTTGAGGAAGCCGGGGGAGTCCGCCCGCGCCAGCGCGTTCCGGACGAAGATCCCGGCCCGCGCCCACGGCCCGGTCTCCGCCTGGGAGACGACCCGCACGGTCACCGTGCCCCGCTCGCCGAGCCCGCCCGGCCGGTACAGGGCGCCGAACTCCGCGGTGCCCCGCCACAGGTCCGCGCCCCCGCCGTGGACGGCGTACGCCTCGCCCAGCCGGCCGAAGACCGCGCCGTTGGTGGTGACCGTGCGCAGCCCCTGCCCCAGCGGGCCGGCCAGGAACAGCCCGCCGGTGTGCACCGCCCGCACCCGGCGCCCGCCCTCGGCCGCGTACCGCGCCGTCAGGGTGTACGGCAGCCGCCGCAGCGGCCGGGTGAGCGGCCCGTCGGGCGCGGTCACCCGCCAGCGGACCCGCAGCCGCCCGCCCGCCGGGACGCTGGACGCGGTGGTGGGGTCCTGCGGCGCCGCGGTGGCGCCGGACGGGCCGGACAGGGCCAGCTCCACCGGACCGGTGGCGCGCAGCCCGTTGGTGTTGGTGAAGGTGGCCGTCAGCAGCCCGCTCTCGCCCGGCGTCAGCGCCCCGGGCGACAGGGCCGCCTCCAGCCCGCCCTGGTAGGGCGCGCGGGCGAGCGCGTCGCGGACCCGGACGGCGGTGGCGTACGGATCGCCCACCGGCCGCAGCGGGTACTCCTTCCGCTCCCTGGTCCAGGGCTCCTCGACCGCGTACCAGTCGATCGGCTCCGGCTTCCGCCCGGCGGCCAGGGCGGCGTCCAGCTCGTCCAGCAGCAGCCGCCAGCGCATCAGGTAGAAGTCGCCCATCAGGCCGTGCCAGTCGCGGTTGGCGTAGTCGTGCAGCCGCCCGGCGTCGGAGACGGTGCGTCCGTCCCACACCGTCAGCAGCACCCGGGCGGTGCGCTCCAGCTCCGCCGCCTCGGCCGGGGAGGTGGCCATGCGGCGGGCCGCGTCCGTCCACGGGCCCAGCAGGAACTGCCGGTGGGTGCCGGCCACCTCGTCGGCCAGCGTCATCAGCCGCAGCCACAGCGCCGACAGCTCCCGGAAGGCGTTCCGGTCGCCGCGCCCGTAGGCGTCGCGGAGCTGGGGGAGGAGCCGGCGGCTGCGGTTGGCCAGGGCCTGCCGGGCGACGTCCACCAGGTCGTGGCGGTAGGCGTCGCTGCCGCGCAGGGAGCCGGCCACCGCCAGCAGTCCCTCCAGCGCGGCGTCGAAGCGCGCCGGGTCGTAGGCCAACTCGGTGGGGCCGTACTGCCCGGCCCGGGTGGCGGACAGGTCGGGGCGGGCGGCGAACAGGCTGTCGTGGGGGAAGCCGTACAGCCTGGCGCGGTGCCGGTAGGCGGTGTCGTGCAGCGCCCGCCAGGCCTTCCGCGCGCCGGGGTCGGCGCCGCCGTAGCGGTACCCGGCGTACCGCGCGAACCACGCCGGCAGGTCCACCGGTCCCTCGCGCCAGGCCAGTTCGGAGAAGAAGTCGAAGGCGGCCGGATCGCGGTCGGCGGACTCCGGCATGTACGCGGTGCCCACCAGGGCGCTGCCGGGCTTGTCGCGCCAGGCGTAGAAGCGCTCGTTCCACACGTGGGTCCTGGCGCCCAGCAGGGTACGGCCGCCGAAGTTGGGGATGGTGCCGAAGCAGTAGGGGGTGGAGTTCCAGTCGGCCTCGCGGTCGGAGACGGTCTCGGTGCGCTCGGAGATGCCGTCGACGATGAGCATGCGCCGCTTGTCCACGGCGTCCACCAGCTCGCGCCGCGGGTTGTCCTGCCAGCCCAGGATCACCCAGGTCGCCCCCGGGTGGGCCTTCTGCAGCGCGGCCTCCACGCCCCGCGCGGCGTCCGCCACCGGCACGTCGCCGGCGCTCCCGCCCTCGTGCAGCAGGTCCATCTTGAAGTGCCGCGCCTGGCCGAACAGCGCCTTCTGGTGCCGGTAGAAGGCGGCGGCGACCTTGCCGAAGGCGTCGGTGCGCGGGTCGAGCCAGTCGGGCCGCTCGAAGCCGTGCCAGGTGCCCTGCGGGACGGTGCGGGCGCCGGGGTTGCGCGCGGCGAAGTCCCGGGGCACCGTCCCGTAGTAGCCGGGCAGCACCGGGTGCATGCCCAGCTCCCGCAGCCGGGCCGTGATGCGCCGGCCCAGCTCGGCGCGCCTGTCGATCAGCTCCCGGCTGAGCGGGCCGCCGTAGCCGCTGAGGTTCTGCAGCAGCCACCACGGCTGGTGGGAGGGCGCGGGCAGCCAGCGGCGCGCCTCGGCGTCCGAGTAGCCGAACTCCGTCAGCACCCGGTGGTAGACGGCCTCGTGCCCGGCGATGACCAGCACCTGGTTGCAACCGTGCAGCGCCAGGACGTCGATCAGGCGCTCCCAGTACGGCCAGTCGGCGTACGGGTGGGTGTAGCCGTCGTTGGTGTCGTTGAGCGCGAAGCGGTTGGGCAGGGTGGTGGAGCGCTCCAGGGGACGGGCGGGGGCGGGCAGGGCGGCGGGCAGGTCGAGCTGGCTGCCCGCCCAGGAGACGTGCGCCCCGCAGACCTCCTTGAGGTACCAGTGGACCCCGGTGAGCAGGACGGCCGGGGACGTCCCGGCCACCTCGATCCGCCCCTCGGTCCCGGTCACCCGGAAGCGCTCCGGCCCGCCCCGGGCGTCCAGCGCGGTCAGGTGGAACTGCGCGGCGTGGCCGGGCAGCAGTCGGCGCAGCGCCGCGCGGGCGGGCTCGACGGCGGACTCGGCGCGGGGGCGGCGCGGCGCGGCGGCGGCGCTCCCGGCCGGCGTCAGGCCCGGGCCGACGGCCGTGGCCAGCCCCGCCGCCACGGTCCCGGCACCCAGCACGGCGCGCCGGGACATCCCCGGCGCGCCCGTTCCTCCCCGGTCGCCGCGGGGGAGGGCCGTCCGGGGGCTCACCCCTGGTCCAGGTAGGCGAGGACGGCCAGGACCCGGCGGTTGTCGTCGTCGGACGGCGGCAGCCCGAGCTTGCCGAAGATGTTGGAGGTGTGCTTGGCCACCGCGCGTTCGGTGATCGTCAACTGCGCCGCGATGGCCGTGTTCGACCGGCCCTGAGCCATCAATTCCATGACCTCCTTCTCGCGCGGTGTGAGGCGGCTCATCGGCCGGTCCTTCTCCCGCCGCGTCAACAGTTGCCGGATCACCTGCGGGTCCATGGCCGTGCCGCCCGCGGCGACCCGGCGCACGGCGTCGACGAACTGGTCCGCGTCGAAGACCCGGTCCTTCAGCAGGTAGCCGACTCCGCCGCTGCCGTCGGCGAGCAGCTCACGCGCGTAGAGCTGCTCGACGTGCTGGGAGAGGACCAGTACCGGCAGTCCCGGCCGTTCACGGCGGGCCCGCAGTGCGCACTGCAGGCCCTCGTCGGTGAACGACGGCGGGAGCCGGACGTCCACGACCGCGACGTCCGGGTCCAGGTCGGCCAGTGCCCTGCTCAGCTCCGGGCCGTTGTCCACCGCCGCCGCGATCTCGAAGTCGTACGCCTCCAGCAGCCTTACCAGGCCGTCGCGCAGCAGAAACAGGTCTTCGGCGAGGACAACACGCACGGCGGCTCCCGGTGCTCCCTGTGGGCGGTCGGCGGCGCCCGCCCGGGGCGCCGCCGCTCACACCCTAGGTCCGTCAGCCCCGCGGGAGAACGGTGGAGAGCACGGACGGCAGCGGGTACCAGTCGGAGGTGACGAGGTTCGCCCGCCGGGCCGCCAGGTCCGCCACCCGGCCCAGCGCCTGAGCCTCCGTCGGGTGGGTGGCGCTGATGGCGGGGGCCACGTTGTGGGCGTCGGTCATGACCAGCAGGTAGTTCCGCCCGGCGTACCAGCCGGTGTCGATGCCGCCGCCGACGTACGCCGAGGCGTC
The DNA here is from genome assembly GCF_035644915.1 of Streptomyces sp. Classification (GTDB taxonomy): domain Bacteria; phylum Actinomycetota; class Actinomycetes; order Streptomycetales; family Streptomycetaceae; genus Streptomyces. The sequence continues at coordinate 27,255 of NZ_DASQNP010000240.1, forward strand.
GCCGTCGAAGACCACGAACCACGGCCGGATGGAGGCGTCGGAGTAGCGGGCGGTGCGCGGGTCGCCCGCCTCGGCGCGGTGCACGGCGGGGAAGGCGGCGGCGCTGCCCAGCCGCCCGGCGGCGGCCAGGTCGCGCAGGTGGGTGGCGTACTCGCGGTCGGTCCACAGCGAGTCGAAGGGGTTGGACTCCTCGACCGTGCCGGGGATGAGGTGGATCAGGAACTTCCCCGCCAGCGCGTTCCGGGTCGGCCAGCCCTTCGCCCGTACGGCCTCGTCGAGCGTGGCGTGACCGGCGGCGAGGTCGGCGGGCCGGTAGAGGGCGTCGCCGAGCTTTCCCGTGACCAGGGCGTCGAACTGCGCCGGACCGCGTCCGAGGTTGGCCGCGAACCCGTCCTTCATCTCGATCTTGATCAGGATCGGCCGGTGCCCGGGGTGGGCGTCGTGCCAGGCCCGCAGGTCGGCCAGGCACCCGGCCAGGCTCTGGTTGCGGGACTTGGCACGCAGCTCGGCGGCGGTGGAGGCGTTGACGCAGTTGTTGTCGTTGCCCAGCGGGTTCTCGTGCGACACGCGCCAGGTGCCGCCGGAGAAGTTGGTCCACACGTCCAGCTCCAGCAGCGCGGCGCCGGAGTCCAGGGCGTCGGCGAGGTAGGGGTACTTGCTCTTCTCGTAGGCGTTGTGCACGCCCACGCCGGTGGTGGCGGAGTACGGCAGCGACCCGGGGTCCGCCGCGCCCGCGGGCGGCGCCGCCGCCACCGCGGCCAGCAGCGCCAGGCCCGCCCCGGCCGCCGCCGACACCACTCTGCTCCGCTGCCGCTTCCGCCGTTCCGTCCGCACCCGTGCCATCTGCTCCGCCTTCGCTGTGGGGGTCAAAACGCGCTCACAGTAAGGGAGTTGGGGCGGCGCGGGGAGGGTGCGCGCATGACGGGAAGGGAAACGGCCGGGGCCGGGCGGGGAACGCCCGGCCCCGGCCGGCGCGGTCAGCGCCGGAAGGGCCCCGACACCTCGAAGGTCATGCCGCCCAGCCCGGCCGGGTCGCCGAGGGTGCCGCGCTGGGAGGAGAAGTACAGGCGGGAGCCGTCGGGCGAGAAGGCCGGACCGGTGATCTCGGAGTCGCCGTGCCCGTCGAGCCGGATCACCGGGGCCACCACGCCCTCGGGCGTGATGACGTTGATCTCCATGTTGCCGCCGTCCTCCGCGACGTACAGGTCGCCGGAGGGGGTGCCGGTGATGTTGTCCACGCCGTCCAGCGGGGAGTCCGCGTCGTACGCCACCGACAGTTCCCGCCGCTCGGCGTCGTACGCCCACACCCGGTTGTCGCCCTTGGTGGTGAACCAGCAGACGCCGTTCGCGTAGTGGCAGCCCTCGCCGCCGTCGAAGTGGCGTGCCGCGCCCACCTGATGACGGGTCTGCGTGCCGAACACCGGCGCCGACGGGTCCGGAACCGGCCGCCACTCCACGCCGCCGCCCGCCGACTCGCACAGCACCTCCAGCCGCCCCCGGGACAGGTCGCCCCAGACCTCCGGGGTGTAGCGGTAGAAGCAGCCGTCCGACTCGTCCTCGGTCAGGTAGACCACGCGCCGGTCCGGGTCGCAGGCGGCGGCCTCGTGCTTGAAGCGGCCCATCGCGGGGTGGGCGACCGCGTCGCGCCTGCCGTACGGGTCGGTCTCGAAGACCCGGCCGCGGTAGATCTCCTCGCACGACAGCCAGGTCCGCCACGGCGTCGCCCCGCCCGCGCAGTTGAGGCTGGTCCCGTCCAGGACGCGGTACGCGCGGTCGATCGAGCCGTCGGCGCGGAAGCGGATGGCCGAGGCACCGCCGACGAGGGGAACCTCGGAGTTGGAGACGTAGATCCAGCCGTCGCCGTCCGGGTAGCAGGCCCCGCCGTCGGGCGCCGGATGCCACAGGATGCCGCCCACCGGGAGGCTGGACCGGGCCACGATCCGGCTGCGGAATCCCTCCGGCAGCGCCACCCCGTTGGCGTCGGGCGTCCGCAGCGGACCGTACGGGCTCACCCCGGCGGCCGTGCCCGCCGCGGTGGCGGCCCCCTGCCACAGGGCGCCGGAGAAGGCGACGGCGCCCGCGCCGACGGAGGCGGTTCTGAGGAAGGTGCGTCGCTGCATGCGGTCTCCCGGGCTAGAAAGGACGTGTACACGTCACCATCCCGCGCCCCGGGTGCCCGCAGAAGGGAGGCGGGGGAGAAGATCCGGTGAACTGCCGTGTCGGGCGGAGGGGAGACCGGGGCCTGAGGGCGACCAGGACCGGGCCGGCCGCCCGGCGGCGCGGCATCCCGCCCGGCGGACGCGCACCGGAGGAGAGGACGGCCGCGAGGCGGACCGGGCCGGCTCGCCGGAACTCCGGCGTGCCGCGGCGCACGCCTGGGGCGGGTGCCGACGGCGAAGAGCACACTCTCCGGGGAGTGCGTTGACGGGCCGGGGAGCGCGTCGACGAGGACCGGGAGGGAACCGATGCGTCGGCCCCGGACACCGTGCGGGTGTCCGGGGCCGGAACCGGTGCGCTCAGGCGGCTCAGAAGGAGAAGAGCGCGCCCGTGGAGTTCTCCATGACGCAGGCGTTGGGGAAGGTGTGCGCGTACGACACCTTGCGTCCCTCCCAGACGCCCTCGGCGGTGACCACGATCGGGTCCCAGATCATCGGGCAGACCCCGTCGTTGTCGGTGTTGACCAGCGAGGCGATGTCACCGTCCACGGACCGCAGTTCCGCGCACGCCTTGCCGGGCTCGGGGTGGCTGCCGTCGGAGGTCGGCGAGCAGCTCAGCACGGCGCTGCGCTGCACGGTGGCCAGCGACGGGTCCTCGCCCTCACCGATGGTGAGCACCAGGTTCGAGGGCGCGTACAGACCGTCGGGCTCGGCGGGGGCGGCGGTCGCGGTGGCCGCCGTACCCGCCAGGAAGGCGGCGGCCAGCGCGGCGCTTAACCCGAGTCCCTTGGTGGCGTACCGCATGTCGAACACTCCTTGGCTCGATGTGTCAGGTTCCGAACGAACGCGTTGCCTAGGCTAAAAAGGACACACATCTGAACGATCGGTTCCGGTCACCTTCTGTAATGCTTTACCGGTTTCGAAGCCATTTGGGCACTTGAGGGATGTTAAGACCGCTTTGCTGCACCGCCCGAAGCGGAGTCGAAGGCGGACGGGCGGGCATATGACACGCCGTCGATCTGCGGCTCCGCCCCACGGCGGACTCGCCCGATCACCCCGACTCGACCGGAAAACACCGCCTTCCCGCCCGCTCTGGTACGCGGCCCCGCCCGGAGCCCGGGCACGGGCACGGGCCGTCCGGGCGGGAGGGCGGCGCGCCCTCTCGCCCGGACGTGTGCGGTCATCCGGTTCGGTGGGTGGCGTGGAGGAGCAGGACCAGGGCGACGGCCGAGGCGGTGACCAGGACGGCCGTCCAGGTGCACGACTCCAGGCGCCCGCGGCGCCGGCGGTGGGACATCACGCCCGCTCCCCCTCCCGCAGCGGGCAGCCGAACAGCGGCGTCCAGTCGGCGCGGCCGGCGAGGCGGTGGGTGTGCACGGTCAGGGCAGGTGTCTCGTACCGCCAGCCGCCGGAGGTGTCGGCCAGTGCCCGGACCCGGGCCGGGTCGTGGTAGGCCAGCGGCGACAGGCAGCCGCGCATCCCGCGCAGCATCGCGGGCACGTCCTGCCCGACCAGCACCCCGTACGCCACCCCCGGCACCATCGGCTCCCGGCGGCGGACGGTCCAGCACAGCCGGTACCAGCCC
>NZ_DASQNP010000241.1:0-8412 GCF_035644915.1 Streptomyces sp.
CGCGCTGGCCACCACTGCGGTACTGCCCGCACACCGTGCCGCCGCACCTCCCGCCTCTCCCACGTCTCTGCCGGTCCTGGATCCGGTCGCCCTGCGGGCGGCGATCGACGACCTGGAGCATCCGCCGTCGACCGCGGCCCAGTTGCGGGTCGGCGGCACGGCCGGCCGCTGGCACGGCACCTCGGGCGTGGCCGACATCAGGACGCGACGGCCGGTGACGGCGCGGGACAAGGTACGGATCGGCAGCGTCACCAAGGTGTTCGTCGCCACGGTGGTGCTGCAACTGGTGGCCGAGGACCGGCTCGGACTGGACACGCCGGTGCGGCGCGTCCTGCCGGAGCTGCTGCCGACCCGGTTCGCGGCCGTCACCGTGGCGCACCTGCTGAACCACACCAGCGGATTACCGGACCACGTCGGCATCCCCGAACCGGAGACCGCGGAGGACGTCTTCCGCCACCGCTTCGACCACTGGACACCGCAGGAGTGGGTGGCGACGGCGACGCACGGACCGCTGAAGTTCACCCCGGGCACCCGGCAGGAGTACCGCGGCATCAACTACGTACTGGCCGCACTGATCATCGACAAGGTGACCGGCCGCCCGTACGGGGAGGCCGTCGCGGCCCGCATCCTGCGCCCGCTGGACCTGGCGCACACCGTCGTACCCGGCGACGACCCGCGCATCCGCGGCCGGCACGTGCACGGCTACCTGGCGATGGCCGACGGCGGCCTGCGGGACATCACCGCGTACGACCAGTCGTCCACCCGGGGCGAGGGCGACATGATCTCCACCACGGGCGACCTCGACCGGATGCTGGTCGCACTGTTCTCCGGCGAACTCCTCCCGCCCGAGCTGCTCCACCTGATGTTCACCCTGCCACCGGACGACGTGCGGATGCTGGACGGCTCCCCGGCCCGTTACAGCACCGGGCTGCAGCAGGCCACCGTCAACGGCGTGACCCTCTGGGGCAAAACCGGCGAGAAGTACGGCTACAAGAACGCCGCGTTCTCCACTCGTGACCAGCAACGGCGCTTCGTGCTCGCCTACCACCCGACGACCGCCCGCAACGGCGAGGAGAGCCGGATGATCGCTCGGGTCGCCGACCTGCTCACCCGCCCCTGAGCACCGAGGGCCAGGCGATCTGAGGTCCACCGGAAAAGTAATCGGCCGGGCCCACAGCGGGGCCCCGGTGCGGCATCGACTGGCGCGCGTTGGCGCGTGTCGGCATCCGCTGGTGTCCGTCTGCCCGGGACTTATCGTAAAACCCCAGGTCACAGCCCTGTTTTGGAACGGATCCGGTTCCCGTCCGCCTCCGCCGTCCGACCCGCGGAGATGCCGGTTCCGTGGAGCACCGGCGGGGCACCGCCGCCCACAGCACCACTGCCCGCGTGAAGCAGCGCGCCGGTGAACCCGGGACCAGGCGCACCACCAGGTACGACGGGTGGCCGGAGCGACGAGGCGGACCTTCCTCAGTCGTCGAGCAGCCGCCATGCGGTGAGGGCGAGCTTGGCCCGTGTCAGTCCCGTGGGCTCGGTGAGGTCGATGCCCAGGGTCTTTCCGATCTGTTCGAGCCGGCGGGCAACGCTGCTGTGGTGCAGGTGGAGAAGGTCGGCGGCCCGGCGCAGGGAGCCGGTGACGCAGTAGGCGTCCAGGGTCTCGACGTCTTCCCGGCTGTCGGCGATCCGGGCGATCGCGGTCACGTCGGCGTTGTCCCGCACGGCGTCCGGCGGCACCTGCGCGAGCAGCGCCAGCGCCCCCAGGCCGTCGTAGTGGACGACCGGTCGGCGCGGGGTGGTGAAGCGGAGGGCGGTGCGGGCTTCCCGCCAGGACAGGCCGGGGTTTTCGGCGGCACCGATGCCCGCGCGTACGCCCGCCGGAAACCGGGCCGGGTCCACGGTGGTGGCCAGGATGACGCCCACGTCGGCGAGCGGTGCCGCCTTCACCGGGCGGGCCGGACAGAGCAGGCCGCCGACCTGGTCGAGCGGAAGCCGCGACCGTACGGCGACGACGCGGACCGGCAGATCGGCGGCGAAACCCAGGAGCCGCAGCGCCCGGGCTCTGGCCGCCTCGTCGCTGTCGGAGCTGATCACCAGTTCGACGAGGGCGGGGTCGGCCATGGTGGTGCGGGCCGGGCCGTACCGCTCGGCGACCGCCGCGGCGGCGATGGCGAGCCGGTCCAGCAGCAGTTCGTCGAGCGGGCCGGGCGCGCCGGGGCGTTCCAGCCACACCGCGCCGATCTCCTCCTCATCGAGGGTGATCGGTGCGGTGGTGGACGCCGCGGTGGACGCCGTCGGCGGTGAGGCGGACGCTTCCCTGCCGTCGGGCGACATGCGGATCGCCCGTCCCGTGCCGTGGAGCCGGATTCCGGTCACGCACTCGGCCAGGCCCGCCGAGGCGCGGGCGAGCGCCGGGAGGTCCACCCGTCGGCGCATCAGCGTGTCGTAGAACGCGACGACGCGGATCGCGCCGTCGACGTACGGATCCAGTCCCGACAGCCGCACGGCCAGTGCCTCCATGGCAGAAGGATGGCAGAGGGGGAGGAGGACGGGGGCGCGCCGATCGGCGCGTGATCGGGGCGGGATGCGCGACGGAAGGCGGGTGACCCCTTGCGGGGGTGGCCGTGAGGATGGCCGTCATGGATCCCGAACTCGAAGCGTTCATCCCGTTCTTCCCCCCGGCCGACCTGACCGACCCGTTCACCGCGCGCAAGAACCTCGCCGAGTTGGCCGCCGCGGTGCCGAGACCGGACACCACGGACATGGAGGTCGAGGACCGCATGGTGCCCGCCGACCCGGACGTGGCGGTACGGATCTACCGCCCGCGCCAGGCGCAGGGCGCCGTCGTCTGGCTGCACGGCGGCGGATTCGTCATGGGGGACCTGGACACCGAGCACCCGTGGGCCACCCGGATCACGGAGGGCTCCGGCGCGGTGGTGATCTCGGTGGGCTACCGTCTGGCCCCCGAGCACCGGTTCCCGGCGGCCCTGGACGACGCCTACGCCGTACTGGCCTGGACGGCCGAGCACGCGGCCGAACTCGGCATCGACCCGGCGCGGATCGCGGTCGGAGGCCACAGTGCCGGCGGCGGGCTTGCCGCCGCGGTGGCGTTGCGGGCGCGTGACGAGCAGGGGCCGGCGGTCTGCTTCCAACTGCTCAACCAGCCGGGGCTCGACGACCGGCAGGAGACGTGGTCGGCACGGAACTTCACCGACACTCCCTGGTTCAACCGCGACAAGGCCGCCGCGGCGTGGCGGCACTACCTGGGCTCCCGGCCCGCCACACCGTACGCCGCCCCCGCGCGGGCCGCCGACCTGTCCGGCCTGCCCCCGGCCTACATCGCGACCGCCGAGTTCTGTCCGAACCGCGACGAGGGCATCGGCTACGCGCTGCGCCTGCTGCAGGCGGGCGTGCCGGTCGAGCTGCACCAGTGGCCCGGCACCTTTCACGGGTCGCAGGCGATCCTGTCCGCCGAGGTCTCGCAGCGGCAGAACGCCGAACTCGGCGCCGCCCTGCGCCGCGCGCTGGCCGGGTGAGGCGGTCGCGGCCGGCCAGGCCGGCCACCCCTCGCGCCACAACCCACCAGATGAATGATCACCGAGGAAAGGACCTCCCGGCATGACCGTCACCCCGATCGACCTCTTCGCCTCCTTCGTCCACCTCGACCGAGGCGGCCGGGCGCGCGCCGAGCAGCCGGTGTTCGACCCCGAGCGGGACGGCTGGCAGTTGACGGCCTTCCACGTGGAGACCGGCGCCGACGTCCACGCCGACCACTGGGAGGTCCACTCCGACGCGGACGAGGTCGTGTCCTGCCTCACCGGCGGGATACGCCTCTACTTCCGCCCGGAGCAGCCGGGAGAAGAACAGGAGGAGGTCGAACTGGCGGCCGGAACCGCGGTCATCGTGCCGCGCGGGCGGTGGCACCGCATCGAACTGGACACCCCCAGCGACATCATGTCCGTCACCGTGCCACGTGGCAGCCGCCTGGAGAAGCGGGCCGAGGCCTAGACCGGGGCCCCTCGCCCGGCCGCCACCCGCCGTCCGGGGCCCGACGGGGTTTCGGGAGCCGTTCCGTCAGCGGGGGTGAGGTCCGTCCGCCCGAGCGGGCCCTCGCGCCAGCGGGCAGCGCGCACCCGGGCAGCGTGCGCCGCCCGCGCCTCCGGCGCCGCCGCGGCTTCCCCACGAACTCCCCTCGCGCACCTCTGTGACCACCACGGTGCCCGCAGCGGTCCTGCGAGGAGTGGAGGACCACCGCGGCGGGAGTACGCCGCGGCCGGGCACCCGGGCCCGGAGGAGTTCGGGCTGACCGTCACCCCTCGCGGCCGGCGGGTGTGGCTGCGCGCCCCGGCCTGTCCCGTCCTCCCCGACCGCGCGGCGGTACGGGCGCAAGGTCCGCCGGCGCACTCCCGCCACGCGTCCATCCGGCGGTCCCGGCCCGGGGCGGTCGGGTCCGTCCGGCCGGTCCGCGCGGCGGCGGGAACCGCGCGACGGGACCGGAGCGGTGCGGGGGCGGGACCTGCGGGGCGGAAGGCGTCCGATTCGTGACGCGTTCCGTACAACCGAACACCCCGGTCCGGTCGTCTGACTCCACCGAGGAGGCGGCGTCCCGGGCGTGCCCCGCAACCGCCCGCCTCCTTGAGCGCGTACCGCCGGACGCGGCCGGCACCCGGCCGCCGCGGGGCGGGTACGCGGGGAGGGAGACGCACAACCATGCGCATACCAGCGGCCAGGAGCCGCAGACTCGGGGCGCTGTTCGCCGCCGCGGCGGTGGCCGCGCCCCTGGCCGTCGCGGTCGGCGCCGCCCCGGCACACGCGGCGCCCGCCTGCACCACGAGCACCGGCCCCTACCAGAAGCAGGTCGAGGGCTTCCTCGGCCTGAAGGTGGACGGCAGGCAGTCCGCCTCCGACTGCAAGGCCATCCAGGCCTTCCAGACCAAGCACGGCATCTCACCCAACATCGGCTACGCCGGTCCCATCACCTGGGGCGTGATGGACCTGATGAACAAGCAGAAGGCGGCCGGGAAGAACCCGAACAAGGCCGGCAAGTGCCCGACCGACAAGGGCCGCATCGCCTGCGTCGACCTCACGCGCCAGTTGAGCTGGATCCAGGACGGGAAGAAGCTCGTCAAGGGCCCCGTCCCGGTGCGCACCGGACGCAACGGGTACGAGACGCGCACGGGCGCCAAGAAGATCTACTGGCGCAACAAGAACCACTGGTCGACGATCTACGACGTGGCCATGCCCTACAGCCAGTTCTTCGACGGCGGGCAGGCGTTCCACTCCATCAAGGGCAGCGTGTGGTCGCCGCCGGGCTCGCACGGCTGCGTCAACATGCGTTCCGCGGACGCCGCGGCGTACTGGAGCCTGCTGAAGAACGGCGACGACGTCTACGTGTACGGGCGCAAGCCGGGTACCTGACCGGCGGTGCACACGACGCCCGGGCGACCGCGTCACGGCGGGGCCCGGGCGTCGTGCGTCCGCGGCGGCGCGGGGGGCCGGGCCCTCAGGCCGGTGCGGAGCCCTCGCCGGAGCCCTCGTCGGGAGCCGGCGCCCCCTCCGGCCCGCCGCCCAGCGTGCCGGCGCGGCGGCGCAGGACGACGGCGGCGGCCGCGGCGCTCGCCACGAGGCCGGCGGTCGTCACCCAGGGGCGGTTGAGGCGGTGGCCCAGCAGGTGGTCCAGCGAGTAGCGTCCCGGGCCGGCGACGCCCAGGCAGGTGGCGACGAACCCGAGGAAGGCCGGGTACTCGAAGCCGCCCTCGGTGACGAAGAAGCCCGCCGGGGCGTGCACCGACACCGCTCCCGCCATGGTTCCCGCGACCGCGGCACCCGCGGCCGGTGTGGCCAGCCCCAGGGCCAGCAGCGTGCCGCCGCCGGCCTCGGCCAGTCCCGCGGCCAGCGCGCTCGCCCGGCCGGGGGTGAAGCCCATCTGCTCCATCGCCCGCCGGGTGCCCTCCAGGCCGTGCCCGCCGAACCATCCGAAGAGTTTCTGGGCGCCGTGCGCGAAGAGGACCCCGCCCGCGCCCGCCCGGAGGGCGAGCAGTCCCAGGTCGCTGCGGTTCGCCAGGGGCACGGTGATCACCTCTCCACGTCCGGCTCCCTCCCCAGCCTGGCCGCCGCCCGCGGGGCGCACCACCGGGGCGGTCCGTTCGGGGCGGGCCGCCCCCTCGGAAACCCTCAGGGAGTGGCCGGGCCGCCGGCTGCGCCGGTCCGTTCGCAGCGGCGCAGGGTGCCGTCCAGGCGGACGGTCAGACCGCGCGCGTCCAGGTGTTCCAGCAGGGGGATGACGACCCGGCGCGTGGTGTCGAGCGCGCGGCGGGCCTGGCTGGTGGTGAACGGCTGATCCAGCCGGGCCAGGAGTTCGGCGGCCCTGGTGTCGGCTCCGGGCAGCAGCACGATTCCGTCCCCGATCCGCAGCAGGGCGCCGGCGGCGACGGCGGCGGCGACCGCGTTCGGGGTCAGGCCGAGTTCGGCCAGCCGGTGGGCCTCGGGGGCGCGGAAGGGCGCGCGGCGCAGCTCCTCGCGCACGGCGTCGACCGCGGCCCGCACCCGGGGCGGGAGGCGGGGACGGGAGCCGCTGCCGTGGAGGCGGCCGTCGCGCCGCTCCAGGCGGGGCCCGGTCTCCGGGGCGGTGTCCGCGGGGGCGTCCACCAGGGCGTGCACCAGGGCGCGGTCGGGCAGGCCGAGGGCCCGGCGGGCGGCCTCGACGGGCAGTCCGGGGTCCATCGGGTGCCGGGCCGCGTGCTCCTCGACCGCCCGGACCAGGCGCCGCCGCAGCGCGGCCCAGTGGGCGGGGTCGGCGAGCCAGTCCCCGGCGACGGGCTCGGCCGGGGGCGGCACGCCCATGGCCAGCAGTTCCGTACGCCGCACCAGCCCGCGGCGGCGCAGTTCCGCCGCGCCGTCCGGCGCTCCGGTCGCCGTCTCCAGCTCGCGGGCGCGGGCCCGTCCCGCGCCGCGCCGCTCCAGCCGCGGCGGGCGGACGTCGAGCACGGTGAGCCCGGCGGGGCTGCGGTGCCGCCCGGGGTCGCGCAGCAGCGCGGTGTCACCCACCCGCAGCGGCAGCGGGTGCTCCAGGGTCAGCCGGGCGGTGTCGGCGCCCAGCGGCCGTACGGTGACGGGGACGGCCGCGGAGCCGGCGTGCAGGACGAGGTGCCGCGGCAGGTCGGCCGCCGGGTCGCCGCGCAGCCGCACGTCCACCAGATCGGTGGTGAGCCAGCGGCCGGGGGTGAGGAGGGCGTCGCCCCGGCGGAGGGCGTCGGCGGCGACGCCGTGCACGTTGACCGCGACGCGCGCGACCGCGCCCACCTCCTCGCGGTCCTCCTTGAGGGCCTGCAGGCCGCGCACGCGCACCGGCCTGCCGCCGCCGGAGGCCTGGTGCGAGGCCAGGGCGAGGCGGTCGCCGGTGCGGAGGGTGCCCGCGGCGAGCGTTCCGGTGACCACGGTGCCGCGGCCGCGCACGGTGAACGCCCGGTCCACCCACAGCCGTACGTCGGCGGCCCGGTCCGGCGCGGGCAGCGCGGCGGTCAGCCGGGCCAGTGCCGCGCGCAGCTCGTCCAGGCCGGCGCCGGTGACGGAGCTGACGGGCACGGCCTCGACGCGTCCGAGCGAGGTGTCGGCGATCCTGGCGAGCGCGTCCCGGCGCGCCGGGGCCGGGTCGGCGAGGTCGCTGCGGGTGACGGCGAGCACGCCGTGCCGCACCCGCAGGGCGTCCAGGACGGCGAGGTGCTCCTCGGACTGCGGCTGCCAGCCCTGGTCCGCGGCGACCACCAGCAGGACGGCGGGGACGGGGCCGACACCGGCCAGCATGTTGCCGACCAGTTTCTCGTGGCCGGGGACGTCCACGAAGGCGACCTGCTCGCCGCCGGGCAGCCGCGTCCACACGAAGCCCAGGTCGAGGGTGAGGCCGCGGCGGCGTTCCTCCTCCCACCGGTCGGGTTCCATGCCGGTGAGGGCGCGGACCAGCGCCGACTTGCCGTGGTCGACGTGTCCGGCGGTGGCGATGACGTGCACGCCCGGCTCACCTCCCCCGCCCGGCGGTGCCGCTCCGGGCGGGCGGGGCCGCCCGCCGTACGGCGTCCGCCACGGTCGCGTCGTCCTCCTCGGGCACGGCGCGCAGGTCCAGCAGGCACCGCCCGCCCTCGACGCGTCCCAGCACGGCGGGGGTGCCCCGGCGCAGCGGCGCGGCGTACTCCTCGGGCAGGGACACGGCCGCGCTGGGCAGGACGACGCCGGGGGCGCCGCCGCCGCCGACCGCGGCCTCGCTGTCCGCGGCGCGGGCGTCGACGCCCGCGCCGCGGAGCCGTCCGGCGAGGTGCTCGGCGCGCTCCCGCAGGCGCCGGGGGTCGGCGTGCAGCATGGTGCGGGTCGGGGTGGCGGGGCCGCGCACCGTGGCCTCCAGCGCGGCCAGCGTCAGCTTGTCCA
>NZ_DASQNP010000242.1:0-11945 GCF_035644915.1 Streptomyces sp.
GGGTGAAGGGGAGCTTGGCGGGGCGCTTGCCGCGTTCGACGGCGGAGACCATGTCGAGCGAGTACATGATGGCGCCGGCCAGTTGCTCCTGGGTCATCCCGGCCCGTCTGCGGTGGAGTTTGAGGAGTTTCCCGTAGCCGAGCCAGATGGCCGGCGGGTCGTCCTGGTTGGCGATGCCCCGCCGCTGCCGCTTGTCCGTCATGCGTCCGTACCCCCTCGCGATCGGTCCACCCGGGACCAACCGCGAGGCCCACCTCCGGTCACGGCCCTGACCCGTACAGAACCGCGCCCGCCCCGTACACGAACCCGGCGACGGATCAACCCTCAGTGAGGCGGATGCGGGCGAGAATGCCGTTCGGCCCGGCCGCGCGGCGGTACGTGGAGGCGAGGGCGTCGAACTCCGGGAGCGCCGCCCGGAAGTCCCCGCCCACGACGAGGATCGCCGCCCGGCGCCTGTGCAGACACAGCACGCGCGGGCTCTCGGCACCGAGCGCCTCCGCCGCCGGAGCGATGACGGCCCGGAGCACCTCGGCCGCCTGGGCGAAGCGTCCGTCCTCCGCCAGTGCCTTGGCCTGGGCCGCCGCAGCCTTGATCGCGTCCCGCAACCGTGTGGCGGGCGCGGCCTCCGGGGCGCTGCCGGGGGCGCGGGGAGCCGGGCGGGGGAGGGCGGGGAAGACCGTCACAGAGTGAGCAGGGCGAAGAACAGGGCCGAGCCGCCGAGGACGACGAGCTGGGTGGTGAAGGTGATCCACGCCCTCCACCGGAGGGCCGGTACGGCCGTGAACGCCGCTCCGACCGCGCACACCGCGGAAGCCCTCCCGGCCATGCGGGCCGCCGACACCCGGTCGGGCACGGCGTCGAAGCCGTGGGACACCATGACGAGGTAGAACAACGCGCCGACCAGAAAGGCGTCCAGCAGGAACAGCAGTGCCGCCACCGAGGCGTCAGTGCCTCGCGAAGTCTTCGTCCGGGCCGTGCTCTCCATGCCTCGATCGTGTCGGAGACCGCGGCTGAAGACATGAGTGACCGTACCCAGATCCCGGCGGACCGAGTGGTCGCCGGTGCGCTGACACGCCCGGTTCCGGGAGACCTTGGTGGGAAGCCCGTACGGAGTGGGAGTGTGGGTCTGCCTCCGGTGCAGTACCGGAGGGGACCGCGGGTCCGGAGCCGGGTGGGGACGGCCCGCCGGGGGCCGGGCCCTCGCCGGACGTTGATCGGATGTTGATGGTTCGTTGATCGGCGGCGGGCAGGGTGGCCGCATGGCGATCGATTTTTCCGGTCCAGTGAGGCAGTTGCCCGGATGGTGGGAGCGCGCGTTGTGCGCGCAGATCGGCTCCGAACCGTTCTTCCCGGAGCCGGGCAGGACACCGTCCGAGGCCAAGCGGATCTGCCAGTCGTGCGAGGGGCGCATAGAGTGCCTGGAGTACGCCCTCACCCATGACGAGCGCTACGGCGTGTGGGGCGGGCTCTCGGAGGAGGAGCGCCGCAGGCTCAAGCGCGCCTGACGGTGAGCCGACGACGTGGGCGGCCTCGACCGTGCCGGGCCCGGCGGCGGAAAGGGAAAAGCCGCCCGTCCCCGGCTTCCGGGGGCGGACGGCGAGACGCCCTGGGGTCGGGCGGTCGGCGGGTGGTTACGCGTGGCCGCTGTAGGCGATGCTGCACGAGAAGAACTCGCCCTTGACCGCACAGAGCTGGATGTAGACCGTGGTGTCCTCCTTCAGGTCACCGGTGTTCCACGGGCTGTAGTAGACGGCCGAGTGCCCGCGCGTGGTGGCGACGCGCCCCGTCGCCGGGCTGATCATGCTGGCCTCCAGGCCGTACCCGTCGGAAAGCCGATCCACCACGCGGAACGCGTCGCCGGGGTCGCCGTCGCGGGGGTCGCCGCGCCACTCCATGAGACCCGCGTAGGTGCCCTGGTAGTAGGCGGAGATGGTGAAGCTCCCGTCGGAGGACACCGCGCTCTTCTCGAAGGTCCAGTCGGCGGCCGCCGCGTTGCTCGCCCCGAGCGTGACGGAAGTGCCGACGAAGAGCGCACTCGCCGCCAGGAGTGTGGCGACCCGGTTCCTCAGTCGCGTCCTCAACATGTCATTCCCCCCAAATAGTTCGCGAGTTCGAAGATCTGAGGATCATGGTCTACCCGGCCCGTTTCGTCAACTACCGGATGTCGGATGACGGCGTCCGGCCGCCGGTGACCGCCCCCCGAATCGCAGCATGAGCGTCGTGAGGTGATGCCGACGTGCTGCTCCGGGTGAGGCCCGGCCTGCGCCCCTGGCCTCACGGGACCACCACGCACGAGGCGCTGCGAAGCCGCCGGCCAGGCCGTTTCGCCGGTAGCCCACGGCGTCGGCCAGGCCGTGCGGTCAGACCGTTCCGTCAGGCCGTGCGGTAGCCGTCCACGGTCTCCGCGTAGGGCCTGAGGTGCGGGGCGAGTTCGCGGCCGAGCAGCTCGGCGTCCCGCGGGGGGAGGGTCAGGACGGTGCGGCGCAGGCGGACGCTCCACGAGGCGGGGTCGGGGAAGACCGACAGGCGCGGCACCAGGTCGCGCAGCACCAGCCCCTCGCGGTACGGCGCCAGGGCCTCGATGCGCAGGTCGCAGCCCTCGGTGAAGTCGCGGTCGCCGAAGCGGACCGGCTCGGGCAGGACGCGGACCGGGCCGGCGACCCGGGCGCGTGCCATGATCCGGCCGAGGTCGCGGGTGGGGTTCCGGAAGCAGCCGCGGGTGGTGTAGAGCAACAGCTCGTCGCCCTCGGCGAGGGCGGACGTGGACCGGCCCCGGGGAAAGGCCATGCGCTGGGCCGTGACGACCCAGGTCAGTGGCTCCCGGTCGCCGATGATCAGGAGGTGCGTCGCTGCCACGGGGCCACCCTAGCGCGGCGCGCCGCCGCGCCCGGCGATGCCGTTGCCCGCACCGGAGGCGGGCGGTAGGAAGGGCGCATGACTGCTCTCGGCGTGGTGTTCCGGCCCCAACTACCCCCTGAACGGCTGCGCGGCGCGGCCCGCGCGGCGGACGCCGCGGGCCTGGAGGAGCTGTGGCTGTGGGAGGACTGCTTCCTCCACAGCGGCATCGCCGCCGCGAGCGCGGCCCTGGCCTGGACGGAGCGGCTGCGCGTCGGGGTGGGCCTGCTGCCGGTGCCCCTGCGGAACGTCGCCCTGACCGCGATGGAGACCGCCACCGTGCACCGGATGTTCCCTGGGCGCTTCGTCCTGGGCGTCGGCCACGGCGTGCAGAGCTGGATGGGGCAGGTCGGCGCGCGGGCGGAGTCGCCCGTGACGCTGCTGCGCGAGTACCTCGACGCGCTGCGGGCGCTGCTGCGGGGCGAGGAGGTCACCACGGACGGCCGCTACGTGCGGCTCGACGGCGTCGCCCTCGACTGGCCGCCGCCGGCGGCGGCCCCGGTGCTCGCCGGGGCGACCGGGCCGCGTTCCCTGCGGCTGTCCGGCGAGGCCGCGGACGGCACCGTCCTCACCGCCGACACCCCGCCCGACGGGGTCCGCCGGGCCCGCCGGCTCGTCGACGAGGGGCGGGCCACCGCCGGGCGCACCGACCGCCACGAGGTGGTCGTCTACCTCCACGCGGCGACCGGGCCGGACGCGGAGGCGCGGATGCGGGCCGAACTCGACGACCGCCCCGACCCCTCGGCGCCCACGTACGCGGCAGTCGGGGACGCCGGGACCGTCGCGGCGGCCGTACGGCTGCTGGCGGAGGCCGGGGCCGGCACCGTGGTCCTCCAGCCCACCGCCGGTGAGCCGGACATCGAGGGCTTCGTGCGCTTCGCCGCCGAGGAGGTCCGCCCGCTGGTCCCCTGACCCCGGCACCGGCACCGGCCCCGGCACCTGCACCGGCGCCGCCGGCCGTACCCGTACGGTCGGCGGCGCACCGGCCGCCGGGCTAGTCGCAGGGCTCCCCGCCGACCACGAACGTGCCGCTGCGGTGGCGGGGCACCAGGTCCACCTGGATGCGGTGGGTGGTGTCCTTGCTGGTCCCACCGCCCAGGTCGGCCGTGACCACGCCGATGCGCAGGCCCGTACGGCCGGTGCCCTCGCGGCGGACCTGCACGGCCACCTCCAGGCTGACCCGGTCCACGGCGAAGCGCAGCTCGCCGTCCTGGTCGTCGCCCTCGCGCTGCGCCGCCGTCAGCTCCGCGCGGATCTGGCGGATCACGTCCGCCAGGCCGACGGTGTCCTCGGAGTTCGCCACCGTTCAACCCCCCTTGAAAAGCCTACCGATTGACACCGAAAGGCTACAGAGAGAAGCGGTGGGCGCGTATGCTGCCGACGTATGGGGGAGGGTGTCACACGGGGAACGCCGGGCACGGAGGAGCACACCGCGGGGGAGGCGTGGCGGGTCCGCATCCGTTCCCGGGAATCGCGCAGGGTCATCGGCTCGGGCGTGCTGCTCGGCGGGAACACGGTGCTGACCTGCGCCCACGTGCTGAACGACCGGACGACGTCCGTCACCGTCGACTTCCCCGAGATCGAGGGGGCCGACAGCTCCACCGCCACCGTCGTCGACGGCTGCTGGATCCCGCCGCAGCGGGACGACCGGGGGGACGTGGCCCTGCTGCGCCTGCACCGGCCGCCGCCCGGCGGCCACACCGCCCCGCTGCTGCGGGCGGCGGTGCGCGGGATGCGGGTGGAGATGTGCGGCTACGCCGAATCGGTCCGCGGCGCCCGGGGCGCGGCGCTGGAGGCGACGGTGAGCATGAAGTTCGGCGAGCGCGTGCAGCTCAACCTGCGGCCCTCGCAACTGCCGCGGCGCGGTTTCAGCGGCGGACCGGTGCTGGACATGAACCAACCGCCCAGCGTGCTGGGCATCACGGTCACCCAGTACCTCGACGCCGACGCGCCGGAGCCGCTGGCCATGGCGCACATGATCCCGGTGGAGACCATCGTCAAACACCTGCCGGACCTGCGGCGCTGGGTCCGGGGACGCCGGGGGGTGGAGCCGTCCCTGGCCTCGGACGCGTCCTCGGCGCCGGTGACCGACCCCGGCTACGCCGAACGGCTCGCCGCCTGGCTCGGGGGCGGGAACCGGTCCCCGGTCTACGTCACGGAGGTCCAGCGGGGGTCCGAACGGCACCGCACCCTCCAGCGCGCCCTGGCCCTCGCCGACCGCGAACTGTCCGTGGAGGTCCCCACGGTGCTGTCCACGGACCCCGCCTCCACCGTGCCCCCGGTCGGCAGCCTCGACCTGGCCGTCGACGCGCGGGGGGCGACGGCCGACGAGGTGGTCGCCCAGGTCGCCGAGCGCATGAACCTCAAGGAGCCGGACCCGGCGCGGGCGCTGGAGCGGCTGCGCGCGGGCCGCATGCCGCTGACCCTCGCGCTGCTGGGGGTGAACGAGGCCGCCGACCCGGGCCGGCTGGCCGGGCTGTGCGGCGAGTTCGCCGAGCGCGGCTGCCGCCAGTTGCTGGTCTTCCACGGCACGGGCACCCGGATCGACCAGGCGGCCGAGGAGGAACTGGTCCTGCGGTACCGCATGGGCGCGCTGGCCGAGCGGCTCGACGCGCTCGACGGGCGGTTGCGGGACCTGGCGCGGGCCAGGGTCCGGCTGGCCGGTGTGGAGCCCCCGGACGGCGATGTGACGCGGCTGCACGTGGACCTGTCCTGGCTGCGGCACGCCCACCGCACCGGCACGGGCCCGCCGCCGCAGCGGGCGCGCGCCGCGCTGGACGCCCTGGAGCGCGGCATCCGGCGGGCGGAGCAGAAGGCGGATGCCGCGTGGGAGGCGGCCGAGCGGGGGTACGAGCGGCGGGCGGCGCTCCGCGGGGAGCTGCGGGCCTACCGGCACCTGGCCGTCCGGCACGGCCGGATCGAGGACGTCGACCTCGACCAGGAGTACCGCGCGGCCTACGACGCGCTGCACACCGGGCCGTTCGAGCCGGAGGGCGCGGCGAGGGCGGTCGCCCGCTACGTGTCCGCGCTCCGCCGCGCGCTCGGCTGGCCCCCGGCGGAGGAGCCCGGGCCGGGAGGTCCGGGGGAGGGCCCGGGAGAGCGCCCGCGGGGACGCGCGGAGGAGGAGCGGTGAACGGACGGCGGACGGTGCACGACGCGGGACCGGAACCGGCCGGGGAGGCGCCGCTGCTGGACCTCCCCGAGGTGCTCCCGCCCGACGACCCGGCCGCCCTCGTCCTGTCCGACCCCGTCCCGCCCCGCCAGGGCCGTCCCTGCGGCAACCGCGCGTGCCGCCGGCCGGTCGGCCGGCCCTACCGGGACCTGCCCCCGCGGTACGAGGGCTACTGCGCGGAGTGCGGCACCCCCTACTCCCTGCTCCCCCAGCTCAGAGCGGGGGAGCCGCTGGACGGCGGGCGCTACGAGGTGCGCGGCCCGCTGGCCCACGGCGGCCTGGGCTGGGTCTACCTGGCGGTCGACACCCGGCTGCGCGACCGCCCGGTCGTCCTCAAGGGCGTGCTCAACCCGCACGATCCCGGGGCGCGGGAGCAGATGCTGGAGGAGCGGAACCAGATGATCGCCATCGGCCACGAGTCGATCGTGCGGATCGTCGACTACGTGCCCCACCGGCCCGGTGACGGCAGGATCCCCGCCGACTACATCGTGATGGAGTACATCGGCGGCAAGTCGCTGCGCAGGATCCTGGAGGAGACGCGGCGGGGTCAGGGGCTCGGCCCCGACGAGCCCCTGACCCTGGAGCACGTCGCCCGCTACGGCTGCCAGATCCTGGGTGCCCTGGCGGTCCTGCACGACCGCGGCCTGGTCTACTCCGACATGAAGCCCGACAACGTCATCCACCGCGGCACCCGCGTCGTGCTCATCGACCTGGGCGGGGTGCAGCGGCCGGACGACGTCGGCCGCACGCCCGTCACCACCGAGGGCTACGCCGCCCCCGAGACCGGCCGCGGCCGGGGGACGCCCACCGTCGCGCACGACATCCACACCGTCGGCCGGACCCTGGAGGAGCTGGCCCGGGCAGCGGTGGACGGCGCCCCCGGCGCCCCCGGCACCGGGCTGGGCCACGACTCCTTCCACCGGCTGGTGAAGCGCGCCACCGACGGCGACCCGCGGCACCGGTTCACCTCCGCCGAGGAGATGTCCGGGCAACTGGAGGGCATACTGCGGGAGTTGATCTCGCTGCGGACGGGACGGCAGTACACCCGGCCGTCCGACGTCTTCGCGCCCACCCAGGCCCTCCTGGACGCCGGGCTGGGCTCCGTGCCCGGCCTCGGCCACTGGCGGGGCCGCCGGGCCAGGGACTACCGGCGCACCGTCACCGGCCCCCCGCTGGAGTCCGGCCGCCCCACCCCCGCCCAGGTCGCCGTGGGGCTGCCGGTGCCGCTGCCGCGCCGCGACGACCCGGCCATCGTCCAGTTGCGCCTGCCCGCGCCGCAGGACCCGCGCGCGGTGGTGCGGCAACTGAAGCGGTTCCTGGACGAGGACGGCCGGGGGCCCAGCGTGGAGGTCCAACTGCGGCTGTGCCGGGCCCACCTGGACGTGCGGGAGGGGCTGCCGGAAGGGCACCGGGACCGCGCCGGGGAGCTGGACGAGGCGGAGGAGCGGCTGCGGGAGGCGGAGGCCATCCTCGGCCTCCCCTCGGGCAGCCAGGCCGTGCCCGACTGGCGCATCGCCTGGCACCGCGGCCTGGTCCGCCTCGCCCGGCAGGAGGTGGAGACCGCCGAGGAGAACTTCGAGCAGGTCTACGACGCCCTGCCGGGGGAGTACGCGCCCAAGCTGGCCCTGGGCTACTGCGCCGAGCACCGCGGCGACCTGGAGCGGGCCCGGCGCCTCTACCACGCGGTGTGGCAGCGCAACACCCAGCAGGGCAGCGCCGCCTTCGGCCTGGCCCGGGTCCACCTGGCCCGGGGCGAACGCGAACGGGCCGCCGGCGTGTTCGACCGGGTGCCGCCGATGTCGCGGCACTACGACGCCGCCCGGATCGCCGCGGTGCGGGTCCGGGCCGCCCGGCTCCGCCCGGAACAGGGCACCCTGCCCGGCTGGCGCAGCCTGGCGGACGCCCAGCGGGAGCTGCCCCGGCTGGACCTCGACGGCGGGGCGGCGTCCGGGCCCGAACGCACCCGGCTCACCGCCGAGCTGCGCGAGTGGGCGCTGGACTGGATCCAGCGGGTCACCGGGACGGCCGCGGACGCGGCGGAGGGGGAGCGCGCGCGGGAGGAGGACCGCGCGCACCTGGCGGAACTGGCCGGCGAGCTGTTCGGGGGGCGGCGCCGGAAGGAGCCGCCCGCAGGGAAGCCACCCACGGAGGAGCCGCCCGCGGGGGAGCCGCCCACGGAGGCCGGCCTGCGCACGCTGCTGGCGGCCTCCTTCCACGACCTGGCCCACCTGCCCGGTGCCACCAGGGCGGAGAACGAGCACCTCGTGGACTGCTCCAACGCCGTCTTCCCCCGCACCTGGTTCGTCCGACCCAAGGAGCCGCTTCGATGACCGATCCCGCGGCCGGCCCGGCGCCGGGACCCGTGACCGGCCCGCCGGGCGCCGGACCGCCCCGCTTCCGCATGGGCGTGGCACCCGCCTACGAGCAGTACGCCCGCGGCGGCGGCCCCGGCGCCCACGGCGACCACGAGGTGCACGTGATCGTGGAGATCCGGGCGGAGGGCCTGGACGCGGCCGTGCCGCGCCGTCCTCCGCAGCGGTCCGAGGTCATCATCATCGACTGCTCGGGCTCCATGGCCCACCCCACCCTCCGCAAGATCGCCGCCGCCCGGAAGGCCGCCGCGGCGGCGATCGAGAGGCTCCCGGACGGCACCCACTTCGCCCTCGTGGCGGGCACCGACACCGCCCGGCTCGTCTACCCGCCGCCGGGCCCGGCCGGGCCCGGTACCGTCGCCGCCTCGCCCGCCTCCCGCGCCGACGGCAGCCGCACGGCCCTGACCCTGGACGTCCACGGCGGCACCCGGATCTCCGCCTGGCTCTCCCTGGCCCGCAGGCTGCTCACCGCGCGCCCCGGCGCCACCTTCCGGCACGCCCTGCTGCTCACCGACGGCCGGGACGAGCACGGCCGGGTCGAGGAGCTGCGGCGCGTCCTGGACGACTGCGCGGGCGAGTTCACCTGCGACGCCCTGGGCATCGGCGCGGACTGGGACGCCGCACAGCTCCAGCAGATCGCCGACCGGCTGCACGGCCGGGCGGAGGCGGTCGTCGAGGAGGGCGCGGAGGGGTTCGAGGACCAGCTCACCCGGGTGTTCGGCGAGCTGATCGGGGCGTCCACCCGCCGGACGCTGCCGCAACTGACGCTGGGCGTGCGCACCGAGCCGTACCTGGAGATCACCCTCTTCCGGCAGGTCAACCCGACCGTGCTGGACCTGACGGACACCGCCGTCCACGACGGCGACCGGACGTGCTTCCCGACCGGGGCGTGGGGCGACGAGACCCGCTGGTACGAGCTGAGGATGCGCGTGGACCCCGACCACCCCGACCACCCCGCCCACCGGGAGCCGCACACCGCGCGGATCGCCTCCCTGCGGCTGGAGGCCGAGGGCTCCGGGGACGTGGTGCTGCCGCGGGAGGAACCGGTCACCGTCCACTGGACGCAGGAGTACCCGCCGCTGACCGACCCCGGCGTCCACGGACGGCACTTCCAGCGCCATGCCGAACTCCAGGAGGCCTCCTGGGCGGGCTCCACCGCCCTGTACCGGGACGACATCCCCGCCGCCGAACGGGAGTTGGGCAAGGCCGTGCGCCTGGCGCACGAACTCGGCGCCACGGCCCACCTCAAGCAGCTCCGCAAGCTGGTGATCGTCGAGAACGCGGCCCTCGGCCGGGTGCGGGTCCGCGACGTCATCACCCCCGAGGACGTCAACGTGGTGGGGATCATGAGCGGCCACACCACGCCCCCGCCGAGCGCGCTCGGCGGGGACGCCGGGCCCGCGGAGGGGACGACGCACAGCGACGACAGGCCCGCGCGCTGCTCCCGGTGCAGGGAATGGGTGCGGCCGGGGCGGTTCTGCGAGAACTGCGGACACCCCCTGGGGGAGGGACGGTGATGGGCACCCGGCGCCTGCTGGTGCTCCAGCTCGGCGGGCTGGTGGCGCTGGCCGCGCTCGCCTCGGCGGCGCTGTTCGGCGCGTACCACGACACCCACCGCCGCCCCGGCGACGTACGGGACCGGACCGCGCCGGCGGTCCTGGAGGTCGCCGCCGCCCGCAGCGCGCTGATGAGCGCCCACCTGGCCGCCCGCACCCACCTCAGCTCCAGCCTGACCGACGAGACCAGCACCGACGAGACGTACCGCACCCAGATCGGGGCGGCCACCCAGAGCCTGTCGCAGATCGCCGACCGGCAGGTCGCGGGCGAGGCCGGCAAGCACACGCTGAGCACCGTCAACGCCCTGCTCGTGGTCTACCAGGAGGCGATCGCCCTGGCGGTGCGGCACGCGGAGCGGAGCGACCTGCGCGAGGCGTGGTTCCACAGCGCCGACACCATCCTCAACCGCGGGGAGAGCGGCATCCTGTCCCGGCTCGACGAACTCCAGGACGACCAGCTCGACCGGCTGGTGGAGCAGACGGCGTTCACCGGGCCGCGGTGGACGGCCTGGCGGCTGGCCGCGGCGGCCCTGCTCGTCCTGGCGGTGGCACTGGT
The DNA here is from genome assembly GCF_035644915.1 of Streptomyces sp. Taxonomy (GTDB): domain Bacteria; phylum Actinomycetota; class Actinomycetes; order Streptomycetales; family Streptomycetaceae; genus Streptomyces. The sequence goes on from NZ_DASQNP010000242.1 coordinate 10,552, forward strand.
CGTCGTGCAGTGGCAGCTCAACCGGCGCTTTCCGCAGCGCCTGAACCCCTGCCTGCTGGCGGCGTGCCTGATCCTCCTGGCGGCGGTGCTGCCGGTGGGGTGGGCGCAGGAGACCCAGCGGCGGCTGGACGCCGCCCGCGCGGAGCTGACGTCGGCCGCCGAACGGCACCGGGGCGTGCGGGCCGACAGCGTACTGGAGAAGAAGGGGCTGGAGCGGATGCGGGTCAACACCGCGGAGACGCTGGACAAGGTGACGCGCGAGCTGGACAGGACGGCCGCCCGGCAGGACGGGATCGCGGTGATCCCGGCGGGCGGCGCCGCCGTCGCGGTGCTGTCCTGGATCGGGCTGCAACGGCACCTGGGCCAGTACAGGTTCCGGTCATGAGGCGGGCCGCGGCGAGGGGCGGGGCGCGGACCCGCCGGACCCGCGGGGCCCGCGCCGCCCGCACGGTGGTGCTGGTGCTGCTGTGCCTGCTGCTCGCATCGGGGCCGACGGGCTGCGCCCGCCGGAGCGACGGGCCGAGCCACACCCTGACGGTCCTGGGCCCCTGGACGGGGCGGGAGGCGGAGTCCTTCAGGAGGCTGCTGGACCGCTTCGAACAGGAGCAACAGGGGCACCAGGGGCAGGAGCGCGTCCGCGTCGACTACCAGGGCACCACCGCCACCCGCGAGGTGCTGCTCTCCAGCGTGCTGGCGGGCGACCCGCCGGACATCGCGGTGCTGCCCGTCCTCGGCGACCTGGCCGACTACGCGCAGCGCGGCCAGTTGCGGCGGCTGGACGACGACGTCCTCCCGGACGACGACGCCTACGAGGGCCCGTGGCTGTCGCAGCCGGCCGGGATGTCCGAACGCCGGCGCTACTGGCTGCCGGTCAAGATCGACCTCAAGAGCATCGTCTGGCACGAGCGGGGGAGCGACCCGCACGCCGTCGCCGGGGACGTGGACCGCTGGTGCATCGGCATGGGAGCCGACGCCACCTCCGGCTGGCCCGGCAGCGACTGGATCGAGGACATCCTCCTCCAGCAGTCCGGCGCCGACGCCTACAACCGGTGGGCGACCGGGAACATGAAGTGGACCGACGACCCCGTCGTGGACGCCTGGCGGACCTGGGGCGCGTTCATGTCGGGCGACGGCAGGGGCGAGGCGGCCCGGGCCGCACTGGTCACCGACCACCGCGGCCCGGAGGGCGGCACCGGCCTGCTCTTCGACCCCGGGCGGCCCTGCGACCTGGAGCACCAGGGCAGCTTCGCCCGCAGCCTGTACGGCCACGACGCCCCGCGCGCCACCTTCGTGCCGTCCCCGCAGGTGCTGCCCGGCGCGGACCGGACGAGCCCGGACCGGGAGGTGTCCGGGGACTTCGCGGCGATGTTCCGCATGAGCGCGCAGGGCAGGGC
>NZ_DASQNP010000243.1:0-10504 GCF_035644915.1 Streptomyces sp.
CCCCTCGGGGAAGGTCACCGCGGGGCCCGGCGCGCCGCGGCGGCGCGCCGGACCGTCACCACAGGTCGCCGTCGCGCCAGTCGCAGACCAGCACGCCGTTCGGATCCAGCCTGGCCGTCACCGGCAGGACGTACACGCCGCCGTCGTCCTCCTCGGTGCGGACCACGCCCGTGGGCGTGAGCGCCGCGGTACGCCCCTGCCAGCGCTGCCAGCCGCGCGCCGCGTAGAACTCCAGCGCCTCCTCGGAGGAACTCAGCGCCCCCAGGTCGTACGCGCCGCGCACCACCCGCTCCAGCTCCCCCATCAAGGCGGCGCCGTGGCCGCGTCCGCGCCGGTCGGCACGGACCGCGACCCCCTCGACGTAGCCCGCCCGCAGCGTCCGCCCGCCGTGCAGCAGGCGCCGCTGGACCAGCGCGGCGTGCCCGACCAGCTCGGAGCCCTCCCACAGCAGGGCGTGCACACCGCCCAGGGCGTGCTCCCAGTCCTGGTCGCCGAAGTCCCCCTCGAACGCCTCGTCGAGCAGGGCCCGGGCCGCCGTGCGGACGGCGTCGTCCAGATCGGCGGTGTGGACGACACGGATGGTGCGTTCGGTGCTCATGGTGCTGGTGTTGCTCATGGTGTGAACCTCGGCCATGCGCGCCATCCTGGCAGCACACGCCGCCGCCCGTCACCGTTTCCCACGGTGACGGGCGGCACAAGGGGGCAGGGGGCGGTGTCTCAGCGGCGTCCGCGCAGCCTGCTCAGGGCACGCTTGGCCTCGGTCCGCTTCCGGGGGTCGGAGGCGGCCCGTTTGGCCTGCTGGGTCAGCCGGCGGCCCTGCGGGCTGCGGGCGAACGCGGCGATCTTGCTCAGGATGCCCGGCACTGTTCCTCCAGGTGCTCGTGTGTGCCCGGCGGGGTGAGCACACGACCGTCGATGGTCCGTTTCCTGCCTCCTACCCCGGCCGGGGCGGGTGATGTCAGCCCGCGGACAGCGGCACCGGCGGCACCGGCTGCGGCACCGTTCCGGCCCGGTCCGGCGCACCTGCGGAGAGGGCCGGCGGCCGCCGCGGATCGTGTTCCGGGGCGGAGCGGCCCGATCTAGGATGAGGCGCAGTTCGCTGTGACCGCGGGCGGGAGGGAGGAGCGGTGAAGCGTCCCACGATGGTGGACATCGCCCGTCGTGCGGGGGTGACCAAGAGCGCGGTGTCCTTCGCGCTCAACGGCCGGCCGGGGGTGTCGGAGGCGACCCGGGCCAGGGTGCTGGCCATCGCGGACGAACTGGGCTGGCAGCCCAACAGCGCGGCCAGGGCCCTGTCGGACGGCAGGGCCGGGGCCTTCGGCCTGGTGGTGGACCGTCCGGCCCGCTCGCTGGGCATCGAACCGTTCTTCATGCAACTGGTCTCGGGCATCCAGGGCGAACTGTCCGAGGACGGCACCTCGCTGCTGTTCACCATGGCCCCCGACGCCGACGCGGAGATAGCCACCTACCGGACCTGGTGGGCGCAGCGCAAGGTCGACGGCGTCTTCCTCGTCGACCTGCGCGTCGACGACCCGAGGGTGCGCGCCCTGGAGGAACTGCGCCTGCCCGCCGTGGTGATCGGCTCGCCCGCCGGCTCCGGAAGCCTGCCCACGGTGTGGAGCGACGAAGCGGCGGCGGTGCGCACCGCCGTGGCCCACCTGGCCGGCCTGGGGCACCGCTCGATCGCGCACATGACCGGCCCCGCCACCCTGCGGCACTCCGTCATCCGCGCCGAGGCCTTCGCCGCCGCGACCGCCCAACGGGGCATCACCGGGCGGAGCGTGGAGGCCGACTACAGCGGCGAACAGGGCTTCGCCGCCACCCGCGCCCTGCTGGAGGGCGCCGACCGCCCCACCGCGATCCTCTACGACAACGACGTGATGGCCGTGTCCGGCCTGAGCGCCGCCCAGAGCCTGGGCGTACGCGTCCCCGACGACGTCTCCCTGGTGGCCTGGGACGACTCCCCGCTGTGCGAACTGGTCCGCCCCGCCCTGACCGCGCTGCGCCGGGACATCGCCGCCTACGGCGCCCTGGCGGCCCGTCAACTGCGCGATGTGACGAGCGGCCACACCGTCGAACACCGCCAGGCCCCCGACCCCACCCTGACCATCCGCGACAGCACGGCCGCCCCCTCCCGCGACGCCGCGGCGCTCTGAGAGCGGCCGGGACGGGACCGAGCCGGGTTCCCGGACCGTCCCGCCCGGGAACCGGAGGGACGGGAGTCCCGCGCACCCCTCCCTCCGGTACCGCCGCGGCGGCCCGTCCCGGTAACCGCCCCTTCCTTCAACGGAAGTTGGGGGACCGCACCGGCTGCTGCCATCCTGGACGCCATGGCCCGGGGGAGTGCTGAGGAAGACGCGGACCGCAACCTTGCGCGACGCCGGCGGAGGATCGGCGTCGCCGTCAGCTCCGCGGCGACCGCGCTCGCGCTGGTGCACGTGATCCTGCCGGACCTGAAGATCGACAACACCACGGTCGCCCTGCTGGTGATCGCCGTGGTGCCGTGGCTGGGCGACCTGTTCCACAGCATCGAGCTGCCGGGCGGCGCGAGACTCGAGTACAGGCAGCTCGAAGAGCGCATCGGGGCGGCGGAGGAACGTGCGACACGCCTGGACCAGGAGGTGGACGGAGCCGCCGCGACCGCCCGGGTGGCCCTCGCCGCGGCCGGCGTCCCCGACCGGGACACGGCCGGGGAGGAGGACGACCCCCGGGCCGGGGAGGAACTCGGGCGTCTCGTCGCCGAGTACACGCGGGTGCGCGAGTCGATGCCCAGCGGCCCCGCGCGCACCGCACGGCAGGAACACGTCTTCGCCGAGATGCTGAAGGTGGCACCCCGCGTACGCGATCTCGACGTCGACGCCATGCTCGGCTCCGAGGAGCCCGGCGAGCGCCTGGCCGCCGTCGCCCGCCTGTACGTCCTCCCGGACACCACGAAGTTGGACGGACTCGTGGACGCGGTCCTCCGCGAGGAGGTGCCCTTCCTCGTCCACTGGGGGGCCAACGTCCTCGAACGCCTGGTGAGCGAGAAGGGCGCGGAGGAGGTTCCCATCGGTGCCGTCCGGCGCCTCCGCGCAGGGCTCCGGGCCCTTCCCGCCGACAGCGACCGGGCCGCCGTCTTCCGGCGCGTCCTGGCGAAGTTCGACCCGCCCGGCACCGGCGTCATCGGAGGGATCCCGCGGTGGTGACGCCGGGGCGTCCGCCGTCCGGCGCCCGGCCCCTCCCCGCCGCCCGCACACCCTCGCCGTCCTGGTTCCGGCGCCCTGTGGGAGGGTGACGCACATGAACACGACACCGGACGGGCGTCCCGTACCGCCCCCGCACGCGGGCGAACGCGCCATGCTGGAGAGCTGGCTGGAGTTCCACCGGGCGACGCTCGCGCTGAAGTGCGAGGGGCTCGACGACCGTCAGGTGCGCCTGGCCTCCGTGCCGCCGTCGCCGATGACGCTGCTGGGCCTGGTCCAGCACATGGCGGAGGTCGAACGGAACTGGTTCCAGCGGGTGTTCGCCGGTCTCGACGTGCCTCCGCTGTACGAGGGGGACGGTTTCGGCCTCGTTCCGGAGCGCGGGATCGACGAGGCGCTGGCCGTCTGGCGGGCGGAGATCGCGCGGGGCCGCGAGCTGATCGCCGGCTCCTCGCTGGACGACTCCGGCCGGCTCTCGGAGCGGGAGGCCGGGCACGCCGGGCACCAGGAGGTCTCGCTGCGCTGGATCCTGGTCCACATGATCGAGGAGTACGCGCGCCACAACGGCCACGCGGACCTGGTCCGGGAACGCATCGACGGCGTCACGGGGGCCTGAGGTGGGCCGGCACGTCACGTCCGGCCCACCTACGACCCGCTCCCGTCGCGGTCAGCAGACCGGCACGCCGGGGACCTGGTTGTCCGGCGTGCTGAGGTAGATGTTGGTCATGTAGCCGCCGTACTGGGGCAGGTGGGCCCACCAGTCGTTGACGTACGGCGGCACGCTGACCTGCTGGCCGCGCACCTGGCAGCCGACCAGGACCTCGACTCCGGCGGGCAGCGTGGTGAGCGCGGCCGATCCGGTCGTCGTCTGGGCGCGGACCCGGACCCCGCTGCCCCACGTGCCGACCCAGGTGCCCGCCGGGCGCGACGCGCCGGGGACGTTCAGCGAACGGGTCAGCCGGCCCACGTCCGAGTAGGCCTTGCCGTACGAGGTCCCGTTCGGGTGGAGGGTGAGGACGGCCACGATGGAACGGTCCCCCGCGCCGACCACGCCCGTCGTGTGCAGCGCCGGACGCGAGAGGTCCACGGCGTCGGCGCCCGCGTCCGCCCGCGTGCCGGGAGCGGCCGCCTCCGTGCCGGTGCCGTCCGCTCCCCCCGCACCGGTGCCCGTCGTCGCGGTGCAGCCCCCGGAGTCGAAGCCCGACCAGCCCTGCTTCACCGCCCAGGGGCGGTTGAAGGAGCCCGCGATGCCGAAGTGCTGGTCGTAGCCGTCGGTGGCGCAGCGGGTGGACTGCCGCAGGTTGCCCATGACGTAGTCGCGCACGGCCGCCGGGGCGGACTCCAGCAGGTAGCGGTAGATCCGCACGGTGTCGCGTGCCGACAGCGCCGTGTAGCCCCAGTAGCCGGGGTGCGTGGACGGTGGCCGGGCGGTGTCCGTCAGGCCGAGCCGGGGGACCATCCGGTCGATGACGGCGCCTCCGCCGTTGGCCGCCCAGAAGGCGCTGGCCGCGCCGTCGTCGCTGCTGCGCAGCATGGCGTCGACGCGGGAGCGGTCGGTCGCCGACAGGTCGCCGGGCGTGCGGTTCCACAGCAGGTCGAGGGCGATCAGCAGCTTCACCACGGACGCCGACCGGAACTGGGCGGAGCTGTTGAGCTGTTCGGTGAACGTGCCGGTCTGCCGGTCGAAGACGGCGACGCCCGCCGTCACTCCCGCCGGGACCTCGGCCTGGAGGGCCGACGCGGCCGGCGGCGGTGACGGGTCCCCGGCCGGCGCGGCGGTGGCGGAGGCGGTGGTGCACAGCAGTGCCACGGCGGCGGCGGACAGCAGTCCCGCCCGTGTCGCGCGCCGGGCGGGGCGCGGTCCGGAAGCGCTCGTGCCGTCGGTGCGGAGTGACCGGTGCCGCGGGGCGAACGCCCGTCTGAGTCCATTGCGCAGGGCCATGGTCGTCGTACCTCCCGGTGGTGGAGCCTCGATGTGCGCCCGGCCGCAAGTCCGCGCCGGTGAAGGGGCGTTGTGCTCGCACCATTGTCCGGACGGGACCGTGATCCGTCCCGTGCGCGGACAGGACGGAGAGGAATTTTCCGCCGGGGCGTCCGCGCGGCCGGAAGTCCGGCGCCCGTCCGGCGGCGGGTCCCGGCCGTACGCCGTGCGGCCGTCGCACCGCCCCGGGGCCGTCCGGCGGCGTGCGATCTGTCGTGTGCGCGCCATAGTCCACACGGGGCCCGTCATCGTCCACAGACGCCGACCTAGCATCGTGTCCAGTCGCCGCGCGGTAACAGCACGTAAAAACGTGAATACGCATGCGTGTCCAGAAGTCCCCCCTCACCGGATGGAGCATCCCATGCGCAGGACGAGCGCACGGTTCAAGCTGGTCAGCGCTGTGGCCGTCACGGCGGCCGCACTGACCCTCACCGGCGTCAACGCGCTGAACGGCGCGGCCGCGGAGTCCGAGGCCCCGCGCCCGCTGGCGGCCAACCAGCCCATCGGCTTCGGCGCCGGCACCACCGGCGGCGCGGGCGGAAGCACCGTCACCGTGTCGAACGCCAGCCAGTTCACCGAGGCCGTGAAGCGCACCGAGCCGCTGGTCATCCAGGTCAACGGAACCGTCAACCTGAGCAGCATGACCAAGGTGACCTCGAACAAGACCATCATCGGCGTGGGCACCTCCGGCAGGATCACCGGCAGCGGCCTCAACGTCAGCAAGGTCAGCAACGTGATCATCCGGAACCTCACGTTCACGGGGTCGAACGACGACGCGATCAACGTCGAGTACTCCACCAAGGTCTGGATCGACCACAACGACATCTCGGACGCCAACGACGGCGCCCTCGACATCAAGCGCGCCTCGGACAACATCACCGTGTCGTGGAACCGCGTCCACGACCACGACAAGACGTTCCTGCTCGGGCACTCCGACGACAACGCCGGCGAGGACACCGGCAAGCTGCGGGTGACCTACGACCACAACTGGTTCGACGGGACCAACCAGCGCCACCCGCGGGTCCGCTTCGGCAACCCGGTCCACGTGCTGAACAACTACTACAGCAACATCGGCGACTACGGCGTGGCCTCGACCGAGAAGGCCGGCGTGCTGGTGGAGGGGAACTACTTCGAGAACGTCGAGGACCCCTTCCACCTGGGTGAGGGCTCCTCCGACCCCGGCTCCCTGCAGGCGAGGAACAACCACTTCGTCAACTCCGGCCAGGGCCAGACGGGCGGCTCCGTCGCCTCCATCCCCTACAGCTACACGGTCGACAGCCCCTCCAGCGTCAAGTCGATCGTGACGGCGGGGGCCGGCGTCGGCAAGATCTGATCCGAACCGATCGCCCGGGCCGGTCCGGGACGATCCGCACACCGTCCGGGCAAGACGGGGCTCCCGCCCGTCTTGCCCGGACGCGTGCCCGCCGCTATCGTCCTCCGACCCGGCAGGGAAGTTCCACACGGCAGGGGGGCCGTCTCCGACGACGAGCGAGGCAGGCAGTCCATGGCGGAACGCGGGCCCGTACCGGCGCGGCGGCCGGACGGCGGACCGGACCGGCCCACCATCGGGCTGGTCACGGCCAACATCCACCTGGGCGTCGGGGCCACCTTGTGGTCCGGGGTCCTGGCGGCGGCCGAGCGCAACGACGTCAACCTGGTGTGCTTCCCCGGCGGGCCGCTGCGCCCCGGCGGCGCGCCGCGCACCGCGCTGTACGACCTGGTGGGCCCCGAGCGGCTGGACGGCGTCATCTGCTGGACCTCCACCCTCGGCCTGCCCGCCCCGGGCGAGGAACGGGCCGCCCGGCTGGTGCGGCGGCTGGAGGGGTTACCGGTCGTCAGCCTCAACCGCGCCCTGGACGGCCACGAGACCCTGCTGCTCGACAGCTACGCGGGCATGCGGGCGGCCGTCAGCCACCTGGTGAAGGACCACGGCCGCCGCCGGCTCGCCTGCGTCCGGGGGCCGCTGGCCAACCCCGTCTCCCGGGACCGCTACCGGGCCTACACCGACGCCCTCGCCCGGCACCGCATCCCGAAGGACCGGTCCCTGGTCGTCGCCGCGGCGGACTTCGGCGGCGGAGCCGGTGCCTCGGCGATGCGGGTCCTGGTCGACGTCCGCGGGCTGCGGCCCGGCCGCGACTTCGACGCGGTGGTCGCCTGCAGCGACGTCCTGGCCGCCGACGCCCTGCGGTTCCTGACCGGGCAGGGCATCCGGGTGCCCGAGGACGTGGCGGTCGTCGGCTTCAACGACTCGCTGGAGGCCCGGCTGGCCGATCCGCCGCTGACCTCGGTCGCGCTGCCCTTCGCCGAACTCGGCGCACTGGCCGTGGACACCCTCCTCGCCCGGCTGCGGGGCACCGCGCCGCCCCCGCGGAGCGTGGTGCCGGGCACCCTCGTCGTGCGCCGCTCCTGCGGCTGCCACTCGCCCCTGGTCTCCCAGGGAGCCGGCGCGGACGGGCCGCCCGGCAGCCCCGCCGGCGAACCCCTCCCCGAGGAGCTGTTCCCGGACCTGCCCTCCCACGGCCCGGCGCTGTCCGCGGCGCTCCGCGCCGACCTCGGCGCCGGCGGCAGCGGCACGCCGGCCCACGGCTCGCCGCCTGACGGGTCGTCACCCGGTGCGCCGTCACCCGGCGATGCCTTCCTGTGCCTGGTCGAGCGACTGGTCGGCAACCGGGTCCGGACGGCCGAGGACGCCGCCGACTGGGACCGCGCGCTGCTGCGCGCCCGCGACCTGGCGGCCCCCCGGCTGCCCCCGGAGGGCCGGGCCCGGGTCGAACGGCTGATCGGCCAGGCCCGGTTGATGGTGGCCGACAAGTCCCACCGGCTGCTGGAGTACGAGCGCTGGGCCGACCAGCAGAACTCCCGCCGCCTGCGGGACCTGGGCACCGAACTGACCACCGCCGTCGACATCGGCGCGCTGACCGGGGCGCTGGCCCGCCACCTGCCGTACACCGGCGTGCCCGAGTGCCACCTGGTGCTCTACGAGGACGGTCGGCGGCCCGCGGGCGGCGAGGGCCGCCTCCTGGCCCGGCCGGTGCCGCCGCCCGGCGAGCGCCCCCGGCACCGGACGGGCCCGTACCAGGCGGCGCCGGACGACCCGTACGCCGTCCCCCACCCCGCCGAACTGCTGCTGCCGGACGGACTGCTGCCGCGGGACCGCCGCTTCACCCTGGTCCTCGAACCCCTCCACATCGGCGACGAGCAGCTCGGCTTCGCCCTCTTCGACGGCGGTCCCCACCAGGGCGCCGCGCGCCGGGGCGCGCTCTACCGCGCGCTGGGCGACCAGATCAGCGCGGCCCTCAAGGGCATCCGGCTGTTCGACGAGGTGCGCCGCGCCCGCGACGCCGCCGAGCAGGCCAGCCGGCTCAAGACCCGGCTGCTGGACAACGCCACCGACGAGCTGCGCACCCCGGTCGAGGCGATCCTGCGCCACACCCGGATTCCCGGCGCCGACACCGGTACCGACCCCGACACCGGCGCCGTCGCCGCGCTGCGCCGCGCCCACGACGACGCCGGACGCCTGCTGCGGCTGATCGACGACCTGCTGGACCTGTCCCGGTCCGAGATCGACGCCCTCGACCTGTCCCGCCGGCTGCTGGATCCCCGGCCGGTGCTGGCCGAGGCGTTCCACAGCGCCGTCTGGACCCGCCGTCCCGCCGGTGCCGACTGGCAGTTGGTGCTGCCCCGCCGCCTCCCCGCGATCCGGGCCGACGCCCCCCGGCTGCGCCAGATCGTCGTCAACCTGCTGACCGCCGCCGCCGGGCACCTCGCGGACGGCGGCCGGCTGCGGCTGGTCGCCGACGTCCTCCCCACGCTGCTGCGCGTCCGCGTCGTCTCCGCGGGCCTGTACGTGCCGCCCGCGGAGGCCGAGCACCTCTTCCAGCCCTTCGCCTCCGGGGAGCCCGGCACACGGCTCGGCCTGGCCATCGCCCGGCGGCTCGCCGCCCTGCACGGCGGATCGGTCACCCTCGACCACGGCCCCGCCGGCAGCGGCTTCCGGCTGGACGTGCCGCTGCCCACGCCCGTGGAACCCTCCGGCTCCCCGGGCGTCCCCGCCCCGGGCGCCGGACGCACCGTGCTGGTCGCCGCCGCGGCCGCGCCGCCCCCGGAGGTCGCCGCCCTCGCCCGGCGGCACGGGCTGCGACTGCACCGCCTGGACCCGGACGACGACCTGGCCTCGCTGGTCGCGCAGGGCAGGCCGTACGCCGTCGCCTGGGACGCCGACGGGGCACGGCCGCAGGAGTGGGCCTCGGTCCAGCGGCTGCACGACCACCCGGCGCTGCGCCACACGCCCTTCCTGCTCTACGGCCCCGTCTCCGGGCCCGACCTGGACCAGGCGCTGCGCGCCCTGCGGCCCCCGGGCCTGACCGACCCCGCGGTGGTCGTGGACGGCTCCGGGCCCCGCCGCGAGCAGTGGCGGCGGCTGCTGGCCGGGGTGCTGCCGGGCCGTACGGTGCGGACCGCCGCGGACGGCACCGCCGCCCTGGCCCTGCTCGCGGAGGACACCCCCTGCCTGCTCGTCGTCTCCCGCGAACTGCCCGACATGGACGGCTTCGACGTCGCCGAGGGGATGTGCGACGGCGCGGGCCGGTCCGACCTGCCCGTCCTGGTGCTCAGCGACCGCGGCTTCAGCGCCGACGACGTGCGCCGCGCGGAACCGCACCCGGGCATGGTGTTCCTCGGCCGGGACATCCTGACCGAGGCGGAGACCGCCGCCCTGCTGGCCGCCATGGCCCGGCGCGCCGAACCGGGCGGCCCCCGCACCCGGGCCCCGGTCCGCCGCGCCGTCGCCTACCTGGAGCAGCACTACCGCCACCGCATCTCCCGCTGGCAGGTCGCCCAGGCGGCCGGAGTGAGCGAGGACCACCTCAGCAGGCTCTTCCACCGGGAACTGGGGGTGCCGCCGTGGGACTACCTGACGCGGCTGCGCGTCCAGCGGGCCAAGGAGCGGCTGCGGCACAGCGGCGACAGCGTCCAGGCCGTGGCCCGCGCGGTCGGCTTCCACGACCGCGCGTACTTCAGCCGCGTCTTCCGCAAGGTCACCGGAGTCGCCCCGCACGCCTACCGGGAGGCCTCGTAGGAGACGGCCGATGACTTTCAGGGGGTTTGTCGGTGCCGCGGCCGGGTCACCCGGCGGGCGTACTGCACGGCGGGCCGGTGCGCCACGGCCGCCGGCCCCGAAGGCGGAAGTGAGGCGGTAGCGATGACCACGATGGTCAAGGAGATGCTGCGGACCTACCCGGCCGACCTCGGCGGCGTCAACCGCGGGGCCATGGAGCGCTGCATCTCCGAGTGCTTCGACTGCTCCCAGACGTGCACGGCGTGCGCGGACGCCTGTCTGTCC
>NZ_DASQNP010000244.1:0-91920 GCF_035644915.1 Streptomyces sp.
CCGTCATGCGTCACGGTCTTCCTGCTCCTCTCCCCGACTCCCCGACCGCCGAGGCCGTTGTGGATGTTGCGGACGTTGCGGACGCCATCCAAGCATCCTCTATTCTCGTACACCGTACGTAAATTGAGGAGGGGCCCACATGCCACCACGCACCCACGACGCCGTGCCAAGGCCGGCCCGGAGAACGCCTTCCCGGAAGCCGCCCCTGTCCTCACGGATGCTGAGGGCGACCTGGCGCGGCCTCCCGGTCAGGCGGTACGACGTCGGGTGGGAACCGGGACTGGTGGTGCCGGCCGCCGACGGCAGCCCGTTGATCACGGATCACTACTTCCCCCGTGCGGAGGGCGACTTCCCCACCCTCCTGGTGCGCTCGCCGTACGGCAGGGGGCTGCCGTGGTCCCCCATGTACGGCGTGCTCTTCGCCGAACAGGGCTTCCACGTGGTCCTGCAGAGCTGCCGCGGCACCGGCGGCTCGGGCGGTGAGTTCCACCTGTGGGGAACGAGGCCGCCGACGGCCGGGCCACGGTGTCCTGGCTGCGCGGGCAGCCCTGGTTCAACGGAACGCTGGGCACGGTCGGCCCCAGTTACCTGGGATACGTGCAGTGGGCGCTCGCCCTGGACCCGCCGCCGGAACTGAGGGCGATGGTGGTGCAGGTGGGGCTGCACGACCCCATGCCCTGTTCCACGCGGACGGTGCCCTCCGGCTGGAGAACGCCCTGGTGGTCGGCGTGGGCATGACGCACCAGCACCGGGGGGGTCGTGCCCTTCGCGAGGGCGACGCTGCGCCTGCGGCGCCGGCTGCGCGACATCACCACCGCGCGGCCGCTGCGCGGGGCGTACTCGTCCGCCATGGGAGACGACGTGCCGTGGCTGGAGGACGCGATGGCGCACCAGGACGCCGACGACCCGTACTGGAGCGGTGCGTCCCTGGCCCGGGCGGCCGAGCAGCCGGGCGTACCCACCGGCCTGATCACCGGATGGCACGACGCCCTGGCCGACCAGACCTTCGAGCAGTACGCCCGGCTGCGTCGGGCCGGATGCGACACCGCCCTGCTCGTCGGCCCCTGGACCCACACCTCCGCACTGCAGCAGGGCTGGCCGGAGGTGTTCACGGAGAGCCTCGCCTGGCTGCGCGCGCACCTGTGCGCCGAGCCGTCCGGCCTGCGCCCCACCCGCGTGCGCGTGCACGTCGGCGGCGAGGACGTGTGGCGGGACCTCGACGACTGGCCGTTCTCCCCGGTCACCACCCCGTGGTTCCCCACCCCGGACGGGCACCTCACCCGGCAGGCCGCCGCGGGCTCCGCGCCACTGGCGTCCTTGCGTTACGACCCGGCCGATCCCACGCCGTCCCTCGGCGGCCCCCTGCTCTCCCCCACGGCCGGACCCCGCGACAACGGCGCCCTGGAGGCCCGGGGAGACGTCCTGACGTTCACCGGCCCTCCCCTGGCCGAGCCCGTGGACGTCCTCGGCCCGGTCTCCGCGCGGCTGAGCGTCTCCACGGACACCGGACACGCCCACGTCTTCACCCGGCTGTGCGATGTGGACGCGCAGGGCCGCTCCACCAACGTCTGTGACGGGCTGGCCCGGCTGGAGACGGTGGGGCAGGCGCCCTCGGAGGTCACCGTGCCGATGAGTTCCACCGCCCACCGCTTTCCGGCCGGCCACCGCGTCCGGTGGCAGATCAGCGGAGGTGCCCATCCGCGCTACGCCCGCAACCCCGGCACCGGGGAGCCTCCGGTCGACGCCACCGGCTTCGCACCGACCCGCATCACGCTCCACACGGGCTCGGCGCTGCTGCTTCCCCGTGGTTCCCGGGCCGCGGACCCCTCTGGCGTGGAGCCCTCTGGCGGCGGACACCCCGAGGCGTAGACGGCGGCGCGCGGCCGAGGAGGCACCCGCCGACGTCACCGGGGCCCTGCGGGACCTGCCCGCCCGTTGAGGGGAGCCGGGCGGACGGCGGTCAGTCCGGGCCGGCCGGGGCCACGGCCCACAGGTCGTCGACGCTGCCGGACATGATCACCCGGATGTGCTCGGTGATGTGCCGGACCGGCCAGTCCCACCAGGCCAGGTCCAGGAGACGGGCGATGTCGGCGTCGTCGAAGCGGCGGCGGACGAGCCTGGCGGGGTTGCCGCCGACGATCCCGTAGTCGGGGACGTCCTCGACGACCACGGAGCCCGTCGCGACGATCGCGCCGTGTCCGATGCGGACGCCGGGCATCACCGTGGCCCGGTACCCGAGCCACACGTCGTTGCCGACCACGGTGTCGCCCCGGCCGGGCAGGCCGGTGATCAGGTCGGCGTGCTCGGCCCAGGAACCGCCCATGATCGGGAAGGGGAACGTCGAGGGGCCGTCCATGCGGTGGTTGGCGCCGTTCATGATGAACCGCACTCCCGTGCCCAGCGCGCAGAACTTCCCGATGACCAGCTTCTCCGGCCCGTAGTGGTACAGCACGTTGCGGGTCTCGAACGCGGTCGGGTCGTCCGGGTCGTCGTAGTAGGAGAACTCCCCGGCCTCGATCAGCGGCGAGGTCACCAGCGGCTTCAGCAGCACCACGCGCGGCTGTCCGGGCACCGGGTGGAGCACCGTCGGATCGGCGGGAACGGCGGGCATCACGCGTCAACTCCTCCGCTGTGCCGCGGCCGGCGCCGCGGACCGGTCCGGCTCGTGGTCGTGGTCCTCCGCCCGGGGCGCGCCGTACCAGCGCCAGGCGGTCCGGCGCGGGCGGCCGGGCAGGTCGCCGCGGCCGGTGGCCCACAGCAGGGCGGGCCAGGGGTCCGTGGCCGCCGGGACGTCCGGGAAGAGCCGGGCGAGCACCCGGGCGCACAGGTCGGCGGGCGGGTGCCACGGGAGCCCGGGCCCGAGGGTCACGTCGTGGGTGTGCACCAGGGTCTCCACGATCCCCATCGCGGCGAAGCCCTCCGGATCCGACGCCCCGAAGACGTGGTGGGCGCGGACGTCCGGGGACGTCGTGCGCACCACGGCGGCCAGCAGCGCGCCGCACGCCTCCAGCACCCGCAGCAGCCCCTCCGGCCCCGCCGCGCGGTCGGCGTGGACGGCGTTCGCCGGGCCGCCGGGCCGCCGGCTCTCCCACGCGAAGGGCACGTTCCCGTCCGGCGGCGATCCCCCGGAGCCCAGTTGGGCGGCGTACGCGAAGAGGTCGTCGCCGAGGTGCTCGACGGTCTCCCAGCGGCTCCACTCCAGCGTCCCGGCCCGGTCGTCCCAGCCGTCCGCGGGCACCTCGCGCAGGGCGGCCGCGGCGAGCCGCACGGCGCGGTCGAGGTCGTCCGCGGTGACGGGAGACGGTGAGGGCGGGGCGGGCGGGGCGGCGCCGGCTGTTCGGTACACGGCGGAGACCGTACCGGTGCCGCGGGCGTCAGGTCGCGGCAATATCCACCAGGTCCAGCAGCTCGTGGAGCGAGTCGATGTGCCAGTCGGCGGGCGCGGCCTCGGGGGTGCCGGCCCACAGGTGGCCCCACGGTCCGCGCCGCAGGTGGGCGACGCGCAGGCCGTACGCCTTGGCCGGTGCCACGTCGTTGACGGGGTGGTCGCCGACGTACACGACGGCGTGCGGGTCGGCCCGGGCGAGGTCGACGACCCGGGCGAAGAACCCGGGCGACGGCTTGGCCACGCCCCACTCGTCCGAGGTGGCGACGGCGTCCACCGGGAGGTCGAGGGCGCGCAGGAGCTGTCCGGCGCGGGCGGTCTGGTTCCCGGCGACGACGACGCGGAGCCCGGCCCGGCGCAGGGCGTCGAGGGCGGGGCGGACGTCGGGGTAGAGGTCGGTGTCGTCCAGGTGCTCGCCGCGTCCGGCGGCCTCCCGGGCGGCGTACTCGGCGCCGACGTCGATGCCGGGGCGCAGGAGGCGGAGGGCGTCGGCGCTGTCCCGTCCCTGGCCGACGACGGCGCCGACCAGGGCGGCGAGGGTGTGCCGCGGCACGCCGAGCCAGTCGGCCCAGCTCCCCCAGTACCGGTCGTCGCGGACCAGGGTCTCGCCGATGTCGAGCGCGATGGTCTTCAGCATCGGGCCAGCCTATGGTGGCCGGCGCCGGCGGCGACGGGTTTCCGCCGCGGGCGGCTCCGGGCGGCGGGCGGCTCCGGGCGGCGGCCGGTCACGTGCCGCCGAGGGCCTGGCGACGGCGGCGCAGGAAGTCGCGTTCGGCCCGGTTGCCGGTGCGGGCGATGGCCGCCTCGTACGCCGACGCCGCCTCCGCCTCGCGCCCCAGGCGCCGGAGCAGGTCGGCGCGGACGGCGTGGAGGACGTGGTAGCCGTCGAGGCGGGGGGCGAGGGCGTCCGCCAGGGCGAGGCCCGCCTCCGGCCCCTCCACCTCGGCCACGGCCACCGCGCGGTTGAGGGCCGCGACCGGGTTCGGGGCGACCGCCAGCAGGTGGTCGTACAGCCGCAGGACCTGCCGCCAGTCGGTGTCGGCCGCGGTCGGCGCGTCGCTGTGCACGGCGTTGATCGCCGCCTGGATCTGGTACGGCCCGGGGCGCCCCAGCCGCAGGCACCGCCGGACGATGGCCTGCCCCTCGGCGATCAGGCCGCGGTCCCACCGGCCGCGGTCCTGCTCGGCGAGCGGTACGAGTTCCCCGTCCGCCGTCGTACGGGCGGCCCGGCGCGCCTGGGTGAGCAGCATCAGCGCCAGCAGCCCCTGGACCTCGGGCTCGTCGGGCATCAGCTCGGCCAGCAGCCGCCCCAGGCGGACGGCCTCCGCGGCGAGGTCCTCGCGGGCGAGCCGGTCGCCCGCGGCGGCCGTGTGCCCCTCGTTGAAGATCAGGTAGACGACGGCCAGCACGGCGCGGAGGCGGTCGGGCAGGTCGGCCTCGCGCGGGACCCGGTAGGGGATGCGCGCGTCGCGGATCTTGGCCTTGGCCCGGACCAGCCGCTGGGCCATGGCCGACTCGGACACCAGGAAGGCGCGCGCGATCTCCGCGGTGGTGAGCCCGCCCAGCAGCCGGAGCGTCAGGGCGACCTGGGCGTGGGTGGCGAGGGCGGGGTGGCAGCAGGTGAAGATCAGGCGTAGCCGGTCGTCGTGCACGGGTCCCTCCTCGGCGGCTCCGCCGGCCGGTTCGCCGGCCGGTCCGCCGGTCTGTTCGCCGTGGGCCCGCAGCAGGGCGGCCCGGGCGTGCCGCTCCTCGCGGACCGCCTCGCGGCGCAGCCGGTCGATCGCCCGGTTGCGGGCGGTGGTGATGATCCAGCCCGCCGGGCTCGGGGGCACTCCGGTGACCGGCCACCGCCGCACCGCCTCGGTGAACGCCTCCTGGACCGCCTCCTCGGCGGTGTCGATGTCCCCGAAGCGCCGGACCAGGGCGGCGACCGCGCGTCCGTACTCGGCACGGAACACGCGGTCGATCTCGCCGGCGGGCAGGACGGGCACGCCGGGGTCAGCCCTCGGCCACGGCGTCGAACGGCCGCACCTCGATCGGGAGGGTGGTGGCGCGGGCGAGCCTGCTCCCCCAGGCGAGGGCGGCGTCCAGGTCGGGCACCCTGATGACCGTGAACCCGCCGAGGTGCTCCTTGCCCTCGATGTACGGGCCGTCGGTGGTGAGCACGCCGTCGCCCTCGGGCCGGAGCACGGTGGCCGTCTCCGGGGCGTTCAGGCCCCCGCCGAAGACCCACACGCCGGCCTCCGCCATCTCCCGGTTCAGGGCGTCGACGTCCCGCATCACCGGCTCCAGGATCTCCGGCGGGGGCGTGCCCCCGTCGGGCTGGTACACGCTGAGCAGGTAGTGCTTCATGGCTGTTCTCCTCGGGTTCTCCACGGGTTCGCCGGCGGCGCCGCGCCGGCTCCTCACCCCCTATACGAACGGCCCCTGCCCGGATCGACACCCTGACACGACCGCGTCCCGGATTTTTTCCGGCGGACGGCAGGGGGCGGGTCCCGGCACCGGCCGGACCCCGGTGGGCCGGCGCCCCGTCCGGTCGCGTCCCTCCGGTGGAACCGGCCGGGGCGGTCCCCCGTCCGGGCGCCCCGAGAACGGGTGACCCGTGGTTAGCGGGCGGTGAGCGGAGGTACTGGGAGCGCTGACCCACGAGGGGAGCGCAACGACGATGAGCACAGCGCAGCGGACGGACGGACACAGGCAACGGAGCGAACGCTCCGTCGGGGAGCTGGTGGCACAGGCCACCGCGCAGGTGTCCCAGCTCGTACGGGAGGAGATGCAGCTCGCCCGGATGGAGATGACCGAGAAGGGCAGGCGGGCCGGGCTGGGCGGCGGGCTGCTGGGCGGCGCCGCGACGGTGGCCTTCCTCGGGATGCAGGCGGGAGTCGCGGCGGCGATCGCCGGTCTGTCCACGGTGTGGCCCGTGTGGCTGTCCGCCCTGGTCGTCATGGCGGCGCTGTTCCTCGTCGCCGGGGTGCTGGCCTACACGGGCCGGCAGCAGGTGCGCAGGGCGACGCCGCCCAAGCCGGAACGGGCGATCCAGGGCGTGCACGAGGACTTCGACGAGATCAGGGCGAGGGTACGGCGATGAGCGTTCCAGAGACTCCGGGCATCCCCCGTGATCCCGACACCCCGACGGAGCTCCGCGCGCGGATCGAGCACACGCGCCGGGAACTGGGCGACACGCTGGAGGAGCTGGCGGCCAAGGCCGACCTCAAGAGCCGTGCGCAGCAGAAGGCCTCGGAGGCGATGCGGACCGGGCGGAGCAAGGCACGGCCGCTGGCCATGGCGGCGGGCGGCGTCGTCCTCGCCCTCGGCCTGGCGGCGGCCCTGGTGCTGTACCGGCGGCAGCAGGGGCACCACTGATCCGGCCCCCGGTCCGGGGTGCCCCACCCGCTGTCCCGGTCCGGTGTCCCGGTCCGGTTCTCAGTCCGGCGCCCGGCCGGAGGGACCGGGGGCGCCGGAGGGATCGGGGGCGCCGGAGCGGGGCTCGCCGGACGCCTTCCGGTCCCGCTCCTCCCGCTTCTCGCGCCGCTTCCGCCCGCGGCGCCCGATCTCCCGCCGCAGCGAGCGCGGCCACCTGGTGGTGTCGCGCGGCTCCACGTACGGCTCCTCGCCCGGCGGGAGCCCGCTCTCGTACGCCTGCCTGCGGGCCAGTTCCGCGTCCAGCTCCAGGCCGAAGAGGATGGCCAGGTTCGACAGCCACAGCCAGACCAGGAAGATCACGACCCCGGCGAGCGTGCCGTAGGTCTTGTTGTACGAGTGGAAGTTCGCGGTGTAGAGCGCGAAGCCGCCCGAGGCGGCCACCCACAGCAGCACGGCCAGCAGGCTGCCGGGCGCCATCCGCAGGCCCCGCAGCCGGGCGTTGGGCGCGGTCCAGTAGAGGATGCTGATCATCGCCGCCACCAGCATCACCAGCACCGGCCACTTGGCGATCGACCACACCAGCAGCGCCTGGTCGCCCAGGCCGACGGCCGTGCCGACCTGCTCGGCCACCCCGCCCGTGAACACCACGATCACCGCGCTCAGTGCGAGCAGCACCATCAGCACCAGCGTGACGCCGATCCGCAGCGGGGTGAGCTTCCACACCGGGCGGCCCTCGGGGATGTCGTAGACGTGGTTGGCGGTGCGGATGAACGCCGCCACGTAGCCGGACGAGGCCCAGACCGCGGCCAGCAGACTGACGGCGGCCAGGAAGCCGCCGCCGGTGCTCTGCCGCAGTTCGCCCACGGCGTTGCGCAGGATCTCGCGGGCCGGGCCGGGGGCGAGCTGCTGCAGGTTGTCCAGGATGTGCTTGGTCGCCTGCTCGCCCACCACGCCGAGCAGCGAGACGAGCAGGAGCAGGGCCGGGAAGATCGACAGCACGCCGTAGTAGGTGAGGGTCGCCGCCCGGTCGGGGATCTCGTCGTCCAGGAACTCCTTGACCGTGCCGCGCAGCAGGCCCCACCACGTCTTCGTCATGCACTACTGGTTTCCTGACCGGGCCCGGTCATGTGCGGGTCACGCGGAGGAGGCGGAGCGGTCCGCCGGCTCAGCCGCCCCCGGGCACGGGGCGCATGCCCCCGTACCAGGCCGGGTCGTACGCGGAACCGGGGTGTCCGCCGGCGAATTCCGCCCATGCGTCCTGCGCCGCCGGGCCGCCGCCGCTGTCGGCGAACAGCAGGAACCACAGCAGGCGCGGCACCACCGCGCGCAGCAGCGTGACGGCGACCGTGGCGGTACCGCCGGGCGGCCGGCGCTCCCCGCGCCGGCCGCCCGTACCGCCCGTACCGCCTCCGCGGCGGATCACAGGATGCGGGTGAGCCGCGCTCCCACGCCCGGTTCGGCCTTCTCGTCCTGCACCGCCACCGGCACCCGCACCTGGCCCGGTCCGCTGCCGACGGTCAGGGTGCCGACGGTCTCGCCCGCCGCCGCCTCGTGCGGCACGCCCTTGCCGCCGTCGGTCAGGGCCAGCTTCACCTTCAGGCCGGGCCAGCCGACCGCCGTGACGTCCTCGGTCGCCACCAGCGGGGTCCGGCCGCCGAAGCCGTCGTCCACGTAGCCCACCACATCGCCCTTCCGGACGATCTTCTCCGTCTCCAGGACGCCCTGCGCGGAGAGCATGAGCTCCTTGCTCTCGGCGATGACCGTGTCGATGATCGCCGGCCGGTACTGCCCGAGGACCGCGCCGACGATGAGCTGCGTGGTGCCGCCGATCTTCTTCTCGGCCGCGAAGAGCAGGTTGCCGCCGGCGGCGGTGCTGGTGCCGGTCTTGATGCCGACCGCGCCGTTGAAGGGGACGAGGCTGTTCCAGTTGCGGTGGTTGGTGCCGTGGCGGTCCTCGTAGGAGGGCAGCTTGACGATCTCCCGGAAGACCTCGTAGTCCATCACCTTCTTGCCGAGCTTCACCTGGTCGGCGGCGGTGCTGACGGTGTCCTTCCGCAGGCCGCTGGGGTCTGTGTAGGTGGTGTTGGTCATCCCGAGTTCCTTGGCGGCGGCGTTCATCTTCTTCACGAACGCCTCCTCGGACCCCGAGTCCCAGCGGGCGAGCAGCCGCGCCACGTTGTTCGCGGATGCGATCATCAGGGCGTTGAGCGCCTCGCGGAGGGTGATCTTCTCGCCCTCCTTGACCTCCACGGTCGACTCGCCCTGGGAGACGAGGCCCGCGTCCTTCTCGGCCTGCCGGTCGACGGGTATCTGCGGGCCCTCCTCGCCCTTCTTCAGCGGGTGCTCGCGCAGGATGACGTAGGCGGTCATCGTCTTCGCCACGCTCGCTATCGGTACCGGCTTCTGCTCCCCGTAGGAGCCGAGCGAGCCGAGCCCCTCGACCTCCACGACGGCCTGGCCCTCCGGCGGCCACGCCATGGACGGCTTCTCGCCGTCGAACGAGTACGTGGCGGCGGCGGTGAGCTTCAGCTCCGGCTCGGGCAGGGGCCGCAGGAGCTGGACGACGGAGAAGATGATCACCAGCAGCACGACGAGCGGCGACCAGATCTTGACCCGCCGCAGGGCGACGCGCAGCGGGGTCTCCGGCGGGGCGGGCTTGTTCGTCAGCTCGGCCAGCAGTTCCAGCGGCTTGTGCGGCGGCAGCGGCTGCTGCTTCGTCCGCTCGGCCTCCGGCAGCTCGGCGGGGCCCGACGACCGCGACCGCTCGGACGACGCGGTGGATTCGGACGCGCGGGGGGCGTCGGTGGACCGCAGCGGTACGAAGCGGCTCGTCCGCTCCGCGTCGCCCTCCTCGCTCCCCTCGCCCTCCTTCCGGTCCTCCGGCTTCCCCGCCGGCTTGGGAGCGGCCGCGGGGCGTACGGCCCGGAACATCGCGGTGGGCTGGTCGCCCGGGTCGGCGTCCGGGGTGTCCTTCCCGGCCTTCTCGGCCTTGCCGGCCTCGTCGTCCTTCTCGGCCTCGTCGTCCTTGTCCGCGGTGTCCCCGGTCGCGCCCTTGGGCACGCGGAACACCGCCGTCGCCTGGTCCACCACCCGCCCGGACTTGGCCTCGGACTCCGCGTCTCCAGCCTTCTCGGTCTTGTCTGCCTTCTCGGTCTTGTCGGCCTTCTCAGCCTCGTCCGCGGCGTCCCCGGTCGCGCCCTTGGGCACACGGAACACCGCCGTCGCCTGGTCCACCACCCGCCCGGACTTGGCCTCGGCCCCGGCTTCCGCGTCCCCGGCCTCCCTGGCCTCCTCCGCCTTGCCGGCCTTGTCCCCGTCGTCCGCGGCGTCCCCGGGCTCCGCATCGCCGTCCGCGCCGTCCGCCTCCCGGGCATCGGCATCGGCATTGTCGTCGGCGTCAGCGTCAGCGGTGACGTCGGCATCGGCATCGTCGGTGGCGCCGTCGCCCGCGGCGTCGTCCGCGCGGTCCTCGTCGCCGGCCTCTCCGTCCGTCTCCTCCGCCGTCTCGGCGGTCCCCCCGGAGCCGCCACCGTCCGGCGACGGCTCCTCGTCGCCGTCGGCCTCCGCGGTGCTCCCGGCGGTCTCCTCGCCGTCCCGGGGCGGTTCGCACAGCGCCACGCGAGGGTCACGAGCCCGTTCGGGAACCGTTTCCACCTTTCCCGTCGTCTCCCCCGACGACATCTTCCGTTCCGACCTGTCGGGGGACTTGCCCGCCACCGAATACCTCCCGCTTGTGTCCGCCACTCGTCGTATCAGTAAACAGTGTCCTGAACACCGGTTCGGACCCGGCGCTCCGGCCCCGTTTCGGACCCGCGAGGGCCCGCTAAATTGCCAGACGGTAACGACATACCTACTGGTTCCATGACAAAGCCCTCAGGCACTCTCGACAGACCTCTGTGAGAGGGGTCACCCTGTCATGCATCCACGCGGGGAGGCATGGATGGGCAGGAGCCGCAGAACACTTCCGGAGGAGCTTCTGCTGCTGGCCCTGGACCCGGCCACGGGTACCACGGCGCAGCCGCAGTCGCTCGACCTCGGCCTGGCCGGGGCCCAGCTCGTCGAGCTGGCTCTCGCAGGACGGATAGCCCCTGACGGGGATCGAATAGCCGTGGTGCTGCCACGGCCGACCGGAGATCCGACCCTGGACTCCGCACTGGAACTGCTGCGCAGGCGCGGCAGCCCCGTGCGGGCGGTCCACTGGATCGGTGGGCCCAGGCTGGGTCTACGCCAAACCTATCTCACGCACCTGGAGCGCTGCGGCATGGTGCACGCCGTATCGAGCCAGATGTGCGGGGTGTTGCCGACGACTCGCTACCAGGCGACGGACACGGCCGTCAGCCGGGAGATCAGGGCCCGGCTCGACAATGCGATCCGCACCGGTGTTCCCCCGGACCCGCGGACCGCCGCGCTCGCCGCGCTGGCCCATGCGGTCGGCCTCGGCAAGCACCTCTATCCCGGCAACGAGGGACGGTCATCCCGTTCCAGACTGCGGGATCTGATCAGGCACGACCCGATGGGCGGCCTCGTCGCGCACGCCGTGATGGACGTGCAGAACGGCGTGGCGGCCCAGCCGCGGCGTGCCGCTCCGGGCAGGGGCGGTGCGGGCGGTTCCGGAGGCCGGTCGGTGGCGCGGTCGTCCGCGTCCCAACCGCTTCCCGGGCAGAGCCGGCGCGGGGGCATGGCCCGCGCGGGCGTCCGCTGACTTCCGCACCCACACGGATTCCACAGTCCGGCCGAGCCCGGTCCGGGAGCCGCGAAGCGCGGGGTGGCGGTCCACACGCCGGAAACGGCGGTGGCACCGCCACCCCGCGCGTGCGTGTGTGCACCCTCTGTGGCTATTTCCCAGCGGAACCGCCATGGTTGGTGGCAACCTGCTTGAGGGGTAGTCGTATTAAGCGTAAGCGGAGGTGTACGCACCGTGGCGTCCAACGTCAATCCCACCGTCAGACGGCGTCGGCTGGGTCAGGAGCTGCGTCGGCTCCGCGAACTCAAGGGCATGACGGCCGAGGAGGTCGCCGACCGGCTGCTGGTCTCCCAGTCCAAGATCAGCAGGCTGGAGAACGGCCGCCGCAGCATCAGCCAGCGCGACGTCCGCGACCTGTGCGGGGTGTACGAGGTCGAGGACCGGCGGATAGTCGAGTCGCTGATGCAGATGGCCAAGGAGTCCAGGCAGCAGGGCTGGTGGCACGCGTTCGGGGACATCCCCTACAGCGTGTACATCGGCCTGGAGACGGACGCGGCGTCCCTGCGGGTGTACGAACCGCAGGTGGTGCCGGGCCTGTTGCAGACCCAGGCGTACGCGGAGGCCGTCGTCGCGGGCGCGCTCCCCGAGGCGTCGGCGGCGGACATCGAGAAACGCGTGAAGGTGCGGCTGCGCAGGCAGGAGCGCATCCACGACACCAAGAACCCGCTGCGGCTGTGGGCGGTGATCGACGAGGCCGCGCTGCGCCGGAGGGTCGGCGGGCGGCAGGTCATGCGGGAGCAGTTGGAGCAGTTGGTCGACCTCTCACAACTCCCCCATGTGACGGTGCAGGTGATGCCCTTCTCCATGGGAGCGCATCCGGGGGTCAACGGCCAGTACGCGATCCTGGAGTTCCCGGACGCGGCGGACTCGACGGTGGTCTACCTGGAGGGCGTCACCAGCGACCTCTACCTGGAGAAGGCCAGTGACGTCCACAGCTACAGCGTGATGTACGAGCACCTGAGGGCGCAGGCGCTCAACGCCGACCAGACGCGGGAGTTCATCGAGGACATCATCAAGGAGTACGCCCGGGGTTGACGGCCGGGCGCCGCACCCGGTGTCGCACTCCGCGCCGGAAGGACGGCGCGACAAGTTACACCGCACGATGTGCCCATGTGAAGAGCTGCTCGGAATATGCCATCCGACCGAGTGAACAGGGGCTTCGGCGAGCCGAGTTGACGGGTACCGTCGGCCGCACGCCGGGCCAGCCCGGCTCTTTCCACCGTCTGGGAGAAACCGGAGCAGACATGGCAATCCGACAGGGCATGACCGATCAGTGGACCAAGTCCAGCTACTCCACCGGGAACGGCGCGTGCGTGGAGGTGAAGTCCCCGGCGCCGCAGGCGGTCGCCGTGCGCGACTCCAAGGTCCCGCAGGGGCCGTCGCTGGCCTTCGTCCCGGGTTCGTGGACGGCCTTCGTGGGGGCCGTCGGCCGGGGCGCGCTCACGCGCGGCTGATCGTTCCTGCACGGACGCGCGGCGCGGCGGTGCACGTACACCTCATGACACCCCTGTGCCCCACCGCCTCGTGACGCGTCCCGTCACCAACCGGAGCCCTCTCGTCTGGTCCGCCGTCCCGGCCGAGAGGGCTCGGCCTCGCCCCGGCCCCGCCCCGGGCGCGTCAGGCCCGCGGATAGCGGGTCAGCCAGCCCGGTGAGCCGGTCGGGGTGGCCGGGCTGTGGAGGGCCGGCCCCTGGGTCATCTCCATGGCGAAGTCGTCGGCCAGTTCCAGGATCGTGGCCCGGCCCTCCAGTTCGGCCACCCAGTTGGGCGGCAGGGCGGTCTCCCCGTGCAGGACGCCCAGCAGGTTGCCGCAGATCGAGCCGGTGGAGTCCGAGTCGCCGCCGTGGTTCACGGCGAGCAGCAGGCCGTGCCGGACGTCCTCGGCGACCAGCGCGCAGTACACGCCGATGGCCAGCGCCTCCTCCGCCGTCCAGCCCTGCCCCAGCGACTCCACGCGCTCCGCGGTCGGCAGCCCCTGGCGCACGGCGCCGAGCGCCTGCTTGAGGGCGTCGGTGGTCTCCTCGTGGCCGGGGTGGGCCGCGAGGTGGACCAGGGCGCGCTGTACGGCGGCGTCCAGGCTCTCGCCGCGGGCGACGGCGTGGACGATGACGGCGAAGGCACCCGCCGCCAGATAGCCGGTCGGGTGGCCGTGGGTCTGGACGGCGCACTCGATCGCGAGCTGGAAGACCAGGTGCGGCTCCCAGCCGACGAGCAGCCCGAAGGGCGCGGAGCGCATCACGGTGCCGCACCCCTTGGAGTCGGGGTTCTTCGGCGACTCGATCGTTCCCATCCGGTTGTCGGCGAGCCCGGTCAGGCAGGCGCGGCCGGGGGCGCGCTGGGAGTACAGCCACTCCTGGCGGGCCAGCCAGCCGTCCTCCTTCCGGCGCTCGTCCGGCCCCCAGTCCCGCTGGGTGGCGGCCCAGCGGCGGTACGCGGCGTGCACGTCGGTCGGCGGGTGCCAGGCGCCGGTGTCGCGGCGCACATGGGCGCGGATGAGCCCGTCGACGGTGAACAGGGTCATCTGCGTGTCGTCGGTGATGGCCCCGCGCCGCCCGTAGGCGGGCACGTAGTCGGTCACCCCCTCGGGGCCGTGGGCGCTGCGGATGGCGTCGAGCGAGTCGAACTCGATGCCCGCACCGAGCGCGTCACCGATGGCCCCGCCGAGCAGGCAGCCGCGGACCCGGCTGCGGAAGTCCTGCTGCTCGGCACGCCCCCATATGCCCCCGCCCGCTGTCGCGGTCACTGCGCCGCCCCCTCCGTACGTCCAGTCCGCACGTGCAGTGCTCTCCTCCGCACTCGGTCCGCACTGTAATCGACCACCGGCGGTCGGGAGGGAACGGAAGCGGACGGGGACCGGGAGATGACCGCGCGGACGGCCGGAAGGCGCCGTACGGCCGCCGGCCGCGCGATCCGGCGGCCGTTCCCGGCGGCGGTCTCAGTCGTCGAGTACCGGCAGCAGCTCCGGGAGGTGACCGTCGGAGGCCAGGGCCGTCCGCACGCGCTCCTCGGGCACCTCGCCGTAGGTGGTGGTGCGGGGGCGGGCCGGGCGGCCGGCGGCCTCGGCGATGGCGACCAGGTCCCGCACGGAGCGGTACGAGCCGTAGGAGGAGCCCGCCATGCGGGAGATGGTCTCCTCCATCAGCGTGCCGCCCAGGTCGTTGGCGCCCGAGCGCAGCATCTCGGCGGCCCCCTCGGCGCCCAGCTTGACCCAGCTCGTCTGGATGTTGGTGATGTGCGGGTGCAGCAGCAGGCGGGCCATGGCGGTCACCGCGCGGTTGTCGCGCACCGTCGGCCCCGGGCGGGCGATGCCCGCGAGGTAGACCGGGGCGTTGGTGTGGACGAACGGCAGCGTGACGAACTCCGTGAAGCCCCCGGTCCGCTGCTGGATCTCGGCCAGGAGGCGCAGGTGGCCCAGCCAGTGGCGCGGCTGGTCCACGTGCCCGTACATCATCGTGGACGAGGAGCGGATGCCCAGCTCGTGCGCGGTGGTGATCACCTCGACCCAGGTGGCGGCCGGCAGCTTGCCCTTGGTGAGGATCCAGCGCACCTCGTCGTCCAGGATCTCGGCCGCCGTGCCGGGGATGGTGTCGAGCCCGGCCTCCTTGGCGGCCGTCAGCCAGTCGCGGATCGACATGCCGGTGCGGGTGGCGCCGTTGACGACCTCCATCGGGGAGAAGGCGTGCACGTGGATGTCCGGCACGCGCTCCTTCACCGCCCGCGCGATGTCGAAGTAGGCGGTGCCGGGCAGGTCCGGGTGGATGCCGCCCTGCATGCACACCTCCACCGCGCCGACCTCCCACGCCTGCTGCGCG
This sequence comes from Streptomyces sp., assembly GCF_035644915.1. Lineage (GTDB taxonomy): Bacteria > Actinomycetota > Actinomycetes > Streptomycetales > Streptomycetaceae > Streptomyces. Next base: position 15,304 of record NZ_DASQNP010000244.1, read on the forward strand.
CGGTCGGCGACCTGCTCCAGGGAGAGGGTGTAGGCGTCGGCGTCGGTGCGGCGCTGGGCGAAGGCGCAGAAGCGGCAGCCGGTGTAGCAGACGTTGGTGAAGTTGATGTTGCGCGTGACGATGTACGTCACCTCGTCGCCGACGGTGTCGCGGCGCAGGTCGTCCGCGATCCGGCAGAGCGCGTCCAGGGCCGGGCCGTCGGCGTGCAGCAGGGCCAGCGCCTGGTCGTCGGTGAGGCGGGTGGGGTCGTCGGCGGCGGTGGAGAGCGCGGCGCGCACCTCGGCGTCGATGCTCCCTCCCCGCCCGCCGCCGGACGGCGGGGGCTCGGGGGCCATGCCGGGCGCGGCGCGCTCGCGCAGCTCCTCCCAGTCGCCGTACACCTCGTCGAAGTCGGCGCGCCGGTCGCCCGTCCGCCCCTCGGTGTCGATGGTGCGGTGCAGGTCGGTGCGGCCGGTGGCGGTGAACGTCTCGTCGGGCTCCTGCCAGGGCAGGCCCCGGGGCACGGCCCCCTCGCGGGCCAGGCCCGTGTCCGGATCGGCCAGGGCGGTGACGTGCGGCAGCAGCCGGGGATCGAGCCAGGGCTCGCCGCGCCGGACGAACTCCGGGTAGACGCACAGGCGTTCGCGCAGCTCGAACCCGGCCGCGGCGGACCGCTGGGCGAGCAGGTCGATCTGCGGCCAGGGCCGCTCCGGGTTGACGTGGTCGGGCGTCAGGGGCGACACCCCGCCCCAGTCGTCGATGCCGGCGGCGATGAGCCGTCCGTACTCGTCGTCCACCAGGTTCGGCGGGGCCTGGAGGCAGGCGGACGGTCCCATGATGTGCCGGGCGACGGCGACCGTGGCGACGAGGTCGTCGAGTTCGGCGTCGGGCATGCCGCGCATCGCCGTGTCCGGCTTGGCACGGAAGTTCTGGATGATCAGCTCCTGGATGCCGTGGTACGCGCGGGCGACGCGGCGCAGCGCGAACAGCGACTCCGCCCGCTCCTCGTACGTCTCCCCGATCCCGATGAGCAGCCCGCTGGTGAACGGCACGGAGGAGCGGCCCGCGTCCTCCAGGACGCGCAGCCGGACGGCCGGCTCCTTGTCGGGGGAGCCGTGGTGGGGCCCGCCCGGCTCGCTCCACAGCCGCTCGGCGGTGGTCTCCAGCATCATCCCCATGGACGGGGCGACCGGCTTGAGCCGCTGGAAGTCCGTCCAGGACAGCACGCCCGGGTTGAGGTGCGGCAGCAGCCCGGTCTCCTCCAGGATGCGGATGGCCGTGGCCCGCACGTACGCGATGGTGTCGTCGTAGCCGTGCGCGTCCAGCCATGCGCGGGCCTCGGGCCAGCGGTCCTCCGGCTTGTCGCCGAGGGTGATCAGCGCCTCCTTGCAGCCCAGTTCGGCGCCGCGGCGGGCGATGTCCAGGACCTCGTCCGGGGACATGAACATGTCGTGGCCCGCGCGGCGCAACCTGCCGGGGACGGTCGCGAAGGTGCAGTAGTGGCACCTGTCGCGGCACAGGCGGGTGAGCGGGATGAAGACGCTCTTGGAGTAGGTGATCACTCCCGGCCGGCCGGCCGCCTCCAGGCCGGCGTCCCGCACCCGGGCGGCGGAGGCCATCAGGTCGGCGAGGTCGTCGCCGCGCGCCTGGAGCAGCACGGCGGCCTCGGAGACGTCCAGCGCGACCCCGTCGCGGGCGCGTCTGAGCGCGCGCCGCATGGCGTTGGCGGTGGGGGCGGCCGGGGTGCTGCTCGACGTCATGGCCCGAGCATACGAGCGTCCGCCGACAGCGGCCGGAAGCGGCGGCTGCGGGCATTCTCACACCTCGCGGGCGCTCCGCGGCGTTTCACGGGCGCGGACCGGTACGGAGCAGGGCCGGGTGGGGCGCGGGGTCGGGTGGGGCGCGGGAGGAAAACGGGGGTGGTGCCCCGCATCCGCGGGCGCCTCCGGTGGCGTCTACGGTTCCGGATCCCGGACCTCGGGGTCCGTCCGCGTCCGCTCTCCGCCACCCCGGAGGCGGCCGGTTTCCGCTTCCGTCCGCACCCGGGGGATCCTCATGCGCATCGCGACCGTTCTCGCCCTGCTGGGCGCCCTGCTGGTGGGCGCACCCGCCGCCCATGCCGCGTCCAGCGCGTCCACCGCCTCCAGCGCGTCCACCGTGTTCGCCGCGCGGACCGCCGCTGCCGTCGGGGACGCCGGGGACGCCGGCACCCGGGCCGCGGCGCCCGCCCGCTCCTCCGGCGGCAGCGGGGGCAAGAGCAGCACGTCCAGGAGGTCCGGCACCTCCGGGGCCGCCGACACGGCGAACGAGTCCACGGCCACGTCCAAGTCCAAGGGGAAGAAGTCCAGGAAGAAGGGGAAGGGCTGGATCATCGCGGTGGTGGTCGCCGGTCTCCTCCTGCTCGTCCTGCTCCTGGTGCTCCTCCTCGTCCGCAGGGGGAAGGGCGACCGGCGCTGAATCCTTCTCGCCCCGGTGGGTGTGACACGGCGTCACGGGTTGTCGGCCGGGTTATCCACAGGCCTTTCCCCGACCGTCAGGTGCGCGTAGAACAGTGACGCGCACCACATCCGACACGACAGGGCGGGGTTTCGGCATGGAACGGCGCGATGTACTGAGGCTGTCCGCCGCGGCGGGGGCCGCGGGCGTGCTCACGCTCCCGGCGGTGTCCTTCGCGCACGCGGAGAACGACGGCGGGGCGGAGCGGGGGGAGGGCGAGGAGACGCGCACGGTCCGGGGGCACCTGCCCACCGGCGCGCCGGATTTCGTCTACCTGCCCGTCGAAGTCCCGCGCGGAGTGCGGGAGATAGCCGTCTCGTACACCTACGACAAGCCCGCCGTACCCTCCGGCACTCCCGGCAACGCCCTGGACATCGGCATCTTCGACGAGCGCGGCACGGCGCCGCCCGGGCACGGGTTCCGGGGCTGGTCCGGCGGCTTCCGCACCGAGTTCGCCATCAGCGCGGAGAGGGCGACCCCCGGCTATCTGGCCGGCCCGGTGCGGCCCGGCACCTGGCACGTGGTCCTGGGCCCGTACACCGTCGCCCCGCAGGGCATGGAGTACGAGGTCGGCGTCACACTGCGGTACGGCGAGCGGGGCAGCACGCCGAGGCCCGCGTATCCGCCGCACCGGGCGAGGGGCCGGGGGCGCGCCTGGTACCGGGGCGACTGCCACCTGCACACGGTGCACTCCGACGGGCGGCGCACCCCCGAGGAGGTCGCGGCGGCCGCGCGGGCGGCCGGGCTGGACTTCATCGCCACCACCGAGCACAACACCACCTCCGGGCACGGCGCCTGGCAGGGGCTGTGGGGGGAGGACCTGCTCATCCTGTGCGGCGAGGAGGTGACCACCCGCAACGGCCACTACCTGGCGATCGGCACCGATCCGGGCACCTTCGTGGACTGGCGCTACCGGGCGCGCGACGACGCGTACGGCCGCTACGTGCGGACCGTCCACCGGGCGGGCGGGCTGGTGGTCCCGGCGCATCCCAACTGCCCGTACGTGGGCTGCCAGTGGAAGTTCGGCTACGCGGGCGCGGACGCGATCGAGGTGTGGAACGGGCCGTGGACGGCCGACGACGAGCTGGCGCTGGCCGCCTGGGACAACATGCTGGCGGCGGCCGGCCGGGAGCGGGCCGGCGGTGGGGAGGGCCGGTGGACACCGGCGATGGGCAACAGCGACGCCCACCGCGAGCCGCAGGTCGTCGGGCTGCCGCAGACGGTCGTCCACGCCGAGGACCTGTCGCGTGCGGCCGTGCTGGAGGGCATCCGGAGGGGCCGGAGCTGGCTGGCCGAGTCCTCGGGGATCGAGCTGGCGCTGTCGGCCACCGGCCCGCGCGGTGAGCACGCCGGGATCGGCGAGCGGCTGCGCGTGGCGCCGGACGCGGAGGTGACCGTACGGCTGGAGGTCTCGGGCGTTCCGGACGGCACGGCACGGCTGCTGACCGACCAGGGCGAGATGCGCTCGGAGCGGCTGCCCGCCTCCGGCTCCGGCACGGTCGCCTGGCGCACCACCGCGTCGCTGGCCTCGTACGTCCGCGCCGAGATACGCCGCCCCCGGCCGGGCGGCGCCTCCCCGGAACTGCCGGGGCCGATGGCGGCGATGACGAACCCGCTCTGGCTGGATGTGCATTGACCGCACTCCACGGCAGAGTGATATGACGATACGTCAGGCATCGGTGCATCTGTCGGGCCGTCGGCCATCGGTTGTGTCGCGGGTTTGCGGCGACTGTGGGGAGAGGGGGAGACACGGCTGACGCGGCGGTCCTTGACAAGGCACACTGACGGCTGCGGGTCGACACACTTCGCAGGGGGCACCATGGACGGCGAGGAGCACATGGGGCGCGAACTACAGCGTCAGCCGGACAACAGCCACCACCGGCTGCGATTCGCCGTGCTCGGGCCCGTACGCGCCTGGCGTGACGGCGAGGCGGTCAGTGTCGGCTCCCCGCAGCAGCGCGCCCTGCTGGCGGCCCTGCTGCTGCGCGGCGGGCAGACGGCCACCGCGCAGGAGCTGGTGGACGCGCTGTGGGGCGAGGAGCCCCCGCAGCGGGCCCTGGCCGCGCTGCGCACCTATGCCTCGCGGCTGCGCAAGGCGCTGGGCGCCGAGGCGCTGATCAGCGAGTCCGGCGGGTACGCGATCCGGCTGGGCCCGGACACCGAGCTGGACGTGGACGTGGCCACCGCCCATGCCGTCGAGGCGGAGAAGGCGGCCTCCGGCGGGGACCGCCGGCGGGCGCGGGAGCTGTACGGCGCGGCGCTGGCCTGCTGGGACGGCGAGACGCTCGCCTCGGTGCCGGGGCCGTACGCCGAGACCCAGCGGACCCGGCTGGAGGAGTGGCGGCTGTCGATGCTGGAGCACCGCCTGGACCTGGACCTCCAGCTCGGTTCCCACGCGGAGGCGGTCAGCGAGCTGACCGCGCTGACCGCCGCCCACCCGCTGCGGGAGCGGCTGCGCGAACTGTTGATGCTGGCGCTGTACCGCAGCGGCCGCCAGGCCGAGGCGCTGGCCGTCTACGCCGACACCCGCCGGCTGCTCGCCGAGGAGCTGGGCGTGGACCCCCGCCCGGAGCTGGCGGAGCTCCAGCGCCGCATCCTCCAGGCCGACGACGAGTTGGTGAGACCTCCCGAGAACTCCACGCCTCCGGGCACCGCCACCTTCGTACGGCCCGCCCAGCTCCCGGCCACCGTGCCCGACTTCACCGGCCGGGCGACGTTCGTCGCCGAGCTGAGCGACCAGCTCGTGACCGCCGAGAGCCGGATCATGGCCGTCTCGGCGGTCGCGGGCATCGGCGGCGTCGGCAAGACCACCCTGGCGGTCCACGTCGCCCACACCGCGCGGGAGCGCTTCCCCGACGGCCAGCTCTACGTGGACCTCCAGGGCGCGGGCCCGTCCCCCGCCGAGCCGGAGGCCGTCCTGGGCGCCTTCCTGCGCGCCCTGGGCACCCCGGACTCGGCGATCCCCGAGGGAGTGGAGGAGCGGGCCGCGCTCTACCGCTCCCTGCTGGCCGGCCGCCGCATCCTGACCCTGCTGGACAACGCGCGCGACGCCGCCCAGGTCAGGCCCCTGCTGCCGGGCACCGAGGGCTGCGCGGCGCTGATCACCAGCCGGATGCGGATGGTGGACCTGGCCGGCGCGCACCTGGTGGACCTGGACGTCATGAGCCCGGAGGAGGCCATGGCGCTGTTCACCAAGATCGTCGGGGAGGAGCGGGTCGGCGCGGAGCGCGAGGCGGCCATGGACGTGGTCGCCGCCTGCGGCTTCCTGCCGCTGGCCATCCGCATCGCGGCCGCCCGGCTGGCCGCCCGCCGCACCTGGACGGTCTCGGTGCTGGCCCGCAAGCTCGCCGACGAGCGCCGCCGGCTGGACGAGCTCCAGGCCGGGGACCAGGCGGTCAAGGCCACCTTCGAGGTCGGCTACGGCCAGTTGGAGGCCGAGCAGGCCCGCGCCTTCCGCCTGCTGGGCCTGGCCGACGGGCCGGACATCTCCGTGCACGCCGCCGCCGCGATGCTGGACCGCTCCCCGGAGGAGACCGAGGACCTGCTGGAGTCCCTGGTGGACACCTCGCTGCTGGAGTCCGCCGCCCCGGGACGCTACCGCTACCACGACCTGGTGCGCCTGTACGCGCGCGCCTGCGCCGAGCGCGACGAGCACCCGCCCTCGGAACGGGAGGCGGCGCTGTCCCGGCTGCTGGACTTCTACCTGGCCACCGGCCACGGGGTGTTCGCGCTGTCGCGCCCCGGCGACCGGACGGTGGCGCACCTGACGGCCGCCGAGCGGCCCGGGCTGGCCTTCGACGACCGCACCGCCGCGCTGGACTGGCTGTTCACCGAGGCCGACTGCCTGCTGGCCTGCGTGGAGCAGGCGGCGGGCAACGGCGTGCTGCGCCGCGCGGCCGACCTGCTGATCCTCGCCAAGGACCTGGCCGATTCCGGCGTCCACTCGCTGCGCTACGAGCGGGCCGCCACCGCCGTCTGCCGGGCCGCGCGGGCCGCCGGGGACGCCTGGGCCGAGGGCCGGGCCCGGATCATGCTCACCCACGTGGGCACCGTGACGGGCCGTTTCGACCAGGCCGACGACAACGCGCGGCGCGCCATGGAACTGACCCGGTCCACCGGCGATCCACTGGCCGGCGGCTACGCCCCCAACGACCGCGGCATCATCGCCCTCTCCCGCGGCCGTTACGCGGAGGGCGAGACGTACCTGGAGCGGGCGATCGAGGTGTTCCGGGCGGACGGCAACCGCCCCAGCGAGGCCAGCGTGCTGTGCAACCTCTCGCGGACCCATCTGGGGCTGGGCCGGATCGACAGCGCGATCCGGCTCGCCGAGCAGGGCGTGGCCATCTACGCGGACATGGGGATGACCATGCGGCTGGCGAACGCCCGCTACGCCCTGGCGATGGCCCTGACCGGGGCCGGACGCACCACCGAGGCGCTGGACCAGCTCAACCAGGCCCTCGCCCTCTTCCGCGACAGCCGCCAGCCGATGTGGGAGGGAGCGACCCACCTGCGGATGGCCGAGGCCCACCTGGCGGCGCAGCGCCCCGCGCAGGCGGCCGCCCACGCCGAGCGGGCCCTGGCCCTGCGCGTGGTCGGCGGGGAGTGGCGCCGGGGGAACGTGCTGGTGGTGCTGGGCCGCGCGCTGGACGCGCTGGGCCAGACGGGCCGGGCCCGGGCGTGCTGGCAGGACGCGCTGGACGTCTTCGAGTCCCTGGACTCCCCGGAGGCCGCGACGGTGCGGAAGCTGCTGTCGCCGGCCGTGGCCGCGTAGGGCCGAGCGGGCCGCACGGCCGCCGGCAGCGGACGTTCATCGATTGTTTATCGCCCCCCGCCATGCTTATGCATAACGATCCGCCGCGTCGGGGGGCAGGCGGGTCGGGGGCCCAGACCCTGCACCAACGGGATGAGTGGCCCGGAGAGTACGCCTGGCGGCCCACGGGGGAGCCGCCGGGCGTACTCGGGACCTCCCGCCACCAGAACCTAGGAGTTGGCCCGCATGAGCGACACCGCCAAGAAGATCAAGAAGGACGGCCCGCAGCTCGAGAACCACGCTCCGACTCCCGGCGACGGCGCTCCGACGACCCAGGAGAACCACGCGTCGGGCGGTGAGGTCACCACCCTGGAGAACCACGCTCCCAGGGACGGCGCGAAGTAACCCAGGACCACGCCCTACGGGGGACACAGGGGACCGGTCCCGGCGGCGCAGAGGGGGAGCCGCCGTGACCGGTCCCTGTCATGTACATCGAGGCGATTACCGGACAGTCGTGTGCGGGAAAGAGAAACATACGCCCGGAAGAGTTACCTTCGCCCCTGCGAACCACGGAGTTCCCACCCCCCGGCCCATCCCTAGGAGTTGGCATGACCCGCGTGAAGAAGTTCCTGGCCGTCCTGGCGATAGCGACGGCAATGGTGGGCCTCGGTACGGCGCCGGCCCTGGCCGAGAACCACGTGCCGAGCCCCTCGCCGTCCCAGCCCCTCGGCGGCTGAACCAAGGCCCCTGTCCGGGGCGTGAGGAGCCGATCGGGGCGGGACCGCATCACGGTCCCGCCCCGAATCGCGTCGTACGGGCCGTCGTACGGCCCTCGCCTGCGGTCAGTACCTGGTGGCGCTGGTGACCTCGCACCGGGTGACCTCGGAGCCGTCCCGGCCCCCGGTGTACACCCCCTCGGCCTCGACGGTCGAGACCTGCCCGGCGGGCACCCGGTGACCGAAGACCGAGGCGGTGCCCCAGGAGAGGCCCTGTGCGTCCTTGAACTCGACGGTGATGCCGTAGGTCATGGCCGTGCCCGCATCGGGGTTGTCGATCCGCAGCCGTGCGACCACCTTCCGTTCGGCGTTCACCTTGCAGTCCGCGATGGTGACATCCCGCGTGGCGCTGTCGGTGCCGCTGCCCCCGGTGCCGCTGCTACCGCTGGAGGAGCCACCGCTGGTGACCCCTCCCGAGGTGGACGTCGACGAGCTGCCGCTGTCACTGTCGCCGGAGCAGCCGCCCCCGCCCGACCTCCGGGCGCCCGTCAGTGCCACCAGGACCACGGCGGTGACGGCGACCACCCGAACATGGCGAAGCTTCACGCTTCATCCCCCTAGAGAACAGTGCGCTGGGCATGAGTGTCATGCCCATGCCACCCCATGGGGCGCATTGCCCCCGGGTGGCTTCGGACACCCGGAAACCACGCGCCAGAGCCCCCGGCGGTTCCGCCCCGCCCTCACACGACCCGGTCGAGCCGGCAGTCCTCCACCCGGGAGGCCACGCCCGGGGCGCCGGGCTCCACCTCGACACGCTCGGTCCCACCGGCCCTCAGGCGGACGCGTTCCGATCCGGTGTCCACCACGGGGCCGTCCTCGTCCAGGAAGTCGACGTAGACCGTGTACGTCTCGGTCCGGCCGTTGGAGACCGGCCCGACCACGGCCTTCCCGCCCGCGCCGGCGCAGCCGACGACCTCGGCGTCCGGCTCGCGGTCGCGGGAGGAGCCGGACCCCGAACGGGTGCCGCAGGAGCTGCCGCCGCTCGTCGTGTACCGGTGGCCGCCGCCGTCGTGCGACCCGCCGGAGCTGCCGGAACCGTCCTTGCCGCAGCCACAGCCGCAGCCCCCGCCGCCGCTCCCCCGGCCCTTGCCCCCGCCCCCCGAACCGCGGGCGTGGCTGAACCCGGTCAGGCCGGCATGACCACGGTGACGACGGCGATCAGTTTCAGACGGCGGTTCATGCCAGGCCCCCCGATGCGTCCGGGATCCCCCGGCGGCGCACGGCGTGCGCCTGCTCGCGTTCCTGTCGCGAGCGCCCCGACTCTCCACCAGCCCCGTGGAACCCCGGCCACCGGAGCCCGTTCGACGGACCGTCAGGAGCGGTCCTGCCCGGTGCCGTAGACCGCGTCCAGCGCGTAGACGCAGCGGTCCCGGCTGCATGCGTAGACCGCGCCGCCCGCCACGACCGGGGAGCCGGTGATCTCGCCCTCCGTGGCGAGCTTCCAGCGGAGCCGGCCCCCGACCGCGTCCAGCGTGTACAGGCAGTGGTCCGCCGAGCCGAAGTGGACGCGGCCGTCCGCCACCACCGGGGCGCCCACCACCTCGCCGCCCGTGGCGAAGCGCCAGCGCGGGGTGCCGCTGACCGCGTCCAGCGTGTAGAGCGCGCTGCCGCTGCCCAGGTGGACCAGGCCGTCGGCCACCACCACCGGCTCGGTGGACTGGCGCGACTCCGTGGCGATCCGCCAGCGGTCGTGGCCGTTGACCGCGTCCAGCGCGTAGACGGTGCCCAGGTAGTCCGCCAGGTAGACGCCGCCGCCCGCGATCGCCGCGCCCGGCACGAAGGCGGGCGGGCACAGGAACGCGGCGGGCGCGTCGAAGCGCCACCGCTCCGCGCCGCCGGCCGCGTCCAGCGCGAAGACGCGCGAGCCCGCGCTCACGTACACCACGCCGTCGTCGGCGGGCAGCAGCCGCACCGGAACGCCGCCGGTCATCGAGGAGTCCCCGACCGGGTACGACCACCGCTCGGAGCCCGTGCGCGCGTCCAGCGCGTACAGCCGTCCGTCACCCCACACGTAGACCGTGCCCGCCTTGATCACCGGGCCCGCCTCGGGGGTCTCGAAGTCGGTCTGCGCGCCGGACAGCTCCCACAGCCGCTCGCCGGTCGCGGCCTCCCACGCCTGGACGCCGCCGCCCCGGGTGCCCGTGACGACCGTGCCGCGGTCGGCCCGGAGCGCGTACACCCAGCCGTCCGCCGCCTGCCGCCAGTGCTCGGAGCCGTCCCTGGCGCTCAGCGCGTACAGACCGGGGCCGTCGGAGGCGTGGATGCGTCCGCCGCTGACCGCCATCGACCACGCCACCTCGCGGGTCTTGAACTGCCGCCGCCCGGTCGCCACGTCCAGCGCGTGGACCTCGAAGGAGGTGACGTACAGCAGGCCGTCCGCGACGACGGGCGTGCCCCACACGTCGTTCGACATCCGGAACCGCCACGGCCGCCAGCGCGGCGGCGCGGCGGTGTCGCCCGGGGACGGGGTGCGGGTCACGGTGGCGCCGAGCCGCCCGGCACCCCCGGTGCCGGGACCGGTGCCGGGACCGGGGCCGGGGGCGATGCCGGGGCCGGGGGCGGCGCCCGCACCACCGGTGTCGCCCTGGAGGCCCGGCGCGCGCAGCACCCACGACGCACCGCCGCCGATCTCGGGTTCCCGGCCCAGCACCCGCCGCGGACCGGGCCCGATCGGCACCTGGACGCCCGGCAGCCGCACCGGCCCGTCGTGGGGAGCGGGCTGGGGGACCGGGGCGGGGGCGTGCGGGGGCGGCGGAGGTACGGGGGCGCTCCGGGGCGGCGCGGCCACGACCGCGGCGGACGCTCCCCCGCCGCGCGGGTCGGCGGCCGGCGGCCGCCAGTCGGCGCCGGGCCCGGCGGGCGCGGCGGCAGCGGCGGCAGCGGCGGGTGCAGGAGCGGGTGCGGGTTCCGGTGCCCGGTGCCGGGGCTCCGGACGGGGCTCGTGCCGCGGCTGCGGCTCCGGTGCGGGAGGGCGCACGGGCCGCGACCGGCCGCCCCGGTGGCGCTCGATCAGCGCCACCGCACCGGCCGGCAGCCACGCCGACGCCGTACCGCTGTCGTCGCCGCCCGAGGAGAACAGGTGCGGGGCGAGCTGGGCCTGGAGGTCCGCCGGGGTGGGCCGCTGCTCGGGCTCCGGCCGCATGCACGCCTCGATGAGCGGTCTCAGCTCCTCCGGCAGCCCTTCCAGGTCCGGGCTCTCGCGCAGCAGCATGAAGACGGTCTCGACCGGGTTCGCGCCGTGGAAGGGCGGATGGCCGGTGGCGGCGAACACCAAGGTGGAGCCGAGGGAGAAGACGTCGCTGGCGCCCGTCACGCTGCGGGAGTCCCGCGCCTGCTCGGGCGACATGTAGGAGGGGGTGCCGACGGCCACGTTGGTCATCGTCAGCCGGGTGTTGGACACCCCGGAGGCGATGCCGAAGTCGATCACCCGCGGGCCGTCCTCCACCACCAGCACGTTGGAGGGCTTCAGGTCGCGGTGGACCAGGCCCGCCCCGTGGATGGACTGGAGCGCCTCGGCGACTCCGGCGGCCAGCCAGCGGACGGCCTGCACCGGGAGCGGCCCGCACTCGTTGACTATCTCCTCCAGGGACGGCGCGGGCACGTACGCGGTGGCCAGCCACGGCACCGCGGCGCGCGGGTCGGCGTCCACGACGGCGGCGGTGTAGAAGCCGCTGACCGCGCGGGCCGCCTCCACCTCCCGGGTGAAGCGGACGCGGAAGAGCTGGTCCTCGGCGAGTTCGGTGCGCACCGTCTTGATCGCCACGCGCCGCCCGGACGCCGAACGGGCGAGGTAGACCAGCCCCATCCCCCCGGCACCGAGCCGGCCGAGCACCTCGAACGGGCCAATCCGCCGCGGATCGTGCTGCGTCAGCTGCTCCACCACTTGCCTGCCACCTCCCCGTAGGGGCCAACCCATGCCGCCCCGTGCAGCTTCCCACCGCCGTACCGGTCGTCCCGCGGTCCGACTGCGATTCTTCCTGGCGGAGCCCGTGGTTGCGAACCCGGGGGCGGTGAGTCGCCCGATCCGGGTCCGGCGGGGGTCGCCGCCGCGTCCGCCGCGCTCCTCAGGAGGCCGCGGACGTGTCGAGGACCCCGAAGCGCGCCCCCTGGTCGTCCACGAGGACGGCGTAGCGGCCGAAGGGCGTGTCCCGGGGTTCCTCCGCCACCCGGCCGCCCAGGCGCGCGGTCGTACGGGCCGCGGCGTCGCAGTCGGCGACCGCGAAGTAGACGAGGAAGTGGGCGGGCATCTCCACCGGGTACGTGTCGTCGATCATGGCACGGTCGCCGATGGCGTGCTCGTCGTCGGCCGGCTGCCCGGCCGGGACCCAGACCATGACGTCCGGGGGCTCCTCGCCGGCCCCGGTGTCCCCCGCCCCGGAGGTCCCGGTCACCCCGGGCGCCCCGAACTCCCCGGGAACCTCGGACTCCCCGCGAACCCCGGCAGTCCCGGTCGCCTCCGGCGTCCCCGCCTCTCCCGGGGCCGCCGCGGTCTCCCCGCCGCCCGCACCGCCTCCGTGGCCGGCCGGGTACATGCCGTAGCCGAAGACCTCCGCGTAGAAGGCGTCCACGGCCCTCTTCTCCCGGGTGAAGACCTCGGTCCACACGTATGCGCCGGGCCTGCGCAGCGCCTCGAAGCCGGTCAGCGTGCCCGGCTGCCACAGGCCGAAGGCCGCGCCGCCCGGGTCGACGGCGGTCGCCGCGATCCCGGCCCCGCCCATGGGGAGCGGTTCCGTGACGAGCTGTCCGCCCGCCGCGCGGATGCGCTCGGCGGTCGCCGCGGCGTCGGGCGTCGCGAAGTAGACCGTCCAGACCGTCGGCAGCCGGCCGTCCGGCTTGCGCGCGAGCCCGGCCACCCGTTCGCCGTCGAGGCGGGCCAGGGTGTAGGAGCCCTGCTCGGGCGGCGCCGGATCACCGTACGTCCAGCCGAACAGCTCGCCGTAGAAGCGCTTGCCCGCCTCCAGGTCGGGCAGCATCGCGTCGGTCCAGCAGGGCGTGCCCTCGGTGAAGGCGGTGCCGGCGGCGGTCATCGTCCGCTCCTTCCGTGCTGTCCTGTCCCGATACGGGAACGCTATCCGCGGATCACCTCGTGTGCAGGGGATCACCCCATTTGGGGTCGGTCGAATCGCGGGCCGATCATCCCTCGGTAAGCTGACGACATGACAGGACAAGTACGAACTGTTGACGGTCGGGTGGCCGGGCGTCGCGGTCAGGAGACGCGGCAGAAACTGCTCACCTGCCTCGACGAGATGCTCAGCTCGTCGCCGTACCGCGACGTCAGGGTCATCGACGTGGCGCGGCGCGCGGGGACCTCCCCCGCCACCTTCTACCAGTACTTCCCGGACGTGGAGGGCGCCGTCCTGGAGCTGGCCGAGGGGATGGCGAAGGAGGGCGCCTCCCTCGCCGACCTGGCCACCGGACGCTCCTGGGCCGGGAAGGCCGGCTGGCAGGCGGCGGAGGAGCTGGTGGACGGCTTCCTCTCCTTCTGGCAGAAGAACGACGCGATCCTGCGCGTGGTGGACCTGGGCGCGGCGGAGGGCGACAAGCGGTTCTCCAAGATCCGCGCGAAGGTCCTGAACAGCGTCGTGGGTCCGCTGGCCGAGTCCATCGAGCAGCTCCAGGCCAGGGGCCGGGCCGACCGGGGCATCAGCCCGGCCGCCGTCGCCGGCTCCCTGGTGGCGATGCTCGCCGCGGTGGCCGGGCAGCAGAAGAGCGTGCAGAGCTGGGGAGCCAAGCGGGCGGACCTCAGGCCGAACCTCGCCTACCTCCTCTACCTGGGCGTCACGGGCCGCAAGCCCACCAGGTAGGCCGCCGCCCCGCCCCGGCCGTGGCCGCACCCGTTCCGTTATTCCTGTCAGTTCCTGTCACTTGCCTGTCGGCCTCAGTTCCCTCCCCGCCGTTCCCGCCGCCCCCGCCGTCCGGCGCCCCGGACGACCGGCTCCTGTCACCGGTCGTCCGGGGCACCCGGGACGGCCCGCGGGAAGATCCCCGAAGGCCCCGGAGACTCAGAAGCGGCTGTGGAGCAGCCGGTTCGGCGAGCCCGTCCCCGCGTCCGTCACCCGGCCGGCGGTCGCCGCGTCCAGCAGCGCCTTGGTCACCTGCGCGGGAGTGGCGGTCGGGTGCTCCGAGACGTAGAGCGCCGCGGCGCCCGTCACGTGCGGCGCCGACATCGACGTGCCGCTCATCGTCCTCGTCGCCGTGTCCGACTCGATCCCGGCCGAGAGGATGGACGCCCCTGGCGCGAACACGTCAACACAGGAGCCGTAGTTGGACCAGCTCGGCCGCGAGTCGTCCCGGGCCGTCGAGGCGACCGTGATCACGGACGGCTCCCGGGCGGGCGACTGCTCACACGCCTCGACGGCCTTGTTGCCCGCCGAGACCGCGACGGTGAGCCCCGCCCGGACCATGGCGCGCACCGCCGCGTCCTTGGCGTCGCTCGCGCTGCCGCCGATGCTGACGTTGACGACGGCGGGCTTGACGGCGTTCTTGACGACCCAGTCGTACCCGGCCAGCACGCCCTCCGTGGTGCCGGAGTTCTCGCAGTTGAGCACCTTCACCGCGACCAGGTCCACCCCCTTGGCCACGCCGTGGGTCCCGCCGCCCACGGTGCCCGCCACGTGCGTGCCGTGCCCGTGGCAGTCCTCGGCCGTCCGGTTGCCGTCCACGAAGTTGTAGCCGTACGAGGCGCGCCCGCCGAACTCCTCGTGGCTGATGTTGATGCCGGAGTCCACGATGTACGCGGTGACGTTCGACGCCGTGGTGTCGTACGTGTAGCTCGCGTCCAGCGGCAGGTCGCGCTGGTCGATCCGGTCCAGGCCCCAGGTGGCGCCGACCTGCACGTCCAGCAGGCCGTCGCCCCGCTCGACGCGGTTGGCCTCGACGTACGCGACCTCCGGGTGGGCGGCCAGGCGCCGGGCCTGCCGCTCGGTGGCCTTCAGCGAGAAGCCCTTGAGGGCCGAGGCGTACGTGCGCTCCGCCCGGCCGCCGAAGGCGTCGGTCAGCTCCTCCGCCTTCTCCTTCACGCCCGCCGGCGCCCGGAGCGTACGGGCGGCGGCGCCGGAGTCCTTCAGCACCACGATGTACTCGCCGTCCAGTGCGTTCGGCGCCTCGGCGCCCCGGACCACGCCCAGCGGCGCGGGCTCGGGGCCGGGGGCCGCGGCCCCCGCGGTGGCGGCGGTGGTGCCGGTGAGGGCGAGCGCCGCCGCGGCGGCGCCCATGGCTATGCGGGGTCTTCTGGGTCTCTTCACCGTGTGAGTCTCTCTTCGATGGGGTTCCGCTGGGAGAGTGCTCACGGTTGTAGTCCATGACCGGCGCCCGCGGGGCACTGGGGTGCCATGGCACACCCGTGCACACCGTGCACGGCCGGGGCGCGGCTCACAGCCAGCCCCGGCGCTGCGCCTGGAGGGCGAGCTGGAAACGGCTGCCCGCACCGGCCTGCGCCATCAGCAGCTCCATGCGGCGGAAGAACGTACGGCGGCTGACGCCCAGTTCGCGGATGATCTGGCTGTCGGGCACCCCGGCCACGAGCATCGCCAGGATGCGCCGCTCGACCGGGCCGGGCCGCACCCCGCCCGCCGCGGTCCCGCTCTCGGGGTGGATGGGCAGGGCCCGCTCCCAGTACGCCTCGAACAGCGCCCGCAGCGCGGCCAGCAGCGCGCTCGGCCGCACCACCAGCAGGCTGCGGCTGACGTCCACGTCCGCGATGGACATGGACACGAAGCCGACCCGGTCGTCCACGACCATCAGCTTCACCGGCAGCCCGGACACCACGCGCGCCTCCTCGCCCGCGTCCAGGCACGGCTGGACGTTCTCGGTGAGGTAGCCGGGGTGGGCGAGCGAGGCCCGGGTGTACACCACCCGGTAGCGCACGCCGCGGCGGAGCTGCGCCGTCTCGTCCTTGGCGCCGCGCTCGATGTCCCAGAAGTACGGCGGCGAGTCGAACCGCAGCACCTCCTGCCGCGCCCCGCCGAGCGCCTCGCCCAGCACCCGCTCCATGTCGTCCCCGGTCACCTCCTCGGCGACCGTGTCGCCCACGGCCGACGGCGTACGGCGCCGGTACCGCTCGTACGCGCGCGTCACCGCCGAGCGGGCCTCCTCCAGCCGCAGCGCCTCCCGCCGGGTCAGCAGTTCCAGCGCGGAGGCGGGCGGTACGGGGACCAGCCCGGCCGCCGCGCCCGAGCCGCCGTCCCGCCCGCCGGTGTCCGGCACCTCGGCCGCCAGGCCGAGCGCGAGCAGGGTGCGCCGCGCGCCGGGGGACACCGGGGGCGCGGTCCCGCCCGTCAGCAGCGCCACGTACAGGGCGACGGCCTCGTCGTCCACGCCGAGCGCGGACAGATGGGCCGTCAGGGCGTCGGGCCGCGGCTCGTCCGCCGCCGCTGCCCCGCCCGCGTCACGCCTCATGGCGCGGCACCTTAGTGCCGCTGTCCCACAGGTGTCACCAGCCGTCCGCGTCCTGGGGTAGAACGGACGCACGGCCCGCCCGGCGGCCGGCTCGCAACCCCGGCCGGCGGGCGGTGTGCCACCACCTCCGTGCCATCGACCACGGCCCGGCATCCGTCCGGTCTCACCGGGTGCCGCGCAAGCGCGGAGGCCCGGTGGCGACGACCCTGTGTGTCCGGGCTCCAGAGCGTCGGTCCCACGCTCGGGGCACCGGGCGCACGGGGGAGGAAGCGGGGTGCGGGAGCCGCCCCGCGAGCGGTGCGAACGGCGGTGTCTCCCCGCACCACGGGCGGGGGCCGCCGGGGTCTGGCGGCCCCGGCGGCCTCCGGCCGCCCGCACGTCCGCGCGGTCATGCCGGGCGACTGTCCGGATCATGACGGCGGTTCGGGCGGTAATCCTCCCTTTGACGGCCTGTGCGGGCGGGCCGGGTGGCGCCGTGTCGGCCAGTCCGGCACCGGTGCGGCATGCCGGACGCGGTCGCTGAGCACAGAAGAGAAGGTGAGGACGACAGACACGAGTGACGACCGCCGCCCCGCCGAACCGCTTCCGGTGGTACGCCTGCCGGAGTTCACCCGGGCCGATCTGGACGAGCTGTCCGGGAACGCCGACGACCCCTTCGGCATCGCGGAACTGCCCCTGGAGTGGCGGTCCAAGGACGAGCACTTCGGCATCCGCCGCGACGGACGCCTGGTCGCGCACGCGGGCCTGGTGACGGTGCCGGTGTCGGTCGGCGGCGTCCGCACCGACGCGGTGGGCCTCGGCGGCGTGATCGTCGCGCCGGACCTGCGGGGGCGCGGGCTGGCGCGGGCGGTCGTCACGGCCGCCGTGGAGCACGCCCGCGGCATGGGCCCCCGGTTCGGCCTCCTCTTCTGCCTGCCGGACCGGGTTCCGCTGTACGAGCGGCTCGGCTGGCGGGTGCTGGAGCGGGAGGTCCTCGTCGAGCAGCCCGGCGGGCCGGCGGTCATGCCGCTGCGCTGCATGTGGACACCGCTGCGCGAGGGGGCCCACTGGCCGCCCGGCCCGGTGCGCCTGCTGTCCCTGCCCATGTGACGCGCGGGTGGCGCCCATGTGACGCGGCGTCGGCGCGGGTTCCGGTCCGGCGGGGGCGTTGCCGGGCCGGGGCCGGGCGCCGGGCGCGCGGGGGGCGGGAACGGGTCTAAGCTCATCGCCATGCCCATGTCCGACAGCAGCAGACCCGTGCACGTCATCGGAGGAGGGCCGGGGGGACTGGCCACCGCGGCGGCGCTGCGGGAGCACGGCATCCGTTCCCTCGTGCTGGAGAGGTCGGACGCCGTCGGGGCCTCCTGGCGCGGCCACTACGACCGGCTGCGCCTGCACACCACGCGCCGCTGGTCCGCGCTGCCCGGGCTGCCGATCCCCCGCTCGTACGGGCGCTGGGTGGCCCGGGACGACCTGGTGCGCTACCTGGAGGAGTACGCCCGCCACCACGAGCTGGAGGTGGCCACGGGCGTGGAGGTCAGCCGGATCGACCGGGCCGACGGCGGTTCCGGCGGCTGGCTGCTGCGGGCGAACGGCGGGCGGCTGCTGCCCGCCCCGGTGGTCGTGGTGGCCACCGGCTACAACCACACCCCGCGCGTGCCCGACTGGCCGGGCCGCGACTCCTACCGGGGCGAGCTGCTGCACGCCCGCGAGTACCGCAACCCGCGGCCGTACCAGGGCCGGGACGTGCTGGTCGTCGGCACCGGCAACACGGGCACGGAGATAGCCCTGGACCTCGCCCGGGGCGGCGCGGCCCGGGTGCGGCTCGCGGTCCGCACCCCGCCGCACATCGTGCGCCGCTCCACGCTGGGCTGGCCCGCCCAGGCCGGCGGCATCGCGGTGCGGCGGCTGCCGACGCGCCTGGTGGACGGCATGGCCCGGGGCATGGCCAGGGTGGCCGTCCCCGACCTGGCGGCGTACGGCCTGCCGCGCCCGAGGACCGGGCTGTACTCGCGGGTGCGGCAGGGCGCGATCCCGGTCCAGGACACGGGCTTCGTCAAGGCGGTGCGCAAGCGCCTGATAGAGCCGGTGGCGGCCGTGGAGTCCTTCGACGGGCCGAGGGTCGCCCTCGCCGACGGCAGCACGATCACCCCGGACGTCGTCATAGCGGCCACCGGCTACCGGCGCGGACTGGAGGAGCTGGTCGGCCACCTCGGCGTGCTGGACGAGCGCGGGCTGCCCCGCGTCGGGGGGCGCCACACCCTGCCCGAGGCGCCGGGGCTGTACTTCACCGGCTTCACCAACCCCATCAGCGGCATGCTCCGCGAACTGGCCATCGACGCGCGGAGGATCGCCCGGTCCATCGCCCGTACGACGGCCGGCTGAGGCCGGCCGGGCGCCCGCCTCACGCCGTGGCGGCCACCGGGGTCTCCGGGGCTTCCGGGCTCCCCGGGGTCTCCGAGCGCCTGCGGATCACCAGGGCCATCAGGGCCGCCATCGCGCACAGGGCGCCGGAGGCCACCCACACCAGGTCGTAGGAGCCGAAGGCGTCGCGGGCCATGCCGCCGACGACGGCGACGGCTCCGGCGCCGACCTGGTGGGAGGCCAGCACCCAGCCGAAGACGATCGCGCCGTCCTCGCCGTAGTGCTCGCGGCACAGGGCGATGGTGGGCGGGACGGTGGCCACCCAGTCCAGGCCGTAGAAGACGATGAAGAAGATCATCGGCGGGCGGACGTCCGGCGCCAGCAGCAGCGGCAGGAACATCAGCGCCACACCGCGCAGCGCGTAGTAGACGGCCAGCAGCCGGCGGGAGTCGAAGCGGTCGGTGAGCCAGCCGGAGGCCACCGTGCCCGCGATGTCGAAGACGCCGATGACGGCCAGCAGGGAGGCGGCGGCCGTGATCTGCATGCCGTGGTCGTGGGCGGCGGGCACGAAGTGGGTCTTGATCAGGCCGTTGGTGGAGGCCCCGCAGATGGCGAAGGTACCCGCGAGCAGCCAGAAGGGGCCGGTTCCCGCCGCGTCCCGCAGGACGCGCACGGCGCGGGACGCGGCGCCGGACACCGGCGCCGGTCTGGGCACGAACTCCTTCGCCCCGTACGGCGGCAGGCCCACGTCGGCCGGGTGGTCGCGCAGCAGCAGCCAGACGAACGGCACGACCACGAGCGCCGCCAGGGCGACGGTCAGCGCGGCGGGCCGCCAGTCGTGGCGGTCCACGATCCAGGACAGCAGCGGCAGGAAGACGAGCTGGCCGGAGGCGCCCGCCGCGGTGAGGAGACCGGTGACCAGGCCGCGGCGGGCGACGAACCAGCGGTTGGTGACCGTCGCGGAGAACGCCAGCGCCATCGAGCCGCTGCCCAGGCCGACGGCCACGCCCCAGCTCAGCACGAACTGCCAGGGCTCGGTCATCAGGACGGCCGCGCCCGCCCCGGCGGCGATGAGGGTGAGGGCGCAGACCACCACGCGGCGGATGCCGAAGCGGTCCATCAGGGCGGCGGCGAAGGGCGCGGTCAGCCCGTAGAGGGCGAGGTTGACGGAGACGGCGAGGCCGATCGTGCCGCGCGACCAGCCGAACTCCGCGTGCAGCGGGTCGATCAGCAGGCCCGGCAGGGAGGCGAAGGCCGCCGCGCCGACGATGGTCACGAAGGTGACGGCGGCCACGTACCAGGCGGGGTGCACGCGCGGGGGGCGACGGACGGGATGCACGGGGAGGGCGCCCGTCCCGTTCTTCGGGGACAGTGTCTGGGTCACGCCCCCACCCTGGTCCGCGGAGCGGAGCGGAACGAGTGGCCCGAAGGACATGATGTGCAAGGATCGGGCCATGAGCCCCGCCGAAACCGCCGCCTCCCCGGCCACTCCTCCCGCCGAGACCGCCGCCCCTCCCGCATCCCGCACCGGCACGGCCTTCCGCCACCCCGGGCGCCACCGGGTCGCCGTCCTCGTCCGCCACGGCCTGCTGCCGATCGAACTCGGCATCCCGCACCGGATCCTGGGCAAGGCGCGGTCGGACGGGGGCGAGCCGCTGTACGAGGTCGTCACCTGCGCCATCGAACCCGGCCAGGTGCGCACCGAGGCCGACTTCACCGTCACCGTCGAGCACGGTCCCGAGGTGCTGGCCGAGGCCGACACCGTGATCGTCCCGGCCTCCCACGAGGACGACGCGCCCCACACCGAGGGCCGCCTGACGCCCGCTCAGGAGGACGCGTTCGCCCGCATCCGGCCCGGCACCCGCATCGCCTCGATCTGCACCGGCGCCTTCGTGCTGGCCGCGGCCGGGCTGCTCGACGGGCGCCGGGCGACGACGCACTGGGCCTCCTGCGACCACCTCCAGCGGCTCCACCCGGCCGTGAAGGTCGATCCGGACGTGCTGTACGTGGACGAGGGCGACGTCCTGACCTCGGCCGGGGTCGCCTCCGGCATCGACATGTGCCTGCACCTCGTCCGCAGGGACCACGGCGCGGCGGTGGCCAACGACGTGGCCCGCCGCTCCCTGGTGCCGCCGCACCGCGACGGCGGCCAGGCGCAGTTCGTCCCGCGGCCCGTGCCCGAGCCGCAGATCCACACCACCGGGACCGCCCGGGAGTGGGCGCTGCGGCACCTCCACCGGCCCGTCACCCTGCGGGAACTGGCCGAGAAGGAGTCGATGAGCGTGCGGACCTTCACCCGCCGCTTCCGCGAGGAGGTCGGCATGAGCCCGCTGCGGTGGCTCACCCAGCAGCGGATCGAACGTGCCCGGCACCTGCTGGAGAGCAGCGACCTGCCGGTGGACCGGGTGGCGGCGGAGGCGGGCTTCGGTACGGCGGCCTCGTTCCGCCAGCACTTCCAGGCGGCCGTGGGCGTGTCCCCCAGCGCGTACCGCCGCACCTTCCGCGCGACCGCCGACCGGTGACGGGCGACCGGTGACGGCCGCGGGGAACGGCGAGGCGGGTGGCGGCGCGCCCCTGCGCACCCCGAGCGCGGCACGGCGGACCGCCACCCGGCTCCGGCGCTCAGGCCCTGCCCCTCCTGCCGGAGCGGCTGGCGCCGGACCGCGGACCCGTACTCGCCAAGGCGCCGCCACGGGCGCTTCGGCGTCCCCTCGCGACGGGACCGCTCATCCCAAGGGTGAGCAAAACGGACTGTTTCGTCAACACCCGCCCAAAGACGGGGAGTTGTCCGGTCGTCAGGCGCGGAGCGCCCGGGTGCGCGATTGTTCGCGGGCCGCGTCCAGAAGCGTTTCAGCAGATCCGGACCTCCCGGTGTCCGCGGCGCCCGCGCCCGCCGCCCGGGCGTCGCGGCCCCGGTCCAGCTCGCACCAGACGCGCTTGCCGGTGCCCTCCTGTCGCCAGCCCCAGCGGTCGGCCAGCCCGCAGACCAGCTCCAGACCGCGGCCGCCGGTGTCGTCGCCGTCGGCCCGCCTCCGCCGCGGCGGACTGCTTCCGGTGTCGACGACCTCGATCCGCACGGTCCCCCCGCCCGCCACGAGGCAGCCGGAGAGGGCCATGCGCAGCAGGGCGGGGCGGCCGGTGTGGACGACGGCGTTGGTGACCAGCTCGGAGACCAGCAGGACCAGCGTCTCCAGCAGGGAGTCGTCCGCCTCCACACCGAACCCGGCGAGCCGCGCCCGGGCCCACTCGCGGGCCCTTCCCACCTCCCTGGGATCGGTTCCGACCTCCAACTGCACCTGAAGCATCTGCACCTTTCACACCACCCATGCCCGGGAGCACATGGCCGCGCTTCGGCGCGCGGCCACCGTCCGTTCCCCCGGTGCAGGACAGCCTGAAGGACCCGTGATACGGCAACAAGCGCTTCGGGCATATTCCGGCGCAAAGGATTAGCGACACCGCATACTGTGCGACGCCCGGGGCGGCGAGTCGAACACCCGAGCCCGGTCGCCAAGGTCGCGGCCCGTGGGGCGGCGCCCCGCGCGACGGCCGGCGGTCGCCGGCGCACCGGTGGTCCGCGGCGTACGGAGGGCCCGGCGGGAAAGCGCCGGGGAAACGGCTCCTGACCGGGCGTCAGTCGACCGGAACCGGACCGCGGCCGGCCGTCAGGCGCTGAGGGGGCTCGCGGCGTCGTCCGTGGCGGCGGCGAGGTCCGGGTAGCAGTCGAAGAGCCGCCGGACGCCGAGAGCGGTGAGCACGCGGTTGACGTGGGAGCCCTCCACCGCGCCCTGGGCGGGGAGGATCAGCCGCAGGCGCCCCGCGCACGAGCGCATCAGGCGGCGCGAGGCTATGAGGACGCCGACGCCGCTGGAGTCGCAGAACAGCACCTGCGACAGGTCGAGCACGAGGCTGCGGCGGCCGTCGGCCACGGCGTCGTGCACATGCTGACGGACCGCCGGGGAGGTGACGAGGTCCAGCTCGCCCGACACCCGCAGGACGGCCCACTCCCCCCGCTCCTCCTCGATCACCTTCAACGACACGTGTCCGAAGTCCCTTCATCCGTCGCCGACACCGAGCGGAACAGTCCCTTCCCGCACTCTCCCCCGCCTCGGCAGTGCTGCCGATCCCCGTCCGACCAGGTATAGAGCACGACCCTATGCCGAAACAGGTCTCCACCTCGCCCCACTTCCGGTCACACCCGCGTAACGCGGCACCGGATTCGGACAGGAACGAACCCGACCATCCTCAGGAAGGCGCACAAAGTGATGGTGCTGCCACCATGCGCTACCACTCCGGTGGGCAGATTGCCGTAAAGAGAGGCATCTTGTCAGCCACTGCCATTACATTCGAGATGAGCGAGAGGGCTGGGGGTGGGAATGCCGGACGAGACGCCGAACCAGGCACCGATCGAGACACAGCCTCAGGGAGACCGCGCGATGCGCAGGCGGCTGGTGCGGGGCGAGGAGTCCGCCCTGGGCGAGCTGTACGACCGGCACGCCCCGCTGGTGCACGGCCTCGCCCTCCGCTTCCTGGCCGACGAGGAGGCCGCGGAACGGGTCACGGGCGAGGTCTTCGCCGAGGCGTGGGAGCACCCCCTGGCGTACGAGCCGGCGCGGGGCTCCCTCCGCTCGTGGCTCACCGAACTCACCCACCGGCGGGCCGAGCGGCACCTGCGCGAGCGCATCCGCGGCGAGGAGTCCTACGCGCGGTTCGAGGAGCGGCTCCGCACGGCGTCCGCCGCCGCCCGCGCGGACCGGATGGTCACCGCCATGCCCGGACCGCTGCGGACCGCACTGGAGCTGGCGTACGTCCGGCGCCGGGACTACCGCGCGGCGGCCGCCGAGTTGGGCGTGAGCGCGGACGAGGCGCGGCGGCGGCTGCGGCTCGTGCTGCAGATGCTGTCCACGGCCGTGGCGCGCACGGTCGCGGAGCCCGGCACCGGGAGGGCCTCGTGAGCCGTCCCGGAAACCGGTGGTCCGGCGGCGGCCGCGGCGGGGACGTCCCGCGCATACCGCTGCCGCGCCCGGCCGCCGACGACCTGCCGGCCGGGGCGGACGCCCCCTCCGCCGGCGGCGACCCGGTGGACGGCGCTCCGGTGGACGGCGGCCCCGCGGACGGCGAACCTCCGGATGCCGGGAGCGGTCCGCACCGGCACGGCCGCCCCGACCACTTCACCCTCAAGTCGCTGCTCGGCGTGTGGGCACTGGCCGTCTGCTCGCCCGAGGAGACCGCCGCCGTCGAGGCGCACCTGGCCGACTGCGCGGCCTGCGCCGACGAGGCGGTGCGGCTGCGCGAGGCCGTGGAGCTGATGCACCGCGAGGAGACCCTCGACCTCGACCCGCTGCTGCGCTCCCGGGTGCTGGAGGAGTGCCTGAGCCGCCGGCCGGCCGCCCTGCCCCTGCCGCGCTGGGCGGCGCCGTACGACGCGGAGACCGCGCGGCTCGACGCGCTGCTGGGCGACATGGGCGACGCCGAGTGGAACACCCCGGTGCGGCTGCGCTGGGCGACGGGCGAGCGGACGCTGTCGCTGTGCGGGGTCCTCGCCCACCTCGGCTCGGTGGACGGCATCGTGGCCACCGCGCTCGGCCTGGCCGATCCGCTCGGCCCCGGCGCCCCGCGCACCATGGGCGACCGCACGGAGGCGGCGATCGAGCGCTGCCGGCGGCACGGGCCGCCGTTCGTCCGGGACAGGTGGCGGACCCAGACCCGGGACATCGTCCGCGCGGTGGGCCTCGGGGCGCCGGAGGCGGCCGGTCTGCCGGTGGACTTCGTCGAGTTCCGGCGGCCGGTGCGCGACGCGCTGGTCGGCCGGGCGTTCGCGTGCTGGATCCACGCGGAGGACATCGCGGCGGCGATCGACTACCCGTACGAGCCGCCCGCGCCCGAACACCTCGCCCGCATGGTCGACCTGGCCGCCCGGCGCCTGCCCGTGGCCCTCGCGGACCGCCGCCGCGCCGGACTGGCCGCCCCGCCGCGCCGCCTGACGGCGGCGGGCTCGCCGGGCCGCACCCTCCACCTGGAGGTCGAGGGCCGCGGCGGCGGCGACTGGTACATCCCCCTGGACTCCCCGGCCGCCGTCGGCACCCCGGAGCGGACGGTCGCCCGCCTGGCGCTGGAGGACACGGAGTTCTGCCACCTGGCGGCGGGGCACGTACCGCCCCAGGAGGCGGCCGCGGGCCAGGAGGGCGACCGCGAGGCGATCCGCGACGCCCTGTGGGCCACGGCGTCCCTCTCGCGCATGTAGCCCGCCCGGCCGGGGTCCGGTCGGGCGGGGAGGCTCAGGCGAAGACCACCGTGCGCCGGCCGTTGAGCAGGACGCGGTGCTCGCTGTGCCACTTCACCGCGCGGGCCAGCGCCTGGCACTCCACGTCGCGGCCGATCGCCACGAGCTGCTCGGGCGTGACCTCGTGCCCCACGCGTTCCACCTCCTGCTCGATGATCGGCCCCTCGTCCAGTTCGGCGGTGACGTAGTGCGCCGTGGCGCCGATCAGCTTCACGCCGCGCGCGTGGGCCTGGTGGTACGGCCGGGCGCCCTTGAAGCTCGGCAGGAACGAGTGGTGGATGTTGATGATCCGGCCCGACAGCTCCTTGCACAGGTCGTCCGAGAGGACCTGCATGTAGCGGGCCAGCACCACCAGTTCCACGCCCTCGTCCCGCACGAGCCGCAGCAGGCGCGCCTCCGCCTCCGGCTTGGTGTCCTTGGTGACCGGGATGTGGTGGAAGGGGATGTTGTAGGAGGAGACCAGCTCCTCGAAGTCCGTGTGGTTGGAGACCACGGCCGCGATCTCGATCGGCAGCGCGCCGATGCGCGTGCGGAACAGCAGGTCGTTCAGGCAGTGGCCGAACCTGCTGACCATCAGGATCACGCGCATCTTCTCGTCGGCGCGGTGGATCTGCCAGTCCATCTGGAAGGAGTCGCCCACCGCCGCGAAGCTCGCCCGCAGCTTCTCCAGGGTCACCGGCGCCCCGGCGCTGAAGTGCACCCGCATGAAGAACAGTCCGGTGTCGCGGTCCCCGAACTGCTGGCTGTCCTCGATGTTGCAGCCGGTCATGAAGAGGTAACTGGAGACGGCGTGCACGATGCCCTGTTTGTCCGGGCAGGAGAGCGTCAGGACGTACTGCTCGGACTGCTCGGGCGCTGCGGCGGATTGCGGCTGGGTCATGTGCACAAGCCTGGCACACCCGGAAGGGTGATCAGGCCGCCCTCAACATCATCGCCAGCACGTCGAGCGAGTGGGGCGGCCCGTCCGGGTCCTCGCCGTCGTTCGTGGCCAGCAGCACGTGGGCGTCGCGCGCCGCGCGGACCGCCTCCGGCCAGCCGGGGTGCTCCAGGTACGCCGCCACCGGGGCGTCCGCCCCCACCTGGTGCATGATCCGCAGGACGCGCAGCACCGCGACGTCGACGAGCGCGGCCTCCTGGGCGTCGCGGAAGATCGTGCCTATGTACTTCTCGGCGGACCAGTTGTCCAGCCAGGTGTCCTCGACCAACCGGTAGACGGCATCCGTCACGTCGCCGTACCCCGGGCGGCCCGCCAGCCAGCACTCCCGCTGGAACACCGGGTCGGAGAGCATGTGCAGCGCGGAGCGCACGTTGCTGCGCCAGCGCCACCACGGCATGTCTTTGCACGGCATGCCGTCCATGGTGCTGGAACGACCGCCACGGCGGGAAGACCTCTCCGAATCGTGCACGGTCACCGATCGTACGTTCCGCCCGGGAACGATCTTCAGACCCCCCTCTGTTCACCCCTCCGTTGCTCTGGGTTGGGTCTTCATCACTCGTCCGTTACAGCCGGGGCGGAATCGTGTGGGCCCATGACCGCATGGCGCCGCAAACGTTCCGCCAGGACCATGACCGCCCTCGCGGCCGCCGCGGGGGCCTGTGCGTCGCTGCTCACCGGCTGCGGCATGCTGCCCGGTGACGCGAGGGCCGACGAGGGCACCGTCACCGTGATGACGTGGGCCCCGCAGGACACCAAGGCCACCAACATGCCGGGCATGCCCGCCATGGCGGAGGCATATGCGCGCTGGGTCAACGCCACCGGGGGCATCAACGGCCGCAGGCTCCGTGTTCTCACCTGCAACGACCACAACAATTCGGTGAGCGCCGCCCGGTGCGCCAACCGCGCCCGCGCCGAGGGGGCGGTCGCGGTCGTCGGCTCGTACAGCCAGCACGGCCGTACGTTCATGGCGGCCCTGGAGTCCGCCGGCATCCCCTACATCGGCGGATACGGCATCGCGGACGAGGAGTTCACCAGCCCGCTGTCGTACCCCGTCAACGGCGGCCAGGTCTCCCTGCTCGCCGGGAACGGCCACCAGCTCGCGGACCACTGCGCGCGGGTCTCCCTCGTCCGCCCCGACACCGTCGCGGGCGACCAGCTCCCCGAGCTGCTGAACGCAGGCCTGGCGGCGGGCGGACGCGGCCCGGCCGCGGACATCCGTGCCCCGGAGGACGCCTCCGACTACACCCGGCACGCCGGGCGCGCGCTGGCCGGCGTGGGCCTGGCGGCCGACGGGCGGACCGGGAGCGCCGGCGGTGCCTGCGTCACGGCCGTGCTCGGCGGACGCACCGACACCTTCTTCGACTCCTTCCGGCGGCTGCGCCAGGACGGCCCGCCGGTGCGGATCGCCTCGGTGCTCGGCAGCGTGCAGCAGTCGCTCGTGGACCGCACGGGCGGCCCGGAGAGCCAGTGGGAGGGCGCGTACGCCACCGGCTGGTACCCGGTCCCCTCCGACCCGCGCTGGGCGCAGATGAAGAGCGTCGTCCGCGAACACGCCTTCGGCGACAACCGGATCGACCCGGCCGACCCGGGCGTCCAGACGACGTGGATCGCGTACACCGTGCTGCGGGCCGCGCTGGAGCACGTGGACGGGGCGGTCACGGCCAGGACGGTGCAGCGCGCCATGGAGACCATGCCGCCGGTGGACACCGGCGGTCTGACGCCGCAACTGAGCTGGGGCTACGACGACATGCTGGCCGTCCGCGACCATCCGCGGCTGGTCAACACGACGGTGACCTTCCAGCAGGTCAGGGACGGCACGCTGGTCCCGGTGCGGAAGGGCTTCGTCGACGTGCAGGGCACCCTGGAGGCCGCGTCGGCCGATGGCTGAGGTCCGCGTCGGCCGATGGCTGAGGTCCGCGTCGGCCGACGGCTGAGGTCCGCGGTTCCCGCACGACGGCGGGCCCACCGGCCGTTGACGGCGATCGCCGCCCGGTTGCCGCGCAGGCCGGGGGCGAAGGCGCCGATGCGCGGCCCCGGTTGCTCGGGTTGCTCGCCGGGGGTGGCGGCGGTGCCGCGTGCCCCCTGCGCGGCCCGGTCGATCCGCGGGGAGACCTCGGAGTTGTACGGGGCCGCCGCCTCCGGGGGAGGCGGCGGTCTCCCCGGAGGCGGTGATCCCGCTTCCGCCCGGGGAGAGAGGCTCCTGCGGCCCCTGCGAGGGACTTAGAGTTCGCTGAACTGGCGCTCGGGCAGCCCGTACTGGCGGGCAGTCGGGTTCCACAGCCCGGCCGCCTGCTTCTTGGCCGCCGTGGCCTCGCCGCTGGCGCGGTTGCCCTGGGCGGTCTGGCCGGTGTTGCGCGCCTTGCCCTTGTGGCAGCCCTTCTTGCCCGCGACCTGGTCGGCCCATGCCGCGTAGTGGTTGTCCGCCGCGGCCGACGCCTTCCACGCCTTGGTGAGGGAGTCGGCCAGCGCCTGGTGGTTGGGCAGCTCGTCGATCTCGATCTGGCCCAGCCGGGTCACCAGGTCGTTGCGCTGGCGGGCGGCGTCGCGCAGGTCGGTGGCGGCCTTGGCGAGGTTCTTGCACTGCCTGATGTTCTCCACCGACCGGATGACCGTGGTGCGGCTGTTGTTGCTGTCGGCGAGCAGCTTGTCCAGCTCCTTCGCCTGCGCCTCGGCCGGGTCGGCGGAGGGGGACGGCGCCGCTCCGTCCGGTGCGGAGGGCGACGCCTTCGCCTCCTGCCGCTGCCCGGCGGGACGGTCGTCGTCGCCGCCGCTGAGCGCCGCCCCGGCGGCCAGTCCGGCGACGGCGCAGCCCGCGACGACGATCCCGACGACCGCGGCGCGCGGCAGGCCGCGCCGCCCGCCGGAGCGGCCGGAGCGACCGGGCCCGCCGGGTCCGCCGTGCCCGCCGCCGTACGGCGGCGGGGCCGGCTGCGCCGGGGGCGGGGCGGAGGCCGGGTTGTAGGGGGGCAGTTGCTGGGTGGCGTCGGCGGGCTGTGCGCCCGGCGACCGGAACAGGCCCTCGAAGTCCGCGTGCGGGGGACGGTCGGCGGGGGTGCCGGGCCGTATCCCGTACGGGGCGCCGGCGGGCGGCGGCGGGGCCGCGCGCCGCGGGGCGGCGGGAGCGGCGGACGCGGAGCCGGCGGCGGGCGCGGGCGCCCCCTCGGGCGGCAGCGGCCTGCGGAGCAGCGTCGTGCTCTCGGTGTCCCGCTCCGGGGTGGCGCCGGAGACGGGCCGCAGGACCCGGGTGGCGTCGTCACCCGGACCCGCCGGACCCGCGGGGCCTGTCGGGGCCATCGGCGGCAGGAGCTGGGTCTCGTCGGCGGCCCCGGGCACAGCGCCCGCCGCCGGGGGCTGCTGCGGCGCGTGCGGGGGCATCTGCTGCGGCTGCGGTGCGTGCTGGGCCGGGGCCGCCGGCTGCCCGGGCGGCGACTCGGGTCCCCACGGCTGCCCCCAGGGCTGTCCTGCCGGCGGGCTCACCTGGGAGTCGCCGCGGCCGGGAATCCACGGCTCACCATTCGACGGCAGGACAACACCCTCACGCGCCTCGTCGCCCTGTCGGCTGTGCGTCGTCACCGGGACTCCTCGTTCGCCTGACTGTCACGATCGTCGGCTCACGCTACCCGGTCACTCGCACACTCGACCACGTCCCCGGACGTGACGGCGCATCCTTCCCGTTCCCGGCCGGGGCGAAACCCCCAAGATCACCACGTGTTCACGCCGGAACCGCCTCCGACTCCAGCCGTTCCGAGAACTCCCTGACCACCGCCTCGTCCCGGTACGGCTCCAGACGTCCCCGGAAGTCGTCCAGGTACTCCGAACCCCGCTCCGAACGCAGCCCGTTCAGCAGCTCGGCCGCCTGCGCGCCCACGTGGCAGGCGTGTTCGAGTTCACGCTGCTGCACCCGCGCCGTGGCGAGCAGCAGCATGTCGATCGCGCGCCGCCGCGTCCGCTGCTCCGGATGGCCCGCCAGGGCCTCCTCGGCACGGCGCTGGGCGGGTATGGGCTGGTTCAGGTCCCGGTGGCAGTGGGCGAGTTCGTCGGCCAGGTAGGCGGCGTCGAAGTGGGCGATCCAGTCCGGGTCGTCGCCCGCGTCCGTCGCCGACTCGGCCCGGTCGAACGCCGCCAGGGCCCGCCCGGCGGCGAGCTGGCAGGTGCGGGCGTCGCCCAGCAGGGCGTGGCCGCGCGCCTCCGCCGCGTGGAACATCGCCTGCACCCGCGGGGTCACCCGTCCCCGCGTGCCCTCCTGCGCGGCGCGCGCGAGCTGGGCTATCTCCCGCGGGGTGCCGAGCGAGACCGCGAGGTGGCTCATGCCCGCGGCCAGGACGTAGCCGCCGTACGCCCGGTCGTCCGCGGCCTGGGCCAGGCGCAGCGCCTGGATGTAGTACCGCTGTGCCAGGCCGGGCTGGCCGGTGTCCACGGCCATGTAGCCCGCCAGTTCGGTGAGCCGGGCGACCGCGCCGAACAGCTCGCGCCCCACCGACTCGCTGTAGGAGCCCGCCAGTAACCCGGAGACCACGCTGTTGAGGTAGTGGACGACGACCGGCCGCACGTGGCCGCTGCCGTAGCGGTGGTCCAGCTCCGACAGGGCCGCGGTGGTGTCCCGTACGGCCGCGACGTCCGACGCCCCGACCCGGGGCCCGGAGGCGCGCGCCACCTGGGGGTCGGGGCCGGTGATGAGCCAGTCGCGGCTGGGTTCGACCAGCGCGGAGAAGGTCGCCGGCTGGGCGGTGAGGAGGTCGCGGCGCCCCACGTCGCTGCGCCACAGCTCACACGCCTGCTCGATGGCGCCGGACACGGTGGGCGCGAACTGCAGGCCGACGCCCGCGGCCATGTTCCGGCCGCTGGCCATGCCGATCTCCTCGACCGTGACGGTCCGGCCGAGCTTTCGGCCCAGGGCCTCGGCGATGATGGCCGGCGCCCGGCCGCGCGGCTGCTGACCGCGCAGCCAGCGGGCGACGGAGGTCTTGTCGTAGCGCAGGTCGAGCCCGTGCTCGGCGCCGCACATGTTGACGCGGCGGGCCAGTCCCGCGTTGGAACAGCCCGCTTCCTGGATGAGCGCCTGCAACCGTTCGTTCGGCTGCCGCGCGACCAACGGCCTTGCGGCCATGCGGTCCCCCTCCTGGTTCTGCTGGTGGCCGGTGCCCCGGGAGCACGCGGGGCGCCCTCCGGGACGACTGGGACGGCCGGACGACGGGGACGCTCCCCACACGTCCCGCCCGCCCTGCCGGGCGCATATGCCAAGATTTCCGGCGTTGCGCCCGGCAGGGAACTACCCATTCGCGGCCGTCCGTTCATGCACGCGCCCCCGCCCGTGCACCCGTGCGCCCCGCGTGCGGGAACGATGCTTCTCCGCGAATCGATCCCCAGGCCGTAACCCTTGGTCACCGGTAAAGTTGTGATGGTCGTGGAGGAGGCCATGAACATCACAACAACGACAACGTCCGTCACGACTGATCCGCAGCTCCCCCAGCAGCGCGGCGAACCCCTGACCGGCCAGATGGTCGACCATGCGGTGCGCTACGCGGGCGAGCGGCACTGGGACGTGTTCCCCGGCGCGTGGCTGGAGTACGAAGGGGGCGTGCCGCGCTGCTCCTGCGGCGAGGCGGACTGCGAGGCGCCCGGCGCCCACCCCGTGGAAGAGGACTGGGCGGCGCAGGCGACCGGCAGCGTGACGGTCGTGCGCCGCATGTGGTCGGAGCATCCGCAGGCGTCGGTGCTGCTGCCGGTCGGACGGACTTTCGACGTCATAGAGGTGCCGGAGACCACCGGCTGCCTGGCCCTGGCGCGGATGGAGCGGATGGAGGTGCAGCTCGGTCCCGTCGTCAGCACACCGGACGGGCGGATGTTCTTCTTCGTCCTGCCGGGCGTCGCCGCCAAGGTGCCCGGCCTGGTGCGGCAACTGGGCTGGTCGCCCGACGGTCTCGGGATGACCCCCCGGGGCGAGGGCGACTGGCTGGCGGCGCCGCCGAGCCGGCTGGGCACCCGCGGCCCGGTGCTGTGGGTACGGGAGCCCACGGCGGCCAACCGCTGGCTGCCCGACGCCGAGGAGATCGTCCCGCCGCTGGCGTACGCCTGCGGCCGGGACGCCGCCGCGGCGCGCGAACGCTAGGGGCGGCGGCCGTCGTGCCGCCGTCCGGACACCCTCTCCGGTCTGGGCGCCCGCACCGGGCGTTCAGGCCGGGAGCGCGTCCTGGAGGAAGGGCTCGACGACCTCCCGCCACCGTTCCGGCTGGTCGTAGTGGACGAGGTGGCCCGCGTCGGGCACCTCGGCGTAGACGCCGCGGGGCAGGACGCGGACCATCTCCTGCGCCTCTGCGCGCCCCAGTTCGCCGTCGATGCCGCGGACCACCAGGGCCGGGCACTGCACCAGGGCCAGCTCCTCCCAGTGGGCGTCGTGGACCCAGGTCTCCCGGATCATCAGCACCTGGCGGCGGGAGAACACCGGCCGCCAGCCGTCCATGCGCTCGGCCATCACCTCGGCGAAGAAGTCGCCGCGCGAGGGGGAGGGGCGCTCCAGGACGGGATCCTCCTCGCCGAACCACCTGCGGACGTCCGCGAGCGTGGCGAAGGGCACCGGCCAGGTCGCGAGCCACTGCTCCCACTCGCGCTGCGAGCGGGCGCCCAGCGCCGAGGCCCGCATGTCGCAGAGCACCACGGCGCGGACCAGGTCGGGGCGCTTGGCGGCGAGCTGCCAGGCGGTCAGCGCGCCCATGGCGTGGCCGACGAGCGCCACGGGGGCGAGGCCGAGCTGCTCGATCGCGGCCTCGGCGTCGGCGACGTACGCCTCGCGGTCGAACGGACCGTCAGTCGGCTTGTCGCTGCGGCCGTGACCGCGCTGGTCCAGGCCGACGGCGCGGTAACTCCCGGAGAGCCAGCGGGCGGTGACCGCCCAGTGCGAGGCCCGGCCCATCAGACCGTGCAACAGCAGTACGCCCGGCACCTTCCGGTCGCCCCCCGCCTGCACGCCCTTGGGCGGGTCGGCGAACTCCCAGGCCGCGAGCCGCAGACCGCCCGCTCCCCTGATGTTGATGCGTCGAACCATGCGTCCTGGCACCCCCATTCCTCCTGTCCGCTCGTCCGCTTGCCTCGTCGCCTGCCGGCGACCACGCTATCGAACCTTTATTCGAACAAGCCCATCTGACGTGCAACACCCCTCTTTTGAGTGACGCTCAGCGAGTGTCGTCCGGTCGGACCGAGGGGAGACAGCTACCGGGAGGCGGACCACTCGGGGACAGGGGTCCGCGGGGAGCGACCCTGGGAGTTCGGGGCTCAGGGTCGCACCGGGGGGCAGCGGGAAGGGGGGACACGGGGAGGCGGGATCCCGGCGGCCCACGCCGCCGGGATCCCGGTGGCCCGGCAGGTCCCGGGGGTCCGGCAGGCCCATGGACGGCCCCTTCCGTCTGCTTCCGTCCGCGCATCCGTCCGGGAAAGCGTGTCACGAGGCGGCCCCCCGCCGCTCACGTTCCGGCAACTCCGGCGACGCCATGGCGCCGGAGACCGGGTGCGCACGGGGAGACAACGCGTCGGAGCCGCCCGGAGTGCCCAGGGCGGCGGCCGGCGGACGCTGCGGACGCGGGACGGCCGGTACGGGAGCGAGGGCCGGTGCGGGGCTGCCGGTACGGGACGGGCCGTCGCTC
The DNA here is from genome assembly GCF_035644915.1 of Streptomyces sp. Lineage (GTDB taxonomy): Bacteria > Actinomycetota > Actinomycetes > Streptomycetales > Streptomycetaceae > Streptomyces. The sequence continues at coordinate 48,899 of NZ_DASQNP010000244.1, forward strand.
AGCGCTTGGCGACGAACACGTGCGTGGCGACCTCGGGGGACAGCTCCGCGGTCTCCCCGCTGCTGCCGACGTGCACGCCGCCGCCCGCGCCCGCCGTCACGCTGACCACCGCGCCCGGCTGCACACCGGCCCGCCGCAGCGTGTACATGAGCTGGGCGTCCGTCTGGATCGGCTCGCCGATCCGGCGCACCACGACCGTCTTGCCGTCGGGGCCCGCGTCCAGCTCGGACAGGCTCACCATGTCGTCGCTCAGGAACGGCGCGGCCTCCGACGTCTCGCCCAGCTCCTCCAGGCCCGGGATCGGGTTGCCGTACGGCGACTCGGTGGGGTGCCGCAGCAGCTCCAGCACGCGGCGCTCGACCGCTTCGCTCATCACGTGCTCCCAGCGGCAGGCCTCGGCGTGCACCTGCTCCCACTCCAGGCCGATCACGTCGACGAGCAGGCACTCCGCCAGCCGGTGCTTGCGCATCACGCGCGTCGCCAGCCGCCGGCCCTCCTCCGTCAGCTCCAGGTGTCGGTCGCCGGCCACCGTGAGCAGCCCGTCACGCTCCATGCGCGCGACCGTCTGGCTCACCGTCGGACCACTCTGGTCGAGCCGCTCGGCGATGCGGGCACGCATGGGGACCACGCCCTCCTCCTCCAGCTCCAGGATGGTGCGGAGATACATCTCCGTGGTGTCGATGAGTCCGGACATGCGTGCCCCTCGTCGGTTCGTGCGGTGGCCCTGGACTCAATTCTGACGCATGGCGCGGACAACCGGATCCGATCCGTCGAACGCCGCCCGCACGGTCACGCGGTGTTGACAGCGCAGTGGTCCAGACCTCACCGTGATCGCCGTGTCCCGGGGGCTCCGGGACGTGTGCCGGGGCATGTGCCGGGGCGTGGTGCGACGACGGGAGGCCGTACGGGATGAGCGGGAACGGGCTGGCGGAGCGGTTCATCGACGCGGCCATCGGTCTGCTGCGGCGGGTCCGGGAGGAGGAGGCCGACAGCATCGCGGCGGCCGGGAAGCTGATCGCCGACGCCTTCGCCTCCGGCGGCCGCGTCTTCGCCTTCGGCGCGGGACACTCCTCGCTGCCCGCCCAGGACGTGGTCTACCGGGCCGGCGGCCTCGCCGTGATGAACCTCCTCCCCGTCCCCGGCACCGTCGGCGTCGACGTCGTGCCCGCCACGCTGGGCAGCGCGCTGGAGCGGGTGGAGGGCCTGGCGTCCGCCGCGCTGGAGGCCGGCCCGGTGCGGGCCGGCGACGTCCTGGTGGTCATCTCCCTGTCCGGCCGCAACGCGCTGCCCGTGGAGATGGCCTCGCGCGCCCGGGAGCTCGGCCTGAAGGTGATCGGCGTGACCTCGGTGGCGTACGCGGACGCCACGACCCCGCAGAACCCCTCGGGCACCTTCCTGAAGGACCACTGCGACGTCGTCGTCGACAGCAAGATCGCGGTGGGCGACGCGGAGCTGACCGCGGAGGGCATCGGCGCCCCCTTCGCCCCCGCCTCGACCGTCGTGACGAGCGCGGTCATGCAGGCGGTCGTCGCCACGGCGGCGGGCGAGCTGGCCGCCCGCGGCATCACCCCGCCGCTGCTGCGCTCGGGGAACGTGGACGGCGGCCACGAGTGGAACGGCCGCGTCATGGAGGAGTACGCGGACCGCATCTTCTACCGCCGCTGACGGCGCCGGCCGCGCCGCCCGCACCGCGTCCCGGCCCCGCCCGCGGGGCCGGGACGTCAGGACAGGGCCCGGGCGAGGTCGACCGCCGCGGCGACGCGGTCCGCGACGCCCTCCGCGTAGACGGCGTCCGAGCGGTCGAACGCGCGGCGGCTCGGACCGCGCAGGAAGGTGAGCACGCCCAGCGAGCGGCCCCGGCTGCGCAGCACCACGCACAGGCCGTGCACCGTGCCCTCCGGCCACTTGCGGACCCGCGCCCACTCCGGGGCCGCCGGGCCGCCCACGCTGGTGCGGACCGGGCCGCACCGCTCGTACGCCTGGAACGCCGGATGGTCCTCCGGGTAGCGCACCGGGACGCCCGTCGCCGTCGTGCCCGGGGCCGGGGCCTCCGCCACCCGCACCAGCCGGACCGGCGGGTCGCCGGACGCCACGTCCAGCAGGGCGTGGTCGGCGAAGCCCGCCAGGGCGAAGTCCAGGTGGACCGCCGCCGCCTCCATCGGGTCCTCGCACTCGGCCGCGGCCCGGGTCGCCCGGTGGAGCTGGTTGCCGCGGAAGCGGGAGCGCGCCGCGTCCTGCTCGGCCCGCTTGGCGTCGGTGACGTCCTGGAAGAACCACGCCACGCCCAGCGGCACCGGCGTGTCCTCCGCCATCGGGGAGACCAGCCGCAGGAAGCCGCTGCGCCAGCAGCGGCGCGCGTCCCCGCCGCCCCTGCTCCCCCGGTCCCCCCTGCCGGGCTCCCCGCGCAGCGTCACCCACAGCTCCGCCGGGGCGGGCGGCGGGCCCTCCGCCAGCACGTGCTGGAGCGCGCTCTCCAGCTCCTCCAGCCCCTGCTCCACCAGCTCGCCCAGCGGCCGCCCGAGCATCGCCGTGCGGCCGACCCGCAGCGCGCGGGCGGCGTGGACGTTGACGACGGCCGGGCGCAGATCGGCGTCGACGAGGACCACCCCCCAGGAGGCGTCCTTGAACAGCGCCTCGCTCAGGGCGATCGACCGCTCCAGGTCGATCTGCGTGTGCACCTCGCTGAACGCGCAGTACACGCCGGTCGGCCGGCCGTCCGCGCCGCGCACCCCGGAGGACTGGGTGCGCACCAGCACCCGTCCGCCGTCCTTGCGCAGCAGCGCGAACTCGTGGACCTGACGGCCGGACGCGGTCATCGCGCCGAGCAGCCGCGCCTGGACGTCCGCGGCGTCGGCCGGACGGACCGCCCAGCCCGCCAGCCCGCGGCGGCCCACCGCCTCCTCCTGCGTCCAGCCCAGGATGCGCTCGGCCTCGCGGTTCCAGTGGGTGACGACGCCGTCGGCGTCGAAGGCGCACAGGGCCGCGTCCATGCCGTCCAGGAGGGCCGCGAGCAGCAGCTCGCCGTCGGTGCCCCCGGCGGCCCCGGGGCCGGGGGGCGGCGGCACGGACCCGGTGGGACCGCTGCGGACGTCACCCCCGTCACCGGCGCCGTGGTCGAAGTGGATCTCGGAGTGAGCGGTCACCTGACACCCCCAGCCGGACGCTGTGCACAACCGCGCTCCCGATCATTCAACTCGAACGTGACGCAGCCCACACGGGATTCCGGGAAATCGTTGCGGCCCCGAAATTCGCTTGTGGGCGGCGCCGGGGGCGCCTAACGTTCCAGGTACACGAGAAGGGAGGTGGTTCGGCAGATGAGTGAAAACCGGACGCGTGAGGTGGCTGCGGCCTAGGGGCCGACGTCACGACGTGATGCCGGCACCGCCGGCCAATCCCAAGCAGTCACCCGACCCGCGGGCTGTCGGTACGTCCGACCGACCCCCGTCGCGCAGCGCGCGACCGGGGCCAGGCCCGCGGGTCGTCTGCGTCCCCGGCGCCTCGCGCCGGGGCGCCGGGGACGCCTGAACATCAGGGGCAGAGGCGTTCGACCGCCCAGGCCGTGCCCCTCCTGACGTAGCGCAGCCGGTCGTGGAGGCGGTTCTCGCGGCCCTGCCAGAACTCCACCGTCTCCGCCGCGACGCGGTAGCCGCCCCACTGCGGCGGCACCGGGACGTCCTCGGTCTCGGGGTAGCGGGCCGCCAGCTCCTCGTACGTGCGGTCCAGCTCCTCGCGGGAGGCCACCTTCGAGGACTGCTCGCTGGCCCACGCGCCGAGCTGCGAACCGTGCGGGCGGGTGCGGAAGTAGGCCGCCGTCTCGTCCCGGCCGGTGCGCTCCGCCGTGCCCGAGACGATCACCTGGCGGGCGATGGCGTGCCAGGGGAAGAGCAGCGAGACGTAGGGATTCGCCTCGATCTCGCGCCCCTTGCGGGAGCCGTAATTGGTGTAGAAGACGAAGCCGCGCTCGTCGAACTGCTTGAGCAGCACCGTGCGGGAGCTGGGACGGCCGCGGCCGTCCGCCGTCGAGACGACCATCGCGTTCGGTTCGTGCAGCCCGGCGGTCACCGCCTCCTCGAACCAGCGCAGGAACTGCCGGTACGGGTCGTCGGCGAGGTCGTGCTCGTCGAGGCCCTCCGCGCGGTACTGGGCCCGCATCGTGGCGGGGTCCAGGTGGGGGCGGTGGGCGAGGGCTTCGCGGGCTGCGTCGTCGGCTTGGGGCACGCGTTCATCTTGCAACATGGCCGTCACACGACCGCGGGCGGCGGCGGACGAGTTTGCCCGTTCCGCGTCCCGCGTACACCTGGGCCCGGGTAAACGCGGAGTGTGCCGCATCTCACCCTTCCCCGCACCTGCCGGACCCGACAGAATCGCTCGCTGGACCACTGTGGCCTTCGCACATCGCGGGCTATCGTGTCCGACCACCCGCTGCCGGTGACCACCAGCAGCTTGGGCACGACCGGGGACCGGCCCGGACCGCCGGCCCCCCGTGACGGCGGAACCGCTCCGGTGGACCCGTCGAGAGCCGATCGGCCCCCTCGGGTCACCCGCCGTCGCCCTCCCGCCGAACCACATACGAGGAGCCGCCTGATGTCCGACTTCGTACCCGGCCTCGAGGGTGTCGTCGCGTTCGAGACGGAGATCGCAGAACCCGACAAGGAGGGCGGCGCCCTCCGCTACCGGGGCGTGGACATCGAGGACCTGGTGGGCCACGTCTCCTTCGGGAACGTGTGGGGTCTGCTGGTGGACGGCAGCTTCAACCCCGGCCTGCCCCCGGCCGAGCCCTTCCCCATCCCGGTGCACTCCGGGGACATCCGGGTGGACGTGCAGTCCGCGCTGGCGATGCTCGCGCCCGTGTGGGGTCTGAAACCGCTGCTCGACATCGACGAGGAGCAGGCCCGCGAGGACCTGGCGCGCGCCGCGGTGATGGCGCTGTCCTACGTCGCCCAGTCGGCGCGCGGGCAGGGCCTGCCGATGGTCCCGCAGAAGGAGATCGACAAGGCCGAGACCGTCGTGGAGCGCTTCATGCGCCGCTGGCGGGGCGAGCCCGACCCCAAGCACGTCGCGGCCGTGGACGCCTACTGGACGTCGGCCGCCGAGCACGGCATGAACGCCTCCACCTTCACCGCCCGCGTCATCGCCTCCACCGGCGCCGACGTGGCGGCGGCGCTGTCGGGCGCGGTCGGCGCGATGTCCGGCCCGCTGCACGGCGGCGCGCCCTCCCGGGTGCTCGGCATGATCGAGGAGATCGAGCGGACCGGGGACGCCGTGGCGTACGTCAAGCGGGCCCTGGACCGCGGCGAGCGCCTGATGGGCTTCGGCCACCGCGTCTACCGCGCGGAGGACCCGCGGGCGCGCGTGCTGCGCCGTACGGCGAAGGAGCTGGGCGCGCCGCGCTACGAGGTCGCCGAGGCGCTGGAGAAGGCGGCGCTGGAGGAGCTGCACAACCGGCGCCCGGACCGGGTGCTGGCCACCAACGTGGAGTTCTGGGCGGCCATCGTGCTGGACTTCGCCGAGGTCCCGGCGCACATGTTCACCTCGATGTTCACCTGCGCCCGCACCGCCGGCTGGGCCGCGCACATCCTGGAACAGAAGCGCACCGGGCGCCTGGTGCGTCCCTCCGCGCGCTACGTCGGCCCCGGGCCGCGCAGCCCGCAGGAGGTCGAGGGCTACGCGGACATAGTCCGCCGCTGACCAGGCGGCCGCGTCCCGCCGGTCACCCCTTCCGAAGGGACCGGCCGCCGCGCCCGTACGCCCGCCGGCCCCGGCGGCGGAGGTGTCCGCCGCCGGGGCCGGCGGGTTCCGGGGCGTGGCCGTCGGCACGGGCCTGCTCCCGCGCGGTCCCGCGCCGCCCCGTCCCTCTCCCGCGCAACCGGCTTGACCTCAAGTCGGCATGAGGTTCTACGGTCCTGTCGTGTCCCGGCGAACACGCAGCGGATGGTGTGCCGGGAGAAGTGTCGGGAGAAGGAGCAGAACATGACCGTCCTGGTGACGGGGGCCACGGGGAACGTCGGCCGCCATCTGATCGCCGAGCTCCTCGCCGCCGGCCGGCCCGTACGCGCCCTGACCCGGCACCCGGAGCGGGCGGACCTGCCCGACGGGGTGGAGGTCGTGGAGGGCGACCTCACCGTTCCGGAGTCCCTCGGCCCGGCGCTGGACGGGGCCACCGCCCTGCACCTGATCACGACCGGCGGCGACGGCTTCGCCCCGCTGCGGACCGGGCCGGACCTCGTGAAGCTGGCCACCGGGGCCGGGGTGCGGCGGGTCACGGTCCTGTGGAGCGGCGTGAAGGGGCCCGTGGAGGAGGCGGTGGAGGCGTCCGGCCTGGAGTGGACGCTGCTCCAGCCGGTCGAGTTCATGTCCAACGCGCTGCAGTGGGCCGAGTCGATCCGCACCGAGGGCGTGGCACGGGAGCCGTTCGGCCGGCAGCGCGCCGCCGTGGTCCACGAGGCGGACATCGCCGGCGTCGCGGCGACCGCCCTGCTGGAGGGCGGCCACGGCGGCAGGAGCTACACGCTGACCGGCCCCGAGGCGCTGACGGTGCCCGAGCGGGTCGCCGCCATCGGGGCGGCCATCGGCCGGGAGCTCCGGTACGTCGAACTGACCGAGGAGGAGGCCCGCGAACGGATGCGGCGGCTGGGCGCCACGGAGGAGGTCGTCGACTTCGTCGTCGGCTGGCACGCCGACCCGCCCGCGTCGGCGTACACGGTGGTCCCGACCGTCGAGGAGGTCACCGGCCGCCCCGCGCGCACGTTCGCGCAGTGGGCCGCCGAGCACGCCGACGCGTTCCGCGCCTGAGGCCCGCCCCTCACCCCGGCGGGGCGTCCCCCAGCGCCTCCGCCAGGACCTCCGCCAGGTGGCGGGCGCGGTGGCCGCCGAGCTGGGCGAGCTGGGTGCGGCAGGAGTAGCCGTCGGCCAGGAGTACGGTGCCGGGGGCGGCGGCGCGCACCGAGGGCAGCAGCTTCTCCTCGGCGCAGGCCCGGGAGACCTCGAAGTGTCCCTTCTCGAAGCCGAAGTTGCCCGCCAGGCCGCAGCAGCCGTCGCTGAGTTCGCCCGTCAGCCCGGCCCGTTCCCGCAGCCGCCGCTCCGCCGCGTCGCCCAGGACGGCGTGCTGGTGGCAGTGCGTCTGGCCGGCGACCGGGCGGTCCAGGCGCGGCGGGGTCCAGTCGGGGGCGCACTCCTCCAGGACCTGCGCGAAGGTGCGGACGGCGGCGGCGAGCCGCTTGGCGCGCGGGTCGTCCGGCAGCAGGTCGGGGGCGTCGGTGCGGAGCGCCGCCGCGCACGGCGGCTCCAGGACGGCCACCGGCAGGCCCGCGTCCAGGACCGGCTCCAGCCGGTCCAGGGTGCGGCGCAGCACCGTGCGGGCGCGGTCGAGCTGGCCGGTGGAGATCCAGGTCAGGGCGCAGCAGATCCGGCCCGCGCCCGGCGGCGGCACCACCTCCAGGCCGGCCGCCTCCAGGACGCGGACGGCGGCGGCGCCCGCCTCCGGTGAGAGGTGGTTGGTGAAGGTGTCCGGCCACAGCACGACGCGCCGCCCGCCGCGTCCCGCCCCGCCGCCGCGCGTCCGGCGCCGGTGCCCGCGCCACCAGCGGACGAACGGGGTGCGCGGCAGCGGCGGGAGGTCCCGCTCCGGGGCGATGCCGCCCAGCCGTTTGGCCAGGGCCGCCGGCGGGGTGCGGGCGGCGGCGTTCAGCAGCGGCGCGGTGCGGGTGGCGGCCACCGCGCGCAGCCACACCGGCAGCCAGCCCATCGAGTAGTGCGCCATCGGGCGGCGGCGGCCCGCGTAGTGGTGGTGGAGGAACTCCGCCTTGTAGGTGGCCATGTCCACCCCCACCGGGCAGTCCCGGCGGCAGCCCTTGCACGACAGGCACAGGTCCAGCGCCTCGTGGACCTCCTCCGAGCGCCAGCCGCCGGTGACGACCTCGCCCGCCAGCATCTCGTGCAGCAGCCGCGCCCGGCCCCGCGTGGAGTGCATCTCCTCCCCCGTCGCCCGGTACGACGGGCACATCACGCCCGGACTCCCGGCCGGGTTGCGGCACTTGGCGACGCCCACGCACCGCCGCACCGCCGCCGAGAAGTCCCCGCCGTCCTCCGGGTAGCCGAAGGCGACGTCGGTGACGGGGCGGCGGGGCAGCGGCGCGAAGCGCAGGTTCTCGTCGATGCGGTGGGGGCGGACGACCATCCCCGGGTTGAGGCCGCCGTGCGGGTCCCACAGGTCCTTGAAGCGGGCGAAGAGCTCCACCAGTTCCGGCCCGTACATGCGCGGCAGCAGTTCGGCGCGGGCCTGCCCGTCGCCGTGCTCGCCCGACAGCGATCCGCCGTGCGCGACCACCAGGTCGGCCAGGTCGGTGGAGAAGCGGCGGAAGCGGGCGACGCCCTCGTCGCCGATCAGGTCGAAGTCGATGCGCACGTGGATGCAGCCGTCGCCGAAGTGGCCGTAGGGCAGTCCGCGCAGTCCGTGCTCGGCCAGCAGGGCGCGGAAGTCCCGCAGGTACGCCCCCAGACGGGCGGGCGGCACCGCGCAGTCCTCCCAGCCCGGCCACGCCTCGCTGCCGTCGGGCATGCGGGTGGCGGTGCCGGCGGCGTCCTCGCGCACCCGCCACAGGGCGCGCCGCCCGGCCGGGTCGGTGACCAGGAGGTGGCCGGTGGCGGCACCGGCCGCCGCCCGGCACAGCCGCTCGGCGCCCGCCCGCGCCTCGGCCGCGTCCGCGCCGCCGGCCTCCGTGAACAGCCAGGCGTCGCCCCGGGGCAGCGCGGCGCGCTCGGGGCCGGGGACCAGGTCGGCGGCCATGCCCTCCACGGTCAGCGGGTGGTGCGGCAGGAGGGCGGGGGCGGCCTCGGCCGCCGCGCTCTCGTCCGGGTAGCCGAGCACCGCCAGCACCCGCGCGCCCGGCCGCTCCACCAGCCGCACCGTCGCGCTCGTGACCACTCCGAGCGTGCCCTCGCTGCCGGTGAAGGCCCGCGCCCAGTCCGTGCCGCGCTCCGGCAGCAGCGCGTCCAGGGCGTAGCCGGAGATGCGGCGCGGCAGGTCGGGGAAACCGGTGCGCAGCCGGGCCAGCGCCCCGTCCACCAGCGTCCGCGCTCCGGCGCGCAGCCGCTCGGGCACGCCGTCCCCGCCGGGTGCGAGCCGGGCCCGTTCGCCGCCGTAGGTCAGCACGTCCAGGGCGAGGACGTTGTCGGCGGTGGTGCCCCAGGCCACCGAGTGGGAGCCGCAGGAGTTGTTGCCGATCATCCCGCCGAGCGTGCAGCGGCTGTGGGTGGAGGGGTCGGGGCCGAAGGTCAGCCCGTGCGCGCCGGCCGCCCGGCGCAGGTCGTCCAGGATCGCGCCGGGCTGGACCACGGCCGTGCGGGCGTCCGCGTCGACCGACTCGACCGCGGTCATGTGGCGGGTGAAGTCCAGCACCACCCCCGTGCCCGTGGCCTGCCCGGCGATCGAGGTGCCCCCGCCGCGCGGCACCACCGGCACCCCCAGCTCCCGGCACACCGCGAGCGCCGCGGCCACGTCGTCGGCGTCGCGCGGCGCGACGACGGCCAGCGGCACCCGCCGGTAGTTGGAGGCGTCCATCGTCACCAGCGCGCGGCTCGCGGCGTCGTCGGCGACCTCGCCGCGCACGGCGGCCCGCAGCGCCCGGGCCACCTCCCGCGCCCCCGTCGTCTCCCCCGCGCCGCGATCCGCCCTGCCGTCCGTCCTGCCGTCCGTCCTGTCGCTCATGGCACCAGCCTGCCCCGTGGACGGCGTGTCTCGCGGGGTGGACGCCGGACGGAACGGACGGTCGTGACGGACTACGCTTCGTTGCGTGGCCGATCTCCAGATTCCCGCAGACATCAAGCCCGCCGACGGACGGTTCGGCGCGGGCCCGTCCAAGGTGCGCCCCGAGGCGCTGAGCGCCCTGGCCGCCACCGGCGCGTCCCTCATGGGCACCTCCCACCGCCAGGCCCCGGTCAAGAACCTGGTCGGCAGGGTGCGCGAGGGCGTGAAGGAACTGTTCCGGCTCCCGGAGGGCTACGAGGTCGTCCTGGGCAACGGCGGCTCCACCGCCTTCTGGGACATCGCGACCCACGGCCTGATCGAGTCGCGGTCGCAGCACCTGTCCTTCGGCGAGTTCTCCTCGAAGTTCGCCAAGGCCGCCAAGCTCGCGCCGTGGCTGGCGGAGCCGACCGTGATCTCCTCCGACCCCGGCACGCACCCGCTGCCGCGCGCCGAGGCGGGCACCGACGTCTACGCCCTCACCCACAACGAGACCTCCACCGGCGTCGCCATGCCGATCAGCCGGGTGGCGGGCGCGGAGGAGGGCGCCCTGGTCCTGGTGGACGCCACCTCGGGCGCGGGCGGCCTGCCGGTGGACATCGCCGAGACCGACGTCTACTACTTCGCCCCGCAGAAGTCGTTCGCCGCCGACGGCGGCCTGTGGATCGGCGTGTTCTCCCCGGCCGCGCTGGAGCGGGCCGAGCGGATCGCCGCGAGCGACCGGCACGTCCCGGCGTTCTTCGACCTGCCGACCGCGATCGACAACTCCCGCAAGAACCAGACGTACAACACCCCGGCGATCGCCACGCTCTTCCTGCTGGCCGACCAACTGGAGTGGATCAACGGCCGGGGCGGGCTGGAGTGGGCCGTGTCCCGCACCGCCGACTCCTCGTCGCGGCTGTACGGGTGGGCGGAGAAGTCCGAGTTCGCCACCCCCTTCGTGGCCGACCCGGCACAGCGCTCGCAGGTCATCGGCACGATCGACTTCGCCGACGGCGTGGACGCCTCGGCGATCGCCAAGGTGCTGCGCGCCAACGGCATCGTGGACACCGAGCCGTACCGCAAGCTGGGCCGCAACCAGCTCCGGATCGCGATGTTCCCGGCCGTCGAGCCGGCGGACGTGGAGGCGCTGACGGCGTGCGTGGACTACGTCGTCGAGCGGCTCTGAGCGGGCTCTGAGCGGCACCGCGCGCGGCTCGCGCACCGCGCGACCGCAGACGCCGGTGGCCCGGCCGTCCGAGGACGGCCGGGCCACCGGCGGTCACGGCTCCCCCGGCCGCCTCCCGGCCGCTCGGCCGCCGCCTCAGCGCGACAGGCGCTGGTAGCGCCGTACCGCCAGGGGCAGGAAGACGGCCGTCAGGACGGCCGGCCAGACCACCGCCATCGGCAGGGCGTGCTGCTCGATCCAGGTGCCGCCCGCGGCGACGGGGTTGCCGAACAGCTCGCGGGTGGCGGTGACGGTGGAGGAGACCGGGTTCCAGGCGGCGATCGTGCCGAGCCAGCCCGGCATCAGCGACGGCGCCACGAACGCGCTGGAGATCATCGCGAACGGGAAGGCGACGGCGAAGAGGTTCCCGGCCGCCTCCTGGTCGGGGACCAGCAGGCCCAGCAGCACCCCGATCCAGATCAGCGCGAAGCGCAGCCACAGCAGCAGCCCGAACGCGGCGAGGGTGGCCAGGACCCCGCCGTTCGGGCGCCAGCCGACGACCAGCGCGGTCAGGGCCAGGATCAGCAGGTCCAGGGCGGCCCCGAGGAGATCGGCGACCCCGCGCCCGCTGACGACCGCGGAGGGGGCCATGGGCAGGGAGCGGAAGCGGTCGGTGACGCCCTTGGCGGTGTCGTTGACGACGAGGTAGGCGGTGTTCATGAAGCCCAGGGCCATCGTCATGCCGAACATCCCGGGCATCAGGAACTCCCGGTAGGCGCTGTCGTCCGCGCCGGGCACCTTCATCGCGCTGCCGAAGACGTAGCCGTACAGCAGCACCGAGACGATCGGGAAGCCGAGCTGCCAGGCGAGGCCCGCGGGCTGTCTGACCAGGTGGGTGAGGTAGCGCCGGACGATCGTCCAGCAGTCGGCCAGCGCCCAGTACAGGCGGCGCCCGTCCGCCTCCGGGAGGACGGGGGCGGGGTTCGGGGCGGTGGTGGCGGGCTCCGGGGCGGTGCTCATGCGGCGACCTCCTTCTCCTCCGGGTCCGCCTCCGGCTTCTCTTCCGGGCCCGCCTCCGCGCGGTGGCCGGTCAGGCGCAGGAAGACCTCGTCCAGGGTGGGGCGGCGCAGGCCGATGTCCTCCACCCCGACGCCCTCGTCCAGCAGGGTCCGGGCCGCCTCGGTGAGCGCGGCCACCCGGTCGGCGACCGGCGCGTGCACCCGGCGCTCCTCGGGGTCGGCGTGCGGCTCGGCCCCGTCCGCGACTCGGGCGAGCACGCGGACGGCGGCGGGGATGTCGGCCGCGTCGTGGAGCACCACCTCGAGGCGGTCGCCGCCGACGGCGCTCTTCAGCGCGGTGGGGGTGTCGTCGGCGACGCGCACGCCCCGGTCGATCACGGTGATGCGGTCGGCCAGCCGGTCGGCCTCGTCCAGGTACTGCGTGGTGAGCAGCACCGTGGTGCCGCCCGCGACCAGCGAGCGCACCGCCTCCCACACCTCGTTGCGGCCGCGCGGGTCCAGCCCGGTGGTGGGCTCGTCGAGGAAGAGCACGTCGGGCGCGAGGATCATGCCGGCCGCCAGGTCGAGCCGCCGCCGCATGCCGCCGCTGTACGCCTTGAGCTGCTTGTCGGCGGCGTCCGCCAGCCCGAAGCGCTCCAGCAGCTCCCCGGCCCGCTGCCGGGCGCGCCGGGCGCCGAGGTGGAACAGGCGGCCGAACATCTCCAGGTTCTGGCGGCCGGTGAGGATCTCGTCGACCGCCGCGTACTGGCCGACCAGCCCGATCCTGCGGCGCACGCGGGCGGGCTCGCGGGCCACGTCGTGCCCCGCCACGGTGGCGCGCCCGCCGTCGAGGCGGACGAGCGTGGCCAGGATGCGGACGGCGGTGGTCTTGCCGGCGCCGTTGGGTCCGAGCAGGCCGTGCACGGTGCCGCGCCGGACGGCGAGGTCGAGCCCGTCCAGGGCGCGCTTGCCGCCGTACCGCTTCACCACTCCCTCCGCCAGCACCGCGTGGTCGGCGCGCTCGGCGCCGCGGGGTGTCGTCATGGGTCTCCCTCCCGGATGAGTACGGCGTACTCAATTGCGCGTACAGCGTACCCCACAGTGCGTACGGCGTACCCGGTTTTCTTGCGCCCCCGTAGGATGGAGGCACGATGACGAGCGAACAGAGCGGCGGCGACTACCTGAAGCGCAGCCTGGAACTCCTGTGGGGCCGGGGCGAGCGCCCCTCCCGCGGCCCCAGGCCGGGCCTGACCCTGGAACGCATCGTCGCCGCGGGGATCGCCCTCGCCGACGCCGAGGGGATCGACGCGCTCTCCATGCGCCGCGTCGCCGCCGAGCTGGGCGTCGGCACGATGTCGCTCTACCGCTACGTGCCGGGCAAGGCCGAGCTGCTGGAACTGATGGTCGACCGCGTCTACGGGACGCCGGACGCCGCCGTCCCCGGGGACGGCGGCTGGCGCGCCGTCCTGGAGCACGTCGCCCGCGGCACCTGGGAGATGTACCTCGCCCACCCCTGGCTGCTCCAGATCAACCTGGCCCGTCCCGTGCTCGGCCCCAACGCCGTGGCCGGGTTCGACTTCGCCCTCTCCGGCCTCGCCGGCCTGGACCTCACCGACCACGAGAAGCTGGGGTTCCTCACCGCCGTCGACGGCTACGTCACCGGCTGCGCCCGCACCCGCGTCAACGCGGCCCTGGCCGCGCAGCGCACCGGGATCAGCGACGAGGAGTTCTGGGCCACGCACACGCCCATGCTGGAGAAGGCGATGCTCAGCGGCGCGTACCCGCACGTCGCCGCCCTCGGCGAGGACACCTTCGCCATCTCCGGCGAGGAGCTCTTCGAGTTCGGCCTGAAACGGCTGCTCGACGGCCTGGAGGCGTTCGTCGCCGCCCGGGCCGCCGGGCGCGAGGACGGCTGAACCGCCGCACCCCCGCCACGGGCGCTACGGGTGCTCGCGGCTCAGGAACCACAGGACCCACACGACCAGGGCCGCGGCGGCCGTCACGACCGGCAGGACCGTCAGCACCCGCGTGCGGCGGGCCGTACGGGCGGCCTCGCGCGCCGCGCGCTCGTGCTCGGCGATCCCGGCCGCGAGGAACTCCCCCTCCGGGGAGTTGAGTTCGGCGGCCGGGCTCCCGTCGGTGGTGAGGAACGCCTCGCGCGCCGCGGTCAGCCGCACCCCGCGGTAGAGGGCCCCGGCGTCCCGGCGCAGCTCGTGCGCGAAGCGCTGCACCGGCCCCTCCTCGGGGTCCGACTCCTTCTCCCGCCGCCCCGTGCCGACCGGCCCTCCTCGCCTCGCGGGTGGATCGCACGCCACGGCAGTCCGGCCGGGAATTGATAAGTGGCCGATCAAGGACTGCCCAACAAAGGCGGCGGCTGATGGGGTCGGGGAGCGCGTCCTTCCCGTCGCTCCCCTCCAGGAGGCCACCATCAGCCGGTCAGCGGACACCCTGCGGAAACCGTCGTGGGCACCGGAGTCCCCGCAGATCCCAAGACCCCCGGCGGCACCGGGGACCGGCCGCCGGCCGCGCGCGGCGCGCCGGTCCGGGCGGGCGGCGCCCCTGGTGCTCCCCGCGGCGGCGGCCCTCGGCCTGGGCCTGTGGGGGATCGACCGCGGGGGCGGCATGTGGCGGGACGAGTCGGTCACCTACCAGGTCGCCCACCGCTCGCTGCCCGACCTGCTGGGCCTGCTGGGGGACATCGACGCGGTGCACGGCCTGTACTACCTGCTCATGCACGCCGTCTTCGGCGTGTGGGACGGCGGTCTCCTCGCGCTGCGGCTGCCGTCGGTGGCGGCCACGGCCGTCGCCGCGGCCGGGGTCGGCGCGGTCGGGCGGCGGCTGGCCGGGACGCGGGCGGGCGTGCTGTCCGGGCTGGCCTTCCCCCTGCTGCCGCTGGTGCAGCAGTACGCGCAGGAGGGCCGCTCGTACGCGATGGTCTGCGCGGCGGTCAGTTGGGCGACGTACCTGCTGCTGTGCGGCGCGGCGGGCGGCGGCCGGCGGGTCTGGGCGGGGTACGAGGGGCTCCTCGCCGTCGCCTGCTGGCTGCACGAGTTCGCCGCGCTGGCGCTGGTGGCGCACGGCGTCACGCTGTGGCGCTCCGGTGTGCCGCGGGCGGTCCGGCGCTCGTGGGCGCGGGCGGCGCTGGTGGTGGCGGCGGCGGTGCTGCCCCTGGCCGCGGTGAGCGCGGGGCAGGCGGACCGGCAGCTCGGCTGGCTGGGGCGGCCCGGCGCGGGCGAGTGGCTGCTGTTCGCCGCGGTGTCCGGCGCGGGCGTACTGCTCGTACTGCTGTGCCGGGCGCCGGGCCGGGGCCCGGCGCGCCGCCCCGCCGCCGGTCCGGTGACCCCGGCGGGGCTGGCGCTGCCGCTGCTCGTCGTCCCGGCCGGGCTGCTGATGACGGTGTCGCTGGTCAAGCCGTGGTACGTGGACCGCTACGTGCTGTACGGGTACGCCGGTCTGGCGCTGCTGGCGGGGACCGCTCTGGACCGGGTGCTGGACCGGCTGCCGGACCGGGCGCCGGAGCGGATGCCGGGCGCGGGGCGCGTACGGCGCCCGGTGGCGGTGTGCCTGGCGGTCGCGTGCCCGGTGACGGTGCTGCTGCCGTGGTCGCAGGCGGTGCGCTCGCCGGAGAGCCGCAAGGACGACGTCGTGGCCGTGGCCGAGACCGTGCGGGCTACGGCGGTCCGGGGCGACGCGGTGCTGTTCATGCCCGCCCGGCGCCGGGAGTGGCTGCTGTCCTTCCCCTCCCTCCGCGCGGGGGTGCGCGACCTGGCCCTGGACCGGCCACCGGCCGCCTCCCGCACCCTCCAGGGCACCGAGCTGCCCGCCGCCGAGATCCGCCGGCGCATCCTGGCGGAGGACCGGATCGTCGCCCTGACCGATCCCGCCGGGGAGCCACTGGACGCGCTGGGGCCGGAGGCGGTCAAGCGGGAGACCCTGACCGCGTACTTCCGGGTGTGCGGGACGAAGAGGGTGCACGGCGCGCAGGTCGTCGTGTACGCCCGGCCGGGCCGCTGCGGGCGGCCCGCCGGGCCGTCCCCCGGGGACGGCCCGGTGGCGGTCGGCCGGTAGGGGCGCGGTACGACGGTCCCGCCGCTCAGTCCCGCCGCTCAACCCCTCCGCCGCCGGGCCGCCCGGCGCAGGGCGAGGAACAGCGCGGCGCCCGCGGCGAGGACGAGGGCCAGCCGGGTGCCGCTCCCCTGCTCCCCCGCGTCTCCCTCGCCGTCCGCCGCCGACGGGCCGCCGTCCGCCGCGCTCCCGTCGCCGTTCTCGCTCCCGTTGCCGGTCTCGTTCCCGTTGCCGGTCCGGTCCGGCCGCTCCCGCTCGTCGCGCGCGTTCTCGGGGAGCTGCTCGCCGTCCAGCCTCATCGGCTGTACGGCACCGCGCTCGCCCTCCGTGCCGTACAGCAGCGTCCGGCCGTCCGGGGCGAAGGTCACCGACTCGCCCTGCCGCTGCACCGGCACGGTCAGCCGCCCGGCCTCCCGCGGCCCGCCGTCCTCCCAGGCGTACATGACCCCGCCGAAGTAGCCGCGCACCGCCAGCCGGGTGCCGTCCGGGGAGAAGGCGGCGTCGGTCGCCCACAGGCCGACGTCGGCGACGCGGGTGAAGGTGTTGGCGGCGGAGGCCGACAGCTCCTCGGGCCCGGCGTACAGCCCGCCGTCCTCCTTGTCCTTGCTGACGATGTACACCCGCCCGGTGACCGGGTGGACCGCCAGCGACTCGGCGTCGCGCGGGCCGTCGGCGTAGCGCACGGTGTGGCGGGTGACCTCCACCGCCCGGTCGGTCAGCCTCTCCGGCTCGGCGAAGCGGTAGATCCACACCTCGGGCCACCGGCCGCCGAAGTTGTCGCCGATGTCGCCCACGTAGACGCTGCCGTCCGGGCCGACCGAGACGGCCTCGACGTCGCGCGGGGTGACGCCGGTCAGGGTGACGGTGGCGACCGTGCGGCCGGTGCGGCCGTCCACCGCGTACACGTACGGCCCGTCGTCGCTGTCGTTGTGCGTCCAGTACACGCCCGGGTGGGCGCGGCTGGCGGCCAGTCCGCTGGACTCGGTGATCCGCTCGTCCTCGATGGTGAAGCCGTCGTCGCCGGGGGCGGCGCCCGCCGGCCCGGCCGCCCCCGCCACCACGATCCCCACCGCCGCGCCCAGGGCGCACACAAGCCTCCGCATGCCCCAAGCCTGCCACTGCCCCGGGCGGGCGCCGGCCACCGGCCGACGGCCACCGGCGGGTCCACCGGCGGACGGTCACCGGCGGGTGCTCAGCGCCGGGCGGTCACCAGGGGACGTCCGGCGTCGCGCGGGCGGCCCCGGGCGCCTCCGGTGCCCTGCCGCAGAACTCCGCCTCCAGGAGGGGGGCGGTCGATCCCCCGTTGCCGTTGAGGTTGAACACCGCCGCGTGGCCGCCGTCGCGGGTGGCGAAGACACCGGAGAGGGAGCCGTGGATGCTGCCGCCGTGGCCCCACACCGTCACCCCGCACGACAGTTCGTGGGTCCGGATGCCCAGCCCGTACCGGGCGGGGTTGCCCGGTTCGGTGGGGACGGTGGCGAACATCTCGGCCGTGCTCTCCTCCGTGAGGAGCCTGCCGTCCAGCAGCGCCCGCAGGAAGCGGTGGAGGTCGTCCACGGTGGAGACCATCTCGCCCGCCGCTCCGGCGATGGACGGGTTGACGTCGGTGACGTCGACCAGCTCCGTGCCCCCGCCGGTGTCCAGCGGGGCGTAGCCCCGGCCGTGCGGGCGCGGCATCGTCGCGCGGGTGCCCGGCAGCACGGTGGAACGCAGCCCGAGGGGGCGAAGGACGCGGCGCTCGATCTCCTCCGCGTAGGGGTTGCCGGTGACCGCCTCGACGATCATGCCGGCCAGGACGTAGTTGGTGTTGGAGTACCGCCAGCCGGTCCCCGGCGGGAAGAAGGGCTCGTGCCGCATGGCGACGCCGACCAGTTCCTCCGGGGTGTAGGTGTCGTAGCGGTGCTCGAAGAAGCCCTTCCCGAACGCCTTCTCGGCGATCTCGGGGTCCAGGACGTAGTCGTGGATTCCGCTGGTGTGGTTGAGGAGTTGGCGGACGGTGATCTCCCGGCCGTCGTGGCCGCCTCCCCGCACCACCCCGGGCAGCCACCGTTCCACCGGGTCGTCCAGGTCCAGCCGTCCCTCCTGCTGGAGTTGCAGCGCCACGACGGCGACGAAGGGCTTGGTGACGCTGCCGATCCGGAAGCGGTCCGGACGCACCCGGGGCCGTTCGGTCTCCACGTCGGCCACCCCCGAGGAGGCGGTCCAGGTGCCGTGGCGGTCCCGTACCTGCGCGAGCGCCCCGGGGATGCCGTCCGCCACGGCGGCGTCCATGGCCTGCCGCGTCCGGGCGTGGTGTCCGCCGCGGTGCTGCCCGTCGGCCGCGGTCGCCGCCGGGGCGGCGGCCGTGAGCGCGAGTGCCGTCGCCACGGCCGTGGCGACGGTGCGCGGGATTCTCCGGTTCATGCGTGTGTCCCTCCTGGGTCGGCGGTCGTCCGCGCGCCCGTGCCGTCGTCCCGGACGCACGGAACGCACGGACGGCGGGCACCGTCGAGGACCGCAGGGACCGCCGGAGCGTTGCTCCGCCGCCCTCCGGTTGGGCCGGATCAGGCCGTCCTCCGCGGCGGGACCGGAGCGGGTTCAGACGCGGGGCTCCCAGCGGAACCGGCGGACGGCGACCCAGGCGAACAGGGCCGTCCACACGGCCGCCAGCACACACCTGGCCAGCGCGCCGCCGAGTCCCAGTTCGCCGGTCCATCCGGAGCGGACCAGGTCGACCGTCGGGGAGAGCGGGGCGTACAGCAGCGCGTCGCCGAGCGCGTCCGGCAGCACCTCGCGGGGGACGTAGATCCCGGAGATCATCGGCAGGACGAAGATCGCCGGGAGCGTGGCGACCATCACCGACTCGACGGTGCGGCACAGCGCCGCCGTGGCGGCCGCCATCGCGGTCATCAGCGCGACACCGGTGAGCAGTCCGGCCACCGCGGCGAGCGGCTGCCGGGGCGCCGTGCCGAACATCACCGACAGCACCGCGGCCACCACGGCGATCTGCACCACGGAGATCGTGACGTACATGGACGCGCCGCCGGCGAGGATCACCGGGTCGGAGACCTCCCCCGTGCGCAGCCGTTTGAGGACGAGTTCCTCCCTGCGCGCCACGTACAGGCCGGTGACGGAGGAGTAGAGGGAGAAGATCAGCAGGATTCCGGTGGCGGTGGACACCATCAGCGGGCCCGCGTCGATGCCGTGCCGGTCGAGGTCCATCTGCTCCTGCACCGACCGCATCGCCACCAGGAGCATCAGCGGGACGAGCACCACGAAGAAGTAGTTGGCCCTGATCCGGTTGAACAGCTTCCACTCGATGTGGAACAGGGTCCTCATGTGGCGTGCGGTCAGGCCGTTCACTCGTCCTCCTCCTGCGTCTCCCGCTCCGTCTCCTCCTGCGCCCCCTCCTGCGTCCGGGTGCTGTCGTCGCGTCCCGCGATGGCGATGAACGCCTCCTCCAGGGAGGCGGGCCGGGCGGTGAACCGCTCCAGCGTCACATCGTGCTCCTCGGCCCAGGTCAGCAGCCGGGTGGCGTCCTTCTGGAGCTGCCCGGTGGTGATGGTCACGCGTCCGTCGCGCTCCTCGACCGCCGTTCCGTCGACGGGCAGGTCGCGCGCCGTCCACCGGCCGTCCAGGGTGAACGAGAGCGTCGAGGGGTGGTCGGCGACGATCTGGGCGACGGTGCCGGCGGCGGCGATCCTGCCCCGGTGCATGATCGCCAGGTGGTCGGCGAGGGACTCGGCCTCCTCCAGGTAGTGCGTGGTGAGCAGGATCGTCGATCCCTGCTCCCGCAACTGCCGGATCAGCCGCCAGGTGGCGTGCCGGCCCTCGGCGTCCATGCCGGCGGTGGGTTCGTCGAGGAAGAGCACGTCGGGGCGCGAGAGGGTGGCGACCGCCAGGTCCAGGCGCCGCTTCTCCCCTCCGGAGAGGTTCTGCACCATCACGTCGTGGCGGTGGGAGAGCCCGGCGAGTTCCAGCGCCTGGTCGACGGGGCGGGCCCGGGAGGTGAGCCGGGCCCACATCTCCACGCTCTCGCGCACCGTCAGGTGGGAGATGAAGCCGCCCTCCTGGAGCATCGCGCCGGTGCGGGGGCGGATGCGGGAGCGGTCGGCGACCGGGTCCAGGGTGCCGAACAGGCGTATGCGTCCGCGGTGCGGGGCGGCGAGGCCCTCCAGCAGCTCGACGGTGGAGGTCTTGCCGGCGCCGTTGGTGCCCAGGAGCGCGAACAGCTCTCCGGGACGGACGGTGAAGCTGACCCCGCGCACGGCGTCGAAGGTTCTCTTTCCGCTTCCGTAACGGCGCCAGACGTCCTGGGCGTGAATGTGGCTGCTTTCCGCTTCTGCCATGGGTCCTTCCTCGGGCTGGAACGGCCGGAGGCAATCCGGGCGTGGGCCGGTTCGACGGTTCCAGGTGTCCGGCAAATCCTTCCCCGGGCCATCCGTTATTTCAATACCCACACAACTGGTCGGAGATTTCCTACCGGTCTTCCGGCATCCGGGAAGAACCCCCCGTCAAGGGGAAGCGAGACAATTGGCTCGAACTCTCCGAGGGTACGGACGGCGACCCTCAAATCTTCCTCAGATACGGAACTTCTTCGGTCAAAGATTCGGCCATGTGCGTCTACAGTGACCACGCCGCAGGCGACCGACCAACGCACGACACGTGGCCCTGACTCAACCGATTCTCCTGAGGGATCGTCAACGGGGGGTATTTCCGTGCCGAACCATGCCTATGCCTACACTCAGGGCGAAAGAGACATGGAGGCATTCATCCGCGAGCTACTGCCGCTGTTGCGGCGTCAAGCTTCCCGCATCCTCGGCGAGGACGCCGAAGACGCCGTGCAGACGGCGTGTCTCAAACTGCTGAGATCCTCCAAGTCCTGGCTCTCCCACCCCAACCCGGCCGCGTACGCCGTCCGCGCGGTCACCACCGCCGCCTACGACATGTCGCGACGTCAGACGAGGGACACCCCGATGAGCGAGGTCCCCGACCGCGCCCATCCCGGCGACGCGATGGCCCACCGGGAGGCCAGGTGGGAGGTGAGCCGGCTGCTGTCCGCCGTACCGCGCAAACAGGCGGCCGCGATATTCCTCGTCGACGTGCAGGACTACACCATAGACGGGGCCGCCGCGGTGCTCGGCGTCCACCGCGGGACGGTCTCCCGGGCCCGGACCCACGGCCTGCGCGCCATGCGG
The DNA here is from genome assembly GCF_035644915.1 of Streptomyces sp. Classification (GTDB taxonomy): domain Bacteria; phylum Actinomycetota; class Actinomycetes; order Streptomycetales; family Streptomycetaceae; genus Streptomyces. The sequence goes on from NZ_DASQNP010000244.1 coordinate 70,028, forward strand.
GGGCTGGTCGGGCTGGCCGAGGCCGGCTGAAATTTTTCCGTCGGGGAGTCATACACCGGCGGGTCCGCCGCGGTTATCCGGACAGGAGAGAGCGACGGGGTCCGGGAGCCGGGCCGGTGCACAGCCCGACTCCCCCGCACAGCGGGCGGAAGACCCTCTCGCCCTCCCGCCGTCCGCCGACGGAAGAGAAATACCGTCGGTACCGGCTGTACGTAGCACGTACCAGGCGGTACCGGTCATCAGCCGTCCCCGAAATCATGTCCGGAAACCTGATTCACGGACACGGTCGGCCGGTGGATTCCCCCTTGCCGTCGGCCGGCTGAATTCCGGAGGAGCAGCACACCCGGCCCTCCGGAAATGGACCGTAAAAGACTTCCTGCCGACCGCGCGTCCCTGACCGCGGGCGGCGGGATGCCCCCGACCGAAGCAATTCCGTGGAAAGGAGGAGAACACCATGCTGATGGAGAAGGTGAACGCCGAGGTCTCCCTGCAGGGGAAGCTGGAGGCGGGCGCGCCCGTCGGCGGCGCGGCCCCGGTCATGGCCACCCCGGCCCTGATCGCGACCCCCGTGATCGCCAAGGCCGCCGGTGCCGTGGTCGGCGCCGGTGCCGTCACCGGCGCCGCCTACGTGGCGTACAAGACCGCCACCGGCTGATCCCGGTGAGCCCGCCGGTCCGCCCGCGGACCCCCTACCGCAACCGGGGTCCGCGAGGCCGCCGGCCGGGAGACGAGTCCCGGCCGCCGCGACCGGTGCCCGTGCGGACATGAGAGGACGCCGGGCCGTTCCCGCGGCGGCGTCCTCGGGCTCCGGTTCCGGCAGGCACCCCAGATGCCTGCCGGAACCGCGCACTGTCCGATGTATCAGACAAATGGAGGAAGCACCATGTCCGTGCTCGTCGAGAAGGTCAACGCGGGTGTCGGCCGGCCGGCCGACGGCCCGATCGCCCCGGTGATGGCGACCCCGGCCGCGTTCGTCGCCGGTGTCGTGGCCGGCGCCAAGGCCAGCGCCATCCTCGTCGGCGCCGCCGGTGTCGGCGCCGCGGTCGCGAACGCCAAGAAGTAACCGGGCGACAGCGGGGGGCCTCCGGCGGCCCGGGGTCCCCCGCACCTCCCGCACCGCCTCGCGTTCCCCGCCCTCCCCGGGCACCACCCCCGCGCCACAACAGTCATGCGCCCAGGAGCAGTTCATGTTGTCACGCCTCCGCAAGGCCGCCGAATCGGCGTGCGCCAGACCACTCGTCACCGCCGAGCGGCTCTCCGCCGCCACCCACCTGCTGTCCAGCCTCGAGTACATGGTGCGCAGGGTCGACCGGGAGCCGGGCGGCCTGAACGACTGGACCCACACCAGGGCCCAGGTCCCGGCCAGGACCAGGGCGGTGCAGAAGGTCAGGGACCTCATCGCCCGTGAACCCGTCACCCAGGCCCTCCACGGCTCCCGCGCCCTGGCGGCCCTGGTCCTCATCTCCCCGGTGAGGAACAACACGGTGCGGATGGCCGCCAACGCCTACCTGGCCGGCAGCCAGGTCCTCATCTACCCCCGCCACCTGTTCGGCACCGACGGCTCCGACCAGGTGTCGTTCCTGGTGCAGACCGCCGCCGCGCTGGGCCGGGCCGGCGGCACCGACGCCACCCGCAGGGCCGCGGTCCAGTTCATCGGCGCCCAGACCGTCCTGTCCTACGGGGCGTCCGGGTGGGCCAAGCTCCCCGGCGAGGCGTGGCGCTCCGGCGACGCCCTGGTGAAGATCATGCGCACCCAGACCTACGGCGACGAGTGGTTCTTCCAGCAGCTCAACCGGTACCCCGCCGTCTCCCGCGCGATCTGCCACGCCGTCCTCGCCCTGGAGTGCGGCTTCCCCCTGCTGCTGCTGAAGAAGGGCCGGTACATCGACGCCGGGCTGGCGGCGATGGGCGCCTTCCACCTGGCCAACGCCCGCTTCATGGGCCTGTCCCGGTTCGCGTGGGCGTTCGTGTCCACCTACCCGTCCGTGCGGGCGCTGGCCAAGGGCACCGGGGAGGCGGCATGACCGCGATGACGTTCCCCAGGCTCACCGCGGCCGGTCTGGCGGCGTGCCTGGCCGCCGGCCTGGTCCACCAGAACTACGCCGCCCTCAGGTCGCGGGCCGGGCACGCCGGGTTCGAGCGGCGCCGGCTGCGCTGCGGCAGCGGCAACATCGTCGACTACCACGTGCGGCCCGGCCGCGAGGGCGGCCCGACGCTGGTGTGCGAGGCCGGGCTGATGAACACCTCCTCGGCGTGGCTGCTGGTCGCCGACCACCTCGACCCCTCGATCTCGGTGCTGCTGTACGACCGGGCCGGGTACCGCGGTTCGCTGCGGCGCTGCCCGGAGGACTACTCGCTGAGCGAGTCCGTGAACGACCTCGCGGAGGTCATCGCCGACGGCGTCGCCGGCACCGGGCCGTGCGTGCTGACCGGGCACTCCCTGGGCGGCTACCTCGCCCACCGCGCGGCAGCCGCCCTCCCCGGCCGGGTGCACGGGCTGCTGCTGGTCGACCCCACCCACCCCCGCGAGCTGCTGCACTCCCGCAGGCAGCGCGAGGGCTCCCGCGGCATCAACCTGACGATGAAGCTCGGCCCGTGGTCGGCGGTGTTCGGCGCCGGCCTGCTGGTGGACAAGAAGGGCCTGTTCTCCTTCGCCGAGGGCAGCCCCCACTACCGGAAGCTCCGCCTGGAGGGCTCCGCCCCCTCCACCTGGCGCGCCGCGCGGCGGGAGTGGGACTACTCCTACGCGTTCATGCTCGACGGCGGCCGCCCGCTGGACCGGCTGGACATCCCCGTCTCGGTGGTGGCGGCCGAGTCGACGATGCGGGACACCCCCGAACACAAGGACCTGTACGAGGAGTACGTCGCCTCCGGCACCGGCGGCCGGATCGTCACCGTCCCCGGCTCCGACCACCTGTCGGTCACCGGCGGGGTCGAGCACGCCCCGTACACCGCCGGGCTGATCGAGGAGGCCGTCGCGGAAGCGGCCGGGGCGGCGGCCGAGGAGGCCGCGGTGCGGGCGGCGGCACGGACCGCGGACCGGACCGGCGGAACCCGGCGGCACAGCGGACGGAAGGAGGCGGCGTGAAGGCGTCGGCGGTACTGGAGCGCGCGATTCCGGCGCTCTTCGCCGGATGGTTCGTGGCGACGGTGCTGAGCCAGCACCCCGACCGCAGCTACGACAAGGTCCGCAAGGTGGACAAGACGGGGACGGGCATCCTCATCCCCAACTGGCGGTTCTTCGCCCCCAACCCGGCCGTGGAGGACCAGCACTTCCTCTACCGGCTCGCCAACGAGGACAAGACGGAGCACACCGAGTGGCGCGAGGTGTACTCCATCGCGCCCCGCAGGCTGGTCCACGCGTTCTGGTTCCCCGGCCGCAGGATCGAGAAGGCCATCTTCGACGTGGCCTCCACCCTGGTGCACAACCCCGGCGCGATGACCCCGCTGCACAAGGAGGCCAAGCAGGCCGCCTACCGGCTCGTCAACGACTTCGTCCGCAAGCGCATCACCCCCGAGCCCGGCTACCCGTTCTTCCAGGTGCTCCTGGTGCGCTACTCCGGCTACGACCACAGCGAGGACCCCAAGTACGACATGGTCTTCGACTACGAGAGGGTGACCCCGTGATCCAGGACGTCCAGTACGGCACGGCCGTCGCCTCCGTGTACGACTCCCTGATATCCCCCGCCATGCCCGTCGAGGCGGACGTCGAGCGGCTCCGCCCGTACGTCACCGGGGCGCGCGTGCTGGAGGTGGGCGTGGGCACCGGCCGGGTCGCCGCCGCCGTCGCCGGGATCGCCGCCGAGCTGGTCGGCGTGGACAACTCCGCGCCGATGCTGGAGAGGTTCCGCGCCAAGGGCGTCCCCGCCAACGTGACGCTGGTGGAGGCGGACTTCCGCCGGCCCCTGCCGCTCACCGGCCGCTTCGGCGCCGCCTACTCCACCATGGGCTCCCTGGCCTGCGTCGGCTCCCGCGACGAACTCGCCGCGGCCCTCGCCCACGTCCGGGAGGTGCTCGAACCCGGCGGCTCCCTCTCGCTGGAGTACTACTCGACGGCCGCCTACCGGCCGCTGACGGAGCTGGGCCCGGTGACGATGCCCACCCCGAACGGCAGCGGCACCTCCACGTTCACCACCACCCTCGACGACGCGGACGTGCTCACCATGGCCACCCGCGTCGAGGAGGAGGGCGAGCCGCCGGTGGAGTTCAGCGAACGGATCCTCCTCATCGAGCGCGAGGAGGTGGAGGACTGCCTGGTCCGGGCCGGGTTCACCGTCGAGCGCGTGTACCCGGCCGGGCAGGGCGCGCCCTACGACTGGTACGTCGCACGCACCACCGCACAGCCGCACGCATAACCGCACGCACAGCCGCACGGAAGGGGGCCGGCAGTGCCGACCGCACGGCGCGCGGCGTGGTTCACCGCCGCGTTCGTCTTCGCCATGCCGCCCATGCTGGCGATGTTCAAGGACGGTGACCTCACCCGGGACACCTGGGTCAGGAGCGTCGGCTTCGCCGTCAGCATCGCCGTGATCGTCGCGATCTTCTTCGGTGAGGACACGCCATGAACACATCCGACATCGTCCGCCGCCACCGGCTGCTGCTGGCCGTCGGCACGCTCCTCGGCCTGGCGGGCACCGCCGCCACCCTCCTCCAGCCCCTCCTCATCGGCGACCTGATCGAGGCCGTCGCGCTGGACGAGTCGACGGTGCGGCCGATCACGCTCATCGCCGCCCTGTTCGCCGCCGACGCGCTGCTGGCCGCCGCCCACTTCTACCTGATCGGCCGCGCGGGGGAGAACATCGTCCTGGACATGCGCACCACTGTGACGGGGCGTCTGCTGCACTCGCAGATCCGGGCGTTCGGCAGGCTGGAGCACGGCGACGTGTTCACCCGCACCGTCGCCGACACCTCGATCGCCCGCGTCGCCCTGTCCTCCTCCGTCGCCCAGATGATCACCGCCGGGTTCACCACCGTCGGCTGCGTCGCCGTCATGGCGTGGATCGACTGGCGGATGCTGCTGGTCACCGCCGGGTGCCTGGGCACCGCCTCGGCGATCGCCCTGGCGCTGGCCCGCGCGGTCCGCAGGGCGGCGGTCGTCAACCGGGAGGACACCAGCGACTACGGCTCCGGGCTGCTGCGGGTCCTGGGCGCGCTGACCACCGTCAAGGCGTCCCGCGCCGAGGAGCGCGAGGCCGCCCGGCTCCGGGAGCTGGCCGACGCCGCGCGCGGCAGCGGCATCCGCGTCACCCGCCTGTCGGCGATGCTGATGCCCGCCATGAACGTCGGCACCCAGGTGTCGCTGGCCGTGGTGATCGCCTGGGGCATGGCCCGCACCGCCACCGGCGACCTCCCGGTGGAGGACCTCACCGCGTTCATCATGTACCTGTTCTACCTGGTGTCCCCGCTGGTGATGCTGTTCATGGCCCTCGGGGAGTTCCAGCAGGGCAGGGCCGCCATCGACCGGGTGAAGGAGCTGGCCGCCATCGAGCAGGAGACCGGCGGCGACCCCGGCGACCCCGGCGACGACCGCGCCGCCGCATCCCCCGCCCGCCCCGGCGACGGCGTCCCCGCGGTCGAGTTCGAGGACGTGGCCTTCACCTACCCCGGCGCCTCCGCCCCCGCCGTGGACGGGGTGTCGTTCTCCCTGCCCGCCACCGGGGTGACCGCGATCGTCGGCCCGTCAGGCGCCGGGAAGACCACCCTGTTCCAGCTCATCGAACGCTTCCAGACCCCCGACCGGGGCACGATCCGCATCTCGGGCGCCGACGCCGCCGGCCTGCCGCTGGGCGAACTGCGGGCCCGCATCGGCCTGGTGGAGCAGGAGGCGCCGCTGATGCGCGGCACCGTGCGGGAGAACCTCACCTACGCCCGCCCCGACGCCACCGACGAGGAGATCAGGGAGGCGATCGAGGCCGCCCACCTCACCGACGTCGTCGAGGCCCTCCCCGACGGCCTGGACACCGAACTCGGCGAGGGCGGCGCCGGCCTGTCCGGCGGGCAGCGGCAGCGCCTGGCCATCGCCCGCGCCCTGCTGGCCCGGCCCGACGTCCTGCTGCTGGACGAGGCCACCTCCAACCTCGACTCCGACTCCGAGTCGGCGCTGCGGGACGCGGTCGCCTCGATCGGCACCCGCTGCCAGGTGCTGACCATCGCCCACCGCATCTCCACCGTCGTCGGCGCCGACCGCATCCTGGTCCTGGAGGACGGGCGGCTGCGCGCCTGCGGCGACCACGCCGAGCTGATGGCGAACGACACCACCTACCGGCGGCTGGCGAGCCGCCAGCTCGCACCGGCGGAGGCGGCGCGGTGACCGACGCGGCGGTGGTCGGCACCGGGCCCAACGGGCTCGCCGCCGCGGTGACCCTCGCCCGGGCCGGGCTGCGGGTGACCCTGTTCGAGAAGGCGGACACCATCGGCGGCGGCCTGCGCACCGCGCCGCTGTTCGACAGCGACGTGGTGCACGACGTCTGCTCGGCCGTCCACCCGATGGCCGCCGCCTCACGGTTCTTCCGCGCCTTCGACCTGCCCGCGCGCGGGGTGCGGCTGCTGCAGCCCGCCATCCCCTACGCCCACCCCCTGCCGCAGGGCCGCGCCGCGGCGGCCTGGCGCGACCTGGACCGCACCGCCGAGCACCTGGGCGTGGACGGACCCCGCTGGACGGAGCTGATGGCGCCCCTGGCCGCCCGCAGCTCCGGCGTGGTCGACCTGCTGCTGTCCGGCCAGCGCTCCGTCCCGCCGGACCTGCGGGCCGCGCTGCTGCTCGCGCGCCGGGTGATCGCCCACGCCACCGCCCGCGGCCCGTTCGCGACGGAGGAGGCCGAGGCGCTGCTGGCCGGGGTGGCCGCCCACTCCGTCGGCAGGCTCCCCTCCCTGGCCTCGGCGGCGGTCGCGATGCTGCTGGGCCACACCGCCCACAGCACCGGCTGGCCCCTGCCGGAGGGCGGCAGCGTCCGCATCGCCGACGCCCTGGCCGCCGACATCACCGCGCACGGCGGCACCTTCCACACCGGCCACCGCGTGAGGGACCTGGCCGAACTCGACGGCTTCCCCCTGGTCCTGCTGGACGTCGGCCCCAAGGAGTTCCTCGCCCTCGCCGGGCGGCGGCTGCCCGCCCGCTACCGGCGCGCCCTGGAGCGTTTCCGCTACGGCCCCGGGGCGGCGAAGGCCGACTTCCTGGTCTCCGCGCCCATCCCCTGGCGGAACCCGCTGGTGCGGCGGGCCGGCACCGTCCACCTCGGCGGCACCCGCGCCGACATCGTCCGCCAGGAGACCGCCACCGCGGCCGGCAGACGCGTCGACGACCCGTTCGTGCTGGTCGTCGACCCGGCCGTCACCGACCCCACCCGGGCCGTGGGCGGCAGACGGCCCGTGTGGGCCTACGCCCACGTCCCCAACGGCGACACCCGCGACCCGGTGGAGACGATCCGCCGGCGCATCGAGGAGTACGCGCCCGGCTTCAGCGACACGATCGTCGCCTCCCGCGGCATCCCCGCCGCCGAGTACGAGACCTACAACCCCAACTACACCGGCGGGGACATCGGGGCGGGCGCCATGACGCTGCGCCAGTCCCTCGCCCGTCCGGTGGCGCGCTGGAACCCGTACGCCACACCGCTGCGCGGGGTGTACCTGTGCTCGGCGTCCACCCCGCCCGGGCCGTCCGTGCACGGCATGTGCGGGTACCTCGCCGCCCTGACCGCGCTCCGCCGCCACCACGGCGTGCGCACCCCGCCCGACCTCTCCCCACGACAGAAGGAGCCGATCTGATGCGCACACGTACCCGGGCCGCGCTCGCGGCCGCCACCACCGCCCTGCTGGCCGCCACCGCCGCCCCCGCGAGCGCGGCGGACGGCGCCCCCGCCGGCGCCGTCGCGTGGTCGGCCCGGCACGGAACGGCCGCGGCCGAGGGCCACCGGTGGACCGAGCCGGGCTCGACCGGACTCGACCGCACCCTGGTGATCCAGGGGAAACTGTCGAACACCGGCAGCGGCTGCTACGCGCTGTGGATCCGCTACACCTACGACCTGGCCCCGGCCATGCCCCGCAAGTACGCCGAGGTGTGCGGCACGGGCAGCGTGGACGTCAGCCTGCGGCACGTCTACCGGCCCACCACCACCGGCTACCTCACCGTGTGCCGCGGCACCGCGGACACCGGGGACTGCGGTCCCTGGCAGAACATCACCTGGTGGCCCGTCCGCCAGGGGTGACCGGTCCCGCTGAAATCCCGCCGGGACCCCACCGAGAGAGGAGAAGAGGAAGAGTGAACGGCATCGACAGGAACGAGCTGGACGAGACCATCGCCAAGGTCTTCAAGGAGGTCAGGACCGCCGTCGACTCGCACAGCGAGAAGAGCATCCAGATGTACAGCCACGCCCTGCGGGCGCTGGTGGAGCTGCGGCAGCAGGTCGTCTCCGGGGAGCGCTCCGACGGCTGACGCCCGGGGCGTCTCCCCGGCCGGTTCCCGGGCCGCCGCGCGGTCCGGGGACCGGCACCCGCCGGGGGGCGGGTGACGGGCGTCACGTCGCAGGCCGGGGAGGCCGTCCGGGAGGATGAGCGGATGCGTTTCCTCTTCGTCGGCGACTCCATGACCATCGGCAGCGCCGGTGAGCACACCTGGCGCCACCGCATGTGGCGGCACCTGGAGCGGACGTGCGGGCCCCTGGGCGAGGCGTACGAGATCACCGGCCCGCGCGACGCGCTGTACGACAAGGCGGCCGACGCCCCCGTCTCCCACGCCTACGCCGATCCGGACTTCCCCGCGCCCGCCCGCCGCCACCTGGCGGGCTGGGGCGAGGGCTGGCTGCACATGGCGCCCCTGGTGGCCGACGTGGTGCGGGAGCACCGCGCCGACACCCTGCTGATCTCCCTCGGTCTGATAGACCTGGGCTTCTACACCGACTCCGGCCGCACCGCCGAGAACGTCCACCGCTTCCTCGCCGGGGCCCGGTCCGCCGAGCCGCGGGTGCGGGCGGTGGTGCTGCCGGTGATCCCCAACGTCCGGGCCCGGCACGACGCCTTCTTCGCCGCCGAGTGCGAGCGCTTCAACGAGCTGCTGGCCAAGGCCGTGGCCGAGCTGTCCACCCCCCTCTCGCCGCTGCTGCTCGCCTCGCCGCCGCGCGGCTGGGACCTGGACCGCGACACCTACGACGGCACCCATCCGACCGCCTCCGGCGAGCACCGCATCGCCGCCGCCTTCGCCGAGGCGCTGCACCAGGGGTGGGGGATCGGCGGCCCGTACGACGCGCCGCACGGTCCGCCCTTGCCTTGAGCCCGCTCCAACGCGTTGGCTGGTGACCATGGAGTACACGCAACTCGGACGCACCGGTCTCAAGGTCAGCCGCCTGGTCCTCGGCACGATGAACTTCGGTCCGCAGACCGACGAGGCCGACAGCCACGCCATCATGGACGCCGCCCTCGACGCGGGCGTCAACTTCTTCGACACCGCCAACGTCTACGGCTGGGGCGAGAACAAGGGCCGCACCGAGGAGATCATCGGCACCTGGTTCGCGAAGGGCGGGGGCCGCCGGGACAAGGTGGTGCTGGCCACCAAGGTCTACGCGAACATGGGCCCCGACGGCGAGGCCTGGCCCAACCACGACAAGCTGTCGGCGGTGAACATCCGCCGGGCCGTGGACGCCAGCCTCAAGCGGCTCCGGACGGACCACATCGACCTCTACCAGTTCCACCACGTGGACCGGAACACCCCGTGGGAGGAGATCTGGCAGGCCATCGACGTCCTGGTCCAGCAGGGCAAGGTGCTCTACGCGGGGTCGTCCAACTTCGCGGGCTGGCACATCGCCCAGGCCAACGAGGCCGCCGCCCGCCGCGGCAGCCTCGGGCTGGTCAGCGAGCAGTGCCTGTACAACCTGGTCGAGCGCCGCGCCGAGATGGAGGTCGTCCCGGCCGCGCAGGGCTACGGCCTGGGGGTCATCCCGTGGTCGCCGCTGCACGGCGGCCTGCTGGGCGGCGCGATCCGCAAGGAGCGCGAGGGCGGCGGCGCGCGCACCACCTCGGGGCGCTCGGCCGAGGCGCTGGCGGACCCCGCGCTCCGCGCGCGGATCCAGGCGTACGAGGACCTGCTCGACAAGCACGGTCTGGAGCCCGGCGAGGTGGCCCTGGCCTGGCTGCTCACCCGGCCGGGCGTGACGGGTCCGATCACCGGACCGCGCACGCTGGAGCAGCTCGGCTCCGCGCTGCGCGCGGTGGAGCTGGAGCTGGGCGAGGAGCTGCTGGCGTCGCTGGAGGAGATCTTCCCCGGCCCGGGTCCGTCCCCGGAGGCGTTCGCCTGGTGAGCCGGTGAGCCGGTGAATCGGTGAGCCGTCGGGTCCGCGAACGGCGCGGACGGGTGGAGGGCGCCCGGTGACGGGCGCCCCCGCCGTCCGCCGGTGCCGGGCCCGGCGGCCCGTCAGCCGAGCACGGCCGCCAGGACCACCACGGCGAGCATCAGCACGAGCGCGCCGCTCACGATGCGGTTACGGGTCTTCGGATCCACGCCCCCCACGGTAGCCCGCCCGCTCAGCGGCCCAGCGGCCAGGCCTCCAGCGTCTCGTACCGGGGGTGCTCGCCGGGCACCCCGGAGGAGGGCAGGTGGCTGCGGACGAGGGCGAACTCCTCCGCCCGCCAGTCGCTGCCCGAGAAGCCGCCCAGGGCCGCCGCGTACGGGCGCAGGTCCACGCGGCGGGCCGTACGGCCGGCGCGGGCGACGGTCAGGTGCGGCTTGTAGGGGCGGTCCTCGGTCGGCACCCCGGCGCGGCGGACCTGCGCCGTGACGGAGTCCGCCAGCCGGCGCAGGGCCGTGCGGTCGCCCTCGACCCCGACCCACAGGACCCGGTCGCCGAAGCGCCCGCCCCCGGCCAGCCGGAGGCCGAAGGCGGGGTGGCGGTGGGCGGCGCGCGCCAGGCGTTCGCGCAGCCCGGGCAGGAGGGCCTCGTCCACCTCGCCCAGGAAGGCGAGGGTGAAGTGCCAGCCCTCGGGCCTGGCCCAGCGCAACCGGTCCGCGTCGGGCAGGCCCTTCAGCCGCTCCACCGCCCCCGCCAGTTCGGTCAGGGCGCCGGGGGGCGGCAGGACGGCCGTGAAGAGTCTCATGCGAGTACTTTCCTGCGGTGCTCCCTGTCGTCGCCCGGGGCGGCGGACGGGGAGGCGGGCGGAGCCGCGGCCGCGGCGGCGGCCGGAGCGGTGGGCGGGGCGGTGGCGGTGGCGCGGGCCGGGGTCTTCCCGGCGCCCGCTATGCTCTCCTGCCCCTCCCCGCGCGTCACCGGCACGAACGCCACGCCGCGCCGGCCGCGCCGGAGGTCCACCCGCAGCCGCAGTCCGCTGATCCGGGCCAGCACCAGGCCGGTCGCGACGGCGGCCACGGCGGAGATCAGGCCGCCCGACAGGAAGCCGATGCGGGCGCCGTAGGCGTCGGTGATCCAGCCCATGAGCGGTCCGCCGAGCGGGGTGCCGCCCATGAACACCATCATGTACAGGCTCATCACACGGCCGCGCATCGCCGGGTCGGAGGCGAGCTGGACGGTGGAGTTGGCGGTCACGTTGAAGGTCAGGCCCACCGCGCCGATGGGCACCATCAGGGCGGCGAACAGCCAGAACGCCGGGGCGACGGCCGCCACCAGCTCCAGCAGGCCGAAGGCCAGCGCGGCGCCGACCATGACCCGCATCCGGCTCGTGCCGCGCCGGGCCGCGAGCAGCGCACCGGTCACCGAGCCGGCCGCCATCAGGGAGTTGAGCAGGCCGTAGGTGCCCGCGCCCTCGTCGAAGACCTTGTCGGTGAAGGCGGAGAGCCAGATCGGGAAGTTGTAGGCGAAGGTGCCGACGAACCCGACCAGGGTGATCGGCCAGATCAGGTCCGGCCTGCTCCGTACGTAGCGCAGGCCCTCCCGGAGCTGCCCCTTGGCGCGCGGGGCGGTCTCGACGCGGTGCAGTTCGTCGGGGCGCATCAGCAGCAGGCTGGTGATCGGCGCGACGAAGGACAGGCCGTTGAGCAGGAACGCCCAGCCGCTGCCCACGGCCGTGATGAGCACGCCGGCGACGGCCGGGCCGATCAGGCGGGCGGACTGGAAGTTGGCGCTGCTGAGGGAGACCGCGTTGGGGAGCTGCCGGGGGCCGACCATCTCGGAGACGAAGGTCTGCCGGGCGGGGTTGTCCACGACGGTCGCCAGTCCCAGGACGAAGGCGAGCGCGTAGACGTGCCAGATCCGGACGTGGCCGGTGAGGGTCAGCGCGGCGAGCGCGAGGCCGGTGAGGCCCATCGCCGACTGGGTGAACAGCAGGATCTTGCGCTTGGGGTAGCGGTCGGCGATGACGCCGCCGTACAGCCCGAAGAGCAGCATGGGGAGGAACTGCAGCGCGGTGGTGATGCCGACGGCCGTCGCCGATCCGGTGAGGCTGAGCACCAGCCAGTCCTGGGCGATGCGCTGCATCCAGGTGCCGGTGTTGGAGACGAGCTGGCCCGTCGCGAACAGCCGGTAGTTGCGGATGCGCAGCGAGCTGAACGTCGAGGGCCGGGGGTCGTCGGCCTGAGTGGTGGTGGTGTGGTTGGTGTTCTCGTCAGGTGCGGGTGCGGAGTGTGCTCCGGGTCCCGAACTCAAGACCTTTTCGCCTCCTCGTGGGTGCGACTCCTCCTACAGTTGCGCGAGCTTCTCCAGGACGGGGGCGGCGGCGCGCAGCAGCGCCCACTCGTCCTCGTCGAGCTGACCGGCGAGTTCCGCCAGCCACGCGTTCCGCTTGCGGCGGCTCGCGGCGAGCACCTCCTCGGCCAGCTCCGTCTGGGTCACCACCTTCTGGCGGCGGTCGCCCGGATGCGGCTCCAGCCGGACGAGGCCCTTCGCCTCCAGCATCGCCACGATGCGGGTCATCGACGGCGGCTGGACGTGCTCCTTGCGCGCCAGCTCGCCCGGCGTGGCCGAGCCGCAGCGGGCGAGGGTGCCGAGGACCGACATCTCCGTCGGGCTCAGCGACTCGTCGACGCGCTGGTGCTTGATGCGACGCGCGAGGCGCATCGTGGCGGAGCGGAGGGCGTTCACCGCTGCGGCGTCCTCGCCCCGGGACAGATCCGGCATGTTTATTAGCCTAACTCATTACTTCGTCTAAGGACTAGCCCGAGGAAGGTGTACCCGGGGTGGCCTTCGTCACCCATATGAGTGAATTCGTATGGAAAGCTGACACGCCGCCCCCGACCCCCCGGAGACCGTGTCCCCATGGAACCGACGGGATCGAAAGTGCTCAGCCTACGGCTGGACGGCGAACTGCTCGACCGGCTCTGCCGCCACGCCGCCAAACGCGGAATGAGCGTCCAGGACTACGTGGTCCGGACGCTCATCCGTGTCGACTTCGACGAGCGCTTCACCTCGTCCGTGGACGAGACCCAGCGCTTCTACGCGGGCGGGACCGCCTGAGCGCGGACGCCCGCCCGGCTCATTTGATCCCCAGCGCCTGCTCGATCGGGTCGAGCAGGAAGTACACCAGGAAGCAGGCGCCGACGGCGTTCAGCAGCCACGGGATCTCGCGGAAGCGCCCGGTGGCCGTGCGCAGCAGGATGTAGGACAGCACCCCCATGCCGATGCCGTTGGTGATGCTGTACGTGAACGGCATCGAGATCAGCGTCAGGAACGCCGGGACGGCCACGGTGTGGTCGCTCCAGTCGATCTCCCGCACGTTCGACGCCATGATCAGGAAGCCGACGACGACCAGCGCGGGGGTCGCGGCGTGGGACGGCACCACGGTGGCCAGCGGCGTGAAGACCAGGGCCAGCAGGAACAGGGCGCCGGTCATGATGTTGGCCAGACCCGTGCGGGCGCCCTCGCCGACCCCGGCGGTGGACTCCACGAAGCAGGTGTTGGCCGAGCAGGAGCCGAGGCCGCCGCCCGCGACGGCGACGCCGTCCACCATCAGGATGCGGCCCATGCGGGGCAGCCGGCCCTTGTCGTCGGTCAGCCGCGCCTCCTCGCCGACGCCGATGATGGTGCCCATCGCGTCGAAGAAGCCGGACAGCAGCACGGTGAAGACGAACAGGCAGCCGGTCAGCAGGCCGACCTCCTCGAAGCCGCCGAAGAGGCTGACCTGGCCCAGCAGGCCGAAGTCGGGGGTGCTGACGATCTTCTCGGGCACATTGGGCACGGCCAGGCCCCACGCCGCGTCGGGGATGTCGGCGACGGCGTTGATCACCACGGCCAGGACGGTCATCGCGGCGATGCTGAGGAGGATCGCGCCCTTGACCCCCCGTACGACCAGGACGAAGGTCAGCGCGAGCCCGAGCACGAAGACCAGCACCGGCCAGCCCTGGAGCTGACCGCCCTGACCGAGGCCGAGGGGGACGGTGGTGTGCGCGGCATCGGGGTTGCGGGTGACGAAGCCGGAGTCCACCAGGCCGATGAGGGTGATGAACAGGCCGATGCCGATGGCGATGGCCCGCCGCAGCCCGCCGGGTATGGCGTCCATGACGCGCTCCCGCAGCCCGGAGGCGACCAGGAGCATCAGCACCAGACCCGCCAGGACCACCATGCCCATGGCGTCGGGCCAGCTCATCTGGGGCGCGAGCTGGAGGGAGACCACGGCGTTGATGCCGAGGCCGGCGGCCAGGGCGATGGGGACGTTGCCGATGACTCCCATCAGGAGGGTGGAGAGCCCGGCCATCAGCGCGGTGGCGGTGACGAGCTGGGCGTTGTCGAGCTGCTGGCCGAACTTGTCCTGGCCCGCGCCGAGGATGATCGGGTTCAGCACGACGATGTAGGCCATCGCGAAGAAGGTGGCCAGCCCGCCGCGCAGCTCGCGGCCGACCGTCGAGCCCCGCTCGGAGATCTTGAAGAACCGGTCGAGGCCGCTCCCGGGCGGCGGGGTGCCGGAGTCCTTGTCAGGGGTTTCTGGCGTGGCCTGGGTGGCGGTGGCCGGAGTGGACATGCGCGACCTTCACTGAGCGGTACGGGGACGAATTTGGAGGTTCCTACAAACAGAACCAGCCAGTTCAGGACGTTTTCAGTATGAACGCACTAGGAACGGAAAGGCCATCTCCGCGCGTAGACATTCCTCGGCCCCGTCGTGACCCTCCCCACACCCGCCCCCTCGTTACGCTGGTGCGCAGCCCCGTGGAACGACGGGCGACGGGGTGCGAGGGAAGACCGAAGGGGCCGGACGATGCGCTTGAGCAGGTGGACCAACGGCGAGCGTGAGGCCCCCGAGCCCCTGGAGGGCAACGTCGTCGCCACGGTGGTGGGCGGCACGGTCATCTGGTTCGTCCTCTTCCTGGTCCAGCTCCCCTTCTACGGCTGGTTCGCCGACCGCGACCGCACCTGGTGGCTGTGGACCTGCCTGGCCGGCGGCCTCCTGGGCCTGATCGGCATCTGGTACGTCCGCCGCCGCGAGGCGACCCTGCGCGCCCGCCGGGCCGGGGAGTCCTCCGGGAAGCCCTCCGGGGAGACCGGCGCCGCCGGCACCCCCGGGGTCGGTCCCGACGGCTCCGCCCTCTCCGACTGACGCCCGCCGGCCCGGACGCTCCTCCCCCGGGCGCTCCTCTCCCGGGCGGCCTCCGGAAAAAGCAGAAGTCATCCCCGATTTCCCCCGGGGAAAACCCTTGTGTGGCACAGAACACGCGCACCGCGGCGCGTTCGCCTCGTACTGTCTGGGCCATGACGGAACGGGCTGAGACCACACGCGGCACCGCGGAGCCGCACGACGGCACGGCGCTCGCCGCGCCGACCCTCGACGCGGCGAGAGACCCCGGACGGGGCGCCGGGACGACCACCGCCCCGAAGGCCCCCGGCCTCACCGCCGCCGAGGTCGCCGAACGCGTCGCCCGCGGCGAGGTCAACGACGTCCCCGTGCGGTCCTCCCGCTCCACGGCCGACATCGTCCGCGCCAACGTCTTCACCCGCTTCAACGCCATCATCGGCGTCCTCTTCGCGATCATCCTGGTCGTCGGCCCCATCCAGGACGGCCTGTTCGGCTTCGTCATCCTCGCCAACACGCTCATCGGCATCGTCCAGGAGCTGCGCGCCAAGCGGACGCTGGACAACCTCGCCGTCATCGGCGAGGCCAAGCCCACCGTCCGCCGCGACGGCCGCGGCGTGGAGGTCTCCACCAACGAGATCGTGCTCGGCGACCTGGTGGAGCTGTGCCCCGGCGACAAGGTCGTCGTGGACGGCACCGTCACCGAGTCCGACGGCCTGGAGGTGGACGAGTCCCTGCTCACCGGCGAGGCCGACCCGGTGCTCAAGCACCCCGGCGACACGGTGATGTCCGGCAGCTTCGTCGTCGCCGGCAGCGGCGCCTTCACCGCCACCAAGGTCGGCCGCGAGGCGTACGCCGCCCAACTCGCCGAGGAGGCCTCCCGCTTCACGCTCGTCCACTCCGAACTGCGCAGCGGCATCAGCCAGATCCTCAAGTACATCACCTGGATGATCGTCCCGGCCGCGATCGGCCTGGTCCTCAGCCAGCTCCTGGTGGAGGACAACGACCCCGACGAGGCGGTCCGCCGCATGGTCGGCGGCATCGTGCCGATGGTGCCCGAGGGCCTGGTCCTGCTGACCTCCATCGCCTTCGCCATCGGCGTCATCCGGCTCGGCCGCAAGCAGTGCCTGGTGCAGGAACTGCCCGCCATCGAGGGACTGGCCCGCGTCGACGTCGTCTGCCTGGACAAGACCGGCACCCTCACCGAGGGCGGCATGGACGTGACGGAGGTACGGCCGCTGGGCGGCGCCGACCCGGCACACGTACGGCAGGTCCTCGCCGCCCTCGGCGGCAGCGACCCGCACCCCAACGCCAGCCTGAAGGCGATCATCGACGCCCACCCCGCCGAGGACGCGGCCGGCTGGCGGTGCACCGACACCCTGCCGTTCTCCTCCGCCCGCAAGTACAGCGGCGCGGCCTTCACCGAGCCGGACGGCACGGAGAGCACCTGGCTGCTGGGCGCCCCGGACGTCCTGCTCGCCCCCGGGGACCGCACCCTCGCCGAGGCCGACCGCCTCAACGAGGAGGGGCTGCGCGTCCTGCTGCTGGCCCGCACCTCCCGCGCCCTGGACGACCCCGCCCTGGCCGAGGACCCCACCGCCACCGTCCCCGTGGCCCTGGTCGTCCTCGAACAGCGGCTGCGTCCCGACGCCTCCGACACCCTGCGCTACTTCGCCGAGCAGAACGTCTCGGCGAAGGTCATCTCCGGCGACAACGCCGTGTCGGTCGGCGCCGTCGCCGCCAAGCTCGGCCTGCCGGGCGCCGAATCCACGGTGGACGCCCGTACGCTCCCCGACGACCGCGAGGAGCTGGCGGCGGCCCTGGAGGACGGCACGGTCTTCGGCCGCGTCACCCCGCAGCAGAAGCGCGACATGGTCGGCGCCCTCCAGTCCCGCGGCCACACCGTGGCCATGACCGGCGACGGCGTCAACGACGTCCTGGCCCTGAAGGACGCCGACATCGGCGTCTCGATGGGCTCGGGCTCGGAGGCGACCAAGGCGGTGGCGCAGATCGTGCTGCTCAACAACTCCTTCTCGACCCTGCCGTCGGTCGTCGCCGAGGGCCGGCGGGTCATCGGCAACATCGAGCGCGTCGCCAACCTCTTCCTGACCAAGACCGTCTACTCGGTGCTGCTGGCCCTGCTGGTCATCGCCTCCCAGGTGCCCTACCCCTTCCTCCCCCGCCACCTGACCCTGCTGGGCGGCCTGACCATCGGCATCCCCGCCTTCTTCCTGGCCCTGGCCCCCAACAAGGAGCGCGCCAGACCGCACTTCGTACGGCGCGTGATGCGGTACGCGATCCCCTCCGGCGTCGTCGCGGCGACGGCCACCTTCACCGTCTACCTGCTGGCCCGTCACCACTACACCGGTCCCGGGGCGCTGGCGGCCGAGACCAGTGCGGCGACGCTGACGCTGTTCCTGGTCGCGCTCTGGGTCCTGGCGATCGTCGCCCGCCCCTACACCTGGTGGCGGATCGGCCTGGTGCTCACCATGGCGGGGGCCTTCGTGGTCGTCCTGGTCACCCCGTTCCTCCAGGACTTCTTCGCCGTGCGCCTGGTCGGCACGGTGATGCCGTGGACGGCGGTCGGCGTCGCGGCCGCCTCCGCGGTGGTCCTGGAGCTGGCCTGGCGCTGGATCGGCCGCCGCTTCCCCGTCTGACGACCCGTCGGGCCGCCTGCCCGACGACCGTGCCGCCCGGACGCGCCGACGCGTCCGGGCGGCACGGGCCCTCAGGCGGCCCCGGCCGCCGCCTCCCTGGTCAGTTCCACCGCCGACCGCAGGCTCAGGGACGGCTCGGCCCGGCGCAGGGCCCTGACGGCCCCGACCGAGTCCAGCGGCCCGTCGAAGCCGACCGCCGCCAGCCGCTGCCGGGTCCACCGGGCCCGCGCCCGCGCCTCGTCGTCCGCCGCGGCCCCGGCGGCGACCGCCAGGGCCTTCTCCAGGCCGGGCCGCTCCTCCTCGGAGGCCGCCTCCGGCGCCCGCTCCAGGGCCGCGAGGACCTCCCGGGAGTCCCGCAGGACGACGACCGTCCTCTCGCTCCTTCCGCCACCGAACATGGCGCCGTCGTCCGCCCCGGGGGACGGCCGCTCCACCGGATTGAGCATCTCTTGAGGTCACGGGGCCGAGTCGGGCGCACGGCCGGGTGGCTTCCCGGTAATTCCTTCGCGCACCCGCCCGGCGCGTTGTTACCGTCCGAGCCGCACCGCGCGGACCTCCGGAGGAACACAGCACCATGAGCACGCACCTGATCGGCGGCGGCTGGGACGGGGAAGCCGCCGCCGCGGTCTACGGCCCGTTCCTCGCCGAGGCCGGAACCGACCCCACCGTCGCCTGCCTGCTGATCGACGAGGGCGACGGCGTCGAGTACTTCGCCCGCTTCGAGGCCGTCCTGCGCGCGGTCGCCCCGTGCGTCCCGGTGCCGGTCCCGGTGCCGCCTGGCGGGACGTTCGACCCGGCCTCGCTGGACGGCGCGGACGCGCTGCTGGTGTGCGGCGGCCTCACCCCCGCCTACCACGACGCGCTGGCCGACGTCCTCGACGCCCTCACCCTGCGGGTCATGCGGGGCCTGCCGTACGCGGGCTTCTCGGCGGGCGCGGCGATCGCCGCGGAGCACGCGGTGGTCGGCGGCTGGCTCTCCGACGGCGTCCCCGTCTGTCCCCCGGACACCGCCGAGGACCTGGAGGAGCTGGACGTCCGCCCCGGCCTCGGCCTCCTGCCGGGCGCCGTCGAGGTGCACACCGCGCAGTGGGGGACGCTCCCCCGGCTGGTGGAGGTGGTCGCCCGGGGCCTGGCCCGCCAGGGCGTGGCCGTCGACGAGAACACCCTGCTCACCGTGGACGGGCACAGCGCCCGGGTCTCCGGCGCCGGACGGGTGCACCTGGTGCGTACGGGGACCGCGCCCGGGGAAGCGGTGGTGCGGGCGTACGGCGCGGGCGAAGAGTTCGCCCTGTGACCGGCCCGGTGCCGCTCTCGTACGACGTGGCCGGGGACGGCCCCGCCCTGCTGCTGCTCCACTCCTCCGTCTGCGACCGGCGGATGTGGGACCCGCAGTGGGCGCCCCTGGCCGACGCCGGACACCGGGTGGTGCGCTGCGACTTCCGCGGCTTCGGCGACACCCCCGCCGCGACCTCCCCCCACCGCGACGCCGACGACGTCCTGGCCCTGCTGGACGCCCTCGGCATCGAGCGGGCGGCGCTGGTCGCCTCCTCCTACGGCGGACGCGTCGCCCTGGAGGCCGCCGCCCGCCGGCCGGAGCGGGTGACCGCGATGGCCCTGCTCTGCTCCGGGATGCCCGGCCACCGGCCCTCCGCCGAACTGGCGGCGTTCGACGAGCGCGAGGAGGCGCTGCTCGACGCCGGCGACCTCGCCGGAGCCGTCGAACTCAACGTGGCCACCTGGCTCGGTCCGGAGGCCGACGAGGCGACCCGCGCGAAGGTGCGGCGGATGCAACGGCACGCCTTCGAGGTGCAGCTCGCGGCCGGCGACGTCCCCGAAGCCCCCGAGCCGGTCCTGGACCTCGCGGCGATCCACGGCCCCGTCCTCGCCGTCTCCGGCACCCACGACCTGCCCGACTTCCGCCGCATCGCCGCCCGCCTGGCCTCCCTCCTCCCCCACGCCCGCCACCTCGAACTCCCCTGGGCCGGCCACCTCCCCGGCCTGGAACGCCCCGCCGAGGTGACCGCCCTGCTCACCGACTTCCTCCACCGGACGGCCCCCACCGCCTGACGCCCTCCACACCCTGTGGACCGGCCACCGAGCGACCCCGGCCCGGGGCGGAAGAAACCCCGCGCCCAGCAAGCCACCCCGAAAGCGCGCCCCTCCCCCCGACCAGCCCCACCCCCTGCCAGGGCCACGGCAGACCCCTCACCACCGACCGCGACCTACGCGGGCACCGCCGCCATCCGCCACTCCCCTAGTAGGACTCCGTTAGGTCTGTGCGGTGGTGTGGTGCATGGTGGGCGGTATGGACATGCGCCAAGTTCAGGAGTTACGGGACGAGTTAGCGCAGTTTGTAGCGGATGTGTTCGCGTCGGTGCCGCGACGGGACCAGCGGGCCAAAGGCGACTGCTACCTGCGCGGGCTGATGCTGGACGGGCGGCGCAAATCGATCCAGGCGATGGCCGAGCGGCTGCCGGACGGCAACGAGCAGAACCTGCAGCAGTTCGTGAACCAGTCGCCCTGGGACCCGGTGCCGGTGCGGCGGCGGATCGCCGAACGCATGGTGGATCTCATCGGCCCGGAAGCCTGGGTGATCGACGACGTGTCCTTCCCCAAGGACGGCCGGTGGTCGGTCGGGGTGGCCCGGCAGTACTGCGGGGCGCTGGGCAAAAGGGCCAACTGCCAGGTGGCGGTGAGCGTGCACGCGGTTACCGATGCCGCCTCCTGTCCGGTGTCCTGGCGCCTGTTCCTGCCACGGGAGTGGGCTTCGGATACCGAGCGCAGAGCGAAGGTGCTCGTGCCCGACGACGTCGGCCACCGCGAGAAGTGGCTGCTGGCCCTGGACATGCTCGACGAGCTGGCCGGATGGGGCATGGCGCCGCCGGTGGTGGTGGCCGACGCCGCCTACGGCCAGAACGCCTACCTGCGCGCCGCGCTGGAGACCCGCGGCATCGGCTACGTGATGGCGGTCCGCAGCGACGTGGCAGTTCACCCTTTCGAGGCGGTGCCCGAAACACCGCCCCGCAAGGGGAATGTCGGCTGTTGGCCGCAGCCGCGCTACCGGCGACCGCCCCGGTCGGTGGCCGATCTCGCAGCCGGTCTTGGCCGACAGGCGTTCGGTGAGGTCACCTGGCGCCTGGGCTCGCGCGGTGGGATGCGCTCGCGGTTTGCGGCAGTGCGGGTGCGTCCGGCCGGCAAGGCCGTCGAGCGGCCGATCCGGTCCCGGGCCTCGGCCGAGCAGGGCTGGTGGGACGGGGTGCTGCCGGACTGCTGGCTGCTGGCCGAGTGGCCCGCCGAGGTCGAGGCGCCCACCGGCTACTGGCTGTCCAACCTGCCGCCGAACACCCCGGTCGAGGACCTGGTGCGGCTGGCGAAGATCCGCTGGCGCATCGAACACGACTACCGCGAGCTCAAGCACGGGCTCGGCCTGGATCACTTCGAGGGACGGTCCTGGTCCGGCTGGCACCACCACGTCACCCTCGTTACGGCCGCCCATGCCTTCCTCACCGAACAGCGTCTGGTCCCAAAAGCCGCCATGCCGGCCTCACGCTCTACCAGATCCTCGATGTCCTTCAGGACGTGCTGAGGTGCTGGACCGGCATCTGCACCACCTGTCACCGCCCTCTGCCCGCCGACCACCGCAGAACCGGCGGATCCAGACAGACCTAACGGAGTCCTACTAGGCGCACCGCCGCCGCGGCCCCGGGGCGGCCCGGCGGGGCGGCGGACGCGCGCCGGCTCCCGCTCGCCGCCCTCCGGTGGGATGCTGGACATCTCCGGACACATCCGGATGCACCC
>NZ_DASQNP010000245.1:0-2506 GCF_035644915.1 Streptomyces sp.
GGCCCACCCGAACGCCCGGCCGGACCACGCGGCAGGGGCACCCACAAACGACACCCCCAACCACCGGGCAGAGGGGAGGCACGGCCGAGAGGGACGGGCCGACCGGGCCATGAGCGCCGGACGTGGGGCGGCGTCGAAGAGCCGAACGCCGTGCCGTACAGGGCCTGCGGCATGACCACCGCGGCCGGACTCTGCGGCGGCATGCTCGGCCGCCCGTTCGCCGACGGATACCTGTCCGTGAACATCCCGGCCGGGAACAGCGCGGCACGATGCTCCGTCAGGAACGCGAACGTGTTCCCAGCCGGAATCAACTCCCGGCAGACCTCCTGCACATCGGCCCGACCGTCTCCCGGCCCGCTCCCCTGAACCACGACAAGCAGCCGTGGCCCCGCCGCAGGCGCGGCGGGGCCGGAACCCACGCTCTTCATCGGTCTTCCATGGGCTTTGTCGGGTGGTTCGCCGCCGTGAACCGGCCGTTGCCGAGGCGGGGTTCATCCGTCCGCTGCTGCCCCGGTCGCCCGAGGGCGCAGCCGACTGGACGGCCGGACGGTCCTGAACGGGAGCGTGTGGACGTTCCGGGCCGGGTGGCCCGGCGGGACGTACCCGAACGGTACGGCTCCCGGGCCACCCGGCACGCCCGGGTCCGCCGCTGGACCGCCGACGGCACCGTCACCGCATGCTCCCCGCCACCCGGACCAGAGCCGATACGGCCGGGGCCCGCAGAGGGGCATCGCGGCCACGAGTCCGGCCGATCCCGCGACGGACTGACCAGCAGGATCCACCCGGCCTACGACGCGATCGACCGCCAGCCGGCGGTAGAGGCCACCGGCGGCAACGTCGACGCCTGTGCCCGGTGCGAGGCTCAGCCCATCGGCCAGAGCGGCAGATCCGCGTGCCGGACCCGGTACCCACCCTCCGTGACGGGTGCGAAGGGGGCAGGTGCCATGCAGGAACCCACCGAATCCAGGTGCGCGTCGGCGCCGATCGTCCAGTTCACCCCGTCGTCCCAGGAGAATCCCACCCGGTCCCGCGATGTCTTCCCGTGCTTGTCCACGCCGCCGTCATGGACGCTGAACCCCAGCCGCTTCCCCACCCAGTCCGGACCTCCGGCGCTCACCTCGGTGATGACCGCGGTCAGGGTGGCGCTACCGGGCGCGGTCGTCAGGCAGTCGACCGCACCTTCGGCGGTGTAGGTGACGTCCTGCGCCGCCGAGTAGTGGGAGACCTTCACCGTGCCGTACGCGTCGGTCGGCAGCCCGCCGGGTACGCCGGGGATCGGTCTGCTGAAGGGGGCGGCGTGCGCATCGAACGTCAGCGAGCGGATGTCGGCGTCCTCCAGATACGGCAGGCGGAACGTGGCGGCCCCGGTGACGCTTGCCCGCGCCGGCCGCTCTCGCGGGCTGCCGGACGCCGCTGTGGCCCCGGTGACCGCGGTGACGGAAGCCGCGATCGCGACAACCATGGCCAGGGACGCCGCCTTGCGGGTGCGGAGCAGGGAATTCACAGGACTCATGGAACCTCCAGTCGCTGGTGCGGGGTGGGCGGGGGATGTCCCTCCCTGCCCGCGCCAATCCTCCGGTTCGCGCATGCCGAGCGCGTCATCCCGGAGAAGCGGCCGCCTGTGGGGCTGAGGTCGCACAGTCACGGTAGGCGTGCGTCCAGAGGCTGATCCGGCGCGTGCGGACGTCACCCTTCCTCCAGGGTGCTCGGGCGAAGGCAGGTGCCGAGTGCACTGGTCAGCGACCTGCGACTTCGGCGGCCGTGAGGTTGCGGACCATGTCGTCGAGGCAGGTGAAGCAGACCGCGTAGTCGGCCCGGCTGGTCGCGACGGCGATACGGGTCTTGCCGACTCCAGGCGGGCCGAGCAGGACGGCGTTCGCCCGGCCTTGACGAACGACAAGGCGGCCGGATCCTGCACTGTGCGCAGGTCGAGGTCGGGCTGGCTGGAAGGCCGTAGTCCTCCAGCGTCTTGCGGTGCGGGAGCTTCGGCGGTCACAAGCCCTGGCGGAAGCGACGGTCGCCGCAAACGGCCAGTTCCTCGGGGAGCACCAGGTCGGGGAGGCCGAGACGGCCCGCCTTGGCTTCGTCGGCCCGCTGAACGTACTGGTTCAGGGCCTCGGCCACGTGGGGCAGGCCGAGCTTGCCGGTCGTGGCGCGGATGCAGGTGGAGACCAATTCGCTCAAGGCGGCTCCTTCTTCACGGGGCGTTGGTGAACGGGAGGGCGTCGGCCAGCTCGTCATGGACCGACAGCGGACGGCAGCCGACCTGGACGCCGGCGGTCGCGCCCGGGCAACAGGGCCTGCAGCGGACCGACTTCCTCACCCGGAGGCGCCTCGTGACCGGGCACGTTCGCGTGTACGCCGACGACCGGTCTCCGCGCGGTGTGGTGCGGGTGCGGTGGTGGGGGTGGGTCACTCGGTTGGTGCGCTGGATTTGCGGGCCGGTGGGGGCCGGTTGACGATCAAGACCGCGGCGGGCCGGTGCCTCCCCGAGGGGGCGGCCGGG
>NZ_DASQNP010000246.1:0-41942 GCF_035644915.1 Streptomyces sp.
CTCGCGGGCAAGACGGTCATCGACACCGGCAACTACTACCCGCAGCGCGACGGCAGGATCGAGGCCCTGGAGAACGGCTCGACCACGAGCAGCGAACTGCTCCAGCAGTACCTCGGGGAATCGGCGCACGTCGTAAAGGCGTTCAACAACATCGGCCACCAGCACCTCGCCGTACTGGGCAGGCCGGCGGGCGCCGAGGACCGCACCGCGCTCCCCCTCGCCGGAGACAACGCCGAGGCGAAGCGGCACGCGACCGCACTGCTCGACGTCCTCGGGTACGACACCGTCGACGCGGGACCACTCGCGCAGGGCAGGCTGTTCGGAGTGGGCACGCCCGCGTACGGCAATCCCTACATGGAGCCGTCCGGCGGACCGTCCGGCCCCCTGGCGGCCCGTCCGGCTTCGGGGGCCGAGATACGAGCACTCCTGGCGGAGGCACAGGGCTGACGCGGGCGGTGCGCCGAAACGGACGTCCTCCTGCCACCTGGGACGAAGCTCCGCGGGACCGTTCCCAGGTCCCAACGCCCGCACGCCGACACGTCCACCCTCCGTTGTCCCTCCCGGCCTTGAGGTTTGCGGGCCGGGCCGGAGTCCCGTCCGAAGACCCCGGCGACCGGCGCACGGGGGCGTGCCTCAGCCGGGCGGGTCCGGATTCCGGGGCTGGAGCCGGGGAGCGGCGGTACGGGACGACGCCCCGGGCTCCGGTGGGAGGCGCCCGGGGCGTGTGCCGCCCGCGCGAGACCGCACCGGCGGTCCCGGCCGGTGCTCCCCGTTATCCGAACCGTCATCCGAACTGGCCGGGCCGGTAGTCGCCGGCGGGCTGCCGGACGATGACGTTCACGCGGTTGAAGGCGTTGATGAGGGCGATGAGGGACACCAGGGCGGCGAGCTGGTCCTCGTCGTAGTGCTTGGCGGCGTTCGCCCACGCCTCGTCCGTGACACCGCCGGCCGCGTCGGCGATGCGGGTGCCCTGCTCCGCCAGCTCCAGAGCGGCGCGCTCGGCGTCGGTGAAGACGGTGGCCTCTCGCCAGGTCGCGATCAGGTTGAGGCGCACCGGGGTCTCCCCGGCGTGTGCGGCCTCTTTGGTGTGCATGTCGGTGCAGAAGGCGCAACCGTTGATCTGACTGGCGCGGATCTTCACCAGTTCCTGTGTCGCGGCGGGCAGCGTCGAGTCCGAGATCACCTTGCCCGCCGACACGAAGTGCTTGAAGATCTTGGCCGCGTTCGGGTTGCCCAGGAGGTTCAAGCGAGCGTCCATGGTGAACTCCTCTGCCGTGGTTGACGGTTACACCTCCCTGACGGAAGCGCCCGGCGAGATGTGACAGAGGCGAATGTGACGTGCGTCTCCTCTGCCGTGCCGCGGCAGGGGCCGCCCACGGCGAAACCCGGGACCGCTGCCGGGAGACCCCCGCACGCCACGATCGCCGACACCTTCCCCGGATCGGGCACCCCGCGATCCGGACAGGACCGGAGGTCCGTCCACCACCTCATCGAGGCGAAACCGGGCGAGAGACCCGAGCCGCCCGGAGCGCGCGGCCACGGCACCGACCGGGCACGGCGCGCCCGCGGCGTCCCGCCCCGCCGCCTCGCCCCAGGCGGCCCGACGGGCGCAAGCCCCTCGGCCCCGGAGACGCCCGGGCACCCCTCCGAGCACTGCTGCGCATCCAAAAAAGTGTGCCAAGCGTTCACAAGAACGTGGTCCATCGGGCCCGGTCGGGGGCGGATCCGGCAGAGCGCGAAGGGGAGACGACGCGGATCGTTCTTCGCCAGGTGCACCTCTGCCCACCTATGAGCCGGCCCGTTCCCTGACGTCGCGTACGAGCTCCCGGTGTGGTGAGCGGCGCTGAGCGCCGCTCACCACACCGGGATCGTGGCCGGGCGTCATGCCGGACCTTCGGACTCCCCAAGGGCACCGAGTGTTCCCGGGCTGTGCGTGCCCGGCGGAGAACCGTGGATTGCAAGGTCGGCACGTCGGATAGCCTGGGGAAATGCTCCCCGAAGTCACCGCCACGCGCTATGTGACGCCCCTGCGCGAGGGCGGTTCGCTGCCCGGCATCGTCGAGGCCGACGACCTGGGCACCTACGTCATGAAGTTCACCGGCGCCGGTCAGGGCCGCAAGACCCTGGTGGCCGAGGTGCTGTGCGGGCGGCTGGCCCAGCGGCTCGGCCTGCGCGTGCCCGACCTGGTGGGCATCCAGCTCGACCCGGTGATCGGCCTGGGCGAGCCCGACCAGGAGGTGCAGGAGCTGCTGAAGGCCAGCGGCGGGCTGAACCTGGGGATGGACTTCCTGCCCGGCTCGATCGGCTTCGACCCGCTCGCCTACCGGGTGGACGCCGCGGAGGCCGGGCGCGTGGTGTGGTTCGACGCGCTGGTGGGCAACGTCGACCGCTCCTGGCGCAACCCCAACATGCTCGTCTGGCACGGCGACCTGTGGCTCATCGACCACGGCGCCACCCTGATCTGGCACCACAACTGGTCCACCGCCGACCGGGCCGCCGACAAGCCGTACGACGCCTCCGACCACGCCCTCGCCCCCGCGGGGCCCGACATCGCCGCGGCCGCCGCCGAACTGGCGCCGCGCGTGACGGAGGAGCTGCTGGCCGAGTGCGCGGCCGACGTCCCCGACGAGTGGCTGGACGGCGAGCCGGGCTTCGGCACGCCGGACGCGCTGCGCCGCGCCTACGTGGAGGTGCTGGCGGCCCGGGCGGGTACGGTCCACGAGCGGATCACCATCGGCGCCCCGAGCCAGGACGGGCCGTCCAGGGCGCCGGGCTGGCTGAGGGACTGGGCGGACGCGGTGAGCGGATTGAAGAAGAAGGACGGGCGGACGCGGTGAGCGGGCTGACAGGCGGACGGGACGTCTTCGAGTACGCCGTGCTGCGCGTGGTCCCCCGGGTCGAGCGCGGTGAGTCGATCAACGCCGGGGTCGTCCTCTACTGCCGTGCCCGGTCCTTCGTCGCGGCCCGTATCCACCTGGACGAGGACCGGCTGCGGGCGCTGGATCCGGGCGTGGACGTCGAGGGAGTGCGCGCCGCCCTGCACGCCGTGGAGTGCGTGTGCCGGGGCGGGGACGTCGCCGGGCAGGCCGCCGGGGAGGATGCCGGACGGCGCTTCCGCTGGCTGGTCGCGCCCCGCTCCACCGTCGTCCAGCCGGGGCCGGTGCACACCGGGCTGACCGCCGATCCCGAGGCGGAGGCCGAGCGGCTGCTGGACGTCCTGGTGCGCTGACCGCGCCGGTCCGGCGCATGCCGGGTGGACGGAAGGCCGGCCGCGCGCCGCGGGCGGACCGCCGGGGGCGGGGTGAGCCGGGAAGGGTCCGGGAAGGGGCCCGCGCGTGGGCTGGGACTCACCCGTGTCGACGACCGTTGACAGAGCGTGTCCGTGCTTCTAGCGTCACGTCTGCCAGAGGTACTAAGCGGTTGCTCACCCATTCGAGCGCGAGGAGAACCAGCATGTCCACCACCGAGCAGCGCGTCGCGATCGTGACGGGCGGAGCCCGCGGCATCGGCGCGGCCACGGCCGTCCGGCTGGCCGCCGAGGGCCGGGCCGTCGCCGTACTCGACCTGGACGAGGCCGCCTGCAAGGACACCGTGGAGAAGATCACCGCGGCGGGCGGCAGGGCGCTGGCGGTCGGCTGCGACGTGTCGGTCACCGAGCAGGTGGAGGCCGCCGTCGCCCGGGTCACCGAGGAGCTGGGCGCGCCGACCGTCCTGGTCAACAACGCCGGAGTGCTCCGCGACAACCTGCTGTTCAAGATGAGCGACTCCGACTGGGACACGGTCATGAACGTGCACCTGCGCGGTGCCTTCCTGATGTCCCGGGCGTGCCAGAAGCACATGGTGGACGCCGGGTTCGGCCGGATCGTCAACCTCTCCTCCAGCTCGGCCCTCGGCAACCGCGGCCAGGCCAACTACTCCGCCGCCAAGGCCGGTCTGCAGGGCTTCACCAAGACCCTCGCCAAGGAACTGGGCAAGTTCGGCATCACCGCCAACGCGGTGGCCCCCGGCTTCGTCGTCACCGACATGACCGCCGCCACCGCCGCCCGGGTCGGCATGAGCTTCGAGGACTTCCAGCAGGCCGCCGCCTCGCAGATCCCCGTCCAGCGCGTCGGCAGGCCCGAGGACATCGCCAACGCCATCGCGTTCTTCACCGGTGAGGAGGCGGGCTTCGTCTCCGGTCAGGTGCTGTACGTGGCCGGCGGACCGCTCGACTGACGGCCGGACGACCCACGAGGAACGGAAGAACCATGGCAGCACGGAACAGCGGCGCGGCGCAGGACGGCGGCGCGGCACCCGACAGCGGCAAGGTCGCCCTCGTCACCGGGGCGAGCCGCGGCATCGGCTACGGCATCGCCGAGGCGCTCGTCGCCCGCGGCGACCGGGTGTGCATCACCGGCCGCAACGAGGACGCGCTCAAGGAGGCCGTCGAACGGCTCGGCACCGACCGGGCCATCGGCGTCGCCGGCAAGGCGCACGACGAGGCCCACCAGGCGGAGGCGGTCGAGCGCACCATGGAGGCGTTCGGCCGCGTCGACCACCTGGTCAACAACGCGGGCACCAACCCGGTCTTCGGGCCCATCGCCGAGCTGGACCTGAACGTCGCCCGCAAGGTCTTCGAGACCAACGTGCTCTCCGCCCTCGGCTTCGCCCAGCGCACCTGGGCGGCCTGGCAGAAGGAGCACGGCGGCACCATCGTCAACATCGCCTCCCTCGCCGGGCTGGGCGCCTCGCCCTTCATCGGCGCCTACGGCATGAGCAAGGCCGCGATGGTCAACCTCACCCTCCAACTGGCGCACGAGATGTCGCCGGGCGTGCGGGTCAACGCCATCGCCCCGGCGGTGGTGAAGACCAAGTTCGCCGCCGCCCTCTACGAGGGGCGCGAGGCGGAGGTCGCCGGCCACTACCCGATGGGACGGCTCGGCACGCCCGAGGACATCGGGGGAGCGGCGGCCTTCCTCACCTCCGACGCCTCCGCCTGGATCACCGGCCAGACCCTGGTGGTGGACGGCGGCATCCTGCTCAACGCCGGAGTGGGCTGACCGTACGCCCCCCCGCCGCCCGCCTCCGGTGCCGGGCCGCCCCCTCCGGGCGGCCCGGCACCGGAGCGTTCTCCTTCCCGCTCCCCGAAGGCCCCGGAGCCGCCCCGGCCCGGACGGCGCCCCGGGCCGGGTCACCGGAAGAATCCCCTGCTCTTCCCCGGTCCAGATGCCTGTCAGCTCCGTCACATGCTGCGGTAAGGTCTGCCACGTCGTCGGCACGACAGGCATCTCGAAGCCCTGCCGTACGTGCGGTGGCACGCGCACCGCGGCGCGCGCTCCGTCCCGCCAGCCGACGGAAATCCCCCCGCACCCCCCCAGGCAGTAGTGGCACCGCCGACCGAGGAGCGTACAAGTGTTCAGCCAGGACAAGCCTCTGAAGGGCGCAGCCGTGGTGGTGACGGCGAGCCTGCTCGCCGGATGCGGCTCGCTGGTCGGAGGAGGCGAGGACGAAGACGCGATCGTGGTCGGCACGACCAGCACGCCCAGCGTCCTGGACCCGGCCGGCGCCTGGGACGGTTCCTGGGAGCTGTTCAGGAACGTCTACCAGACGCTGCTGCACTTCCCGAACTCCAGCGGCACCCCCGAGCCCGACGCCGCCCAGAACTGCGGCTTCACCGACACCGTCAGCAGCGTCTACCGCTGCGTGCTGAAGAAGGACCTGAAGTTCTCGGGAGGCAGCCCGCTGGACGCCGAGGCGGTGAAGCACTCCTTCGAGCGCACCCTCGCCATCAAGGCGGACAGCGGCCCCGCCCAGTTGCTGCAGAGCATCGACCGCATCGAGACCTCGGGCAAGCGGACGGTCATATTCCACCTCAAGCGGCCGGACGCGACGTTCCCGCTGGTGCTCGCCACCCCCGCCGCCTCCCTCGTCGACCCCGCCGTCTACCCGGCCGACCAGTTGCTGAAGTCGAAGAAGATCAGCGGCTCGGGGCCGTACCGGCTGGAGGACTACCAGGACGGCGAGAGCGCCGAGCTGGTCAGGAACGAGAACTACAACGGTGCCGCCGAGGTGAAGAACCAGGCCGTCACCGTCCGGTACTTCAAGGACTCGGAGCGGATGGTCGACGAGCTCAAGAAGGGGAACGTCGACCTGACCTACCGCGGCCTGACCCCCGAGCAGATCACCGACTTCGAGAGGAACCGCACCGACTACCCGGACATCAAGCTCAACGAGGTCTACGGCACCGAGATCCGCTACCTGGTGTTCAACCCGGAGCACGAGGCCGTCGCCGATCCGGCCGTCCGCAGGGCCGTCGCCCAGGTCATCGACCGCAAGGCCCTGGTCCGCAACGTCTACCGGCGCACCTCCGCCCCGCTGTACTCCATGGTCCCCGGCGGGATCACCGGGCACACCAGCGCCTTCTACGAGAAGTACGGCGAGCCCAGCGTGGAGAAGGCCAAGACCACGCTGGCCCGGGCCGGGATCACCGGCAAGGTCCGGCTGACCCTCTGGTACACCACCGACCGCTACGGGGCGAGCACCGCGAGGGAGTTCGCCGAGATCAAGCGGCAGCTCGAGGCGTCGGGGCTGTTCGAGATCACCCTGGAGGGCCGCGAGTGGCGCGAGTTCCAGAAGGGGATCGCGAACGGCGATTACCCGGTGTTCGGCCGCGGCTGGTTCCCGGACTTCCCGGACGCGGACAACTACATCTCGCCGTTCGTGGGCAAGGAGAACGCCCTGGGCACGCCGTACGAGGACAGCGTCCTGACCGGCACGCTGCTGCCCAGGGCCCGCAAGGAGAGCGACCGGGGCGCGGCCAGCACCGCCTTCACCAGGGCCCAGGAGATCCTGGCCGAGGACGCCCGGCTGGTCCCCCTGTGGCAGGGCAAGCTCTACATCGCCGCGCACGACGACGTCGCCGGCGTGGAGTGGAGCATCGACTCCTCGACGATCATGCGGCTGTGGGAGCTGTCCCGCAAGGAGAGCTGGTAACCGCCGCCGCGGTCGTCCGGCCGTCCCCGCGCGCCGCTGTCAGCGGTCACCGGTACGTTCTGAGGTGCAACGCGCGGAACCGAAACCGGAGGTTGGCTACGTGAACGGCATGCTGCCCGAGTCCTGGCAGGGCGTCCTCGGCGATGAGCTGGAGAAGCCTTACTTCAAGCAGCTCACCGAGTTCGTCGAGGAGGAGCGGGCGCGAGGGCCGGTCTATCCGCCCCGGGAGGAGGTCTTCGCGGCACTGGACGCCACCCCCTACGACCAGGTCAAGGTGGTGATCATCGGCCAGGACCCGTACCACGGCAAGGGGCAGGGGCACGGGCTGGCGTTCTCGGTGCGGCCGGGGGTGCGGATCCCGCCGTCCCTGCGGAACATCTACAAGGAGCTGAACGCGGAGCTGGGCTGCCCCGTCCCGGACAACGGCTACCTGATGCCGTGGGCGGAGCAGGGCGTGCTGCTGCTCAACACGGTCCTGACGGTCCGGGAGGGCGAGCCCAACTCCCACAAGGGCAAGGGGTGGGAGAAGTTCACGGACGCGGTGATCCACGCCGTGGGCGCCCGGCCCGACCCGGCCGTCTTCGTGCTGTGGGGCGCCCACGCGAAGAAGAAGCTGCCGCTGATCGACACCGAGCGGCACGCGGTGGTGCAGGGCGCCCACCCCTCGCCGCTGTCGGCGAAGAAGTTCTTCGGTTCCCGCCCCTTCACCCAGATCAACGAGGCGATCGCGGCGCAGGGCCACACCCCGGTCGACTGGTGCATCCCCAACCTCGGATCCTGAGCGCGGGGCACCGGGCCGGGGCGGGTCGTCCCGGCCCGGCCCGGTGTCAGGGCAGTTCGTAGTCGAAGGCGTAGGCGACGGACGGCTCGCCGTGCACCGCGGTGAAGCCGCCCGTCCCCCTCAGTCCGGTCAGCTCCCCGGTGGCGGAGCCGGGCACCACCTCGAAGACGCAGTGCGTGGTCCCGTCCGCGTCGAAGGTGCCGCGCTCGGCGAGGACGAGGCTGCCCCGGCGGCCGTCGACGGTGCCGGTGACCAGTTGGTGGCCGGTGAAGCTGCCGGCCGAGTCCGGGGCTCCGGTGGCGTAGACGATGGTGTACGCGCACGACGTCCCGGTCGCCTCGATGCCCCCGGTGAAGTGGTTGGTGACGGTGGCGGTGGCCAGCTTCGGGCCGTCCCCGGCCTGGGAGAGCACGTTCTCCTTCCAGTCGGCGTAGGTGAAGCTGCCGGTGGTGTGCGTGGTCATGGATCCCCTCCGGGCGGTTCCAGGCGGTGGCGC
The DNA here is from genome assembly GCF_035644915.1 of Streptomyces sp. GTDB lineage: Bacteria > Actinomycetota > Actinomycetes > Streptomycetales > Streptomycetaceae > Streptomyces. The sequence continues at coordinate 8,250 of NZ_DASQNP010000246.1, forward strand.
GGGCCCCTCCCGCGCCGGACGCCACCACTGTCGCGCCCGTACCTGACACCTTCTGTCAGGTACGGCGGGCAGACTGGCGCCATGCGCGCCGACCGCCTCCTGCAGATGCTGCTCCTGCTCCAGAACCGGGGCCGGATGACCGCGTCCGAACTCGCCTCCGAGCTGGAGGTCTCGGTCCGCACCGTCTACCGCGACGCGGAGGCGCTCGCCGCCTCCGGCGTCCCCGTCTACGCCGAGCGGGGCCCGGAGGGCGGCTACCGCCTCCTGGAGGGCTACCGCACCCGGCTGACCGGGCTCACCGGGGAGGAGGCCGACTCCCTCTGGCTCGCCGGCATGCCCGCCGCGGCGGCCGAGCTGGGACTGGGCGCCGAGCTGACCACCGCCCAGCTGAAGCTGCGCGCCGCGCTCCCCGCCCAGCTCGCCGAGCGCACCCGGCGGGTGCAGGAGCGCTTCCACCTCGACGCCCCCGCGTGGTTCCGGGACGCCGACCCCGTGCCGCACCTGGCGCGCGTCGCCGAGGCCGTCTGGGAGCAGCGGGTCCTGCGCGTCCACTACCGCCGTTGGCGCGGCGAGGTGCGCCGCGAGCTGCACCCGCTCGGGCTCGTCCTCAAGGGCGGCATCTGGTACCTGGTCGCCCGCTCCGGGGAGCACCCCGGGAGGGCCGGGGAGACGGGGGATGCGGGAGGAGCGGGGGAGGCCGGGCAGGACGGGCGGGCCGTGCGCACCTACCGGGTCTCGCGGATCCTGGCCCTCGACGGCCCGGGCGAGCGCTTCGAGCGGCCCGCGGACTTCGACCTCGCGGCGTACTGGGGACGGTTCTCCCGCCGTCTGGAGGACGCCCGCCACCAGGGCGAGGCGCACCTGCGCGTCTCGCCGCGCGCCCTGCGGCTGCTGCCCATGCAGTTCGGCGCGGTGGGCGCGCGGGCCGCGGCGGAGGCGGGCGAGCCGGACGGGGACGGCTGGGCGCGGGTGGTCCTGCCGGTGGAGAGCACGCCCGTGGCGGTGGGCGACCTGCTCCGGCTGGGCGCGGAGGCCGAGGTGCTCGGCCCCGCCGGGCTGCGGGCGGCGGTGGCGGAGGCGGTGGGGGTGCTGGCGCGGCGGTACGGCCGGGACACCACCGGGGACACCGCCGGGGACACCGCCCAGGGCACGGCCGGGGACACCGCGGCGGGAGCCTGAACCCGCGGCGGCGCCCCGGCCGTACCGGGCCGGGCGGCGGCCGGGCGGCGGGCACCGGCCGGGGCTCAGCGGCCCAGCGCTCCCCGCAGCAGCTCCCCGAGTCCGGCCCGCAGCTCCTCCAGGGTCGGCACCGTCGAGTGGTAGGAGCCCGCGGTGCAGGAGAACATCACGCCGTCGCACCAGGCGATCAGCGACAGCGCGTGCCGCTCGGGCTCGGCCGAGCCGGCGGCGGCCATCATCGTCACCAGCGGTTCGCGGAAGGCACTGGTCCCCGTCCGGTCGTAGATGGCCCGCAGGGCGGGGCGCCGGGTGGCCTCCAGGGCGAGTTCGTAGCGGGCGATCGCCAGCCGGCGGTGGTGGGTCAGGTAGCGGTGCAGGGCCAGGGCCAGCGCCTCGGCCAGTGCCCCGGGGCCGTCCCCGGGCCCGGGCATCTCCCGCGGTGCCAGCACCTGTGCCTCGCGCACGGCCAGCCGCCGCACCGCCGCCTCCAGGAGGGCCTCGCGGGTGCGCGCGTGGTTGGACGTCGATCCCTGCGGCAGCCCGGCCGCCTCGTCCACCGCGCGGTGGGTCAGCCCGCGCAGGCCCCGTTCGGCGAGCAGGTCGATCGCGGTGTCGGCGATCAGGTCGGTACGGGCGGCGGTGCGGGTGGCGGTCCGGGCCGTGCGGGGAGCCATGCCGGTCAATCTACCGCTGCCACTACAGGCGTAGTAGCCTGTAGCTGTCACTACAGGTGTAGTGACACCGGGCCGTCAGCAGGGAGCTCAGCCATGCACCAGCCCCGAGCCTTCGTCATCGGTGCCGGAGTCGGCGGCCTGACCGCCGCGGCGGCGCTGCACCGGCGCGGATGGGCGGTCACCGTCGCCGAGCGCGCCGCCACCCTGGAACCCGTCGGGGCGGGCATCGCCCTGGCCCCCAACGCCCAGCGGGCCCTGGACGTCATCGGGCTCGGCGACGCGGTCCGGTCCATGGCCGGCCGGCAGGACGAAGGGGGCCTGCGCACCCCGTCGGGCCGCTGGCTCTCCCGCACCAGCCAGACCGCCGCGGCCGAACGCTTCGGCGGCCCCGTCGTCGTCCTCCACCGCGCCGACCTCATCGGCCTGCTCGCCGCCCGGCTGCCCGGGGGCACCGTCCGCACCGGCACCCCGGCCGCGGTCACCGACCCCGGCACGGCCGAACGGCCCGCGACCGTCCGCACCGGCCACGGCGGAGAAAGGGGCGGAGAAGAGAGCGGAGAAGAGGGCCGAGAAGGGGAGGAGCACACCGCCGACCTCGTCGTCGCCGCCGACGGCATCCACTCCGCCACCCGGCGGGCCCTCTTCCCCGGCCACCCCGCCCCCCGCTACGCCGGGTTCACCGCCTGGCGCTTCGTCGTCCCCCCGCCCGGGCGGCCCTTCACCCCCCACGAGACCTGGGGCCGCGGCTCGGTGTGGGGCACCGTCCCGCTGCCGGACGGCCGGGTGTACGCCTACGCCACCGCCGTCCTCCCCGCCGGCGGGAGGGCGCCCGACGACGAGCGGGCCGAACTGCTGCGCCGCTTCGGCTACTGGCACCACCCCGTGCCCGACCTGCTCGCGGCCGTGGAACCGGCGGCGATCCTGCGCAACGACGTGTACGGCACCGCCGTCGCGCTGCCCGCCTACCACCGCGGCCGGGTCGCCCTGCTCGGCGACGCCGCCCACGCCATGACCCCCAACCTCGGCCAGGGCGGCTGCCAGGCCGTCGAGGACGCGGTCGTCCTCGCCCACCACGCCGCCCCCGACCCGGGGGAGACGGTCCGCGCCCTGGCCGCCTACACCCGCGACCGGCTGCCCCGCACCATGGACGTCGTACGCCGCTCCGCCCGCGTGGCACGGCTGAGCACCCTCTCCTCCCCGCCCGCCTGCGCGCTGCGCGCCGCCGCCGTCGCCGTCGCCGACCGGATCGGCCCGCGCCTGGTCCTGCGCGGTCTCGACGGCATCGCCGACTGGCGGCCGCCCCGGACGCCGTATGCTGCCGGGACACTGGAGAGCGACACCACGGGCCACTGACGGCGACGATCCAGGGAGGGCTTGTGAAGGTCGGTGTGATCGGGCTCGGCGACATCGCGCGGAAGGCGTACCTCCCCGTGCTCACCGCCCAGCCGGGTGTGGAGCTCCACCTCCACACCCGTACCCGCGCCACCCTGGACGAGATCGCCGACGCCCACCGGATCCCCGCCGGGCAGCGGCACGCCGACCTCGACGCGCTGCTCGCGGCCGGGCCCGACGCGGCGTTCGTCCACTCCCCGACCGAGACCCACCCGCGGATCGTCGCCCGGCTGCTGGAGGCCGGGGTGCCGACGTACGTCGACAAGCCGCTCGCCCACGACCTCGCCGAGGCCGAGCGGCTGGTGCGGTTGGCCGCCGAGCGGCGCGTCTCGCTCGCCGTCGGCTTCAACCGCCGCCACGCGCCCGGCTACGTCCAGTGCCTGGAGCACCCCCGCCAGTTGATCCTGATGCAGAAGAACCGCATCGGCCTGGCCGGCGACCCGCGCACGGTGGTCTACGACGACTTCATCCACGTCGCCGACACCCTCCGCTTCCTGCTGCCCGGCCCGGCCGAGCACATCGACGTCCGCGCCCGGGTCCGCGACGGACTGCTGCACCACGTGGTGCTCCAGATGTCGGGCGACGGCTTCACCGCGCTCGGCGTGATGAACCGGATGAGCGGCAGCGCCGAGGAGGTCCTGGAGGTCGCCGGGGAGGACACCAAGCGCCAGGTGTTCAACCTGGCGGAGATCGTCGACCACCGGGGCCAGCCCACCGTCCGCCGCCGCGGGGACTGGGTGCCCGTGGCCCGCCAGCGCGGCATCGAGCAGATCACCCTGGCCTTCCTCGACGCCGTGCGCGCCGGGAGGCACCTCGGCGCCGAGGACGCCCTGCGCACCCACGAGCTGTGCGAACGGGTCGTCACCGCCGCGCTGCAGCAGTCCGCGTAGGCGGCAGCCACTCCCGCGAGTTTGGCCGCGGCCCCCCGCCCGGTCCCCGCCGCGCCCGTCCGGCCGCCGCGACGGCCGCCGCCGTCAGCAGCGCGCCCAGCGCGGCGGCGACGGTCCAGTCGCCGAACCGCACGTACGGGCTGGTGCCCGAGGCGAGCGGCACCTCGTACACCGCGGAGGCGCTGCGGTCGGTGCCCAGCCGCTCGCCCACCGGCTCGCCGCGCGGCCCGTGCACCGCGCTCACCCCCGTCAGCGTGGCGTGCACCACCGGCCGCCAGGTCTCCGCCGCCCGCAGCGCCGCCAGGGAGGCGTGCTGCTGCGGCGCCCAGCTCTCCTGGAAGGAGGACGTCGCCGACTGGGCGACCAGCAGCCCGGCGCCGTCGCGCACCAGCCCCCGGCTCATGTCGGGGAACGCCGACTCGAAGCACACCAGCGGACCCAGGCGCATCCCGCCGGTGTCCATCACCACCGGCGCGTCCCCGCGCCTGCGGTCCTCGTCGGCCGCCCGGCCCACCGACGTCGCCCAGCCCAGCAGCGAACGGGCCGGGACGTACTCCCCGAAGGGCACCAGCCGCATCTTGTCGTAGCGGTCCCCGATGGGCCCCTGGGGGCCGACCAGCACCGAACTCTTGAAGATCCCCGGCCGGTCCGAGCGCCGCGCGTCCACGTTGACCAGCACCGGCGCCCCGACGCGGGCGGACAGCGCCGCCAGCCGCTCCCGCAGGTCGCCGCGGTCGCCCAGGTCGTAGCCGACGCTGCTCTCGCCCCACACCACCAGGTCCACGTCCCGGCCCGCCAGCTCGCCGGTCAGCCGCTCCCCGGCGTCGAACCGCGCGTCCGGACCCGCCACGACACCGGGCTGCACCACCGCGACCCGGACGGTGCCCGACGGCTCCGGCCGGGGCGCCCACGCCCAGGCCGCGGCCGGGACCAGCGCGCACGCCACGGCGGCGGCCACCGCGGCGGTACGGACGCGGGGGAGCGCCACGAGCACCGCCAGCACGGTGTTCACCGCCACCACCCACACGGTGACCAGCCACACCCCGCCCAGCGACGCCAGCCGCAGCGCGGGCGGCACCTGCCACTGGCTGGCTCCGAGCAGCGCCCACGGCCCGCCCAGGTACTCCCAGGAGCGCACCAGCTCGATCACCAGCCACGCCGAGGGCACCAGCACCACGGCCGCGACCGCCCGTCCCGGCCCCGGCGACCCCGCCAGCAGGCGCCGCACCAGCCAGCCCCAGGGCGCCCACAGCAGCCCCAGCAGGGCCGCCACCACGACGAGGAAGACGTGCAGGTTCGGCGCCAGCCAGTGGTGGGTGGCCAGCAGGAAGCCGGTACCGCCCAGCCAGCCCTCCACGGCGGCGCGGCGCCCGCCCTCCGCCGAGCGGAGCAGCAGCAGCCACGGCACCAGGGCGGCGTAGGCCCACCACCACAGCGACGGCGCGGGGAAGGCGAGCGCGGGCAGCGCCCCCGCGGCCGGCGCGAGCGCCCAGCGCCGCCACCGTGTCTCCAGAGCCACCCGCATGCCGCGCCTCCCTCGCCTCGGCCGGGACCAGTGTGCGGGACCGCCGCCCCGCCGGACAGGACGCCGTGCCGCCGGCGCGGCCACCCGGGCCGACGGGTGGCCGGGAACCGTCCTTCCGGGGGTTTCGGTGTCCGTATGCGGGTGACCTTCCCAGGAACCGGCCGGTCATGACCCGGACGGACGGGACGGCGGGGACGGAACGGGAGGGCGCGGGAAGCGCGGAGGCACGGCGGGCACGAAGGGACCGGGAAAGGAGGCGGCGGTGACGGAACTCCCCCTGCTGGTGGGCGTCGACGGCTCCGCGGCCGGTCTGCGCGCGGTGGACTGGGCCGTGGACGCGGCGGCCCGGCACGGCGTACCGCTGCGCCTGCTCCACGCCGCCACGGAGTGGACGGCGGACGGTCCCGGGCCGGAGGACCTGATGGCCGCGGCGACCGAGCGCGCCCACCAGCGGAACCCCGAGGTACGGCTGACCACCGGCATCCTCGCCGAGGACCCCGCGACCGCCCTGGTCCACGCGGGCCGCAACGCGCTCGCCCTGGTCGTCGGCGCCCGGGGCCGGGGCCGGATCGCCGGACTGCTGCTGGGCTCGGTGGGGCTGGCGGTGGCGGGCCGCGCCGACTGCCCGGTGGTCGTCGTGCGCGGCGGGGACGCCGCCCGCCGCGGTGAGCACGGGCGGATCGTCCTCGGCGTCGGGGACGCGACCGGGGACACGGCCGGGGACGCGGCCGGGGGCGCGCCCACCGTGCGCTTCGCCTTCCGCGAGGCCGCGGCCCGGCGCTGTGCCCTGCACGCCGTACGGACCTGGCGCCGCCCCGTCCACGAGGCGCGGTCGCACCCGCTGGTCCGGGGCAGCCCCGAGCACGCCCGCCACCGGCAGGCACTGGACCACCTGGACGACGTGCTGCGCGCCACGGCCCGCGAGCACACCGGGATCGACCTGCGCCTCCAGGCCGTGGAGGGGCCCGCCCGCGTGGTGCTGCTGGAGAAGTCGCGGAGCGCGGACCTGCTGGTGGTCGGAGCGCACCGCAGGCGGGAGCACTTCGGCCTCCAACTGGGGATGGTCGGCCACACCGTGCTCCACCACGCCGACTGCCCGGTCGCCCTCGTGCCCGAGCACATCTGACCCGACCCGACCACCGGACGGACCGCCCATGTCGTTCGCCGCCGAACCGCAGCAGACCGGCCCCGCGGGGGCCGCGGGAGCCACCGGGCCCGGGCAGGCCGCCCGGGCGGGGGACGCCGTGCCGGTCCGGGCCCTGCGCGGCGTCCGGGCCGTGGTCTTCGACACCGACGGGGTGATCACCGACTCCGCCCGGGTCCACGCCGCCGCCTGGAAGGAGGCCTTCGACGCCTGCCTGCGCGCCTGGCGCGAGCGCTCCGGCGGCACCGGCAGCGGCGGCGGGCCGGACCGGTTCCGCCCCTTCGACGTCCAGGAGGACTACCGGCGCCACGTGGACGGCAGGTCGCGCATCGACGGCGCCGCCGCCTTCCTGGCCTCACGGGGACTGGACCTGCCGCTCGGCACGCCGCAGGACCCCCCGGGCGACGGCACCGTCCGGGCCGTGGCCGCCCGCAAGGAGGAGCTGTTCACCGACGCGCTGCGCGAGCACGGCGTCGACGCCTGGCCCGGCACGGTGCGGCTGCTGCGCGTGCTGCGCCGCGCGGGGACGCCCATGGCGGTGATCTCGGCCTCCCGGCACGCCCGGGAACTGCTCTCCGGGGCCGGGGTGCTGGAGATGTTCGACGCGGTGGTGGACGGCCGGGAGGCGGCCCGGCTGCGCCTGCCGGGCAAACCGGACCCCGCGGTGTTCCTGGAGGCCGCCCGGCGCCTGGGCGTGCCCGCGCCGGAGACGGCCGTCGTCGAGGACGCGCTGGCGGGCGTCGAGGCGGGCCGCCGCGGCGGATTCGGCCTGGTCGTCGGGGTGGACCGGACGGCCGGACCCACCAGCGCGCGGGACCTGCGCGACCACGGTGCCGACGTGGTCGTGCGCGACCTGGCGGAACTGCTGACCGAGTCCGGCGCCGGCACCGGCGGGGAGGGCACCGCGGAGCGCGGCACCCCGCGGGAGGACGTCGGCCGGCACGAGGAGGGCTGAGACCGTGGAGCAGTGGGTGTGGGGGTACGAGGGCTACGAGCCCGCCGAGGAGCGGCTGCGCGAGGCCCTGTGCACGCTGGGCAACGGCTACTTCGCGACCCGGGGCGCGGCGCCCGAGACCGACGCCGGGGAGGTGCACTACCCCGGCACGTACGTGGCGGGCTGCTACGACCGGACGGTGTCCACCGTGGCGGGCCGCCGGGTCGAGAACGAGGACCTGGTCAACCTCCCCAACTGGCTGCCCCTGCGCTTCAGGGTCCTCGACGCCCCCGGAACCCCCGGCGCCGCCGACGGTCCCGGTCCGCCCTGGTGGACCCCGGACCAGGGCGGGCTGCTGGAGTACCGGCAGGAACTGGACCTCCGGCAGGGCGTCCTGAACCGCTCCCTGCGCCTGGAGGACTCCCGGGGGCGGCGGCTGCGCGTGCGGCAGAGCCGCCTGGTCCACATGGGCGAGCCGCACCTGGCGGCCCTGCGCACCACGTTCACCGCGGAGGACTGGTCCGGGACGATCGAGGTCGAGTCGGCCGTCGACGGCGACGTCACCAACGCGGGCGTGGCCCGCTACCGCGCCCTCGGCGGCCGCCACCTGGCCGGCCACGACGCCGGCGCCGCGGCCCCCGACACCCTCTGGCTGCGCTGCCACACCGTGACCTCCGGCATCGGCGTGGCCCTGGCCGCCCGCACCCGCCTGGCGGGCGGGGAGCCCGTCTCGGTCCGCGACGACACCACCGGCCCGCGGCCCGCGCGGCGGCTGACCGTCGCCGTCCGGCCCGGGCGGCCCGTCACCGTCGACAAGGTCGTCTCCCTGCACACCTCGCACGACGTGGCGATCAGCGACCCCCTCCAGGCCGCCCTGGAGGACATCGACTACGCGCCCGGCTTCCCCGGCCTCCTCGCCGGCCACCGCGCCGCCTGGGAGGAGCTGTGGCGGCACGCCGAACTGGACGTGCCGGGCAAGGCGGGCCACATCCTGCGGGTGCACCTCTTCCACGTCCTGCAGACGCTCTCCCCGCACACCACCGACCTGGACGTGGGGGTGCCGGCCCGCGGGCTGCACGGCGAGGCGTACCGGGGGCACGTCTTCTGGGACGAGCTGTTCGTCCTGCCCTACCTCAACGTCCACTTCCCGGAGGTCTCCCGCGCCCTGCTGACCTACCGGCACCGGCGGCTGCCCGAGGCCGTCCGGGCCGCCGAGGACAACGGGTACGCCGGGGCGATGTACCCGTGGCAGAGCGGCAGCGACGGCCGGGAGGAGACCCAGACGCTGCACCTGAACCCGCGCTCGGGCCGCTGGCTGCCCGACCACTCCCAGCTCCAGCACCACGTGGGCTCGGCCATCGCCTACAACGTCTGGCGCTACTGCGAGGCCAGCGGCGACACCGACTTCCTGCAGACCAGGGGCGCCGAGATGCTGCTGCGGATCGCCCAGTTCTGGGGGAGCGCGGCGACGTACGACCCCGCCCACGAGCGCTACCGCATCCTCGGCGTGGTCGGGCCCGACGAGTACCACGAGGCGTACCCGGACACCGACCGGCCCGGCCTGGACGACAACGCCTACACCAACGTCACCGCCGCCTGGGTGCTGGGGCGCGCCCTGGACCTGCTCGACCTGCTCCCCGAGCCGCGCCGCCGGGAGCTGTGCGAGGACCTGGAGGTGGACGGGGCCACGGTGGAGCGCTGGCAGGACGTCTCGCGGCGGCTGCGGGTGCCCTTCCACAACGGCGTCATCAGCCAGTTCCACGGCTACGGCGAGCTGGCCGAACTGGACTGGGACGGCTACCGGGAGAAGTACGGCAACATCCGCCGGCTGGACCGCATCCTGGAGGCCGAGGGCGACACGGTCAACCGCTACCAGGCGTCCAAGCAGGCCGACGCGCTGATGCTCGGCTACCTGTTCTCACCGGCCGAGCTGGCGGCGCTGTTCCGGCGGCTCGGCCACACCCTCGACGACGAGCTGTGGCACCGCACGGTCGACTACTACCTGCACCGCACCAGTCACGGCTCCACCCTGAGCTCCCTGGTGCACGGCTGGGTGCTGGCCCGGGTGCGGCGCCCCGAGGCGTGGACGTACGTGCAGGAGGCCCTCGTCAGCGACGTCGCCGACATCCAGGGCGGCACCACCGCCGAGGGCATCCACCTGGGCGCCATGGCCGGGACGCTGGACCTCGTCCAGCGCGGGCTGACCGGCCTGGAGACCCGCGAGGACGCCCTGTGGCTGGACCCGGCGCCGATCCCGGAGCTGTCGGAGTTCGGCTTCACGCTGCGCTACCGGCACCACTGGGGGGTGGACGTGCGCATGCGGGCCCACGGGCTGCGCATCGGCCTGCCCGCCTCCGCCGAGGGACCCGTACGGGTGGTGCTGCCCGACCGGACCGTCACCGTCGACCCCGGCGAGTCGTGCTGGCTGCGGCTGACGGACAGGTGACAGGTGGGTGACGGGCGGCCCGGTGCGGGCCGGGGGTCAGCGGTGGCCCGGACGGCCCCCGCGGTGGCCGGCCCAGCCCACCGCGCCCACGGCCACGGCGGAGAGGAGCAGCAGCGCACCGGCCCCGGGATGCAGGACCACCAGCACCGGCACCAGGAGGACGCACACGCCGGCGAGCAGCCACAGGCGGTGCCGCGTCCCCGGCGCCGGCCCGGGCGGTTCGTCCACGGGTTCGCCGAACTCCCGGAAGCGGGCGGCGAGCTCGGCGTCCTCGCACAGGGCGCGTTCGGTCTCGCGCAGGATGCGCAGTTCTCGGAGGGTGAGTCGGGGTTCGTTCATGGTCTCGGATCAGCGTGGACGGCAGTGGACGTCGTTGTGCGCCGAGTACCCCCTCCGCCCGGGTCATCCCCCCGTTCTCCATGGTTCCGGGCGGTTCCGGGTCCTGCGGCGCCCCGCGGCCCGCGGGAGGCTCAGCCGCCGCGGTACCGCAGGAGCAGCATGGCCGCGTCGTCGTGCAGCGGCCCCCCGACATGCGTCACCAGGTCCCGGCGCAGCGCCTCCAGCGCGCAGTCCGGGTTCGCCTCCCGCAGGAGGAAGGAGCGCCGGGCCAGCGGGTAGAAGGTGCCGTCCGGGTCGCGCGCCTCGGTGACGCCGTCGGTGTACAGCAGCATCTGGTCACCGCGGCCGAGCGACAGGCCGTACGGCTCGGGGGGCTTGAGGTCGAACCCCATGCCCAGGGGCGGCGCGGTCTCGGGCGGCTCCGCCAGGTGGGCCGTGCCGTCCGCGCGGACGACCAGCGGGGAGGGATGGCCGTGGTTGAGCACGGTGACCGAGCGGTCCTCGTGCGTCTCGACCAGGACGGCCGTGACGAACCGCTCCGCCGGCATGTGCCGGTTGACCGACCTCTCCAGCCGGGCGCTCACCGCCATCAGGTCCGGCTCGTCGTAGGCGGCCTCCCGGAACGCGGCCAGGACGACCGCGGCCGTCTCCACCGCCTCCAGGCCCTTGCCCTGGACGTCGCCCACGATCACCCGGACCCCGGTGGGCGAGGTGACGACCTCGTACAGGTCGCCGCCGATCCGGGCCTCCGCCACCGCGGAGGTGTAGGACACCGCCACCCGCAGGTGGCCCGCGGCCCGGGGGACCGGGCGCAGGAGCACCCGCTGGGCGACCTCGGCGATGGACCGCACGCTGGCCAGTTCCGCCTCGTGCCGCTGCCGGACGGCCGCGGCGGCCAGCCCCGCCGCCGCCACCCCGGCCACCGACGCGACGGCCGTGTAGCCGCGCGGCGAGCCCAGCAGGCCGTCGTACACGGCGAGGGCCAGGCACAGCACCAGGGCCAGCAGTCCGATCAGCGCGGTGCGGCGCATGCCGCCGACGAGGCCGGCGAAGGCGGGGCCGAGCGACAACAGCGGCAGGAAGCCCGCGTCCGGCCCCGCCGTCACGTCCACCAGGGTGACGACGGCCATGGACGCGAAGGGCAGACCGGCCAGCAGTCGGTAACCGTCCTCGTCGCGCTCGGCCAAGGTGAACTCCGGGGGTCGGTGCGGATGCCCCATGGTTGCCGCCACCAGCTTCCCAGCCCCGGGCGGTGCGGGAAAGCGAGCGGTCCGGCCGCATCGGCCCTCCCGCGCCGCGCGGGTCCCCTCACTCCGGCCGGCCGGGACGCCCCGGTCCTCCGGAGGCTCCGGGAGCATCCGGCAGGCCCTGCAGCGCGTAGTACGCCCGCAGCGCGGCCTCGCCGCCCGAACCCATCGCCGTCATGATCCGCTGGGCGCGGGCCGACCGCAGGTCACCGGCCACGTGGACGCGCGGATGCTGCCGGCCGGGCGGGCAGTAGCCGGTGGCGTCGGGCCGGAGGTCACCCGGAAGGCGTACGGGGGCGTTGCCGATGTTGAGGTACGCCGCGTCCGCCGTCCGCTCCAGGACGTCGCCCGTCCCGGTGGTGAGCTCGGCGGTGATCCGCCGCCGCCGTCCGCTCCGCAGGGCGATCCGCCGTACGGGCAGCAGCTCCACCCGGCGGTCCGCGCGGACCTCGGCGGTCTTGTAGTCGTCCGCGGGCGGGTGCGCGACCAGGAGGCGGACCTCCGCGGCCGGCGCCGCGCGCAGCAGGGTGCCCAGCGGGCGGTCGGCGCCCAGCACCAGCACGGTCCGGCCCGCCAGGGCCCGCGGATCGGCCTCCCACAGCGGGGCGCCGGCGAGGCGTTCGGGGTCGGCGGCCCAGTCGGTGTCCGCGGGCTCCAGCGGGCCCGCGCCGGTGGCGACGACGGCGTGGGCGGCGGTGCGGCGCTCGCCCGAGTCCAGCGTGGCGACCACGCGGTCGTCGCGGGCGGCGAGGTGCACCACGCGCGCGCCGTACTCGACCCGGCAGCCGGCCGCCCGCGCCACGTCGGCGGTGACCGCCGCGGCGAGGTCCGGGCCGGAGGCGAAGCCGCCCAGCACGTTGTCCAGGGCCCGGACGTACCGCAGCCGGCCGCACAGCTCCCGCCGCTCCTCCAGCAGCAGGGTGCGCAGCCCCACACCGGCGGCCATGACGGCGGCGGCGCAGCCGGCCGGTCCGCCGCCCACGACGAGCAGGTCCGTCTCCCAGGTGTGCGCCTCTCCGGTCATGTCCCCATTCCAGCACCCGGGCGGCCCGCACCCGGGTGACTCCACGCGCGTGACGCGTTGGCCCGGTCGGCCCAGCGGCGCCGCTTCCGGGATGCCGTCCCGTCACCCGCCTCCCACGCTGCCGGGAAAGGCAGGCGGCGTCCGTCCGGGGGAGCGGCGCGCCGCAGCGAGCACAGGAGGCGGAGGATGCGCCGAGCGGAACGAGCGGAGCGAGCGGGACGGACGGGACGGGACCACCGGGCGGTGGGGACGTCCCGGGCGGTGCGGACGCGGCGGACACCCCGGTCCGGCCGGATACCCCGGTCCGGCCGAATACGCCGGACGGGCCCGGTCGCCGCGGCCCTGGTGCTGACGGCGGCCCTGGCGGCCTCGGCCTCGTGCACCGCGCGGGGCGGCCCGGCCGCGGACGGCGGGACGGGCACGGCGGACGACCGGCGCCGGCCGTTCACCCTGGTCGCGACCGGCGACGTCATCCCCTACCCGTCGATCATCCGGCAGGCGCGGGAGGACGCCGACGGCGACGGATACGACTTCACCCGCATCCTCGCCGGGGTGAAGCCCGTCGTCTCCGCCGCCGACGTGGCGCTGTGCCACATGGAGACCCCCTACGGCGACGAGGACGGCCCCTTCACCGGCTACCCGCTGTTCCGCTCGCCGCCCCAGCTCGCGAAGGCGCTGCGCGCGACCGGCTACGACGGCTGCTCGACGGCCTCCAACCACAGCCTCGACGACGGGTTCGCCGGGGTGCGCCGCACCCTCGACGCGCTGGACGCGGCGGGCGTACGGCACGCGGGCACGGCCCGCAGCGAGCGGGAGGCCGCCCGCCCGGCCAGGCTGCGGGCGGGCGGCGCCGAGATCGCCCACCTGTCCTACACCTACGGCACCAACGGCATCCCCCTGCCCGCCGGCCGGCCGTGGGCGGTCCGCCTGCTGGCCCCCGAGCGCGTGATCGCCGACGCCCGCGCCGCCCGCCGCGCCGGGGCCGACGTGGTCGTCGTCAGCCTGCACTGGGGCACCGAGTGGCAGCAGGCCCCCGACGCGCGGCAGCGGGAGCTGGCCCGCCGGCTGACCGCCGCGCGCACCGGCGACCGCAAGGACATCGACCTGCTGATCGGCACCCACAACCACGTCCCGCAGCCGTACGAGAAGGTGAACGGCACCTGGGTGGTCTACGGCCTGGGGGACCAGATGGCCAGCTTCGTCCCGGCGGCCAAGCGCAGCGGCAACGAGGGCTCCATGGCCCGCTTCACCTTCACCCCCGGCCCCGGGGACGACGGCTGGACCGTCACCGGGGCGGAGTACCTGGTGGGCCACTCCGACACCGGACCGCCCTTCCGCGTCGTGCGCGCCACCGAGGAGAACTTCCCCGAGGTGCACGCGCGGGTGCGCGAGGCGGTGCTGAGCCGGGGCGCGGCCGGGGACGGCCTCACCGAGGGCCGGTGAACGGGCGGAACGGGCGCCTGCGGGCCCCGACCCGGGGGCGGTTCAGGGCGCCTCAGCCCACCGGCTCGCCCGCGTGCGGGGAGACCACACCGGCCGCGATGAGCCCGAGGAGCAGCAGGCCCAGCAGGACGCGGTAGACCACGAACGGCATGAAGCTGCGCGTGGAGATGAACTTCATGAACCAGGCGATGACCGCGTAGGCCACCAGGAAGGCCAGGCCGGTCGCCAGCAGCGTCGGCCCCCAGGAGACGTGGCCCTCGCCGATCTCCGTCAGCTCGAACAGGCCGGAGGCGAGCACCGCGGGGATGGCCAGCAGGAAGGAGTAGCGGGCCGCGGCCTCCCGGGTGTAGCCCATGAACAGGCCGCCGCTGATCGTCGCCCCCGACCGCGACACGCCCGGGACGAGCGCCATCGCCTGGGCCAGGCCGTACAGCAGGCCGTCGCGGACCGTCAGGTGTTCGAGCGACTTGCGCTCCCGTACGGCGCGGTGCCGGCCGCCGCGGGCGTCGCGCGCCGCGAGCCGGTCGGCCACGCCCAGGACGACGCCCAGCACGATCAGCGTCGTGGCGATCAGCCGCAGGTCGCGGAAGGGGCCCTCGATCTGGTCCTTGAGCGTCAGGCCGAGCACCCCGATCGGGATCGAGCCGACGATCACCAGCCATCCCATCTGCGCGTCGTGGTCGCGCCGGGCCTGCCGGTCGCGCAGCGAGCGGAACCAGGCGGAGACGATCCGCCCGATGTCCTTGCGGAAGTAGATCAGCACGGCGGTCTCGGTGCCGATCTGGGTGACCGCGGTGAAGGCCGCGCCGGGATCCTCCCAGCCGGCGAAGACGGCGGTCAGCCGCAGGTGGGCGCTGGAGGAGATGGGGAGGAACTCGGTCAGCCCCTGGACGAGCCCGAGGATGAGTGCTTCGAACCAAGACATACGGGGTGCGCTCGCCCTTGCGTTGTGATCATCGGTCAGGTCGGGCAGATGCTATGGCCGGTCGGGAACCGGGAGGGAAACGGCGGGCGAACGTACGCCCCTCGCGCGTACCGGTCCGGTGACCGCCCGGACGGGCCCGGGCCCCGGCCCGGCGGCCACCCGCGGCTACCCGGCCGCCAGCGCCTGGCGCAGCCGCGCGCGCCTGCGCCAGGCGACGACCGCGGCGCCCAGCCCGGAGACCGCGATGAAACCGAACGCGGCCAGGAAGACGGGCGAGGTCGGCGCCGAGGCGCGGCTGCCCGCGAGGACGTACGCGGCGGTGTTGGGCACGGTGCCCAGCGCGGTGGCCGCCAGGAAGGCGACCCAGCTCATCCGGGACACGGCGGCCCCGTAGTTCGAGACGGCGAACGGCACCCCGGGCAGCAGCCGCACCACCAGCATCGAGCGGAAGCCGTGGCGGCTGAGCTGCCGGTCGCCGGCCGCCAGCCAGCGGCCGCGCAGCAGCGGGCGCAGCGCGTCCTGCCCCAGCAGCCGGCCGAGCCCGAAGGAGAGCCCGGCGCCCAGCACCGTCCCGGCCACCGCCGCGGCCGTGCCCAGCGGGGCGCCGAAGAGGGCGCCCGCCGCCAGGTTCAGCACCGGACGGGGGACGAGCGCCGCCGTGCACAGGCCGTACGCCACGACGAACAGCACCACCGCGGCGCCGCCGGAGAGGCCGGGCCGCCAGCCCTCGGTGAACAGCCGCTGCGGTTCGTGGACGACCACCGCCGTGGCGGCGGCGGCCAGCAGGACGGCGAGCAGGGACAGCCGGGACCACGGGGAGAGCAGCACCGCGGAGCAGCGGGCCGGGAGTCCGGCGGATCGTCGGGGAGCGGGGACGGACACCGGTGGAGCGTAACCGACGAAGGGGACGCGTGCCGGTGCTTCCCGGCGTGAGGTGCGCTACCCGGCGGCGCCGGGGGAGGCGGCAGAATGGACCGGTGGACGAGACGGTGGACGAGCCGGTGCCCGTGACCAGGGCCGTGGACCAGGGCACCGCCCGGCTGCTGCCCGACGTGGACCGCAGGCGGGCCTGGCTGCTCACCGTCGACGGCGCCCCCCAGTCGTACGTGGACCTCGACGACCCGGCGCACCTGGAGTTCGAGTACGCGCGCAGGATCGCCCACGTCCTGGACTGCGCCGCCGACCCCGGAGCCCCGCTGGACGCCCTCCACCTGGGTGGCGGTGCGCTGACCCTGCCCCGGTACCTCGCCGCCACCCGCCCCGGCTCGCGCCAGCGGGTGGTGGACGCCGACCGGGCGCTGCTGGAGCTGGTCGCCGAGCACCTGCCGCTGCCGGAGGACAGCGGGGTCACGGTGTGCGCCGGGGACGCCCGCGCCGCCCTGCGGGACCAGCGGCCCGGGTCGGTGGACGTGCTGATCGCGGACGTGTTCGGCGGCTCCCGCGTCCCGGCGCACCTGACGACCCTGTCCTACGCGCGCGCCGCGGCCGAGGCGCTGCGCCCGGGCGGGATCTACGCGGCCAACCTCGCCGACGCCGCGCCCTTCGGCTTCCTCCGCTCCCAACTGGCCACCTTCGCCGCGGTCTTCGACCACCTGTGCCTGATCGCCGAGCCCGCCGTGCTGCGCGGCCGCCGCTTCGGCAACACCGTGCTGGTCGCCTCCCGCGCCGAGCTTCCCCTGGCACGGCTGGCGCGGCTGGCGGCGGGCGACCCGTTCCCGGCCCGGGTGGCGCACGGCGGCGAGCTGGAGCGCCTCGTCGGGGACGCCCGCCCCGTTCAGGAGGCCGACGCGGTGCCCTCGCCGGAGCCGCCGGACGGCGCCTTCACCGTCGGCTGATCCGCGGCCCCACCGGACGCCCCGGCCGTGGCGGGCCCGCCGGCCACCACGGCCGCGTCGCGCCGGGTCAGGTTCCGCACGTCCGGCACGCACAGCACCGCGGCCGTCAGCAGGGCGACCAGGGCCGAGCAGCCCCACAGCGCCGCGGGCCGCCCCACCACCGTCTCGACCGGCCCGGCCACGGCGGTGGCGACCGGCACCAGGGCGATGGAGCCCAGCCAGTCGTAGGACGAGACCCGGGAGAACTTCTCCTCCGGCACCTCCTGGTGCAGCGCCATCATCCAGGTCACCCCGAACACCTCGAGCGCGACACCGGTGGCGAACATCACCGCGACCAGCCACCCGGCCGGCACCGGCACGGCCAGCGCCGCCGAGGGCAGCGCCAGCGGGAAGACGCACAGCGTGCCGGTGAGCAGGATGCGGCGCGGCCGCCAGCGGGTCATCAGCAGCCCGCCGAGCACCGTGCCCGCGCCGTAGGCGGCCAGTGCGACGCCCCACGGCCCGGCGCCGCCCAGGTGCTCCTGGGCGACCTGCGGTCCGTACACCGCCTCGGCCGCCGCGACCACCGCGTTGACGACGGAGAACTGCGCGACGACCGCCCACAGCCAGGGGCGCCCGACCACCTCGCGCCATCCGTCCCGCAGGTCGGCGAGCAGGCCGCCGCCCGGCTCGCGTCCGGGCATCCCGCCGAGGTCGAGGAAGGCGCGCAGCGCGCCCGCCACCGCGAAGGCGGCGGCGTCGACCGCCAGCACCCAGCCGGGGCCGACCGCGGCGATCAGCGCGCCGCCGAGGGCCGCGCCGCCGATGGAGGCGCCGTTGACGCCCATCCGGAAGACGGCGAAGGCGCGTCCGGCCTGCTCGCCGCGGACGCTGGAGAGCACCATCCCCTCGGCGGCCGGGGCGAAGAACGCGTGCCCGGTGCCGCCCAGCGCGGAGAGCGCCACCATCTGCCACAGCCGCGCCTCCCCGGAGATCACCAGTGCCGCGAAGACGCCCTGGGACAGGCAGTTGAGCGCGTTGGCCGCCACCATCACCCGGTGGCGCGGCAGCCGGTCGGCGACCGCACCGCCCACCAGCAGGAAGACCACCAGCGGTACGGTGCGGGCGGCGGCGACCAGCCCGACGTCGGTGCCGTCGCCGCCCGCGGCGAGCACGGCGAACGCCGCCGCGATCAGCGCCCCGGAGTTGCCCAGGCCGGTGATCACGGCGGCGGCCGTCAGCAGGGTGTAGTTGCGGCCCGCCCAGGCGTAGCGCATCGTCCGTGTTCTCCTCTTCCGCGCTCCCGCGTCCGGCGGGCCGTCAGTCCTCCTCGGCGTACGGGCGCAGGCTGCCGGTCATCTTGTCGATGGTGGCCCGGGGCACCTCGTCCTTGACCCCGGCGTCGGTGACGATCAGCCAGATGCGCAGGTCGTTGGTGCCGTCGAGCCAGGAGACGGCCACGACCTTGCCGTCGGAGTCGCACTTGCTCTTCTTCTTGACACCGGTGGCCGTGGCGGTCGCGATGTGCCCCTTGATGCCGTGCTTGTTGGAGAACGGCTTGGCCTTGCCCCGCTCGACGGTCTCCTTCTGCTCGCCGTAGGCGAAGTAGACGAAGTTGTCCGCGGCGATCTCCGCCGCCTCGGCGGTGTTGCGGGAGCCCTGGGCGCCCTTGCTGCCGACGATGGCCCGGGTGTACTTGCTGTCGCCGGAGGTGCACCAGCCCTCCTTGTAGTACGCCGGGCCGCTGAAGGCGACCTGCGGGCCGGAGAAGGGGTCGTCCTTGTCCTTCTGCCCGTAGCCGACGATCGTCGTCTCCGTCCCGAGCCGCCAGTCGGACGGCACGTCGAAGGCGTTGTGGTGCTTGGCGTTGGTGACGACCTGCCAGCCGGGGACCACCGGGTCGGGCTTCTCGGGAGCGAGGCCGTCGCGCGGGTTGTTGGGGTCGTCCTCCCGCTCGCCCGGCTCCTGGGTCGGCGCGCTCTCCTCGGTGGAGGGGCCGGCGGTCGGCGACGCGGTCCTGTCACCGCCCTTGGCGGTGTCGCCCTTGTCGTCGTCCTTGAGGACGAAGACCCCGGTGACCACGGCCGCGGCGATCACCGCGACGGCCGCGACGATGGCGATCGCCGCGTTCCGGCCGCCCTTGCCGCCGCCGTCACCGCCCTGCGGCGGCTGCGGCACGCCGGGCACGCCGGGCTGGCCCCACTGGCCCGGCTGCGGCTGCTGGTACGGGTTGGGCGCCTGGTATCCCGGCGTCTGGTACGGGTTGGGCGCCTGGTACCCGGGTGTCTGGTACGGGTTGGGCTGCTGCGGGTTCTGCGGGTTCTGCTCGCCCCCGGGCTGCTGCTGTCCTGGCCACATGGCCAGCAACATTAGAGGCGCGGCCGGAACGGGACCACGGCCGCCCCCACTTCGGTACGGACCCGGTACACGACGGGCGGCTCCACCGCTTGCGCTACTCGCTGGTAACGTTCGGCCATGGCAGAAAACCGGCCCTCCCTGGGCGAGATGATGGCGGCCACCGTGCCGATGGTCCGCACCCTCGGTCTGGAGTTCCTGGAGACCACGGCCGAGCGCGCCGTGGTCGCGATGCCCGACCAGAGCGCCTACCACAACCACCTCGGCGGTCCCCACGCCGGCGCGATGTTCACGCTCGCGGAGTCCGCGAGCGGGGCGATCGTGCTGGCCGCCTTCGGCGACCAGCTCTCCCGGGCCGTCCCCCTGGCCGTACGGGCCGAGATCGGCTACCGGAAGCTCGCCATGGGCCGGGTCACCGCCACCGCCGAACTCGGCCGCCCGGCCGCCGAGGTGGTGGCGGAACTGGACGCGGGGAAGCGCCCGGAGTTCCCGGTGGAGGTGGCCATCCGCCGCGAGGACGGCACGGTCACCGGCGAGATGACCATCGTGTGGACCCTGCGTCCGGGCGGCTGACGCGCGGCGGGACCCGCCCGGCGGGTCCCGCCCGTCCCGCTCAGCCCTCCCCGCCGGTCAGCGTCTCCCGGTGGGTACGGGCCAGGTCCTGATACGTCGTCGCGTTCACGCGGATGCCCTCCCGCTCCTCGGCGGTCAGCTCCCGCCTGACCCGGGCGGGCACCCCCGCGACCAGGGAACCGGGCGGGACCTCCATGCCCTGCGGCACCAGCGCGTGCGCCGCCACCAGCGAACCGGCGCCCAGCCGGACGCCGTTGAGCACGGTCGCGCCCATCCCGACCAGCACCTCGTCCCCGATCGTGCAGCCGTGCAGCACCGCGTTGTGCCCCACCGAGACGCGCCTGCCCACCACGACGGGGAAGCCCGGGTCGGCGTGCACGGTGCAGTTGTCCTGCACGTTGCTCCCGGCGCCGACCGTGATCGCGTCACAGTCGCCGCGCAGCACCGCGTTGTACCAGACGCTCGCGCCCGCGCCCAGCGCCACCTCCCCGACGAGCACGGCCGTCGGGGCGACGTACGCCTCCGGATCGACCACCGGTTCCCTGCCGCCCACGCCCGCGATCATCGCCCGCCGCTCCATCCGCGTGTCATCTCCCGCCTCTCCCGGTCGTCCCGTCCTCCCGCGCGGCACCGTGCTCCGGCCGCCCGGACCCGCGGCCCGGTCGCCGCCCCGGCGGCACCGCCGCGGCGGGTGGGGCGAGGATCACAGCACACCCGGCGGCGCTCCGCACACCGGGGCGTCTACCGTGAGCGGGTGCCGAACCACCGGAACGTGTTCTCCTCCCTGCTGTCCCGTGCCCTCTCCCGCGCCGTGCACGCCCTGTGGCGCCGCGCGCAGCGGGCGGGCGCCGTCACGGCCGAGTGCCCGGGCCCGTATACGTTCCGCCGCATCGGCACCGGCACCCGGCTGGCCTTCCCGCAGGGCACGCTGTTCGGCACGGAGTGGATCGAGCTGGGCGACCACTGCGTCATCGGCGCCGAGGTCACGCTGACCGCCGGGATGATGCCGGACCTCGACCTCGGCCCGGACACGGTGCTGCGGCTCGGCAACGGGGTGGTCCTCGGGCGCGGCAGCCACGTGGTCGCCGACACCGCCCAGGCGCGCGTGACCATCGGGGACGACGTCTTCTGCGGCCCGTACGTCTACATCACCTCCACCAACCACTCCTACGACGACCCCCACCGGCCGATCGGCAGGCAGTGGCCGCGCTCGGCGCCCGTGGAGATCGGCGCGGGGAGCTGGCTGGGCACGGGCGCCGTGGTGCTGCCGGGGGCGCGGCTGGGCCGGAACGTGGTGGTGGCGGCCGGATCGGTCGTCCGCGGCGAAGTGCCCGACCACGCCGTGGTCGCGGGCGCCCCCGCGAAGGTCGTACGGCGCTGGGACCCCGAAGGCGGCTGGCGGCCGCCGCTGCGCACCCCGCCGCCCGTGCCGCTCCCCGAGGGGATCACGCCCGGGCAACTGCTCGCCCTGGCGGAACTCGACGCGGCGGGGCCCGCCGCGTCCGGGGGCGAAGCGGGCAGACTGGACACCGCGGCCGGCCGCTGACCGGCCCGGCCGCCGGAGCCGGAGAGGCCGGAGAGGGAGGACCGACGGGATGCGTGCGCCGTGAGCAACCGGAACCTGCGTCTACTGCTGCTCTTCGCCGTGCTCCTGCACGGCCTGGCGGTGCTGCTGTACGCCGTCCGCTACCACTGGTTCCCGTGACCGGCTCCCGCGGCGCGGCCGGCGACGGCGTTCCGGCGCCGCCGGATCAGCCCGAGGCCAGCAGCAGGGTGCCGGCCATCGCCAGCCCGGCGCCCGCCGCCTGCACCGCGCGCAGCCGTTCCCGCAGCACGCCGCGCGCGGCCAGCGCGGTGATCACCGGGTAGAGGGAGGCGAGCACCGCGGCGACGGTGACCGGACCGATCCGCGCGGCCATGGCGTAGGTGCCGTTGGCGGCGACGTCGGCCAGTCCGACGAAGGCGAGCGCGGGGAGGGAGGCGAGCACCGTCCGCGTCCCCTCCGGGCCCGTCGCCGCACCGCCGCGCCGGACCGAGGCGTACAGCGCCGCGCCGCCGACCACGACGTTGCACACGCGCTGGACGAACAGGGCGAGGAACAGGCCGGTGACGCTGGTGGACGCCTCCCCGATGAGCGCCAGCACCGCGCCGAAGCCGACCGCCGCCGCCAGGGTCAGCAGCAGTGCCTGCCGCTGCACCGGAGCCCCCTTCACCTGCGGTCCGCCCGCCAGCACCACCCCGGCGACGGCGACGGCCATGCCCGCGTACTGCCAGGGGCCCGGCCGCTCGCCCAGGGCCAGTCCGGCCCCGACGGGGACGACGACGGCCAGCGAGGCGAGCGGGGAGACCACGCCCATCGGGCCCATCGCCAGGGCGCGGTAGAAGCACAGCATCGCGGCCGGGCCGATCACTCCGGCCGCGACGGCGAACCACAGCCGGTCCCCGGCCTGGCTCCAGGCGCCGGTCGCCGCGACGACCACCCCGAGCACGGCCGCCGCGATCGTCTGCGAGACGACCACCACGGTCAGGGCGGGGATGCGCCGGGTCAGCAGTCCGCCGCCGAAGTCGGCCAGCCCCCACAGCAGACTGGTGGCCAGGGCGTAGGCGATCATGGAATACCTCGCAGTACAGTGTCGTTGACTCTGGAGTACACCTCACGGTAGTTCAATGAAGTGAACTTCGCTATCTAGAATAATGTACTTACGTGATCGGAGTGGCGCCGCCCGCCGGGAGACGGGACGCCGGGAGCGCCGAGACGGGAGACGTGTGTGACGGACCTCGACCAGCTCACCCAGTCACTGGCCCGCAATCTCAGGCGCCTGCGCACCGAACGGGGTTTCACCCTGGACGCCCTGGCCGCCCGCGCCGGGGTCAGCCGCGGCATGCTCATCCAGATCGAGCAGGCCCGCACCAACCCCAGCATCGGTACGGTCGTCAAGGTCGCGGACGCGCTCGGCGTGAGCATCACCAGCCTGCTGGACTTCGACCGGGAGCCGGCGGTGAAGCTGGTCCCGGCCGAACAGGCGGTGCGCCTGTGGTCCACCGAGGCGGGCAGCCACAGCACCCTGGTGGCCGGGGCGGAGGCGCCCGGTCCGCTGGAGCTGTGGACCTGGCGGCTGATGCCGGGGGAGGGCAGTGCCTCCGACCCCCACCCCGCCGGGACCACCGAGCTGGTCCACGTCACCGCGGGGGTGCTCACCCTCACCGTCGACGACACCGACCACGAGGTGCCCGCCGGGACCTCCGCGACCTTCGAGTCGAACGTCCCGCACGGCTACCGCAACGACGGCGACGAGCCCGTGGAGATGACCATGGCCGTCTCGGTGCCGCCCCCGACGCCGCCGCGCACACCGCGCTGATCGCGCCGGCCGGGCTGCTAGCGTGCACGCCATGCGCGCGCCCATCGGAGACTTCACCGAGGCCTGGCCGGTCACCGACAAGCTGGACCTGCTCGCCCCGCCCGTCGCCGCGGCGCTGCGCGGCCCCGTTCCGGCCGACGGCGTCGTCTACGTCGACAGCGACCCGGACGACGCCGACACCGCGCGCTTCGGCGAGGTCCACGGCATCCCGCCCGAGCGGTCCGCCAACTGCGTGGTCGTCTCGGCCCGCCGGGGCGGGGAGACCACCCTCGCCGCCTGCGTGGTCCTCGCCCACACCCGCGCCGACGTCAACCGCCTGGTCCGCCGCGAACTGGGCGCCCGCAAGGCGTCCTTCGCCCCCGTGGAGGTGGCCGTGGGGGAGTCCGGCATGGAGTACGGCGGCATCACCCCGATCGGCCTGCCCGAGAGCTGGCCGCTGCTGATCGACGCGGCCGTCGCCGACACCCCGTACGCGGTCGTCGGCAGCGGACGCCGCCGCGGCAAGCTCCTGGTGCCCGGCGGGCTCCTGGCCCGCCTGCCCGGCGCGCGGGTACTGGAGGGCCTGGGCGTCCCGGCCGCCTGAACAGGCGCCGGATCGCCCCGGGGGCGTTAGTCTGCCCGCATGTCGATCCACGATGACCTGCTCGTCGACATCGCCGAGAAGGTGGAGTCCGAGCAGAGCAACCAGATGCCTATCACCGTCGTGGTGCCCGGTGCGGTCATCACCGGCAGGCTGGCCCCCGAGGCCGTCTGGAAAGCGCGGGTGGCCGAGGTCCTCCGGGACTCCGAGCGCCTCAAGCCGTTCGCCGAGCTGTTCGAACCCTCCGGGGCGGACGCCCGCCGCGGTGCGGAACGCTCCCGGCCCACCCACCTGCACCTGCACCTCGCGCGCATCCTCCAGGGGAGCTACGGCCTCCCCGACACCGGAGGGATGTACCGCGTGGCCATTGCTGAGGTGAGCAGCTGGACCCTCGGAGAACTCAGCTACTCGGACGAGTGAGGAGGGCGACCGGGCCCGGCGCGCGGCCGGACGGACACCGCCGTCCGGCCGCCGTCCCGCCCGGCGCCGTCGTGCTTTCGCGGGGAACCGCCCGCAGGAAGCTATTTGTCTACATTGGGAAATGTCACGCCTCTGCCGGGCTCCGCGGTGCGCCGGCGCGCCGCGAGGATCTCCGGGCTGCCCGGACGGCGGGCCGCCCCGAGCCGTGGGGAGGTTCCGATGAGCGTCTTCGCCGGGAATCCGCCGTGCACCGGCCCGGCCGGTGCACCTCCGGCGCCCCCTCGTGATCACGCCGGCTGACATGGACTGGCGCGAGTCCGCGGCCTGCCGCGGTGCGGACCCCGAACTGTTCTTCCCGGTCGGGGACGGCGGCGCGGCGGCGCGGCAGACGGCCCGGGCCCGGGCCGTCTGCCGCGCCTGCCCCGTGATGCGGGCGTGCCGGACCTGGGCCGTCAGGAACGGTGAACCCGAGGGAGTGTGGGGCGCGACCACGGCGGCCGAACGCCGGGCGCTCAGGCGCCGCCGCATCGGGCGGCTGCCCGAGGGGTGACGGGCCCCGGGCGTCCGTCCGCCCCGGAGGCACCGGGAGGGCGAGCCGGGGAGGCGGTGGGACGAGAGCATGTGACGCGTATCACGTCGACGTCATACCTACTGGTCGGTACGGTGCTGGGAGCCGCGATCCACAGGAGGCCCCATGCCCGTGACCAACCGACAGATCCGACTGGCGGCACGCCCCGTCGGCGAGGTGAAACCCGGCGACTGGGAGCACCGCTCGGTGCCCGTCGAGGAGCCGGGTCCGGGCCGGTTCGCGGGCCGCACGCGCGTCATCTCGCTGGACCCGGCCATGCGCGGCTGGCTCGACGACCGCCCCTCCTACCTGCCGCCCGTGGGTCTCGGAGAGGTGATGCGGGCGGGATCGGTCGTCGAGGTCACCGCCTCCAACCACCCCGGCTTCCAGCCCGGTGACCACGTGGTGGGCACGTTCGGGGTGCAGGAGTACGTCGTCTCCGACGGCAAGGGCGCCATGAAGATCGACACCGCGCTCGCCCCGCCCTCGACGTACCTCGGAGCGCTCGGCATGCCGGGCATGACGGCGTACTTCGGCCTGCTGGAGGTCGGCGCGCTGAAGGACGGCGAGACCGTGGTGGTCTCCGGCGCCGCCGGCGCGGTCGGCACCGTCGTCGGCCAGATCGCCAAGATCAAGGGCTGCCGGGTGGTGGGCATCGCCGGAGGTCCGGAGAAGTGCGCCCTGCTCACCGACGAGCTGGGCTTCGACGCGGCGATCGACTACCGCGCGGACGACGTCAGGCGGGCCCTGCGCGAACACGCCCCGGACGGCATCGACGTCTACTTCGACAACGTCGGAGGGGACATCCTCGACGCGGCGCTCACCCGGCTGGCGATGCACGCCCGCGTGGTGGTCTGCGGCGCGATCAGCCAGTACAACAACGCCGCCCCGGTCAAGGGACCGTCGAACTACCTGGCCCTGCTCGTCCGCCGCGCCCGCATGGAGGGCTTCGTGGTCTTCGACTACGCCAAGCGCTACCGGCAGGCCGCCCGGGAGATCGCCGGCTGGATCGGCGAGGGCCGCATCAAGGTCAGGGAGCACGTGGTCAAGGGCACCGTCGACGACTTCCCCGAGGTGCTGCAGATGCTCTTCCGCGGCGAGAACGTCGGCAAGCTCGTGCTGGAGCTGGCATGAGCGCCGCCGGGGCCGGGGCGGCGGCCCCGCTGCGCGGCAAGGTCGCGATCGTCACCGGCGGTGCCAGTGGACTGGGCCGGGCCACGGCGCTGGCGCTGGCGCGGGCGGGCGCCCGGGTGGTCGTCGCCGACCTCGACGCACGGGGCGGCAGGGAGGTGGCCGAGCTGGTCGGCGGTCACTTCCGGACCTGCGACGTCTCCGACCTCGACGCCAACCGCGCGCTGGTGGAGTTCGCCGTGGAGCACTGCGGCGGGGTCGACATCGCGTTCCTCAACGCGGGCGTGGCGACCGAGTGCGGCGTCGGCGACGACTTCGACCTGGCCCTGTACCGCCGTGCGATGGGCGCCAACCTCGACGGCGTCGTCTTCGGCACGCATGCGGTGCTGCCGGCGCTGCGGGCCCGCGGCGGCGGGTCGATCGTGGCGACCGCGTCCCTGGCGGGCCTGACGGCGGTGCCGTTCGATCCCCTCTACGCGGCCAACAAGCACGCCGTGGTGGGACTGGCCCGCTCGCTGGGGCCGGCCCTGGCGCCGGAGAACGTCCGCTTCAACGCGATCTGCCCGGGGTTCGCCGAGTCGCGGATCATCGACCCGCTGCGGGAGATGCTCTCCGCCCAGGGCGTGCCGATCATCCCCGCGGAGACCGTGGCCGACACGGTGCTGCGGATCGTCACCGGTGACGGCACCGGGGAGTGCTGGTTCGTCCAGCCCGGCCGCGAGCCGGAGCCGTTCCGCTTCCGCAACGTCCCCGGACCGGGCGCGGCCGCGGACTCCTGAACGCCCGCCGCACGGCGCGCCGGCGGCGATCGCGCCGCCGGCGGGCCCGGGCCGCACGACCCGCTAGCGCAGGGAGGGGATCTCGATCGCCGGGCAGCGGTCCATCACCATGTCCAGACCGGCCGCCCGGGTGCGCTCGTACGCCGCCTCGTCGACCACGCCGAGCTGGAACCAGACCGCCTTGGCGCCGATCGCCACGGCCTCGTCCGCGATGCCGCCCGCCGCCTCGGAGTTGACGAACACGTCCACGACGTCGACCGGGAAGGGGATCTCGGCGAGGGAGGCGTACCCCTGCTCGCCGTGCACCGTCTCCGCCTTGGGATGGACGGGCACGATCCGCTTGCCGAACCGCTGGAGCACCTGCGCCACGCCGTAGGCCGCGCGGTTCCGGTTGGAGGACAGGCCGACCACCGCCCAGGTGTCGCCGGCCGAGGTGAGGATTCTGCGGACCGTCTCTGCGTCTGCGTACATGCACCGGACAACCGGCGCCCCGGCCGGGCCATTCCCCGGGCCTCCTCTACGCTGGACCGAATGCGGGAGCAGTACGTGACGGTCGCCGGCGAGGGCGTGCACGAGACCGAGGTGAACAGGTCGCGGTTCATCTGTTCGCTCGCCCCGGCCGCCACCGAGGAGGAGGCGCAGGCGTTCATCGCCCGGATCCGCGCCCGGTACGCGGACGCCGCCCACAACTGCTACGCCTACGTCATCGGCGCCGACGCCGGGGTGCAGAAGGCGAGTGACGACGGCGAGCCCGGCGGTACGGCCGGGGCGCCCATGCTCCAGATGCTGCTGCGCCGCGAGGTCCGGTACGCCGTCGCGGTCGTCACCCGCTACTTCGGCGGGGTGAAACTGGGCGCGGGCGGACTGATCCGCGCCTACGGCGGCGCGGTCGGCGAGGCCCTGGACGCGGTGGGCACCGTCACCCGGCGGCGGATGAGGCTGGCCACGGTCACCGTGGACCACCAGCGGGCGGGCCGGGTCGAGAACGAGCTGCGCACCGGCGGGCGGGACGTGCGCGGCGTGCACTACGGCGCCGAGGTCGCCATCGAGGTGGGACTGCCCGAGGCCGAGGTGGATGCCTTCCGCGCCTGGCTCGCCGACGCCACCGCGGGCACCGCCCGGCTGGAGCTGGGCGGCGAGGCGTACGGCACCGGATAGGGCGACGCGCCGGCGCGGGCCGCGCGGCCTCGCCGCGCCCGGCGGCGGGCGCGGCCGGTTTGAGACAACCCGTGGGCAGCGGCGAGCCGGAGGCGCCGTGCCCTCACCGGGCCGTCACCGCACCGCCACACCTTTGACACCGTGTCGCCACCTCGTCCACACTCGTCCGAACCCGCAGGTCACCAGGGGTGGTCGCGCGGAAGGGGAGCGGGGCGCGCGCCGCGGGCGGGTCGCGTCCGCCCCGTCATGCCGTCGCGGATGGAAAGCGGAAACCTGACCTGATGCCCACTGGCGATCTCCGCGGACCATGTGAACCGCACGTCGCGGCTGTCCACAGCTTGGGCAAACCCCGGCCCGCGTAGGCAACTGTGTTCTAGTCTGCACTCTCAGTACGGGAGGCGACTGCAAAGCCGACGCCGTCGGCCGCGCAGGGGGGAAGGGCGCACGACCGACTAGGGGGCATGGGTTTGTCCGAAGCTGCCGGATCGCGGGTCATCGAGTCGCCCGCGGGGTTAGCCGAGCCGTTTCGTGTCCGGGCACATGAGCGAAGGGGGAGAGGGGGGCCAGGGGCGGACCGGCGCCTGCCGGTGGCCCTGACGGTCGACGTACTGGGCGCCTCCGCGCCGGCCGGGGCGCTGTGCGCCCTGGCGGACCGCCCGCACCCGCTGTGGACCGGCCTGGCGGTCGGCGCGGTGTGGCCGCTGACCGGCGCGTTGAGGAGGCGTTACGCGGCCGGGGCGCTGGGGGAGAGCGGAGCCGTCCTGCCGGTCGTCCGCGACTGGCTGGTGATGCTGGGCGCGCTCGCCGCGGTGTGCGTCGCGGCGCGGATCGAGGTCTCGGCCGCCGCGTGGGTGTCCGCGCTGCTGCCGTGCCTGGTGCTGACCGCCGCGCACCGCAGGCTGATGTTCCGGCGCACGCTGGCCCTGCGGCGCCGCGCCCAGGGACTGCGGCGGGTGCTGGTGGTCGGGGAGGCGGCGGCCGTCGACGGCCTCCTGGCGCGGCTGGGCGTGCGGACCGACGACGAGTACGTGGTGGTCGGCAGTTGCGTGATCGGGGACGGCACGACGGATCCGGCGCTGCCCGCCACCGTCCGGCTCCCCCTCGACGGCCGGGAGGGGGACGCGGACGTGGTCCTGCGGTGCGCCGCGGACCTCGGCGCCGACCTGGTCTTCGTCGCCCCCGGACAGTGGATGTCCGGGGAGCGGCTGCGCCGCCTCACCTGGGCCCTGCACGACAACGGCCTGGACCTGGCCGTCGTACCGGGCCTGATCGGCGTCTCGCGGCAGCGGGTGCGGCTGTCCGGAACCGCGGGACTGACCGTGCTGCACATCGCCCCGGCCGCACGGCACGGGTTGCCGGTGCTGCTGAAACGGACCACCGACGCGGTGGGGGCGCTGGTGCTGACCGTGCTGCTCGCCCCCCTCCTGCTGGCGGTGGCGGCCGCGGTGCGCCTGTCGTCCCCGGGCCCGGTGATCTACCGGCAGGTCCGGGTCGGCCGGGACCTGGTGCCGTTCCGCATGTGGAAGTTCCGCACGATGGTGGACTCCGCCGACCGGATGCGCGAGGAGCTGGAGTCGGCGAACGAGCACGACGGGGCGATGTTCAAGATGCGCCGGGACCCCCGGGTCACCCGGCTGGGACGGTTCCTGCGCCGCTACTCCCTGGACGAACTGCCGCAGCTCTACAACGTGCTGGCCGGACACATGTCCCTGGTGGGACCGCGCCCGCCGCTCCCCGAGGAGGTGGAGCGCTACGACGACACCGAGCTGCGCAGGCTCTCGGTCAAGCCGGGGATCACCGGGCTGTGGCAGGTGAGCGGACGGTCCGACCTGTCGTGGGACGAGACCGTCGCGCTCGACCTGAGCTACGTGGACAACTGGTCCTACCTGCGGGACATCGACGTCCTGGCCCGTACGTTCCGAGCCGTGGTGAGCGGCCGTGGCGCCTACTGACCCCGGATCAGACCGGCTCCGGCGCTGCGCCCCGCCAGGCGCGGTAGGTCCCGGCGACGCCCTCGGCGAGGCCGATCGAGGGGGACCAGCCCAGCGCGCGCATCCGGCTGGTGTCGAGCAGTTTGCGCGGGGTGCCGTCGGGCTTGGCCGGGTCGAAGGCGATCCGGCCCTCGAAGCCCACCACCGAGGCGATCAGGGAGGCCAGTTCGCGGATCGTCAGGTCCTCGCCGCAGCCGACGTTGACCGGCCCGTCGCCGTCGTAGCGCCGCAGCAGCACCTCGCACGCGGCGGCCAGGTCGTCCACGTGCAGGAACTCGCGGCGCGGCGTGCCGGTGCCCCACAGCACGACCTCCCGCAGGCCCTTCTCCCGCGCCTCGTGGAAGCGCCGGATGAGCGCGGGCAGCACGTGCGAGGTCTCCGGGTCGAAGTTGTCGCCCGGACCGTAGAGGTTGGTCGGCATCGCCGAGACGAAGGAGGAGCCGAACTGCCGCCGGTAGGACTGGATCTGGACGATGCCGGCGATCTTGGCGACGGCGTACGCCTCGTTCGTCGCCTCCAGCGGGCCGCTCAGCAGGGCCTCCTCGGTGATCGGCTGGTCGGCGTGCTTGGGGTAGATGCAGCTCGACCCGAGGAGGAGCAGCCGCCGCACCCCGGCGGCGTGGGCGCCGGAGACCACGCTGAGCTGGATGCGGAGGTTGTCCTCCAGGAACTGGACGGGATAGGTGCTGTTGGCCATGATCCCGCCCACCCTCGCGGCGGCCAGGACCACTGCGTCGGGCCGGGCGTCGCGCAGGTACGCGGTGGTGGCGGCGCCGTCGCGCAGGTCCAGCTCGGCGCGCGTACGGGTCAGCACCGTGTAGCCCCGGTCGGACAGGCGCCGGGCCACGGCGGAGCCGACCAGGCCACGGTGTCCCGCGACGAAGACGCGGGCGGGCGGAGGCAGCAGGTCATCCATGGCGCGGATTCTGCCAGGGACGGACCGCGATTGTCGTACATCTCATGAAATACGCGTGGTTGTCGGCGTCACCGGCGTCACCGAAGCCGTCGCCGTCACCGAAGCCGACGCCGCTGCCTTCGCCGCCCGGTCGGCCGGCGGCCTTCCACACCGACCTCCCGAGGGGGACCACCATGTCGCGCACCGCTGTGATCACGGGCATCACCGGACAGGACGGCTCGTACCTGGCGGAACTGCTGTTGGGCAAGGGCTACACCGTGCACGGTCTGATGAGACGCTCCTCCAGCTTCAACACCGAGCGCATCGACCACATCTACGAGGACCCGCACACCCCGGACCGGCGGCTGGTCCTGCACCACGCCGACCTGTCCGACGGGGTGGCGCTGGTGAACCTGCTGCGCGACGTGCGACCGGACGAGGTCTACAACCTCGGGGCCCAGTCCCACGTCCGCGTCTCCTTCGACGCCCCGCTGTACACCGGCGACGTGACCGGTCTGGGTGCCCTGCGGCTGCTGGAGGCCATCCGCGCCAGCGGCGTGCGGACCCGGCTGTACCAGGCGTCGTCCTCCGAGATGTTCGGCGCCACCCCGCCGCCGCAGAACGAGACCACGGCCTTCCACCCGCGCAGCCCGTACGGCTGCGCCAAGGTCATGGCCTACTGGGCCACCGTCAACTACCGTGAGGCGTACGGCCTGCACGCCGTCAACGGCATCCTCTTCAACCACGAGAGCCCCCGCCGCGGCGAGACCTTCGTCACCCGCAAGATCACCCGCGCCGTCGCCCGCATCCGGGCCGGCCTGCAGGAGCACCTGTTCCTGGGCAACCTCGACGCCGTCCGCGACTGGGGCTACGCGCCCGAGTACGTCGAGGCCATGTGGCGGATGCTCCAGCGCGACGAGCCGGACGACTACGTGGTGGCCACCGGAGTGGCCGCGACCGTGCGGGACTTCCTCGCCGCCGCCTTCGGCACCGTCGGCCTGGACTGGGAGCACCACGTCCGCCACGACCCCAAGTACGAGCGCCCCACCGAGGTGGACGCCCTGATCGGCGACGCCTCCAAGGCCAGGAAGCTGCTGGACTGGACCCCGAAGGTGCACTACGACGAGCTGGCCCGGATCATGGTCGAGGCCGACGTGCGGCAACTGGAGGCCGAACTCTCCGGCCGCCACGTGCGGGTGGACCGGTGAGCGCCCCCGCCGCCGGGAGGCGGCTGCGCGGCTTCACCGGCGCCGGCTACGACAAACAGCGCGGCCTGCTGGCGCAGGCCGCCTGGTTCGCCGCGCTCAACCTGCTGTTCGTCAAGTGGTGGTTCCCCCCGCGCTGGCGCCCGGCGCTGCTGCGGGCCTTCGGCGCGCGGGTGGGGGAGCGGGTCCTCATCCGGCACCGGGTGCGCGTGCAGTGGCCGTGGAAGCTGACCGTCGGCGACGACGTCTGGATCGGCGAGGGCGCCTGGCTGATCAACCTGGAGCCGATCACGATCGACAGCGACGTGTGCGTCTCCCAGGAGGCGGTGCTGTGCACCGGCAGCCACCAGCGGCACTCTCCCACCTTCGAGTTCGACAACGCGCCGATCCGCCTGGAGCGCGGCGCGTGGGTGGCCGCCCGCGCCCTCGTCCTGCGCGGCGTCACCGTCGGCGCGGGCGCCGTGGTCGGCGCCGGGGCGGTCGCCCACCGCGACCTGCCCCCCGGCGCCGTGCACACCGCGGGAGGCGCCCGGTGAGGATCGTCCACGTCGTCACCCTGGTCGGTGACGACGGCGCGTACGGCGGCCCCGTGAGCGTGGCCGCCGGCCAGCTCGCCGAACTCGCCGCACGCGGGCACGAGGCCGAACTGGTGTCGCTGTGGCGCGGCGCCACCGCGCCGCCGCCCACCGTGGACGGCGTGCCCCTGCGCGCCCACCGCGCCCGCGTCCTCGTACCCGGCCAGGGGTTCCTGGGCCTGTTCCACCCCCGCCTCGCGGTCACCCTGTGGCGCCGGGCGGGCCGGGCCGACGTGCTGCACGTCCACGCCGGACGCGACCTGGTCTCGCTCGCGGCGCTCGCGGTGGCCGTGCTGCGCCGCCGCCCCTTCGTGGTCCAGACGCACGGCATGGTCCAGCCCCGCCGCTCGGCCGTGGCCCGCCTCTTCGACCGCTGCTACGTGCCGCTGCTGCGCCGGGCGCGCGGCGCGCTGGTGCTGACCGGCGAGGAGGGCGCGGGGCTGCGGGAGGTGCTGGGACCGGACGGCCCACCGCTGCACCGGCTGCCCAACGGCGTCCGCCCCGGCACGGACGGCGGCGCCGGCGGACGGGGCGAGGCGGACGTGCTCTTCCTCGCCCGGCTGCACGCGGTCAAGCGCCCCGAGGCGTTCGTGCGCATGGCCGCGCTGGTGCACCGCAAGCACCCCGGGGCGTCCTTCACCCTGCACGGGGCGGACGAGGGGCGGCTCGCGGAGGTGCGCCGGCTGATCGCGGAGGAGGACCTGGGAGGCGCGGTGGCGTACGGCGGGCCGCTGGACCACGCCGCCGCCCTGCGGCGCCTGGCCCGCGCCACCGTGTACGTGCTGCCCAGCGAGGCGGAGGTCTTCCCGATGAGCCTGCTGGAGGCACTGGCCGCGGGCACGCCCGTGGTCTGCACCCGCGCCTGCGGCATCGCCGCCGGGCTGGAGCGGCGCGGGGCCGCGCAGGTCACCGACGGCTCCCCGGAGCAGCTCGCCGAGGCGGTGCTGCGCCTGCTGGAGGACCGCCCGCTGCGGGAGCGCGCCGCCGCCGCGGGCCGCGCCGCCGTCGAGGAGGAGTACTCGATCGCGTCCGTGACCGACCGGCTGGAGGGGCTGTACCGGCCCACCGCCCGGACCGGAGCGCGGTGAGGGGCCACCGGCGGCCGGGGCCGCCGCGCCGCTCCCCGTC
>NZ_DASQNP010000247.1:0-18659 GCF_035644915.1 Streptomyces sp.
GGTCCTGCGGACGTGGGCGGTCAGCCCGCCGGTGAGCCCACCGGCGCTCGCCTCCCCGGCGGTGGCGACGACCGCGGAGAGCGGCACCGCGATGTTCTCCAGCGACCGCCGTTCGGCGTTGACGCCCCACACGAACGCCGTCACCCCGCCCAGGACCATCAGGACGGCTCCCGCCGTATAACCGGCGAAGACCCGCCACGGGCTCTCGCCGTTCCCGATCAGCGTCGCGAACAGCCACGGCGCGACGACGCCGCCGAACAGCATCGACGTGGCGAAGAAGAACGAGATCGCCTGGGCCCGCATCTCGATCGGGAAGATCTCGCTCACGGTCAGGTACGCCGACGAGGCGGCGGCGGAGGCGATGAAGAAGATCACGCACCACAGCACGGTCTGGGTGACGGCGTTGAGCAGGCCCTCGGCGAACAGCCACCCGGTGACGAACAGCAGCACGCCCGAGAAGCAGTAGGTGCCGCCGATCATGACGCGGCGCCCGACGGTGTCGAAGAACCGGCCCAGGACCAGCGGACCCAGCAGGTTGCCCACGGCGAAGGGGAAGATGAAGTAGGCGACCGCCCCGCCCCGGATGCCGTAGAACTCGGCGAGGATCAGCGCGTAGGTGAAGAAGATCGCGTTGTACAGGAACGACTGGGTCACCATGAGCATGAAGCCCAGGAAGGACCGCTGCCGGTAGTCCCGGAACAGCACCCGCGCCAGCTCCCGGTAGGAGACCGGCTTGCGCTGCCGGAACTCCAGGGCGGCCTCCTCGGGCACCGGCTCCAGGCGCGCCCCGTGCCTGGCCACGTCGTGCTCGATGCCGGTCACCACGCGCTCGGCCTCCGCGACGTGCCCGTGGGTGAGCAGCCAGCGCGGGCTCTCCGGGATGTTCCGCCGCAGCCCCCAGATCGCCAGGCCGATCGCGGGGCCGAGGAGCAGGCCGAGCCGCCAGCCGAGGTCGATGGCGAACAGCTCGGGGTTGAGGAAGGCGAGGTTGGCCGCGGCGCCGACCATGGCGCCCAGCCAGTAGGTCCCGTTGATGGCCAGGTCGGCGTGGCCCCGGTGGCGGCTGGGGATGAGCTCGTCGATCGCCGAGTTCAGGGCCGCGTACTCGCCGCCGATGCCCGTACCGGCGATGAACCGGGTGACGGCGAAGAACGCGAAGTTCATGGACAGCGCGGTCAGGGCGTTGCCGATCAGGTAGACGCCCAGAGTGACGATGAACAGCTTGCGGCGGCCCAGCCGGTCGGCCATCCGCCCGAACACCAGCGCGCCCACGACCTCGCCCAGCAGGTAGATGCTGGCGGTCAGGCCCACCTGCGACGCCGAGAAGCCCAGGGACTGCTCGTCCCTGATCCGGTCCGCGATGGAGCCGGCGATGGTGATCTCGATGCCGTCCAGCACCCAGGTGATGCCCAGGGCGATGACGACCTTCCAGTGGAAGGTGCTCCACGGCAGCCGGTCCATCCGCTGGGGGACGGTGCTGCGCACGGGTTCGGCACCGGGGTCGATCCCCACGGGAACGGTCATCTCGGCCTCCACGTTCACGAGGCGCCGGACGCGGCCGCAGACGCGCCACCTTTCCGTGGTCACCGGGAGTGAAAGGGGCAAACGCCCTTGAACGAGAGGAAGAGCCCCGACGGGGGAGAGGCGCCGGCCGGGCCGCCGGGGCCCGGACCGCTAGAGCAGCGACCGCAGCCGCAGCAGGTCCCGCAGGCCCGCCTCCAGCCTGACCCGGCCCCGGGCCCAGGCCCGGGCGAAGTCCAGCCGGCCCTCCACCATGGAGACGAGGTCGTCGCCGGTCATGGCCAGTCTGATCTGGGCGCGCTCCGGCGGCGGCCCCGGCACCGTGGCCACGTCCTCGATGCGGCCGTGGACGAGCCGGCCGGTGAAGGTGGTGTCCAGATCGGTGAGGTGGCAGCTGATCGAACGCTCCACGGCCGCGGCGCTGCGGACGTCCCCCTCCGCCTCCGCGAGGTTCCTCGCCAGCCGCTCCAGCGCGGCCCGGCACTGCTCTGTGGTCGCCATCGCCTCCCGACGGTACCGCAGGGGGAGTGCCCGGCGCCGCGCCGGACCGCGATCGCGGTAGCGTCATGACCATGGACGAGCCGATGTCCGGCACGGCGCCGGAGACGGAACCGCAGGTGGCACCAGCGGTCGGACCGCGGACACCGCCGGAGGAGCCGGGGAAGCCGGAGGATGAAGTGCGCCGGGAACGGGCGCGCCGGGACGAAACCGGCCGGGAGCACCCCGTCGGGGACGGCGGGCACCGACCCCTGGAGGTCCACGTGACCCCCACCGGGCACCCCGGGATCGACGCCCAGTTGCGCCGCCTGGCGGACGCCGACCACCTCGCCGTCTCCGGTCACCTGGCGGTGTACGAGGATGTGCACCGCGGACTGCGGGACACGTTGACCGCGCTCGACCGGCGACCCGGGCCGCCCGTGCCCGGCGCGCCGCACAACCCCGGGAGCTGAACCACACGTGGCAGCGTCACGAAACCAGCACGGCCGACGCAGCCGACTCGACGCGGAGCTGGTGCGCCGCAAGCTGGCCCGCTCGCGCGAGCACGCCGGCCGGCTCATCGCCGCCGGCCGGGTCACCGTCGGCGGCACCACCGCCACCAAGCCCGCCACCCAGGTGGAGACCGGCGCGGCGATCGTGGTGGCCGAGGACACCGCCGATCCGGACTACGTCTCGCGCGGCGGCCACAAACTGGCCGGAGCCCTGGCGGCGTTCACCCCGCGCGGCCTGACCGTGGCGGGACGCAGGGCGCTGGACGCCGGCGCCTCCACCGGCGGCTTCACCGACGTGCTGCTGCGCGCCGGAGCCGCCGAGGTCGTCGCGGTCGACGTCGGCTACGGGCAGCTCGCCTGGTCGCTGCGGAGCGACGAGCGGGTCCTGGTCAAGGACCGCACCAACGTCCGCGACCTGACCCTGGAACAGATCGGCGGCAAGCCGGTGGACCTGGTCGTCGGCGACCTGTCCTTCATCCCCCTCGGCCTGGTGCTGCCCGCCCTGGTGCGCTGCGCCGCGCCCGACGCCGACCTGGTGCTGATGGTCAAGCCGCAGTTCGAGGTGGGCCGGGAGCGCCTGGGCAGCGGGGGCGTGGTCCGCAGCCCGCGGCTGCGCGCCGAGGCGGTCCGCACCGTCGCGGGCCAGGCGGCCGGGCTGGGCCTGGGCGTCCTCGGGGTGACCGCCAGCCCGCTGCCCGGCCCGTCCGGTAACGTCGAGTACTTCCTGTGGCTGCGCGCCGGGGCGCCCGAACTCGACCCGGCCGACGTCGACCGAGCCGTGGCGGAGGGCCCCCAGTGACCACGCAGAGCACCGGCAGCACCGACAGTTCCGGCACCGTCGGCGGCACCGACCGCACCGTGTTCCTGCTGACCCACACCGGCCGCCCGGCCGCGGTCCGCAGCGCCGAACTCGTCGTCCAGGGCCTGCTGCGCCACGGCATCGGCGTGCGCGTGCTGGCCGAGGAGGCGGCCGACCTGACGCTGCCGCCGTCGGTGGAGGTCGTCGAGGCCGGCGGATGCGTCGTCGACGGCTGCGAGCTGCTCGTCGTCCTCGGCGGGGACGGGACGCTGCTGCGCGGCGCGGAGTTCGCCCGCGCCTCGGGGGTGCCGCTGCTGGGCGTCAACCTCGGCCGGGTCGGCTTCCTCGCCGAGGCCGAGCGCGACGACCTGGAGAAGGTCGTGAAGCGGGTCGTCACCCGCGCCTACGAGGTCGAGGAGCGGATGACCCTCGACGTGCTCGTCCGCAACAACGGCCAGGTCGTCCACCGCGACTGGGCGCTGAACGAGGCGTCGGTGGAGAAGGCCGCCCGCGAACGCATGCTGGAGGTCGTCGCGGAGGTCGACGGCCGCCCGGTCTCCCGCTTCGGCTGCGACGGCGTGGTGTGCGCCACGCCCACCGGCTCCACGGCCTACGCCTTCTCCGCCGGCGGCCCCGTCGTCTGGCCGGAGGTCGAGGCGCTGCTCATGGTGCCCATCAGCGCCCACGCGCTGTTCGCCAAGCCCCTGGTCACCACACCCGAGTCGGTGCTCGCCGTCGAGGTGCAGCCGCACACCCCGGGCGGGGTCCTGTGGTGCGACGGGCGGCGCAGCGTGGAGCTGACCGCGGGAGCCCGGGTGGAGGTGCGGCGCGGCGAGGTGCCGGTGCGGCTGGCGCGGCTGCACCACGCCTCCTTCACCGACCGCCTGGTGGCGAAGTTCGCGCTCCCGGTGGCCGGCTGGCGCGGGGCGCCGCACTAGCGCGCGGGGCCGCGCGCGGCGCCGGGCCGGACCGTGAGTGGGGAACCGGCCGCGGAACCTCGTATGGTCGTATCCGTGTTGGAGGAGATGCGGATTCGGGCCCTGGGCGTGATCGATGACGCCGTCGTCGAGCTGTCCCCCGGCTTCACCGCGGTGACCGGCGAGACCGGCGCGGGCAAGACCATGGTCGTCACCAGTCTGGGGCTGCTGCTCGGCGGACGCGCGGACGCCGCCCTGGTACGGGCGGGGGCGAAGGCCGCCGTGGTGGAGGGCCGTATCGCGCTGCCGCCCGGCGCGCCCGCCGCCCGGCGGGCCGAGGAGGCGGGCGCGGAGCTGGACGACGGGGACCTGCTGGTCAGCCGGACGATCTCGGCCGAGGGCCGCTCGCGCGCCCACGTCGGAGGCCGCTCGGTGCCCGTCGGGCTGCTGGCGGAGCTGGGCGAGGACCTGGTCGCGGTGCACGGGCAGACCGACCAGCAGGGGCTGCTGCGCCCGGCCCGGCAGCGCCAGGCCCTGGACCGGTACGCGGGCGAGGCGGTCTCCGTGCCGCTGGCCGAGTACACCGAGGCGTACCGGCGGCTGCGCGCGGTCTCCGCCGAACTGGCGGAGCTGACCACGCGCGCCCGCGAGCGCGCCCAGGAGGCCGACCTGCTCCGCTTCGGGCTGGAGGAGATCGCCGCCGCCGAGCCCCGGGCGGGCGAGGACGCCGAACTGGCCGCCGAGGCCGAGCGGCTGGGCCACGCCGAGGCCCTGGCGTCGGCCGCCGCCACCGCGCACGGCGCGCTGGTCGGGGACCCGGCCGACCCCGAGGCCGTGGACGCCGCCGGCCTGGTGGCGACCGCCCAGCGCGCGCTGGAGGCCGTACGGTCGCACGACCCGGAGCTGGCCGCCCTCGCCG
Source organism: Streptomyces sp. (assembly GCF_035644915.1). Lineage (GTDB taxonomy): Bacteria > Actinomycetota > Actinomycetes > Streptomycetales > Streptomycetaceae > Streptomyces. The sequence goes on from NZ_DASQNP010000247.1 coordinate 5,146, forward strand.
ACCGGCTGGGCGAGGTGGGCATCCTGCTGGCGGACGTGGCCGGCGAGCTGGCGGGCTACGCCGACGACCTGGACGCCGATCCGCTGCGGCTGGCGGCGGTGGAGGAGCGGCGGGCCGTGCTCGCCCACCTGACCCGCAAGTACGGCGAGGACATCAGCGCCGTACTGGCCTGGGCGGAGGAGAGCTCCGCCCGGCTCGCCGAACTCGACAACGACGACGACCGGATCGCCGAACTGACCGCCGAGCGCGACGCGCTCCGCGCCCAACTGGCCTCCCTGGCCCAGCGGTTGACGGACGCGCGGGCGGAGGCGGCCAAGCGGTTCGCCGACGCGGTCACCGCGGAGCTGGCCGAACTCGCCATGCCGCACGCCCGGATCACCGTCGAGCTGCGGCAGCACGAGACCGCCGACGAGGACTCGGGGATCGAGGTGGACGGACGGCTGGTCACCTTCGGCCCCCACGGCGTGGACGAGGTCGAGCTGCTGCTCGCCCCGCACCCCGGGGCCCCGCCCCGGCCGATCGCCAAGGGCGCCTCGGGCGGTGAGCTCTCCCGGGTGATGCTCGCGGTCGAGGTCGTCTTCGCGGGCGCCGCCCCGGTGCCGACCTACCTCTTCGACGAGGTGGACGCGGGCATCGGCGGCAAGGCGGCGGTCGAGGTCGGACGGCGCCTGGCGCGGCTGGCGAAGACGGCGCAGGTCGTGGTCGTCACCCACCTGCCGCAGGTCGCGGCGTTCGCCGACCGGCACCTGCTGGTGGAGAAGACCTCCGACGGCTCGGTGACGCACAGCGGCGTGAAGACGCTCGAGGGCGAGGACCGGGTGCGCGAGCTGTCCCGGATGCTGGCCGGGCACGAGGAGTCGCGGCTCGCCCGCGCCCACGCCGAGGAACTGCTGCAGGCGGCCCGCACCAGCATCTGAGGCCCGGGCGGCCGGGGCGCCGCCGCCCGGCACCCCGGCCCCCTCCCGCCCGTGTTCCACCCGTGCGTTTCACCCGTACGGCATGGCGTCCCGGCCCGGCCGGACCTGGCATCCTGGACGCGCGGCACACGACCGTACGCCGTACGCTGCCGGTGCGGCGTACGGCGCCGGGTGGCCGGTCACGCCCCGGTGGCCGGGCCGCCGGAGCCGCCCAGTCCAAGCCGTCCGGGCCCCGAGCCCACCGAGCCAGGAGCCCCGCCCTTCCGTGAGCAGCACACCGGTCCCGCCGCGCGGCCAGGCGCCCCTGCACGTCGTGCAGGTGGTCGGCGGCGGGAGCGCGCGCACCTGCGCGCACGTGCGCTCCCTGGCCGCCGGACTCGTGGCGCGCGGGGTGCGGGTGACCGTCTGCGGCCCGCGCGCGGCCGAGTCGGACTACGGCTTCACCGGCGTCGGCGCCCGCTTCGCGCCCCTGCCCGGCGGTACGGACCCCGAGACCGCCGCGGTGCTGCGCGCGGTGTGCGGGGACGCCGACGTGGTGCACGCCCACGGGCTGCGGGCCGGGACACTGGCCGCGCTGGCGCTGTACGGGCGCCGCCACCGGGTGCCGCTGGTGGTCACCTGGCACGCTCGCGTCCAGGCCTCGGGCGCGCGGGCCCGGCTGCTGTGGCTGCTGGAGCGGCAGGTGGTGCGGGCCGCGCGGGTGGTGTTCGGCACCACCTCGGACCTGGTGGACCGGGCCCGCCGGCACGGGGCCCGCGACGCCCGGCTCGCCCCGGTGTCCGTGCGCGTGCCGCGCGCGGAACCCGACGGACCGTCACATCCCGCGGACGGGACGGACGGGGAGCGGGAGAAGGCGCGCGCCGAACTCGGTGCCACCGGGCGTCCCCTGGTCCTCGCGATCGGCCGGCTCGCCCCCCACCAGGGGCACGACACCCTGCTGACCGCCTCCCGCGCCTGGCGCGGCCTGCACCCCCCGCCGCTGGTGGCCATCGCGGGGGAGGGACCCGTCCGGCCCGCGCTCCAGCGCCGCATCGACGCCGAGGACCTGCCCGTACGGCTGCTGGGACGGCGCGACGACGCACTGGAGCTGCTCGCCGCCGCCGACGTCGCGGTGCTGCCCGCGCGCTGGGAGGGGCGGGCGGTGGTGGCCCAGGAGGCGCTGCGGACGGGGGTGCCGCTGGTGGCGTCGGCGGTGGGCGGGCTGCCGGAACTGGTCGGCGACGCCGCGCTGCTGGTGCCCTACGGCGACCCGGGCGCGCTGGCCGGCGCGGTCACCGGACTGCTGGGCGACCCCGTGCGGCGCCGGAGGCTGGCCGCGGCCGGACGCGCCCAGGCGGCGACCTGGCCGAGCGAGGACGACACGGTGACCCAGGTGCTGAGCGTGTACGACGAGCTGACGCAGGGCATCTGACCGCCGCCCCGGCCCGGGGCGGCACCCCCTCGGACCGGCCCGTGCCGGCCTGCCCCGAGGCCGTGCCGGTCCTCAGCTCGAGTCGCGGACCACCAGGCGGGCGGGGGTGACCACCGGTGCCAGGGGAGCGCCGGGGGGCACGCCCTCCGCGTCCATCCCCAGCCGCCGCAGCAGCAGACCGGCCATCATCCGCCCCATTTCCTGGACGTCCTGGCGCACGGTGGTCAGGGCCGGATCGGCCCAGGCGGCCGGCTCCAGGTCGTCGTAGCCGACGACCGCGACGTCCTCGGGCACCCGCCGCCCCCGGGCGCGCAGCGTCCGCAGCGCGCCCGAGGCCATCAGGTCGCTGCCCGCGAACACCGCGTCCAGGCCGGGGAAGCGGTCCAGCAGCTCGGCCATGGCGCGCTCGCCGCCCTCGGCCGTGAAGTCGCCGTGGGCGACCAGCTCCGGACCGGCCCCGGCCGCGTCCAGGGCGTCGCGGTAGCCGTCGAGCCGGTCCTGGGCGGAGGTCTGGTCCAGCGGGCCGGTGATCACGGCGATCCGCCGCCGCCCCCGCTCCAGCAGGTGCTCCACCGCCTGCCGGGCGCCGCCGCGGTTGTCGGTGTCCACGTACAGCAGGTCGGGGTCGTCCTCGGCGCCGGGCCAGCCCGGCCGCCCGCCGAAGACCGTGGGCAGGCCGGAGGCGACGGCCATCGACGGCAGCGGGTCGTCGAGGTGCAGCGAGAACATCAGCGCGCCGTCCACGTGCCCGCCCGCCAGGTACCGCCCGATGCGGTCGTAGTCCGCGCGCCCCTCCAGCAGGAGCAGTACGAGCTGCATGTCGCACGCGGACAGCTCGCGGCTGATGCCGCGTAGCTGCTGGGCGAAGAAGGGGTCGGAGAACACCCTCGTCTCCGGCTCGGCGATCACCACGGCCACGGCCCCCGTGCGGCGGGTGACCAGGCTGCGCGCCGCGCTGTTGGGCACGTAGCCCAGCTCGGCCACCGAGGCCTCGACCCGGTCGCGGAGGGCCTTGCGGACGCCCGCGCCCCCGTTGACGACCCGCGACACGGTGGCGCGGGAGACCCCGGCGTGGGCGGCGACCGCTTCGAGGGTGGGTCGGGGACCGTGCACGGCGAAACTCCTTCTCTCGCGGAGTCACGACGCTACCGCCAACGGAGGGCGGTGTGCAGAGCACTTCCTGAGAGCGCTTTCACCGCCCGGTGGGGCCCCGGGCGGTGAGGGCGCCCGGCCCGCGGGAGGCGGACCGGGCGGGGCTTTGGGGCCTTTCCGGCTAACCGCCGTACGCGCCCGAGGCGGTCAGCCGCAGGGCGGTGTCGATCAGCGGCACGTGGCTGAACGCCTGGGGGAAGTTGCCCACCTGGCGCTTCAGCCGCGGGTCCCACTCCTCCGCCAGCAGCCCCAGGTCGTTGCGGAGGGACAGCAGCTTCTCGAACAGGCGGCGGGCCTCATCGACCCGGCCGATCATCGCCAGGTCGTCGGCCAGCCAGAACGAACAGGCCAGGAACGCGCCCTCGTCGCCCGCCAGCCCGTCCAGTCCCTCGGCGGCGCCCGCGGTCGGATAGCGCATCACGAAGCCGTCCGGCGTGGACAGTTCGCGCTGTATCGCCTCGATGGTGCCGATCACCCGCTTGTCGTCGGGCGGCAGGAAGCCCACCTGCGGGATGAGCAGCAGGGAGGCGTCCAGCTCCTTCGACCCGTAGGACTGGGTGAAGGTGTTGCGCTCCTTGTCGTAGCCCTTCTCGCACACGTCGCGGTGGATCTCGTCGCGCAGCGCCCGCCACCGCTCCAGCGGCCCGTCCACCTGCCCGGACTCGATCAGCCGGATCGTGCGGTCCACCGCCACCCAGGCCATGACCTTGGAGTGGACGAAGTGCCGGCGCGGGCCGCGCACCTCCCATATGCCCTCGTCGGGCTCCGTCCAGTGGTTCTCCAGGTAGCTGATCAGCTTGATCTGGAGCAGGCTGGCGTAGTCGTTGCGCGACAGGCCGGTCATGTGGGCCAGGTGCAGGGCCTCGATGACCTCGCCGTAGACGTCGAGCTGGAGCTGGCTGGCGGCCCCGTTGCCGACCCGGACCGGCTGGGAGCCCTCGTAGCCGGGCAGCCAGGACAGCTCCGTCTCGCCCAGCTCGCGCTCGCCCGCGATGCCGTACATGATCTGGAGGTTCTCCGGGTCACCGGCGACCGCGCGCAGCAGCCACTCCCGCCATGCGAGGGCCTCGTCCCGGTAGCCGGTGCGCAGCAGCGACGACAGCGTGATCGCCGCGTCCCGCAGCCAGGTGAAGCGGTAGTCCCAGTTGCGCACGCCGCCGATCTCCTCCGGCAGCGAGGTGGTCGGGGCGGCCACGATGCCGCCGGTGGGGGCGTAGGTGAGCGCCTTGAGCGTGATCAGGGAGCGGACGACCGCCTCCCGGTACGGGCCGTGGTACGTGCACTGGCTCACCCAGGCGCGCCAGAACTCCTCGGTCGCGGCCAGCGCCGCCTCCGGCTCCGCGGGCGGCGGGGCGCCCTTGTGCGAGGGCTGCCAGCTGATGGTCATCGACACCCGGTCGCCCGGGGCGACGGTGAAGTCGGAGTAGGTGGTCAGGTCCTTGCCGTAGGTGTCGACGTCGCTGTCGACCCAGACGGAGTCGGGGCCGGCGACGGCGACGGTGCGGCCGTCCACCTTGTGCACCCACGGCACCACCCAGCCGTAGGAGAACCGCATCCGCAGCACCGAGCGCATCGGCACCCGGCCGCTGACGCCCTCCACGATCCGCACCAACTGGGGCGCGTGGTCCTCGCGCGGCGGCATGAAGTCGATCACACGGACGGTGCCGCGGGGGGTGTCCCACTCCGACTCCAGGACGAGCGAGTCCCCCCGGTAGCGGCGGCGGGTGGCGCGCGGGGGCTCCTGCCCGGGGGCGTGCGCGGGGCCCAGCCGCCAGAAGCCGTGCTCCTCGGTGCCCAGAAGGCCGGCGAAGACGGCGTGGGAGTCGAATCGGGGGAGGCACAGCCAGTCGGCCGACCCGTCCCTGCAGACCAGGGCGGCGGTCTGCATGTCCCCGATGAGTGCGTAATCCTCGATGCGCCCGGCCACGAGCATCTCCAGTCGAACTGCGGCTACGCCCCGTGGGACGTGCGGTTTTCCGTGCCTGCCACGTGAAGGGGCCACGTGAACAGTCTGAGCAGGATACGACGCGGCCAGGTGGTCCGCGTCGAGGTCACCCTAGGGGCGACGGGCCCGGGAGTGACAACTGTCGGGGGATTGTCTGTCAGGGATCGCCGGCCACGGGGCGGACCGCGGCGGGCCCGCCTCCGCCACTGTGCCACGGACCGCCCCGCGGCCGCCGCCGCCTCCGCGCCCCGCGGCCGCCGCTGATACCCTGGTAGCCCGTGGAGCGGAGGGCACAACAACCCCCGAACCGCAGCGACGGCACCCCCTCCCGACCGGCCGGGGGGCCGGAGCGCATGTCACCTCGCGACCACGGGAGCCCCCTCTTGGCCATGCCGCCCAAATCCATGACGACCAAGCACCTCTTCGTCACGGGGGGTGTCGCCTCCTCGCTCGGCAAGGGCCTCACCGCCTCCAGCCTGGGGGCCCTGCTCAAGGCCCGGGGACTGCGGGTCACCATGCAGAAGCTCGACCCGTACCTCAACGTCGACCCCGGGACGATGAACCCCTTCCAGCACGGTGAGGTGTTCGTCACCAACGACGGCGCCGAGACCGACCTGGACATCGGGCACTACGAGCGCTTCCTCGACGTCGACCTCGACGGGTCGGCCAACGTCACCACCGGCCAGATCTACTCCACGGTCATCGCCAAGGAGCGGCGCGGTGAGTACCTCGGCGACACCGTGCAGGTCATCCCGCACATCACCAACGAGATCAAGCACCGCATCCGCCGGATGGCCACCGACGAGGTGGACGTGGTGATCACCGAGGTCGGCGGCACCGTCGGCGACATCGAGTCGCTGCCCTTCCTGGAGGCCGTGCGCCAGGTGCGGCACGAGGTCGGCCGCGACAACGTCTTCGTGGTGCACATCTCGCTGCTGCCCTACATCGGCCCCTCCGGCGAGCTGAAGACCAAGCCCACCCAGCACTCGGTGGCCGCCCTGCGCAACATCGGCATCCAGCCCGACGCGATCGTGCTGCGCGCCGACCGCGACGTGCCCGTCTCCATCAAGCGCAAGGTCTCGCTGATGTGCGACGTGGACGAGGAGGCGGTGGTGGCCTGCAAGGACGCCCCGTCCATCTACGACATCCCCAAGGTGATCCACGGCGAGGGCCTGGACGCCTACGTGGTGCGCCGCCTCGGCCTGCCCTTCCGCGACGTGGACTGGACCCAGTGGGACGACCTGCTGCGCCGCGTCCACCAGCCCGAGCACGAGGTGACCGTCGCGCTGGTCGGCAAGTACATCGACCTGCCCGACGCCTACCTGTCGGTCACCGAGGCGCTGCGCGCGGGCGGCTTCGCCAACAACGCCCGGGTGAAGATCAAGTGGGTCACCTCCGACGACTGCCGGGTCCCCGGCGGCGCCGAGAAGCAGCTCGGCGACGTGGACGCGGTCTGCATCCCCGGCGGCTTCGGCGAGCGCGGCGTCGAGGGCAAGGTGGCGGCGATCACCTACGCCCGCGAGAACCGCATCCCCCTGCTGGGCCTGTGCCTGGGCCTGCAGTGCATCGTGATCGAGGCCGCCCGCAACCTGGCGGGCATCGAGGGCGCCAACTCCACCGAGTTCGACCAGGCCGCGGCCCACCCGGTGATCTCCACCATGGAGGAGCAGCTCGACATCGTCGCCGGAGAGGGCGACATGGGCGGCACCATGCGGCTGGGGATGTACCCGGCCAAGCTCGCCGAGGGCTCGATCGTGCGCGAGGTCTACGGCGGCGAGCCGTACGTCGAGGAGCGCCACCGCCACCGGTACGAGGTCAACAACCAGTACCGCGCCGAGCTGGAGAAGGCCGGACTCGTCTTCTCCGGCACCTCCCCGGACAACAAGCTGGTGGAGTTCGTCGAGTACCCGCGCGAGGTCCACCCCTACCTGGTGGCCACCCAGGCCCACCCCGAGCTGCGCTCCCGGCCCACCCGCCCGCACCCGCTCTTCGCCGGCCTGGTGAAGGCGGCGGTCGAGCGGCGGCAGGGCGCGGGCGCCGTGCGCGAGGGGGCCCGGGCGTGACGGGCCCGGGCGAGCGCCTGCGGGACACCCCGCGCGAGTGGCGGGTCACCGCCTCCGACACGCCGTTCACCGGAGGCAAGACCAGCGTGCGCACCGACCGCGTGGTGATGCCGGACGGCTCCGTCGCCGCCCGCGACTACCAGGTGCACCCCGGCTCGGTCGCCGTCCTCGCCCTCGACGAGCAGGACCGGGTGCTGGTCGTCAACCAGTACCGCCACCCGGTGCGCCACAAGCTCTGGGAGATCCCCGCGGGCCTGCTCGACGTCCCCGGCGAGAACCCGCTGCACGCCGCCCGGCGCGAGCTGTACGAGGAGGCGCACGTCAAGGCCGAGGACTGGCGGGTGCTGGCCGACGTGTACACCTCGCCGGGCGGCAGCGACGAGGCGGTGAGGATCTTCCTGGCCCGCGAGCTGTCCGAGGCCGAGGGCGATCGCTTCGCGGCCCTGGACGAGGAGGCCGACATGGAGGTGGCCCGCGTCCCGCTGGCGGACCTGGTCCGCGGCGTCCTGGCGGGCGACCTGCACAACAACTGCCTGGTGATCGGCGTCCTGGCGCTGACCGCCGCGCGCGCCGACAGCGGCTCGGGGGGCCTGGACGCCCTGCGCCCGGCCGACGCGCCCTGGCCCGCCCGGCCGTTCGAGGCCTGACCCGAGGAGCCCGGGCCCCGAGGGCGGGCCCGGGCACCCGGGGCCGCGGCCCGGTGACCGCGGCGCCGCCGGGCCGCGGCGGCCCGGTTGAACTACCCTCGATCCGTGACGGATCAGGCGGTGCACACCAGCGGGCCGGCCCCGGCCGTCGCTCCCGGACAGGGAGCCGCGGCGGTGGACGGATTCGTCGGACGGCGGCGCGAACTGGCACAGTTGCGCGCCGACATCGAGCGCGCCGGGCTCGACACCCTCTCCGGCCGCCCCGCCCCCCGCGGCCGCGTGCTGCTCATCGCGGGCCGCCCCGGCTCGGGCCGTACCGCGCTGGCGGAGGAGTTCGCACGGCAGGTGGCCGCCGACTACCCCGGCGGCGTGCTCCGCGCCCGGCTCACCGACCCGGACGGCACCCCGGTCCCCACCGAGCGCACCGCCCGTGACCTGCTCGGCGCGCTCGGCCGCCCGGTCCGCCCGGGAGCCGGCGGGGACGAGCTCGCCCGGGAGCTGCGCGCCGCCCTGGCCGGCCGCCGGGCCCTGCTGCTCCTGGACGAGGTGACCCGCCCCGAGCAGTTGCTGGACCTGCTCCCCGCCGACCGGGGCTGCCTCGTGCTGGCCGTCTCCCGGGGGCCGCTGACCGGTGTCCCGGACGTGCGGCCCTGCACGCTCGGCGGGCTCGACACCGGCTCGGCCGTCGCCCTGCTGGCCCGGTGCGCCGGGGACACCCCCCGCGTCGCCGTGGACCCGCGCGCCGCCGAGTGCCTGGCCGAGGCGTGCGGCGGACGGCCCGCCGCGCTCCTCCTGGTCGGCGGCTGGCTGGCGGCCCACCCCACGGCGTCCATCGCCGAGGCGCTGCGGCGCTTCGGCGACCTCCCCGACCGCTTCCCCGGCGACCCGTCCGGCTCCGGCGATCCCTCCGACGGCGCGGAAGACGGCGCGGGGGACACGGGGGGCGCGGCGGGCATCCTCCCGGACGGCTTCCCCGGCCGCCTCCCCCGCCCCCGTCCGCGCGCCGCCGCGGTGGCCCGCCCGCTGACCCGCGCCTTCCACCTGGTGTACGCCTCGCTGCCGCCGTCCGCCGCCCGCACCCTGCGCCTGCTGGCGCTCGCCCCGGCCGGCCTCGCCGACGCCCACACCGCCGCCGCCCTCGCGGGCTGCCCGCCGGAGACGGCCGGGGCCGCGCTGGAGGGCTTCGTCCGGCTCGGCCTGCTGCGCGCCACCGCCCGTCCCGGGCAGTACGCCGTCCCCGGCTGCCTGGCCCCCCTGCTGACCGCCGCCCTGGTGACCGGCGAGCGCCCCGCGGAGGTGCGGCTGGCGCGCGCCCGGATGCTGGAGCGGACCGTACGGCTGCTGCGGTCCTGCCACGCCGCCACCGAGCCGCCCGGCTCGCCGGCGCGCAGGAGGATGGCCGAGCTGCCGCGTCCCCTGCGCTTCCCCACCTCCGCCGCTGCCGCCGCCTGGCTCGACTCCCGCCTGCCGGCCCTGCGCGCCGCCGCCGCCGTGGCCGCCGGCGACGGGGAGCTGGACACCCTCGCCCGGCGGCTGGTCTCCGCCCTGGTCCGGGCGCTGACCGCGCACCGCGGCCCCGAGGCGGCCGGTCCCGAGCTGTACCGCCTGTACGAGCTGCTGCTGCCCGTCACCCGGCGGCGGGACCTGCACGGCGAGCACGCCGCGGCCCTGCTCGCCCTCGGCGACCTCGACGCCGGCGCGGGCCGCCCGGAGAAGGCGCTGGCGCGCTACCGCGCGGCCCTGGAGGCCGCCCGGGCCGAGGGCGAGCGCGGCGCCCGGACGGCCGTACGGGCGCTGGAGTCCCTCGGCGCCACCTACGCCCGCCTGGGCGACCGGCAGCGGGCGACCGACTGGTACGGCAGGGCGCTGGCCCTGTGCCAGACCCGCGGGGACCTGGCGGACGAGGCCCGGCTGCACGGCCTGATCGGGGACGAGCACCTGCGCGGGGGGCACTGGGAGGAGGCCCTGCGCGCGTGGCGCGCCGCCGCGGCGGCCTGCCGGCGGATGCGGGACGAGCGGGCGTACGCCCGGGCGCTGGGTGAGGTCGCCCGGGTGCAGGGGTACGCGGGCCGTACCGGGGAGGCGCTGCGCACCTGCCGCCAGGCCCTGCGCTGGGCGGGCCGGAGCGGGGACGCGCGCCTCCGGGCGGACCTGGAGGCGGTGCTGGCCGCCGCCCGGGAGCGGGCGCGGGCGGACGGCGCGGGCGGACGCACCCCGGCAAATCCGGCGCACCGGGCGGGGACGCGGTGGTCCGCGGGACTGCCGAACACCCTCGGCGGTGCACCGAACACGGGGAGTTGACCTACGAAATGGATGGTGATCCTCGCAAAGATTGGCCCTTTGTAAGGCTGGACAGGGTGAAATCCTTCATTAGACTGGCCGCGCTGCGGCTATTCCGCTGCATCCGACATTTACCCCATGGAACGGTGTGGTGGAATGTGCCCCGGTCCACCTGCACCCCCTGAGACAAGGACCGTGATCGACGTGAAGGTCGGCATCCCCCGTGAAGTCAAGAACAACGAGTTCCGCGTGGCCATCACCCCGGCCGGTGTGCACGAGCTCGTACGCGGCGGCCACCAGGTCTACGTGGAGCGGAACGCCGGCGTAGGCTCCTCCATCAGCGACCAGGAGTACATCGATGCGGGCGCCGTCATCCTCGACACCGCCGACGAGGTGTGGGCCACCGCCGATCTGCTCCTGAAGGTCAAGGAGCCGATCGCCGAGGAGTACCACCGGCTGCGCAAGGACCAGACGCTGTTCACCTACCTCCACCTGGCAGCGTCCCGCGAGTGCACCGAGGCGCTGCTGCGCTCCGGCACCACCGCCATCGCCTACGAGACGGTGCAGGCGGCGGACGGCACGCTGCCGCTGCTGGCGCCGATGTCCGAGGTCGCCGGGCGGATCGCCCCGCAGGTCGGCGCGTACCACCTGATGCGCTCGGCCGGCGGCCGCGGCGTGCTGCCCGGTGGTGTGCCGGGCGTCGCGGCGGGCCGGGCCGTCGTCATCGGCGGCGGCGTCTCCGGCTGGAACGCCACCCAGATAGCGGTCGGCATGGGCTTCCACGTCACCCTGCTCGACAAGGACGTGCGCAAGCTGCGCGAGGCCGACCGGATCTTCGGCACCCGGGTGCAGACGGTCACCTCCAACGCCTTCGAGCTGGAGAAGGCCGTCCGGGAGGCCGACCTGGTCATCGGCGCCGTGCTGATCCCCGGTGCCAGGGCGCCGAAGCTGGTCAGCAACGAGCTGGTGTCGCAGATGAAGCCGGGAAGTGTCCTTGTCGACATCGCCATCGACCAGGGCGGCTGCTTCGAGGACTCGCGTCCCACCACGCACGCCGAGCCGACCTTCACCGTCCACGACTCGGTCTTCTACTGCGTGGCCAACATGCCCGGCGCGGTGCCGAACACCTCGACCTACGCGCTCACCAACGCCACGCTGCCGTACATCGTGGAGCTGGCCAACCGCGGCTGGCGCGAGGCCCTGCGCCGCGACCCGGCGCTCGCCAAGGGCCTCAACGTCCACGACGGCGAGGTGACCTACGGGCCGGTCGCCGAGGCGCACGGGCTGCCGATGCGCGAGCCGAGCACGCTGCTCGGTTGATAACTCGGTTGATAAGTCGTCATATGAATCGGTGGTAGCGCGTCAACCACGTGCGTCAACCACACGCATCAGCACTGCCACCTTCGTGTCGTCGGCCGGGTCCGGAACGCTCCGGGCCCGGCCGAGCGTTCGGCCGGGTCCGGCGACGAGTCCGGCCGGCCCCGGGGGCAACTCGCCTCGATCATGGCGCTTTAACCGTTTCGCGCCCCCAGGAAGCCCCGTATGCGCGGCTGTTACACCCTTGACAGACGGGTACTGGGTTGCCGACACATCAGGCCGTCTCCGGCGGATTGTGTTGCTGTGGACCGCCGACACGCCATAGAGTCGCCAATCATCGGCATGGTGCCACGCTGACCTGTCTAGAAGTTTCCTGGTCACCAAGGAGGTAGGACGACTTGTGAATGAGTCGACATTTACTCCCGGGGGTGGTCAACCAGGAATGCCTTCGCGGGGCCAAGGCCCCTCGGGACTCAATGCCGTCGGCTCCGTCGCTGTCCAGACTTTCGCAGCCCACCAGAACCAGGCGAGCATGACAGCCCATCAGAGCAGGGACGGCCACCACGCGACCACCATGGCCGCCGACCACGCGGGCGGCGAGCCCGGTCGGCTGGCCGACTACGCGGACCCCCACTACGACGAACTCCCCGAGGGGCACTTCTACGACCCCGACGCGGAGTACGAGCCCGATCCCGAGTACGCCGCCACCCTCGCGCCGGACGCGGCCCGACAGCGCCGTGAGCGCATCGGCCCGACCGGCCGCCCGCTGCCGTACTTCCCGATCCCCGGCCCGGTCACCGAACACGGGCCGGCGAAGATCATCGCGATGTGCAACCAGAAGGGCGGAGTCGGCAAGACCACCTCCACCATCAACCTGGGCGCCGCACTGGCCGAGTACGGCCGCCGGGTGCTGCTCGTGGACTTCGACCCGCAGGGCGCCCTCTCGGTCGGCCTCGGCGTCAACCCGATGGAGCTGGACCTCACCGTCTACAACCTGCTCATGGAGCGGGGCATGTCGCCCGACGAGGTGCTGCTGAAGACGGCGGTCGCGGGCATGGACCTGCTGCCCAGCAACATCGACCTGTCCGCCGCCGAGGTGCAGCTCGTCAGCGAGGTCGCCCGCGAGTCGACGCTCCAGCGCGCCCTGGCGCCGCTGCTGCCCGACTACGACTTCATCGTCATCGACTGCCAGCCGTCCCTCGGCCTGCTGACGGTCAACGCCCTCACCGCGGCGCACAAGGTGATCGTGCCGCTGGAGTGCGAGTTCTTCGCGCTGCGCGGCGTCGCGCTGCTGACGGAGACGATCGAGAAGGTCCAGGAGCGGCTCAACCCGGACCTGGAGCTGGACGGCATCCTGGCGACGATGTACGACTCGCGCACCGTGCACAGCCGCGAGGTGCTCGCGCGCGTCGTGGAGGCGTTCGAGGACAACGTGTACCACACGGTCATCGGGCGCACGGTGCGCTTCCCGGAGACCACGGTCGCCGGAGAGCCGATCACCACGTACGCCTCCAACTCCGTCGGCGCCGCCGCCTACCGCCAGCTCGCCAGGGAGGTGCTCGCCCGGTGCCACGCCGAGTGAGTCTCCCGGCAGCCGACGAACTGTTCCGCTCCACCGGGGGCTCCCCGGTCCAGCCCTCGACCCCCCACCAGCACACCGGCGGCGACGCCTCCGCCGCGTCCCGGCCCTCCGCGCCGGCGGGCACACCCGACCCCGCCGGGGAACACGCCCCGGCGGGCGACGGCACCGGACCGGACGGCGCGGCGGAGTCCCCGGCCGCC
>NZ_DASQNP010000248.1:0-2124 GCF_035644915.1 Streptomyces sp.
GTGTGAGCCCGACCGCTCCCCGCGCCCGTGGGGCGGACGCCTCCTCGTCGCTCATCAGGGCGCGCGGAGCCGACCGCTCCCCGCGCCCGTGGGGCGGACTCTGCCCCGCCGGTAGCAGGCGCGGTCCGGGTCGACCGCTCCCCGCGCCCGTGGGGCGGACCCTTTCCGACCTGGGCTGTTAGAACAGCGCGGTCTGTTCGGGACGCTGGTGGGGGAACGCCAGCGGATCACTCCGCTGGGGTGGCACCAGGCCCGGGGGCCCGGTGTCTTCCCGCTTCGCTGCCCCTCGCCCACGGCCCCGAGGGACAGCAGGTCTTACAGGAACTCCACGGGCGTTTTGCGTCTCCCGCGTGTCGCAGGCGACGTGTGAATCGGCGAGCTCGGCGTGCCGCTCGATGTTCCGGGCCGCGTTCACGTCCCGGTCCATGCGCAGCCCGCACGAGGGATCGCCGCAGACGAACACCCTGTCGGACAACGTCAGGCGTGGGTTTTGCCACCCGCAGTCCGAGCAGGTCTTGCTGGACGGGAACCAGCGGTCGAGGACCGCCAGCCTGGACCCGTACCAGGAAGTCTTGTAGGTGAGCTGGCGGCGCAGCTCTCCGGGGGATGCGTCGAGGATCGCCCGGTTCAGACCGGCCTTCTGCCGCACTCTGCGGCCGGGCGCCTCGACGGTGCCCTTGGCCGAGCGGGTCATCCCGGCGACGTTCAGGTCTTCCACGGCCACCACCGCGAATCCGGTGGCGAGCCGTTTGGTCAACCGGTGCAGCGCCATGACGCGCCGCACGGTCACTTCGTGGTGCAAGCGGCCGACGCGGCGTTTGGCCTTCTCCCGCCGCGCCGAACCCTTCCGTGTGCGGGACAGTGCCCGCTGCGCCCTGGTCAGGCGCTTCTCCGCCGCGCGGATGTGGCGAGGGTTGAGCACGAACCGGGTGGTCCCGTCCCCGGCGTCCAGGGGCTTGGACAGTGCGGCGAGGTACTTCACGCCCACGTCGACGCCGACCCGGCCGGCGTCGCGCTGGCGGGCGGTGGGCTTCTCGGGGAGGTCCGTGGTCACCTTGCACAACACCGAGGCGTACCAGCGGTGCCCGCCCCGGGAGATCGTCACGGACTGCACCACGGCTTGGCCGCGGTCGGTCAGCCGGGCCAGCCGCTTACCCGAGTCGTGCAGCCGTACCTCGCCGATCTTCGGCAGCCGCAGGCGCCGGTAGCCGGCCAGGCGGATGGTCGGCTTCTTCACGTCGTGGTGGAGGCGGAAGCTGTCGCGGGAACGGCCCTTCTTCTTGAACCGCGGGTAGCCGACCCGGCGCCCGGCCCGCTTGCCCGACAGCGAATCGAGCCAGTTCCTCCAGGCGCGGTCGGCGTCGTCGAACGCGGACTGGAAGCAGTAGGTGCTGACCTCGTGCCACCACGGGCACACCCCGTCGACGCCTTTACGGGAGTCGCCCTTGACCTGGTTGAGCGCCTTCTTGATGGCCGGATGCGTCGGAACCGGCACCCGCGTCCTCTTTCGGGCCTCGGCTTCCGGTACTCCGTGTGCCACCAGCGCGGCCACCTCGGTACGCCACCGTTCGTGGGCGGCGACCTTCGCGGCGAGCGCGTGGTTGAACGCCCACCGCGCCGCACCCGCATGCCGGGCCAACGCCTCCGCCTGGGCAGGCGTCGGATCGAGCGTGAACTTGAACGCCCGCAAAACTTCCGTCGGCATGGCTCCTCCTCCCGGGTGCGGTTCGAACACGACGCGATGAACCGTAGCGGGAGGGACTGACATCAGGAGCGGCTTGCCGTAGGGGAGGAGAGGGGGGTGGGTGCGGAGCCATTCGGCCTCCCGGGACCGGGGTAGGTCCGGGGAGACCTGTTCGGCCACCCCCCTTGGCCGCCGCGCCCTTCGGTGAGGACGTCGAACCGGCTCATCCCTGCGCGGGAAGCTAACAGCCGCCACCGACAACGGCCCCACCCGGCGCATGCGGCCCCAGCCTCCCGCGTCCGCGGCCGGAGGCAGGTCACGGCGCGGGTGCGCGGAGGCGGCGGGGTACGCTGCGAACCGGGACCGACGCGGCGAGGAGGGCGACACACGGTGGCGCAGGGCGGTCGGCGGGACAGCCGGTTCGGGCGGTTCGTACGGCA
>NZ_DASQNP010000249.1:0-10805 GCF_035644915.1 Streptomyces sp.
CCGGGGAAGCCGCGGAACAGCGGATCGTGCCGCCGGTCGGCGCCCAGGAGCGCGTCGATCCGGCCGAGCAGCCGGATGCCGTGCTCCGCCAGGGCGGCCGGCGGCAGGGCGGCGAGCGCGCCGCGCAGCGGGGCCGTCAGGACGTATCCGCGCCGGGCGAGGTCGGCCTCCAGGGCGGTGACCCCCTCGGCGTTGGCACGGGGGTCGGTCCGCTGACCGCCCGCCGGCGCGGTGACGTACACGGTGGAGAAGCGCCGCAGCAGCAGCCCTTCGAGGTCGTCCGCGGCCGTGGCCGTCGTGACGCCGGTACGGTCGGTGGCACGCGCGACGGCCATGCTCACACCCCCAGGAGATACGGACGGCACCGCCGGGCGAAGCGGTGCGGGGGCGGAGAGTGGGCGCGCTGGAATCTTTTCGAGAGAAGGAGAAGGAAGCACGCCGCGGAGCCGCCCCCGCATGGAGCCACCTTAGGCGGCCGGTCCGACAGCCGGCGAACCGTTTTCCTGCCGGCGACGGCGCGTCAGGCGTTCGGTGACGCGGCGCGGACGCGGCCGACGGCCCGCAGGACCTCGTCGCGGTTCCTCCCGCGCTTGATCCACACGGGGAGGGAGGCCACCAGCGTCTTCCGCGAGCCGGTCTCGTGCCGGGGAGCCCTCTCGCGCAGCGATGCCCGCACGTACCGCTCGACCAGTTCGAGGTGTTCGAAGTTGTAGGCCCACAGCAGGCCGTGGCGGGTCCGGGTCTGCAGCCGCAGCGGCGCGCCGAAGTACGGGTCCCGCGCGGGACCGCCCGAGCCCCGGCGGAAGACCATGCACCCACTGTTCCACGCCCGGGACAGGGCGCAGGCGCGGCAGATCAGGCGGCGGGGTGCGACTGCCGGGTAGAGGGGGTGGCCGGGCCCGTGCGGAACCCTGACGACGCGCGCGTCCCCTCCGCAGCCCGGACACACGACGAGGATCGGGTCGAGGAAGTCGTACTTGGTGTGGCGCCGGTCCCGGAACCGGTGGGAGCGGAGCGGGGACGACGGGCTCATGAAGCGAGTATGGGGCGCGCGGCGGACGGCCGACCGTCCGGTGGGGGATCATGGGACCCCGCCCCGTGAACAGGAGCCGGCCATGACCGTCGAACGCACGAGTCCGTCCATGACCGCGGGGGAGCGCGAGATGCTCCGCTCCTACCTGGACTTCCAGCGCGCGACGCTGGAGGCGAAGTGCGAGGGGCTCGCCGACGAGGAGCTGCGCCGCCGGTCCATGCCGCCGTCCACGCTCTCGCTGCTCGGTCTGGTGCGGCACATGGCCGAGGTGGAGCGCGCGTGGTTCCGCCGGATCGTCGGCGGCGAGGACGTCCCGCTGGTGTGGTCGGACGAGGGCGACTTCCAGGTGGCGTACGACGCGGCCACGGCGACGCGGGCGGAGGCGTTCGCCGCCTGGCGGGCGGAGGTTGAGCACGCACGCCGGATCGAGCGGGAGGCGGAGTCGCTGGACGTGACGGGCCGCCACCACCGCACGGGCGAGGAGGTGTCGCTGCGGCTGGCGATGCTGCACGTGCTCCAGGAGTACGCCCGGCACAACGGGCACGCCGACTTCCTGCGCGAGGGGATCGACGGGACCACCGGGGTGTGAACTCCCTTCCCGGGCGGGCCCGGACAGGGCGGTTCAGCCGTCCAACCGGACCTTCCACGCTTCCTCGCAGGGCCAGTCGCGCGCCCAGTCGGCGGAGACCTCGGGGTAGTCCCGGTGTGCGGTGCGGGGAGCGCGGATCTCGACCAGGTCCTCGACGGTGAAGCCGCTGGAGCGCAGCACGCGGATCATCTCGCCGTGCGGCAGGACGAACTCCACGCGCCCGCCCCGCTCCAGGCGGCCCGTGGCGGACTGCGGGCGGAGCAGCGCCGTGGACGCCCGCCCCTGTGGCGGCGCGCAGAGCGCGAACAGCGGCGAGTAGCGCACGAAGACCAGCAGGCCGCCGGGCGCCAGGAGCCGGGCGGCCTCGGGAATCCAGCGGCGGGGGTCGCACCAGAGCGAGGCGCCGTACTCGCTGACGGCCAGGTCGAAGGAGCCGTCGCGGCAGGGGACGTGTTCGGCGTCGCCCAGGACGAGGGGGAAGTCGAGGCCGAACTCGGCCCGCAGGACGCGGGCGGTGGCCAGTTGCCGCGCGGAGAGGTCGATGCCGAGGGGGTGCGCCCCGGCGCGGGCCAGCCACGCGGAGACGTACGCGGTGCCGCAGCCCAGCTCGATCACGCGCTTCCCGGCCAGGTCGCCGGGGAGCAGCGAGAGCCGTGACTCGGGGGTGGCCCACAGCCCCCAGACCGGCTCGGTCCGTGCCCACTGGGCGCGGGCGAGCGGGCCGTGTGCGGTGGCGGCCTCCTCGTCCCAGTAGCGCCGGTTCAGGCGCGCGTGGTCGCCGGTGCCGGTGCCGGTGCCGGTGCCGGTGCGGTCGTCGTGCCCGTCGGAAGCGGTCATGGAGGCATTGGACCGGCGGTCCGCCGTGCCGGGCAACGGATTTCGGGTGCCGGGCATCTGGTCAGCCGCCCGGACGGCCGCTACGTTACCCACGGTAACTAACCCTCCGTCAGACCAGGGAGTGCGCCATGACGACAACGCCGTCACCCCACTGCCCCTCCCCGCGCCGCCGCTTCCGACGGCTCGCCGGCTGCGCCGCCGCCCTCGTGCTGGCCGCCACGGCCGCGGCACCCGCCTCGGCGGCCGCGCCCGCGGACGCGGGGGACGCCGGTCTGAGGGAGGTGCTGTTCGTCGGCAACAACTGGGACGGGACCGCGGACGTCATCGGGTCCACCGGCGACCACGCCAGGGTCGGCCGGATCAACGTCATCCCCGACAAGGAGGAGCGGCTGCGGGAGATCTACCTCAACCCCGTCAGGCTCGCCTTCTTCCTCGGCATCCGCGAGACCGTCGGCGAGGGGCACGACCAGTACGTCGACGACATGTACTCCACGCCGGACGGCTCGGCCGTCGTCGTCTCGCGCCCGAGCTTCGCCGACGTGGTCTCGATCGACGTCACGACGGGGAGGCTCAACTGGCGCTTCCCCGTGTCGGGTTACCGCTCCGACCACATGGCGGTCTCCCCGGACGGCAGGCGGGTCGCCGTCTCGGCCTCGACGTCCAACACCGTCCACGTCCTGGACATCGCCACGGGCCGGGAGCTGGGCTCGTTCGCCACGGGCGACAAGCCGCACGAGAACGTCTTCACCGGCGGCGGCCGGTACATCTGGAACATGTCCATCGGCGAGGTCAACAACGACCTCGACGCCCCGTGGCTCGACTGGACGAAGGGCGACCGGCGCATCACGGTCGTCGACGCCACCACCTTCGAGCGGGTGAAGGTCGTCGACATGCGCGAGCGGCTGGACGCCTTCGGCCGCAAGGACCTCTCCGACGCGGTGCGGCCCGTCGCCTTCACGCCCGACGAGTCCACGCTCTACTTCCAGGTGTCGTTCTTCAACGGCTTCCTGGAGTACGACGTGGCCTCCGACAGGATCACCCGGCTGAAGGAGCTGCCGAAGAACCCGGAGACGGACGAGGACCGCACCACCTGGGTCAACGACTCGCGCCACCACGGGATGTCGATGAACCCGCAGGGCACCAAGCTCTGCATCGCCGGGACGATGGACGACTACGCCACCGTCGTGGACCGCGCGACCCTCCGGGAGGGCCCGCTGGTGGAGGCGTCCAAGCCGTACTGGGCGACCGTGAGCGGCGACGGCCGGCACTGCGTGGTCTCCGAGAGCGGCGCCGACCGGGTCACCGCCATCGACTTCGCCACCGGCCGGAAGGTGGCCTCCGTCCCCGTCGGCGACCACCCGCAGCGGGTGCGGCTGGGGCACGTGCCGGCCGGGTGGACCGGCCCCTCGGCGGGCTGACCGGCGGTACGGCCGGCGGGTTGACCGGTGGCGCGGACGGCCGCGCCACCCGTGACGACCGCGGCGGCCGTCCGTCCGGCCTCCCCGCCCGCCGCGAGGGCGGGGAGGCCGGACGGGACCGGGCCGGCGCACGGCTCTTGCCGCCGCGCGGTGGCGCCCCTATGGTCATGGGAGCGCTCCCATACCCCCTCGGCGTCCCGCCGCACCGGCTCTCCGCGGCGCGCCGATGAATCGTTTCATGCGTGCTCTTCCCACGGTGCGGGAGCGTCCACCACCCCTACAAGGAGCCGCCATGCCTGCCCACAGCACGAAGAGAACACGCGCGAGAGCACACGGAGCACGGAGGAAGGCCGGGCCGCGAGGACTGTGCGCCGCCGCGCTGGCCGCACTGCTGGCCGCCGGCTGGACGGCCGTCCCGTCGGCGGCCGGGGCGGACGCCTCCACGGCCGGCCCGGCTGCCGCACCCGCCCCCGCCGCGAACGCCGTGCAGATGGAGGACGTCAACCGGGGCCTGGTCTCGGTGCGTTCCGGCTCGGGGAACCTGGTGTCCTGGCGGCTGCTGGGCACCGAGGGCCGCGACACCGCGTTCAACCTCTACCGGGGCTCGGTGAAGGTGAACTCCTCGCCGATCACCGGCAGCACCAACCACCTGGACCCCGGCGCCCCCGCCGACGCCTCCTACACCGTGCGCGCGGTGGTGAACGGCGCCGAGCAGGCGCCCTCCGAACCCTCGCTGCGCTTCACCGGCGGCAACCACCTCGACGTACCGCTCTCCCCGCCCGGCTCGGGCTACACCCCCGTGGAGGCGAGCCCGGGCGACCTGGACGGGGACGGCCAGTACGAACTGGTCGTCAAGTGGGACCCGGACAACGCCAAGGACAACTCCCAGTCCGGGGTCACCGGCAACGTCTACGTCGACGCCTACCGCCTCGGCGGCCAGCGGCTGTGGCGCATCGACCTGGGCCGCAACATCCGGGCCGGGGCGCACTACACCCAGTTCCAGGTCTACGACTACAGCGGCGACGGCCGGGCCGAGGTGGCGATGAAGACCGCCGACGCCACCCGCGACGGCCGCGGCACCGTCATCGGCAACGCAAGCGCCGACCACCGCAACGCCTCCGGCTACATCCTCACCGGCCCCGAGTACCTGACCGTGTTCGACGGGCTCACCGGCGCGGCGCTGTCCACCGTCCCCTACGAGCCGGGGCGCGGCAACGTCTCCTCCTGGGGCGACTCGTACGGCAACCGCGTCGACCGCTTCCTGGCCGGCACCGCCTACCTCGACGGCACCCGGCCCTCCCTGATCACGGCCCGCGGCTACTACACCCGCGCCACCGTCACGGCCTGGGACTTCCGCGACGGCAGGCTGGTCCGGCGCTGGATGTTCGACTCCAACGCCTCCGGCAACGGCGCCGCCGCCGGACAGGGCAACCACCAGCTCTCCGTCGCGGACGTGGACGCCGACGGCCGCCAGGAGATCGTCTACGGCTCGGCCACCATCGACGACGACGGCCGCCTGATGTACGCCACCGGCTTCGGCCACGGGGACGCCCTCCACGTGGGCGACTTCGTGCCCTCCCGGTCCGGCCTGGAGGTCTTCACCATCCACGAGTCCGGCAACCAGCCCGGCTCCGACCTGCACGACGCCCGCACCGGCCAGGTCCTCCACCGCACCCCCACCAGCGGCTCGGAGGGCCCGGGGCGCGGCGTGGCCGCCGACATCCACGCCGGCAGCGCGGGGGCCGAGTTCTGGGGTTCGGGCCCGAACATGGACCGGCTGCGCAACGCGTCGGGCGGCGACGTGGGACGCAACCCGTCCTCGGCCAACTTCCTCGCCTGGTGGGACGGCGACCCGGTGCGCGAACTGCTGGACGGCACCCGCATCGACAAGTACGGCACCGGCGGGGAGACCCGGCTGCTGACCGGCAGCGGCGTGGCCGCCAGCAACGGGACCAAGTCCACCCCCGTGCTCTCCGGCGACCTGTTCGGCGACTGGCGCGAGGAGGTGATCTGGCGGCACGGCGACAACTCGGCGCTGCGCATCTACGCCACCACCGTCCCGACCGACCTCAAACTGCACACGCTGCTGCACGACGCCCAGTACCGGGTGGCGCTGGCCTGGCAGAACACCGCCTACAACCAGCCGCCGCACCCGAGCTTCTTCCTCGGCCAGGGCATGAGCCTCCCGCCGCAGCCGAACGTCTACCTGCGCTGACGGGACGGTCCGGCCCCTCACGAGGCCCGGGGGCCGCCCGCGATCGCACGGGCGGACCCCGGGCCGGGTGCGGAACCGGACGGCCACGACGGCCGAAATGGTCTCGCAGGACGGCCTCCCCTGTGTGAGGCTGACCGGTGCAGCCCCTTCGACCCCGGGAGGTCACCATGCAGGAGAACCAGGCCGATTCCAGTTCCGAAGCCGAGACCGAGGACGACCTCAAGCGGAAGTTCAGGGAGGCGCTGGAGCACAAGAAGCAGGTCGGCCAGAAGCGCCAGGCCCATGAGGAGAGCCGCTCCAAGGTCAGCGGAATGCGCCGCGAGGCCGGCCGGAAGCGGAATTTCCGCCGCAAGGCCGGCTGACGACTGCCGCGCGCCGCGTCCGGGCCGTACGCGGCCGGGACGCGGCCCGCTCAGGGCACCAGGACGACCTTGCCCAGCGTGGCGCGGGTCTCCAGGGCGCGGTGGGCGCGGGCCGCGTCGGCCAGGGGGAAGTGGTGGACCAGGGGGACGAGGGTGCCCGCGGCGGCCAGTGCCATGGCCTCGTCCTCCAGCACCCGCAGGTTCTCCATGCCGCCGACCTTGTCGAACATCGGCTTGCCCAGCACCGACCGCGACGTGATGCCCAGCCGCCGCTGCTCCTCCTGCGACGGCGCGGTCTGCCCCTCGGGGGAGAAGCCCGTGGCGGCGTAGCCGTACGACAGGTGGGTGCCGCCGGGGGCGAGGAGGCCGAGGGCGGTACGGCCCAGATCGCCGCCGACGCCCTCGAAGAGGAGGGTGAGGGGCCGGTCGCCGAACTTCCCGCGGATCCGGTCGGCCCAGTCGTCCCTGGTGTAGTCGACCACGAGGTCCGCGCCCAGCGCCCGTACCGCCTCGACCTTGACCGGGCCGCCCGCGGCGCCGACGACGGTGGCGCCCCGGTACCGGGCGTACTGGACGAGGAGGTTGCCGATGCCGCCGGCCGCGGCGAGGACCAGGACGGTGTCGGCGGGGGAGAGGTCGGTGAAGCGGAGGATGCCCATGGTGGTGCGGCCGGTGCCGATCATGGCGATGGCGTGGTCCTCGCTCAGCCCGGAGGGCAGCGCGTGCAGCCGCTCGACCCCGGTGACCGCCAGCTCGGCGTAGCCGCCGGGCGCGTGGCCGAGGTGGGCGACGACGCGGCGGCCGAGCCACTGCGGGTCGACGCCCTCGCCGAGCGCGTCCACCGTCCCGGCGACCTCGCGCCCGGGAACGGTGGGCAGCTCGGGCAGGGGGACGGGGCCGAGCCGCTTCCCCGACCGCAGAGCGGTGTCCACCAGGTGCACCCCGGCCGCCGCGACGGCGATCCGCACCTGGCCGGGGCCGGGCTCGGGGTCCGGGACCCGCTCGTGGCGGAGGTTCTCGGCGGGGCCGAAGGCGTGCAGACGGATGGCGCGCATGGGTTCTCCCGTTCGTGGCGGTCCCGTTGGTGGCGACCACCACCCTGTGACCTCAAGTGCGCTTGAGGTCAAGTCGTAGGGCGGGAGAGGGCGTCAGACCCGGGGGAAGCGCGCCTGGAGGTCCCAGACCACCGGGTTGTCGCCCAGGCCCTCAGCGCTCCTCTTCCGCGTCCGGGTCGTGGAGCCGCTCCGCGATGTCCTCGGCCCAGGCCCGGGCCCATCGGCGCAGCTCGGCGATCTGGTGATCGCCGAGTCCGTAGGCGGCGAACTCGGTGTCATCGATCCAGTCCGCTCCGGCGAGCCGGGCCTGGAGCTCGGAGAGGTCGAAGGCGTCGCGGGCGTGGCGCCGGCCGAATTCTTCGAGTTCCCTGCGGCCCCACAGGTCCGAAGCAGCCCGGACGTCGATGAGGTCGCGAGCGAGGCCGCGATCGGTCAGCGCGCGGACCTTGGTGCCGACCACATCCTCCAGGGAGAGCACCGGACCGTGTTCGGTGCGTACGGGAGGACGCCAGAGGACTTCCTTGAGGATGTCGACCTCACACTTCCCGCCGCTGCCGGGGTCGATGACGATCAGCCGGGCGGACAGCGGATCGGTCTCCAGCGTCCGTACGTGCCAACCGCGCTCCTCCAGCCCGGCGCGCACCGTCAGCGCGATGTTCTCCATCCGCTCCGGGTGCTCCGTGGCGACGTCCAGGTCCTGGCTGAGCCGGTCGACCAGGCCGTGCGCTTGTACCGCGTAACCGCCGGTGAGGACGAGGGGGTATGCCTCGCCCACGGCGAGCACGTCCGCGAGGAGCCGCCGGTGGAGTTCCGTGAGATTCACGCGACGGCAGGGGAGTCGTGTGTCAGCTCGGGGAAGGCGCTCTCCCAGGTGTCGCGGAGGTCACGGCTGACCAGAGTGCGCAGGACGGGCCACATGTCGGTCAACAGGTCCCGGTTGAGGTACCGCACCAGGTCGTCGTGCATCCCCTCGGCCAGGACGATCCGGTACAGGCTCATCCTCAGCCGAGGCTGATCGAGGTCGAACCGGGTCAGACCCGACCACGCCAGATGCAGGGGCAGGCTGACCGTGCCGTGGGCCGGGCCGGCGAGTTCCGACAACTCGCCGGGGAGTCGCCGGGCGAACTTGGCGCGGCGGAGCTCGGAGACGTTGGGCACCGCTGACATGCCTCGATTATTCCGCAGCGGTGCACGTCCGTCCGCCCTGTGGAAAAGCTCAGACCCGAGGGAAGCGCGCCTGGAGGTCCCAGACCACCGGGTTGTCGCCCAGGCCCTCGTGCAGGTCGGTGAGGTCGGCGATCAGGTCGTGCAGGAAGTCGCGCGCCTCGCGGCGCAGCATGCCGTGGTTGACGGTCAGCGGCGGCTCGTGCTCGGGCAGCCAGTCGGCGGTGATGTCCACCCAGCCGAAGCGGCGCGTGAAGCGCAGGCTGTCGGCCGACTCCACGAAGTCCAGCTCGGCGTGCTGGGGACGGGAGGCGCGGTTGCCGAGGGGGTCGCGGTCGAGCCGTTCGGCGATGTCGCACAGCGCCCAGGCGAAGTCGAGCACCGGCACCGTCCCCCGGGCCGTGGACAACTCCCGGTCGGTCTCGGTGTCCGCCAGGTAGACGTCACCACAGAACAGGTCGTGCCGCAGCGTCCGCACGTCCGCCGTGCGGTAGTCGGTCTGGGGCGGATCGGGGAAGCGGGTGGAGAGGGCGTAGCCGATGTCGAGCACGGAAGCGATGGTGGCACGCCGCGGGTTCCGTCTGTCCGCCGGGCGTGCGCAGGGGCGTTACTCCTGGCTGTCGCCGGAGTCGTGCGCGGACTCGGCCACGAACGTCCCCTTGCCGTGGACGGTGACGATCAGTCCCCGCTCGCGAAGCACGGCCGTGGCCCGGCGGACGGTCATGTAGGCGACGCCGTACTCCTCGGCGAGGGCACGTTCAGCGGGCAGCCGCATGCCCGGACGCAGCTCGCCGACTGCGATGCGCGCCGCGATGTGATCGGCCAACGCGACGTACACGAGTTGCGGTCCCTGCGGATTGAAGTCGGGAACCTGACTCTGATCGTTCACACCGGGGGGCCTGAATCCGCTCGTTCACATGGGCAATACGGGGCAGCGTGACCGCCTCGATCAGGCGGAACGGTGATGTCGTTACTCCTGGCTGTCGCCGGAATCCTTCGGTTGTTCCACGACGTAGACGCCCATGCCGGGGACGGTCTTCACAAGCCCCTCGTCCTTGAGTACCTGGACGGCCTTGCGAAGGGTGTCCCGGGCCACCTCGAACTCGGCTTCCAGCTCCACCAGGCTCGGAATGCGGCGGCCGACCGGGATGGTCCCGTCAGCAATGCGCTTCCGCAGGCTCGCGGCGATCTGGCGGTACGGCGGAATGGGCCCTTCCCGGTCGATGCTCATGTTCTGGAAGCTATGAGACCACCGACGCCCGACCATAGCTACCCCAGAGGGTAGACGGGGGTAGTACACCAGCCGTATGGTGCACAAAGACGGAACCCCCGCGACCGCTGGCACCGGTCCGGGGGCATGGCCAACGCTGCAAAGGAGCGTCGACATGGAAGACCTTATCCACCGCTGCCTCGACTGGGTGAGAACGTGGCTGCTGCCGCCGGGGAGCGGCCGGCACCGAGCCTGTTCGCCTCATCCTGCCTCCGTCCCCACCGCCCGCCCGTCACTGCTGGTCACGACCCTGGCCGTACCGCTGCCGACGTCGCGGCGGTGGTGGAGGGCCGACGAACCGGCCGACGGCGATGCCAGTCCCCTGGTCCGCCCGTACGTGGTCGCGTACGAGCAGTACGAGCGGCGCCGTGCGCTCGCCCTGGCGCTCGACGGCATCGACGTGGGCCCGTCCGTCATCCACGGCGTACGGGTGGGGGCCGCCTGGTGACCGGGCGGCCGATGGTCTGCTGCCGGTGCGAGCGCGTCACGGACCGGCCGGTCCTGGTGCGCGTGATCGAGAGCGGCTCGGGGCCGGGCGGGATGCACTACGCCTGCCCGGACGACGCCCGCTGGTACGCCACCTTGCCGGACGCCCCGCGGTGGCTCAGGGACGAGGTGCGCGCCTTGGCGGACGAGGAGTACCGGTCGGTGGCGTGCCGCCTGGGACGGCACCGGACGTGCCGGGACGGCGAGGAGACCGAGCCGCCGTGCGAGGGCGTGACCGTCCTGCGCTGCTCCTGCCCCTGCCACCAGCGGGACGGCGACGCCTGACCCGGGAGGGCGGCCCTGGAAGAGGGAACGGAAAGGGCGCCCGGCACCGCGAAGGCGGTGCCGGGCGCCCTCCGCGAGACGCCGGCGACGT
>NZ_DASQNP010000250.1:0-11131 GCF_035644915.1 Streptomyces sp.
GGCACGGGGGTCCTCTCCGGCTTTCCGGAGAGGACCCCCGTGCGGTCTCGCGCGCTCCCCGGGGGGAGGGCGTCAGGCCGCGGCCGGCGCCACCGCGGCCGAGAGCCTGGTGAGGACCTCGGTGAGCTGCCCGGCGACCTCGGCGTCGTCGGCCGGGTGGAGCTCGGCGAAGCGCCCGACCGAGTCGGGGATGGAGAGCTTGACGTCCTCCAGGACGGTGCCGCCGGCGATGCCGACCGCCTTGCGGGCCTCGTCCTGCGCCCACACGCCGCCGTACCGGCCGAAGGCGGTGCCGACGACGGCCACCGGCTTGCCCGAGACGGCGCCGGCGCCGTAGGGGCGGGAGAGCCAGTCGATCGCGTTCTTCAGCACGGCCGGGATGGTCCCGTTGTACTCGGGCGAGAACAGCAGGAGGGCGTCGGCGGAGGCGGCCGCCTCGCGCAGCCGTGCGGCGGCCTCGGGCACCGAGCCCTCCACGTCGATGTCCTCGTTGTAGAAGGGCACCTCGCCCAGGCCCTCGTAGAGGGCGAGCTCGACGCCCTCGGGGGCGAGCTTCACGGCCGCCTCGGCGAGCTGGCGGTTGTGGGAGCCGGCGCGGAGGCTGCCGACGAGGCCGAGGACACGAACGGACATGAGTGTCTCCAAATTGCTTTCGGGGGTAAGCGGACCGTGGTCCGGATGACTTTCTAACACGGGAACCGGACCGTGGTCCATTTTCTTCCCGACCGGTACGCTGAGGGTCGTGAATCACACCGCGCCGCTCGACGACGAAGGGATCAGGCAGCCGTCGCTGCCCCTGGCCGACCGGACACCTCCCATGCGCGCGGACGCGGCCCGCAACCGGACCCGCCTGCTGGAGGCCGCGGCCCGTCTGGTGGCCGAGCGCGGCCCCGAGCAGCTCACCATGGAGGCCGTCGCCACGGCCGCGTCGGTCGGCAAGGGCACCGTCTTCCGGCGGTTCGGCGACCGCAACGGCCTCCTCATGGCCCTCCTCGACCACGCCGAGCACCGTTACCAGGAGTCCTTCCTCAGCGGCCCCCCGCCGCTGGGCCCCGGGGCACCCGCCGTGCAGCGCCTGGAGGCGTTCGGCCCCGCCACCCTCAGGCACCTGGCCGCCCACCGCGCCCTGCTGCTGGCCGCCGAACCGGAGGCGTGCAAGCGCCTGGCCTTCCCGCCCCGGCGCGTGCGCACCACCCACGTCACCGCGCTGCTGCGGGAGGCCGGGGTCCGCGGCGACATCGACCTGCTCGCCGAGACCCTCGTGAGCTATCTGGACGTCGCGCTCCTCCACCACCTCACCGTGCAGCGGGGCATGTCGCTGGAGCGGCTGGAGGCGGGCTGGTGCGACCTCGTGGCCCGCATCACGCACCACCGGTGCGACTGACCCCGCGGCCCGCACGGGCCGCGGGCCCTCCGCCCCTCCCGGCCCTACCCCTCCGGCCTCCGGGACGGCAGCGGCCGGCGGCGGACGGCCCCGCGCAGGACGGGACCCAGCGCCTCCCGCCGTCCACCGGGGTGGCCGCCCGCCGCTCCGGCCGGGTAGGGTTGCCGCTCTGCGACCACGGACGTCCGCGAGGAGGTGAGACCCATCAACGCCAGGTCAGTCCGGGTGCTCTCGCCCCACGGCCCCGCGGGTCCACCGGCCCGTCCGGTACATCGCCGCGGATGACCGGGAGAGCGCCCTTCGGTGCACCACGTCCGAAAGGCTCCCGTGTCCTTCCCGTCTTCCTCCCCCTCCCGCCCTTCCCCCGCTTCTCCCGACTCCCCTGACTCCTCCCCTTCCGTCCCGGCCGACGTCGTCGCCCGGCTCCGGGCCTCCGGCTGCGTCTTCGCCGAGGACGAGGCGCGGCTGCTGGTCGCCGAGGCCCGGACGCCGGACGAACTCGCCGCCATGGTGGACCGGCGGGCCGCCGGTCTGCCGCTCGAACAGGTGCTGGGCTGGGCGGAGTTCTGCGGCCTGCGGATGGCCGTGGACCCCGGGGTCTTCGTGCCCCGGCGGCGCACCGAGTTCCTCGTCCGCCAGGCCGCCGCCCTCGCCCGCCGGGCCGCCGGGCGGTCGCGGACCGTCGTGGTCGACCTGTGCTGCGGTTCGGGCGCGCTGGGTGCCGCCCTGGCCGCCGCGCTGGGCGGGGACGGGCGGCCCGTCGAGCTGTACGCCGCCGACGTCGACCCCGCCGCCGTGCGGTGCGCCCGCCGCAACGTCGCCGCCGCCGGCGGCCGGGTGTACGAGGGCGACCTGTACGAGCCGCTGCCCGCCGCGCTGCGCGGCCGCGTCGACGTCCTGCTCGCCAACACGCCCTACGTGCCCACCGGGGAGATCGGACTGCTGCCCCCGGAGGCCCGCGAGCACGAGCCGCTGGTGGCGCTCGACGGCGGTCCGGACGGGCTCGACGTCCAGCGGCGGGTGATCGAGGAGGCGCCGCGGTGGCTGGCGCCGGGCGGGCACCTGCTGGTGGAGACGGGCGAGCGCCAGGCGCCGCGGGCGGCCGGGGCGATGGCCCGCGGCGGGCTGGTGCCGCGGGTGGTCACCTCCGAGGAGCTGTACGCGACCGTCGTCGTCGGCACCCTGGGCGCCTGACGGCGCGGGGCCGGGGCGCCCGGTGCGGAGCGCCCCGGCCCTGCGGTCGGGGGGTGCGGCGGCGCGGTGCGTCAGGTCACCGGACCGTGCACGCCTTCCCGTTCAGGGAGAAGGCGGTCGGGTTCGCCGCCTGGCCGCTGGAGGTGCCGTTGAAGCCGAAGCTCACCGTGCTGCCCGTCGGGATGGTGGTGTTCCACTGCACGGGCTTGGCGACCACGTTCCGTCCCGTCTGGGTGACCTGGGCGTTCCACGACTGGGTGATCTTCTGGTCGCCGGGGAAGGACCAGGTCAGCTCCCAGCCGCTGAGCGTGGCGGTGCCGGTGTTCTTCACGGTCACGCTGCTGCTGAAGCCGCTGTTCCAGCGGTGCGCGGTGTAGGTGACCTCGCAAGAGGGCTTCTCGCCCGGGTCTCCGGGGTCCCCGCCGCCGCCCGGGCCGAGGTCGTCCGCGTAGGAGGCGATCCAGGCCAGCGGGGCGTTCCAGTTGATGGTGATCTCGTTGGTGGCCCAGGACTCGATGTGGTCGATGTAGCACATCGCCGGGGCGCAGCCCTTGAGCTTGTCCTGCGCGATCGGGTCCTGGATGTCGACGTTCGGGCCGCCCGCGACGGAGCCCGGCGCGGGGTTGGGCAGGTCGGGGTCGAGCTGGTTGGCCCAGAACCGGTGGTGCTGGTTGTGGGAGTCGCGCTCGCCGTAGCCGGTGACGTAGGACTGGTTGAGCGGGTTGCGGCCCAGCAGGTAGTCCAGGCCGCGCAGCGCCGCGTCACGGTAGGCGGTCTCCCCGGTCAGGTCGTGCGCGGTGGCGAGGACCACCATGTTGTTGAGGACCTGGCTGTTGGAGCCCCACACGTAGTGGTTGTCCTCCGGGGCGTAGGGCACCCCGTACGCGGCGGCGCGGGAGTCGGCGGCGTAGCCGTCGGCGGCCTCGGTGACCATCTCGCGCACGGCCCGCAGTTGGGTGTCCGTCAGGTTGTTGGGCACGGTGGCCAGGCTCAGGGCGCCCAGGCCGGCGGTCGCGCCCCAGGACATGCCGCCGCGCGGGAAGACGGCGGCGGTGTCGCCGTGCAGCGGGGAGTTCAGGACCGCCTGGCGGTAGGTGTCCTTGCCGGTGGTGACGAACAGTTCGGCGGCGGCCCAGTAGAACTCGTCCTGGACGTTGTCGTCGCTGTAGGCGCCGCCGCCGGTGCCGTCGTTGGGGTCGGCGAGGATGTCCGGGTGGGCCTTGGCGGCGGCCCAGGCGGTCTCGGCGGCCTTCAGGCACCGCGCGGCGAAGTCCGCGTCGTACTCCTCGAAGAGGCGGGCGCACTGCGCGGCGGTGGCGGCCACGTTGAGGGTGGCGGCCGTCGTCGGCGGGTGCAGTTCGCGCGGCTGCGGGTCCTGGTCGGGACGCAGCGGCAGACCGGTCCACGCGCGGTCGTGGATCTTGTGGTGCGCCATGCCGGCGAGCGGCTCGCCCGCGGGCACCATCATCCTCATCATGAAGTCCATCTGCCAGCGCGCCTCGTCCAGGACGTCCGGGACGCCGTTGCCGCGCTCGGGCACGCGGAGCTTGCCGTCGCCGAGCTTCTCGCCGCCGGTGTCCTCGGTGGTGAGGGTGCGTTCGTAGGTGGACATCACCTGGGCGACGGAGATGCCGCCGTTGACGACGTACTTGCCGTGGTCGCCGGCGTCGTACCAGCCGCCGGAGACGTCGAGGCGGTAGTCGCACACGCCCTGCTGGCACGGGACGTCGGTGTCGCCCTGGTTGGGCGCCACGCCCACGTGGCCGGCCGGGCGGGCGTACTCCTCGCCGACGAGGTCGGCGTCGATCTCGATGCCGCTGCGGTTGTGGTAGAAGTACGCGAGCGCGTCGGAGCGCAGCGACGAGTACAGGTCGTCGCCGATGGAGAAGGGCTCGCTGGTCTGGCCGTCGACGGTGACGGTGTAGCCCTCGCCGGCCTCGGTGAAGTCGCTGAAGTCGAAGGTGTGGACGTTCTGCCGGGAGGTCGGGTCGACGCCCTTGGGAGTGGTGCTGCCGGACGCCTGCGTGGCGCCGGAGGCGTCCTTGAGCGTCCAGGTCAGGGCCTGGGTCTTGTCGGTGACGAAGGTCCCGCTCTTGGGGCCCTCGGTGAGGTAGCCGACCTGGTTGACGCGGACCGGCGACCCGGTGTCGGGCTCGTACACGGGCGGTTCGGCGCCGCCGGTGAGCGAGACGTCGTCCACGCAGAAGGTGTACGCCTCCTCGCTGCCGCCGATCTGGAAGGCGAGCTGGGCGGCCTCGTGGTCGGCGGCGGCGGTGAAGACGTGCGTGAAGGTCTCGGCCGTCTCGCCGATCCGGTCCGCCGAGGAGTGTTCCGTGGTCCACGGCTCGGTGGCCATCTGCACGTTGGTGCGGATGGTGATCGGTGCGGTGGCGGACGCGGTGAAGCTCAGCTCGTAGCCCTCGCCCGCGGTGAGCGGGATGTCGTTCTGCCCGATGATGGCGTCCCACGGGTTCTGCGTGCCGGCGGGCACGTCGGCGCAGAGGCGCCCGTCCACGACCTTGCCGGGGCTGTTCTCCGTCCACCACCAGCCGGTGGTGCCGCTTGAGAAGTCGCCGTTGGTTATCAGTTCGGGTCCGTCGGCGGGTTCGGCCGCGACGACGGGGGCGGTGAGAACACCGGCCAACAGTCCGGCGGCGGCCAGTGCGCCCAGCGCGCGGCGTCTGCCGCGGCGCGGACGGTCCGGCGCTTGGGGCTGATGGGACGGGTGAGGTGTCACAGTTCGGTCCTTCCGGCGGGGAAACGGGCGGGGACGACGCGACGGCATGACGGGGCAACGCCCCGGAGTGGGGGGTGGGAGCGCTCCCATGCATCGTGGGGTGCATGACAGGAGGCGTCAAGACGTGTGACACGACGAAGGGGCGCGCCGCACCGGGCGGCGCGCCCCCGCGTCCACCGGGCGCGGGCCCGTACGCGGACCGGTCCCGGTGGCGGTTCAGCCCAGGGAGGCGGTGACGCGGGAGCGGGGCGAGCGCCGGGTGCGGGGCACCGGGGTGGAGCGTTGGGCGGCCAGCCGGCGCCGTACGCCGCGCACCAGCCGCTCCGCCGTGAAGCCGGACCCGTAGACGAACCGCATGGAGGGGCCGAACGACGGGGCGGTGAGCAGCCCGGCGAAGAACAGTCCCGACACGGACGACTCGAAGCGGCCGTCCACCTCCGGCGCCCGGCTGGTCCCCGCCAGCCGCAGGCAGTTGCGCAGGGACAGATCCAGCAGGTCCAGCCGCCCGACGTCCGGGACGAAGCCGGTGGCGGCCACCACGTGGTCGGTGTCCAGGGTCGTGGCCGACCCCGTGGCGGTCTGCAGGCTCAGCCGCACTCCCCCGCCCAGCGGGACGGCCGCCCGCAGCCGGTGCCCGAGCAGCACGGGGATCTTGCTCTCGACGCGCTCGCGCAGCCACCAGGCCCCGGCCGGGCCCAGCGCCGTGGCCGCGATCCGCGTCCGCAGGGAGCCGGGCAGCCGGCGCACCGCCCAGGGGACCTCGGACCACACCCAGCTCGGCCACCCGGTCCCCAGTCCGCAGTGCGGGTCGCGCAGGGAGCGCAGCAGGGGGCGCTCCAGGGGCTGCGGCGGCGTGTTCCAGTTGACGCGGTCGGCGCGGGCCACCACCCGGGGGTGGGCGCCGCACTCGGCCAGCAGCGCGGCGGTCTCCAGGGCCGCCTGCCCGGCGCCGATCACCGTGACGTCCTTGCCCCGGAAGCGGGACAGGTCCCGGTGGTGGCTGCTGTGCGTGGCGAGTTCGCGCGGCAGCGCCCGCAGGGCCTCGGGCCGGTGCACGAAGGGCATCATCCCGACCGCCAGGGCGACGGTCCGCGTCATCACCGTCTCGCCCCCCTCGGTCTCCACCAGGAAGCCCTCCAGCCGGGGGCGCACGGCGACGACCGTCTCCTCCTCGACCCTGGGCACGGCCTGCCGGCCGAACCACAGCCCGTACTCGGTGAAGACTCCGATCGGCAGGGGGCTGCCGTGCTCGGCGCGCAGTCCCCGGGAGGTGCAGTAGGCGGCCAGGGTGTGCTCGCCGGAGGGGTCGGAGAGGTTGGACGACCAGGGCTCGGACTTGAGGAACATGCCCTCGGGCATGTGGTCCCGCCAGGAGGCCATCGGCCGGCCGAACGTGCGCAGGGTGATTCCGGCCGCCGCCGCGTGGGCCGCGATCGACAGTCCGTAGGGGCCCGCGCCCACCACTACCAGGTCGTACATGGTTGGTTCCCGCTCTCTCATCGTCGTGACGGTGTCGTGCCGTTGCCGCGGGACGGTCCGGAGGTGTCCGGACGGTCCGCCCGGTCCGTCCGGTCCGCCCCCTCCTGCCGGTCCGCCTCCGGTGCGGACCGCCGCTGCCGGGGCGGACGGAGCATGCGCTGCCGCGTGCGCCGCAGGACCTTGCGCCCGCCCTGGCCCAGCCAGGTGGCGGTCATGGCGAGGAAGGGCGCCGGGTCGTCGGCGGCGAACCAGGCGGTCTCCGTGTCCCGCCAGCCGCCGCGGCTCTCGGTGGACGTCCGGCCGCGCCGCGCGGCGGCGAACGGCAGCGGCGCGGAGGGCAGTGCGGCCAGCGAGGAGAGCAGCGCGTAGTTCTCCGCGACGAAGACGCGACCGGGCACCGGGCAGGTCGGGGCGACGGCGCGTCCGGTGAGGTCCAGGTGCAGGGCCCGCACCACGTCCAGCCCCGACCGGTCGGTGAACAGCCGGAACTGCGCGCCGGGGCGGGGGTTGA
Source organism: Streptomyces sp. (assembly GCF_035644915.1). Taxonomy (GTDB): domain Bacteria; phylum Actinomycetota; class Actinomycetes; order Streptomycetales; family Streptomycetaceae; genus Streptomyces. The sequence goes on from NZ_DASQNP010000250.1 coordinate 7,306, forward strand.
AGTCGAGCAGTTGGTAGGTGCCGGTGGTGGTGTCGAACCGGAAGTCCAGGTCGAGGATGCCGCGGTAGTCCAGGTGCTTGGCCAGCCGGTGGGCCGCCTCCTCGACGTCGGGGTTCGGCAGCCACCGGCCCACGGCCGTCAGCCCGGCGCGCACCGGCCAGGAGTGGTCCTTGCGCCCGGCGCCGCCGATCAGGCAGGTCGCGCCGTCGCCGAAGCAGCCGTGGAAGAACCAGTCGGTCCCCCGGCCGCCGGGCACGCACCGCTGGAACAGCAGCGGGCTGCCCGCCTCCCCGCTGCGCGCGTACAGGGCGCGCGCCTCCTCGACGGTGCCGACCACGGTGGTGCTGCGCAGTCCGCTGCCGTGGGGCAGCAGCCAGGGGCGGCTCCACTTGGCGATCAGGGGGAGCCCCAGCTCCTCGGCGGCGGCGGCCGCTCCCCCGGCGCTGCGCGGCACCAGGGTCGTCGGGTGCGGGACGTCCAACTCCCGGCACATTTCGGCGAGTTCTGCCTTGTCGGCCACCCGCTGCGGCAGCCCGGGCGACTGGTTGGGCAGCAGGAAGCGGCCGGCGAGCCGGTCGGCGAGCCGGGCCACGGCGATGGCGCCCATGTCGTCCATCGGGATCAGGACGGCGGGCCGCCCGATGCGGTCGGAGATCTGACGGAGCGTCTGTTCCAGTCGGTCGTCCGACAGTCCGTCGGCGCCGAACACCTCGCCCGTGCGGTGCGTGCCGTACACGCCGTCCGCCGGCAGGTGGTGTCCCTGGTGCAGGTAGCGGGAGCGGCCGATGGGGCAGTGCGGGGAGTCGACGACGGCGTGGACCTCGACACCGGCACGGCCCAGGGACCTGATGGCCCCCAACGTGCCGTGGTGGAAGGGGTTCTGGTCGAGCCGTAGCAGCAGGGCGGGTACTTCGGTGTCGAACGGTGGCGGCATGGCACGCAGTCCTCAGTGTTCCTGAAGTGTTCCTGATGGTTTTTCGGAAGGTTCGCCCGGCGCTTCCGCCGGTTATCGGTTTCTTAACATTGACAGCGCCCGCGGATTTCCTCGGAACGCTGGTCCGAGCGAGCGACGAAAACCGCGAACGGGTTATCGGAAAGCAGTCGGGCGGCTCATTTTGGAGATTCTCCGATTAGTGTCGGAAAGAGCAGTGCGGGGGCCGGGAGAAGGAGCACGCCGTGCTGTGACGCAGACGCAGCGAGGAGGCACGATGCCCCATCGATACCGGGGACCGGAGAGGGCCGGCCGGCACCGGAGACCGGCGGCGCCCCGGCGGCGCCGGAGGCTGACGACCGCCTGTGTCGGGGCCGTCACCGCCGGAGCGCTCATCGCGGGCGGCGCCGTCGCGACCGACGTGTGGCAGGACGACGGCGAGCGGACCCGCGCGCCGGGGACCGCGCACGGCACCGCCATGGGCGCCTTCCTGGGGGCGGGTTCCGACGGGGTGCGGCGGATGGCGGACCTGAGCAAGTGGCTCGGCGGCGCGCCCCTGCGGGTGGGGCACACCTACCTGCCGGGCGACACCTGGGAGCGCATCGAGGGCAACCGGGACTTCCTGCGCCCCTGGACCGAGTGGCGGCGCGCCGATCCCGACCGGCTGCTCGTGCTCAACGTGCCGATGCAGGCGCGCAACGAGGCGGGCGTTCCCGACCACGAGGTGCGCTGGCTGATCCGCCGGGGCGCCGAGGGCCACTTCGACCACCACTTCCGCACCCTGGCCGGCCACCTGGTCGCCCTGGGCGCGCCCGACACGGTGATCGTGCTGGGCTGGGAGATGAACGGCATCACCTACACCCACCGCTGCGCGCCGGACCCGCAGGGGTGGAAGACGTACTGGAGGCGCATCGTCGCCACCATGCGTTCGGTGCCCGGACAGAAATTCCGCTTCGATTTCGCGCCCAGCCGCGGACGGGACGCCATCGGCTGGACCGAGTGTTATCCGGGCGACGACGTGGTGGACATCATCGGAATGGACTCCTACGACCAGCCGCCGGGTGAGACCTTCGACGACCAGATCAGCCAGCCGTACGGCCTGCAGCACCAGGTGGATTTCGCCAGGGAACGCGGAAAACCCTTTTCCTACCCCGAGTGGGGGCTGTTCCGCAGGGGCGACAACCCCGAGTACATGCGCCGCATGCTGGAGTGGATCGGCGAGCAGAAGCCGCTCTACCACACCATCAGCGACTACTGCCCGCACGGCGTGTGGCGGTGTGCGGAGAACCCGAAGTCCTCCGCGGTCTTCCGGTCGATGCTCACGCCCGGCAGGCAGCGGCCCGTCCGGCCGCGGTTCTGCCTGGACCTGGGCCGCTGGATCGGGTCCTGGCTCGGCGACCGGCGCCTGTGCGTCAGCTTCTCCTGGGGCAGGAGGCCCTAGCAGCCCGCACGCCGGGGCGCGGACCGCCCTCACCGCGCCCCGGCCAGGCTCGCGCGCAGGCGGTTCAGCCGGGCCCGCCAGGAGTCCGGGCCCCGGTCGTGTTCCCGGACCGCCTCGGCCAGGCGGGAGCGGGCGGCCTGCTGGGCGGCGTGGAGCCGCAGGACGGGCGCCAGGGCGGGGCGGGCCAGCAGCAGCCGCTGGTTGGGGACGGCCTCGGGCCGCCAGTGGTACTTGTACGGCTCGGTGCCGCGCAGCAGGCTCAGCACGCCGCGTCCGGTCGCGGCCGCGTGCGTGGAGTCGTGCCGCAGCAGCATGACCGCGATGTCGGCCCGGGCGCGCAGTTCGGGGTGGGCGCCGTAGAGGTAACCGCCCACCAGGTCGGTGGAGAGCAGGAGTACGTCGACGGCCATCACCCGGCCGTCGATCCGGAACTCGGTGATCCGGGCGGTGCCGTCGCCCGCCATCGCGGTGAGGGCCCGGGTCAGGTGCTCGGCGAACCGCGGCCTGAGGTGCTCGGGTGTGATCCCGCGCTCCCGCCACTGCAGGGCGTGCAGCCTGAGCAGCGTGTCGATCGCGGCGGGCACCTCCGGCGCGGGCACCGTGCGGTGCTCGATGCCCGCCCGGTCGAGCCGGCGGAGCTTGCCGCGCATCCGGCGGGCGCTGCCGCCGGGCAGCCGGGCGAGGAGTCCGTCCAGCGGGAGTCCGGGGAGCTCCAGGCACACCGAGTCCGTCAGCCTGCGCCGGGGCCCCGGCCAGTGGTCGAACAGGCGCTCGGCGCAGCCTCCGGGACGCACCTCCCGCAGGTCGACCACGGCGGCGCGGGCCGTGCGGTGCAGGCCCCTGACGAGCGCGACGGCCGCCTCCTCGGCACAGGAGTCGTCCAGCAGCACGTCGCAGAAGTCGGAGATGCTCCCGCCCAGCGGGACCAGGACGGGCACCGGGCGGAACGCCAGCATCAGCGGGGCGGCGCCGACCAGCCGGCCGGACCGGTGCGCCAGCACCAGGCGCAGCCGGCCCGGGACGCCGTAGGACAGCCACCACGAGTGCAGCCAGGCGTGCGTCTGGAAGGGGGTGGCGGCACGGCAACGGCGGTGGAGGTCGTCCCACGGCGGGGCCAGGCCGGCGAAGCGCACCGGATCGCGGCACAGGGTCACGCGCACGGCGTCCGGCCGCCGCCGGCGCGTCGGTGACGGGCCGGCGGACGGGTCCGCCGGCCGGGCATCCGGACGGGTCGCCTGACGGCTCATCGGATGGTCCGCCGGTTGCGGCGTCTGCGCTCTCCCTGGACCTTCTCGGCGGAAGCGGAAGCGGAGACGGCGGCGGGGGCGGGCGCGGTGGTGGCGGTGGTGGTGGCGGCGGCCGGGGCCGGCGCGGCGACGGCGGCAACCGCGGCGGGAGCGGGCGCGGCCACCGCCGCCGGGGAGGGAGCGGTGGGCGTACGGCCGGGGGGCGGG
>NZ_DASQNP010000251.1:0-4265 GCF_035644915.1 Streptomyces sp.
GCGGGCACGTCTCGTCAGCCGGCTTGAATCCGTCCGGCCCGAGCCCGAGCCCGGGCCCGGGTGCCGGCGAGCCGGTGGGAGTCGGTGCCGGTCCCGATGACGGTGCCGTCGAAGGCGAAGCGGCCGACGACGGCCGCGCAGGGGCGGGGTCCGTGAAGGCCCTGGTCAAGCCGCCGAAGGACTCGTGGGAGGCGATGGCGACGTTGTCCTTCGCCTTGAGTTCGGTCGGGACCTGGAACAGCAGCTCGGCTCCGTGGCGGTCCGGTTCCACGGAACCGAGTTCACCGGTGCGGAACAGGTGGGTGCGGCCATCCCGGGCAGGCGGCCACCTCGCTCGGTGAACGTGCGGCGAGGTCGCCTGCCCTGCGTTCACCAAGCGCGGGAGCAGGCCCGTCACGAGCACACCTCGCGCCGCATGCGCTGGAGGAGTCCGACCTGCCGGACGTGCCGGTGCGGCTCTCCGCCCGCCTCTCCCTTGCTGTTTCCGGCCCCGTCTCCGACCGCACCGCGACCGACCGGGCAGGGCCCCGGCTCGGGGCCTCACGCCTCCAGCGCCATCGCGCATCAACTCGTAAGGCCCGGCCCGGGACCGGACCGGCATCGGCGGACGGGCCGGCCGGGACGGAACCGTTGGTGACGCCTGTTCTCTACGGCCGGCGACCGACGTCTCATCCGCGCTCGCGGAGGTACGTCTCCAGCTCGGCGGCCCCGGCCAGCATCGCCCGCCCGCGGGCGGACAGCCGACCGTGCCAGTCGCGCAGTGCGGCCTCCAGCGGCTCCAGCCCGCCGGCCGTCCGCACCTGGGCGATCAGCGGGGCGATCTGCTCCAGCAGGTAGCCGCCCCGCCTGAGCTGGTGGGCCAGCCGGGCATCCCGCACGTCGGCCTCGTCGTAGACGCGGTACCCGGTCCGCGGGTCGCGCCGGGGGCGCACCAGCCCGGCACGCTCCCATGCGCGCAGCGTCGCGGGCCGGATGCCGAGCTCCTTCGCCAGCGGCCCGATGAACGTGCCGCCGGGACCGGACACCGCCGCCTCGGATTCGAACGCCGCGGTGGGCTCCAGGTCGCGGAGGGCGCTCTCCACGGCCTGGAGGGTCCGGCGGTCGTCGAGGAGCTGGGCATGGCTCTCGTCGATGAGGCGGAACGCCTCCTCGACCGCACCCTGGTTCACCGCCCGCATGATCGACGTCGCCGTCTGGTGGCCGTGGCCGGGCACCAGGGCGAGGAACGCGCGCAGGGCCAGCGCGTGCAGCGGGGTGTAGACGCGGTAGCCGTGGGGTGTGCGACCGGCGGCCGGAAGGACGCCGGCCTCCTCGTAGTTCCTGATCGCCTGCGTGGACAGACCGTGCCCACGCGCCAGATCAACCGGCCTGAGCCGCTCGCCGTTTTGAAGGTTTCGTCCCATGGTCCTGCTGATATCGCGGAAAAGTTTCAATCGAAGGTTCAACGATACCGTTGAAGGCATGGTTACTGGCATCAAGGACACCGCCCAGGCCGTCGAGGCCGCCGCCGTCATGAGGCTGCTCCCGGGCCGGCCGCGGCTGCTCGCCCTGGGCGAGCCCACCCACGGCGAGGACGTGCTGCTCGACCTGCGCAACGAACTCTTCCGGCAACTCGTCGAGGAGGAGGGCTACCGGACGATCGCGATCGAGAGCGACTGCATGGCGGGCCTGGTCGTGGACGACTACGTCACCTCGGGCACGGGCACCCTCGACGAGGTCATGGAGCACGGATTCAGCCACGGCTGGGGCACCTCCGCGGCCAACCGCGAACTCGTGCGCTGGATGCGCGCCCACAACGACGGCCGGCCCGCGTCCGAGCAGGTACGTTTCGCCGGCTTCGACGGCCCGCTGGAGATCACCGGCGCCGCGAGCCCCCGGCAGGCCCTCACCGCACTCCACGGCTACCTCGCGGACCGGGTGGACGCGGACCTGCTCCCCTGCACCGCGGACACGCTCGACCGCCTGCTCGGCGCCGACGACCGGTGGACCAGCCCCGCCGCGATGATGGACCCGTCCCGGTCCGTGGGGCGGTCGGCCGAGGCCGGTCGGCTGCGGCTGCTCGCCGACGACCTGGTGGCGCTGCTGGAGGCGCAGACGCCGCACCTGAGCACGGCGACCCCGCGGGAGGAGTGGGACCGGGCCCGCCTGTACGGGCGCACCGCCACCGGCCTGCTGCGCTACCACTACTGGATGGCCGACACCTCACCGAACCGCATGACCCGGCTGGCGGGCCTGCGGGACCTGATGATGGCCCACAACCTCCTCGCCCTCGCCGAACGGGGCCCGGTACTGGTGTACGCCCACAACTCCCATCTCCAGCGGTGCAAGAGCTCGATGCGGATGGGCGGGATGCCGCTGGAGTGGTGGGGCGCCGGCGCGATCGTGAACGCCCACCTGGGCGAGGGGTACGCCTTCGTGGCCACGGCCCTCGGCACGATCCGGCACCAGGGAGTGGACACCCCGCCGCCGGACACCCTCGAAGGACTCCTGTACGCGCTCCCGGAGGACCGCTGCGTCATCGACGCCCCGCGACTGGCCACCGCCCTCGGCGACACGCGGCCCGCCCCCCGCGTGTCCCCCTGGTTCGGCTACGCCCCACTTGACCCGGCCCACCTGGCGGACAGCGACGGCATCGTGTTCGTCAAGGACGTCCTGCGGAGCTAGGGACTGTGCCGAGTCCGGATCACGGGTCCGGCCGTTCCGCCGTCCCGGCCGGAGCCGGAACGGTGGACACCTGGGATGGCTCGGGGTGATCTCACGGACGACGAGTGGGCGGTGATCGAGCCGCATCTGCCGCTGGGCGAGCGTGGCCCGGTCCCCGGCCTGCGGCGGCTGGTCGACGGCGTGATGTGACGGTTCCGCACCGGCAGTCCGTGGTGGGACGTGCCCGAGCGGTACGGCTCGTGGTCCACCGTCTACGGCCGGCTCCACCTGTGGGCCCGGGCCGGGGCCGTCCCAGCCCTGATGGAAGCCGTGGCCGCCGGGGGCGCGTCGCGCGGTCAGGCGGACCCCGGCCTGGTGAGTGTGGACTCGACCGTGGCCCGGGCCCACCACCACGCGGCCGGAACGGCCGTTGATCCCGGCCTGCTCCAGGCGCCGGAGCAGGCCGCCGCCGAGGAAAGGGCTCCGGCAAGGGGGCAAAACGCCCCGGTGACCGGCCGGGACGAGCAGGGGGAGGCGAAGCGTGCGGAGTGGCGCCGTCTGCGGCGGCGCCACCGGCTCCGTACCGCCGAGCCGGGCCGCTCCCGCGGCGGGCTGACCGGCACGGTGCACCCGGCCGCCGACCGCCGCTGCCCGCTGCCCTTGCCTCCGGTCAGGCCGCCGACGGCCCCTGCTCCACCGCCGTCCTGGCCGGCAAGGACCAGGAGGTGCGCGGCAGCCAGCTCCCAAGGCCCTGGGGCCGCATGGTTGGTGAGCGCGTGAGAAGGTCAGGCATGTGATCGACCGGAAGAGCGGCCGGGGCCGCGAGCTCGTCCTCGTCGACGGGCTGAGCCCTGCGGAGGTGGTGCTCGTACACCGGGAGGCGCTGCGTGTGCTGCGCTCCGGCCTGGACACGGCCCACCTCGACGCCTACAGCGACGCCCCCTGGCCCCCCGAGGTCCTGCCGTGGTACGAACGCGCGCTGTCCCTGGCCCGGGAGGAGATGGAGCACGGCTCCCGCTCCCCGCGCGCCGACCCGGGGATGGGGATCGACATCGACGTCCGCGACGACGAGCAGTTCGAGGTGCTGGTGCGGCTGGCTCCGTACACGATCGGCGCCGAGGGCTGGCGAGGGAACCGGCTGGTCTTCAGCGCCAGCGACTCCGGGACCGCCCTGTGGACGGCCGTCACCCCGGAGCAGGAAGCCGAGCTGCTGTCCCGGCTGGACGCGCTGGGGATTCCACCGACCGCGCTGGCCGCCCGGCCGGCCCGGGGCCGCTGAAGCGCACACGGAGACCGGCGCGCCGCCGCCCGGCGCAGCCTCTTCAACCGCATGACCGGTCGGTTCCACCCCCGTTCTCAGAACCGCAGGCTGTCCGGTGAGCAGACCGCCTTCCCCGGCCACGGGGCCGTCGCCGCGTGGTCGTGCCAAGGTGTCTGCCACGTTGGGCGTCCCACACGGACGGGGAGACGTGACCGGGCCGATCGCCGGATGGATCATGGTCCGCACTCCGTGGACCTTCCTGGAACTGCCGTCCCGCTATGCCCGCTGCGCCTCCGACGAGACCGACGGGGACACCGACGACCAGAAGCCCGACGGCTGCTACCCGTATCCGCCGGTCGGC
>NZ_DASQNP010000252.1:0-3821 GCF_035644915.1 Streptomyces sp.
AAGGGCGACTACTCGTCGTGCAGCATCGCCTACAGCGGCCACGCGTGACCAAGCGCTGACCGCCCGGCCTCAGGGCGTCTCGCCGCCCGCCCCCGGAAGCCGGGGACGGGCGGCTTTTCCCTTTCCGTCGCCGGGCCCGGCGCACCGCGGACACGGCGCTGCCAGACACATAAGGCCCGTCGAGTCCCCATCGCAAACTCCGAGTTCGTCCACCGCCCGGTGCCGGCGACCCCACGGCGGCGACCACGCTCCCACGCGCGTAAGTCGTGTGTGCGGGGCGGTAGCCTCGCCCGCAGCAGGAGCGGCCGTGATCGGGGGTGCGGGTGGTGCGGGCGGGGAACGGGCTGCGCGCCGCGTGGATCGCGGTGCTGACCGCCGTCGTGAGCGCGGCGGGGCTGCTGGCCGGGCTGGCCGTCAACGCGGCGACGGGACAGGAGCGCTGGCCGAGCGTGCTGGACGTGCTGCGGCGGCGCCCCTGGGAGGCGACCGGCGTCCTCGCCGTCGTCATCGTGGTGGGCGGTGTGGTGCTGTGGTGGTCCCAGGACCGCCCCGGCCCGGAGACGGACGATCCGCCGCCCCCGCCGCCTCCCGAGGTTCCCGGCTGGGTGGTCGGCCGGGACGAGAGCGCCCGGGTGGTCTCCGCGGTGTGCGCCGACCGCCGTACGGTGGGCATCACCACGTCCCTGCACGGCGCCGGCGGTTTCGGCAAGACCACGCTGGCGCGGGTCGTGTGCGCCGACCGCCGCGTGCGGCGGCACTTCCGCGACCGGGTGTACATGGTCACCCTGGGCCGGGACGTGCGGGGACGGGCGGCGATCGCCGCGAAGGTCGCCGAGGTCACCGAGTTCATCACCGGAGACAAGGCCGCCTTCGACGACCCGGACGCGGCCGGTGCCCACCTGGGCCGCCTGCTGGACGAACGCCCCCGCACCCTGCTCGTCCTGGACGACGTGTGGACCGCCGAGCAGCTCGCCCCCTTCCTCTCCGGGGGCGGGAGGTGCGTACGGCTGGTGACCACCCGCGTCCCCGAGATCCTGCCGGAGGGCCCCGGCAACGAGTCCGTCCTGGTCGACGGGATGTCGCTCGCCCAGGCACGGGAAGTGCTCACCCGGGACCTGCCGCCCCTGCCGGAGGAGGTGGTCCGGGCCCTGCTGGCGGCCACCGGCCGCTGGGCGCTGCTGCTGCGCCTGACCAACCGCCTGATCGCCAGGGAGATCGCCACCGGCCTGGCCCCGGCCGACGCGGCGGCCGACGTACTGCGGCGGCTGCGGCGGAGCGGGCCGGCCGCGGTGGACGGCCCGTGGACGCCGCTGGACCCGGACGATCCCGCCCAGCGCGCCAAGGCGGTACGGGCGACGCTGGAGGCGGCGACCGGCCTCCTCCCGCCCGGCGGCGGTGAACGCTTCGCAGAACTGGGGGTGTTCGCCGAGGACGAGGCGGTCCCCGTCTCCCTCGTCGCCCGGCTGTGGCAGGCCACCGGAGGGCTGGACGGGCACGAGTCGCGGGAGCTGTGCCGCATCCTGCACGGACTGTCCCTGATCGGCCTCGACCCGGCCGACGGCGGACGGATCGGCCTGCACGACGTCATCGGCGACTACCTGCGCGCCGAACTCGGTCCCGCCCGGCTGACCGAACTGCACGGCACCCTGGTGGACGCCGTCGAGGCCGGTCTGCCCCCGGCCGAACCGCTCGCCCCGGCCGTCCCCTCGCCCCGCGCCGCCTGGTGGACGCTGTCCGAGGGCTACCTCCTCGACCACGCCGTCGCCCACCTGCTCGCCGCGGGCCGCACCGACCGGGCCGAAGCGCTCGCGGGCGACATCCGCTGGGTCGAGGCCCGGCTGCACCGGCGCGGCCCCTCCGCCCCCTGGTCCGACCTGGACCGCATCCCCACCCCCACGGCCGCCGCCAAGGCCCGCGACCTCGCCCGGACCGCCCACCTGCTCACCCCCACCGACCCCGGCCATGCCCTGACCACCGTCCTGCACAACCGCCTGGAGCCGCTGCCCCGCTGGCACGCCCAGGTCACCGCCCGGCAGGACCAGAGGGAACACCCTGCCCTGGTCAACCACTGGCCCCCGCCCGACCTGCCCCACCCCGCCCTCGTCCGCACCCTGGCCGCGAACTCCGGCCTGGTGACGGCGGTGGCGTTCTCCCCGGACGGCACCCGGCTGCTCACCGGCAGTGTGAGCGGGGTGGTGCGGATCTGGGACCGGACCACCGGCACCCTCGTCGCCACCCGCAGGCGCAGCAGGCGCAGCGGGGCCAGGAATCCGGGAAGAGTGGTGGCGTTCTCACCGGACGGCACCTGGCTGGCCGTCGCCGACCGGGACGGGACGGTGCGGCTCCGGGACCGGGAGAGCGGCGACGACACCGCCGTCCTCACCGGGCACACCGAACCGGTGAGCGCGGTGGCCATCGCCTCGGACGGCACCTGGCTGGCCACCGCGAGCACGCAGGACGGGACGGTTCGCATCTGGGACCGGGACACGGGTTCCCCGACCGTCACCCTCGACATGCGCGCCGAGTCGGTGGCGATCTCCCCGGACGGTGCGCTGCTGGCCGTCGTAGGCCGGGACGGCGCGGTGTGGTTCCGGGACCGGTGGGGCGGCCCCGTATCCGTTCCTTTCCCTGCCCCCGCAAGCAGGAAGAGGACCACTGCGCTGGCGTTCTCCCCGGACGGTGCGCTGCTGGCCGCCGTCGGCCGGGACGGGACGGTGCGGATCTGGGACCGGGAGACAGGCGAGATCACCGCCGTCCCCGAGGGGCCCGTCGGCTGGACGCGGGCGCTGGCCTTCTCCTCGGACGGCACCTGGCTGGCCGCCGTCGATGGGAGTGGAGCGGTACGAATCTGGAACCAGACCGCGGACATGCCTGCCACCACCTTTCACACAGCCTCCGCTCCGACGCGGGCGCTGGCGTTCTCCCCGGGAGGCACCTGTCTGGCCACTGTCGGTCAGGACGGGGCGGTACGGATCTGGGATCCGGCGGCCGACGAGGCTGCCCCGGCCCGCGACCGGTCCGCCGCTCCGGTACGGGCGGTAGCGGTGACTCCTGACGGCACGCGGATCATCGCAGCCGACAGGGGGAGGACGATGCAGGTTTGGGACCGGGAGAGCGGTCGTGTCCTCCGCACCTCCACGCGGACTGTCGGAGAGGGGATGGGGGCGGTGACGGCGCTCTCCCCGAATGGGGCGTGGCAGGTCACTGTCGGTCGGAACGGAGTGGCACGGGTGCGGGACCGGGAGACCAGTGAGGTCACCGCCACTCTCGCCGGAACCGTCGGCCGGATGCAGAAGCTGGTGTTCTCCCCGGATGGTGCCTTGATCGCCGGCCGCGACAAGGACGGGGAGTTGCGAGTCTGGGACCGGGAGACCGGTGAACTCATCGCCGCCCCTGTCCCCGCTGCCGGCCGGGTGCGGGTGCTGGCCTTCTCCCCGGATGGTGCCTTGATCGCCGGTGCCGGTGCCATCGGGCCGCCGCGGGTGTGGGACCGGGAGAGCGGCGGCGTCGTCGAGGTCCTTCGCGGAGTGGATTTCACGACCGCGATGGCGTTCTCCCCCGACGGTGCCTGGATCGCCGTCTGCCGGAGCAGGGGAACCCTGGAGGTCTGGGACCGGGTGCGGCGGTGCTTCGCCACCTTGACGCGGGTCGATGACCGGCTGCGGGACTGCGCCTGGACCCCCGACGGCCGAGGGCTGGTGGCGGGCGGCGACCGGGGGCTGTACTTCTACGGATTCCGTGCCGCCGCCCTCACCGCGCACCACGAGCCCCCGGACGGCCGCCGGGCCGGCGACCTTCCCTGACACGTCCGCCTGCCGGTG
>NZ_DASQNP010000253.1:0-1773 GCF_035644915.1 Streptomyces sp.
AGGTTGGGCAGTGCCGTCACGGTTCGAGGACCCTGACGGCACTGTGGACCGGGATCGAACCGCTCATCCCGGTCCGCGCACGCCGCGCGCGCCGCTGCCGTTGCCCCGGTCGCAAGCCACTCCCGGGCCGTCCGGTCCTCAACGTGCTCCCTACCGGGATCGCCTTGTCAGACCTGCCCCCCAGGAACACGGCTTCGGCTCAGGAGTGACGGCGTGGCGGCGTGGCGGCGTGGCGGCGTGGCGGCGTCTGCGCGACTGGCAGAAGGCGGGTGTCCGGGAGGCGCCGCACCAGCGGCTACTGACGTTCACTCCGCGATCCGGGCAGACTGCGACCGAATCGTCACGCGGGAGACGCCAGTTCATGAGTACGCCACCATCGCCATCCGGAGCGGAGCGGACCGACGCATCAGCCGTCCGGATCGGCGCTCTCGTTCCGCTGACCCGGCCCGGCTGGGTCGAGGCAGGCCGGCACTTACTCGCCGGACTCGAACTGGCCGTCCGCGAGGCCAATGACGCCGGCGGGGTCGCCGGAAGACCACTCGAGTTGGTGGTCCGAGACACCGCGGCCGACCCACAGAGGGCCACGGCGGCCGTGGACGAACTGGCCCGCCTGGGCGTGGCCGCCCTGGCGGGGGAGTACCACAGCGTCGTCGCCCGCGCCGCTGCCGCCCGGGCCGACGCCCTCGGCCTGCCGTTCCTCTGCTCGTCGGCGGTTCTCGACACGCTCACCGAACAGCCGACGGAACGGGTCGCGCGCCTCGCCCCGGCGCAGTCCCACGGCTGGCAGGTCTACGCGGACTTCCTCCTCGGCGCGGGCCACCGTCGAATCGCCGTGGCAGCCGAGCCGAGCGTCTACTGGGCGTCTGGGGCCCGCATTCTGCGGGACCACCTCGCTCCACGCGGCGGCACCGTCATCGAACTCGACCTGCGCGCGCCCGCCCCCGCGGCGGTGTGCGACGAACTGGCCGACCACCGCGCGACAGCCCTCCTCCTTCTGGTCGGCCACCCGGAGCCGGCGGTGTCGCTCGTCAAGTCCGTCCGCCACGACCGGCGCCTCGCCGGGATCATGATCGGTGCTCCGGCCGGGCAGCCGGAGTTCGCCGAATGGGCGAGGCTGCTGGGCGACGACGGCGCCGCGATCCCGTTCCTGCGCTACCTGCCCGAGCACCTCAGCCCACTCGGTGCACGAGTCGAGACGGCCCTCCGCGAGCGGCTGGCCGAGGCACCCTCCTTCGTCGCCTTCGAGGGCTACGACACGGTCGCCGTCCTCGCCGAGGTGCTGCGTTCTTCCGGCGCGGACCGGGCGCGCACCGCCGAATCCTGGCCGCGCGTTGCGGTCGACGGCACCCGCGGGCAGATCCGGTTCTCCCGCACGCCGGGCATCAGCGTCTGGCAATGGGCCTGGGCGCCGGTCCAGGTCGTTGACCGGGATCCGGCGGAACCCGATCGCTTTCGGGTCCTCCACACCGGCTGAGAGAGCACCGAGGTCCGACCGCCCGGATCCGCCCGAACGTGAGGCCGTCCACCTGTCCACGCGGACACGTGTCCATGTGTTGATCACCAAGCCCTTCTCAGGGGGCCGGACGCACCCTTGGGTACTCACTTGAAAGTGCGTACTTGATCGGCGACCGGCGAGGACGGAGCCTGGTTCCGCCTGCCCTCCACCACCTTCGCGGCAGCGCCAATCCCACCCTCCCCTGTCTTCCGGAGACCTCCATGCCTTCTTCCCCCGCCACGCCCGTGACCGTCCTCGGCCTCGGCCCGATGGGCCAG
>NZ_DASQNP010000254.1:0-5699 GCF_035644915.1 Streptomyces sp.
CTGTTCTGGGCCTTCGCCTACAACGTCGCCGCCCTGCCGCTGGCCGCCGCCGGCCTGCTCAACCCCATGATCGCCGGCGCCGCGATGGCCTTCTCCTCGGTCTTCGTCGTCACCAACAGCCTGCGGCTGCGCACCTTCCGCTGAGCGGTCCCGGTGGCCCCGCGCGAGAAGCGCCCCACACATCGGAAGCGCCCCGCGACGGGTCCCCCCACGGGCCCGCCACGAGGCGCTTCCCTTCTCCCGGTCATGGACTCCCCCCACGGGATCCTGGCCGGGCGTCTGCCGGGCGACGTGCGGGCGGGAGGGCCGCTCAAGCTCCCCCGAGGCACGTCGCTCGCGGACCACCGTCCTCGTCCCCCACAGACGAGCACGACGGGCGGCGGCGGCTCCGCCGGAGTACCGACGCCACCCCCTTAGACACACCAGACCCCCGGATGGTTACCCAGGAATCCGTGTGACCTGCGTCACTTTTCTCCATGCCCCGCCTTCTTCCTCGTCCCGACCGCAAGCGGAAGGCCCCGCTCCACACCCTGGGGTGCGGAACGGGGCCTTCCGGGAGCGGAGGCGGTGCGGGGCACCGGCCCTCAGCGCTGCTCCACCGGGACGTAGTCCCGCTCGACGACGCCCGTGTAGATCTGGCGCGGACGGCCGATGCGGGAGCCCGGCTCCTTGATCATCTCGTGCCACTGGGCGATCCAGCCCGGCAGGCGGCCGAGCGCGAACAGCACCGTGAACATGGTGGTCGGGAAGCCCATGGCCCGGTAGATCAGGCCGGTGTAGAAGTCGACGTTCGGGTAGAGGTTGCGCTCGACGAAGTACTCGTCGGCCAGCGCGTGCTCCTCCAGCTTCAGCGCGATGTCCAGCAGCTCGTCGGACTTGCCGAGCGCCGAGAGGACGTCGTGCGCCGCCGCCTTGATGATCTTCGCCCGGGGGTCGAAGCTCTTGTAGACGCGGTGACCGAAGCCCATCAGACGGACGCCGTCCTCCTTGTTCTTCACCCGGCGGATGAAGGAGTCGACGTCACCGCCCTCGGCCTGGATGCGCTGGAGCATCTCCAGCACCGCCTGGTTGGCACCGCCGTGCAGCGGGCCCCACAGGGCGCTGATGCCCGCGGAGATGGAGGCGAACATGTTCGCCTGCGAGGAGCCGACCAGGCGCACGGTGGAGGTCGAGCAGTTCTGCTCGTGGTCCGCGTGCAGGATGAGGAGCTTGTCCAGGGCGTTGACCACGACCGGGTTCAGCTCGTACTCCTCGGCCGGCACCGAGAAGGTCATGCGCAGGAAGTTCTCGACGTAGCCCAGGTCGTTGCGCGGGTAGACCACCGGGTGGCCCACCGACTTCTTGTACGCGTACGCCGCGATGGTGGGCAGCTTCGCCAGCAGCCGGATGGTGGAGAGGTGCCGCTGCTTCTCGTCGAAGGGGTTGTGGCTGTCCTGGTAGAAGGTGGACAGCGCGCTGACCACGGAGGACAGCATCGCCATCGGGTGGGCGTCCCGGGGGAAGCCGTCGTAGAACCGCTTGACGTCCTCGTGCAGCAGGGTGTGCTGGGTGATCTCGTTCTTGAATTCCGCCAACTGGTCGACGGTGGGCAGTTCGCCGTTGATCAGCAGGTAGGCCGTCTCCAGGAACGTGCCGTGCTCGGCGAGCTGCTCGATCGGATAGCCGCGGTAGCGAAGGATGCCCTTCTCACCGTCGAGGAACGTGATCGCCGATTTGTATGCGGCGGTGTTGCCGTAACCGGAATCCAGGGTCACCAGACCGGTCTGGGCGCGCAGCTTGGAGATGTCGAACCCACGGTCGCCGACCGTGCTGTCCACCAGCGGGAAGCTGTACTCGCCGTCCCCGTACCGCAGTACTACAGAGTTGTCGCTCACGTCATCCCTCACCGACGTAGTGCCTCTTCTTCGAGGTGCCCTGACTTCTCTCCACTGTCTCCCACCATGTGCCGTGCGGTGCACTCGGGGTCGCTCAGTGGGCTCTCTGATGGCACGGAGTGCCTCCGGAAAGCTACGCGGGGCGTGGCATTCCGCGCAATCGGTGGTCCAGGGCGGTGCAGCGCCGTCCTGCGGACACCGTCCGTACCGCCTGGCCCAGGGCCCGGCGGGATCCCACCAGCACCACGAGGCGTTTCGCCCTCGTCACGGCCGTGTAGAGCAGATTGCGCTGCAACATCATCCAGGCCCCGGTGGTGACCGGAACCACCACCGCCGGATACTCGCTGCCCTGCGAACGGTGGATGGTCACCGCATAGGCGTGCGCAAGCTCGTCCAATTCGTCGAAGTCGTATTCCACCTCCTCGTCCTCGTCGGTGCGCACGGTCAGGCGCTGGTCGTCCAGGCTCAGGGCGGTGACCACGCCCACCGTGCCGTTGAAGACGCCGTTGGCTCCCTTCTCGTAGTTGTTGCGGATCTGAGTCACCTTGTCACCCACCCGGAAAACCCGTCCGCCGAAGCGCTTTTCCGGAAGGTCCGGGCGGGCGGGGGTGATGACCTGCTGGAGCAGGCCGTTCAGGGTGCCCGCGCCGGCCGGGCCGCGGTGCATCGGCGTCAGCACCTGCACGTCACGGCGCGGGTCGAGGCCGAACTTCGCGGGGATGCGCCGGGCGGCCACGTCGACGGCGAGCCTCCCGGCCGCCTCGGTGTCGTCCTCGACGAAGAGGAAGAAGTCCGACAGGCCCTGGGTGATCGGCGGGACCCCGGAGTTGATGCGGTGGGCGTTGGTCACCACACCGGACTGCTGGGCCTGGCGGAAGATCCGCGTCAGCCGCACCGCCGGGATCGGGCTGCCCTCGGCCAGCAGGTCGCGCAGCACCTCCCCCGCGCCCACCGACGGAAGCTGGTCCACGTCCCCCACCAGCAGCAGGTGGGCGCCCGGCGGTACGGCCTTGATCAGCTTGTTGGCCAGCAGCAGGTCGAGCATCGAGGCCTCGTCGACCACCACCAGGTCGGCGTCCAGCGGCCGGTCCCGGTCGTACGCGGCGTCCCCGCCGGGCTTGAGCTCCAGCAGCCGGTGGACGGTGGAGGCGTCGGCGCCGGTCAGCTCCGACAGCCGCTTGGCCGCCCGGCCGGTGGGCGCGGCCAGCACCACCTTCGCCCGTTTGGCCCGCGCCAGCTCGACCACCGACCGCACGGTGAAGGACTTGCCGCAGCCGGGCCCGCCGGTGAGCACCGCGACCTTCTCGGTCAGCGCCAGCCTCACCGCGGCCTGCTGCTCGGGGGCCAGCTCGGCGCCGGTGCGCCCGGCCAGCCAGGACAGGGCCGCCTCCCAGTCCACGCCGCGGAAGGCGGACAGGCGGTCCTCCTCGGTGCGCAGCAGCCGCAGCAACTGGGCCGCCAGGGACAGCTCGGCGCGGTGGAAGGGCACCAGGTAGACCGCCGAAACCGTCTCCGCCGGATGCTGCGGGTCGGGGACCTGCTCGCGCACCACCCCCTCCTCCTCGGCCGCCAGCTCGCCGAGGCAGTCGATGACCAGGCCGGTGTCCACCTGGAGCAGCTTGACGGTGTCGGCGATCAGCCGCTCCTCCGGCAGGTAGCAGTGGCCCTGGTCGGCGGACTGCGACAGCGCGTACTGCAGCCCGGCCTTGACCCGGTCGGGGCTGTCGTGCGGGATGCCGACGGCCTGGGCGATGCGGTCGGCGGTGAGGAAGCCGATGCCCCACACGTCGGCGGCCAGCCGGTAGGGCTGGTTCTTCACCACCGAGATCGAGGCGTCGCCGTACTTCTTGTAGATGCGCACCGCGATCGAGGTGGAGACCCCCACGCCCTGGAGGAAGACCATCACCTCCTTGATGGCCTTCTGCTCCTCCCAGGCCGCCCCGATCAGCTTCGTCCGCTTCGGGCCCAGCCCGGGCACCTCGATCAGCCGCTCCGGCGCCGTCTCGATGACCTCCAGCGTCTCCAGGCCGAAGTGGTCCACGATCCGCTCGGCGATCTTCGGGCCGATGCCCTTGATCAGGCCGGAGCCCAGGTAGCGCCGGATGCCCTGGACGGTGGCGGGCAGCACCGTCGTGTAGTTCTCCACGTGGAACTGCCGCCCGTACTGCGGGTGGGAGCCCCAGCGGCCCTCCATCCGCAGCGACTCCCCGACCTGCGCACCGAGCAGCGAGCCGACGACGGTGAGCAGCTCGCCGCCGCCGCGTCCGGTGTCGACACGGGCGACCGTGTAGCCGTTTTCCTCGTTGGCGTAGGTGATGCGCTCAAGGACCCCCTCGAGCACGGCGGGTTGGAACGACATGTCACAGACCGTAACTCCGGACGCCGACAACCGGACATCCCGGCGGTGGACGCGGTGTCCGTCCGGCGGTCACGATCTGGTGTCGGTCCCCCCGGAAGGAGCTGTGGATGTCCCCAGGCCACGACCTGCTGGTCGTCGGGTCCGCCAACGCCGACCTGGTGACCGTCGTCGACCGCCACCCCTCGCCCGGCGAGACGGTGCTCGGCTCCGACCTCGCCGTCCACCCGGGCGGCAAGGGCGCCAACCAGGCGGTCGCCGCCGCCCGGCTCGGCGCGCGCACGGCGCTCCTGGCCCGGGTCGGCGACGACGCGTACGGCCGGATGCTGCTGGACTCGCTGCGGTCGGCGGGCGTGGACACCTCCCCCGTGCTGACCGACGACGCCCCCACCGGGGTCGCCCTGATCACGGTGGGACCCTCCGGGGACAACACCATCGTCGTCTCGCCCGGCGCCAACGCCCGCCTCGCCCCCGGGGACGTGGCCGCCGCCCGGGAGGTGCTGGCCGGGGCCGCCGTGGTCTCCCTCCAACTGGAGGTGCCCGCCGAGACCGTCGCGGCGGTGGTGCGGGCGGCGGCCGGGGCCGGCACCCGGGTGGTGCTCAACGCCTCGCCGCCCGCAGCACTGCCCGACGACGTGCTGGCCGCCTGCGACCCGCTGGTCGTCAACGAGCACGAGGCGCGCCGGCTGCTGGGCGGGGAGCCCCTGCGGGGCGGGCCCGAGGCGTGGGCGGCGGCGCTGCGCGAGCGCGGCCCGCGCGGCGTCGTGGTGACCCTGGGGGCCTCCGGCGCGCTGCTGTCGGCCTCCGGGGGAACCGTCCGCGTGCCGAGCCCGGCGGTGGAGGCGGTGGACACCACCGGCGCGGGCGACGCCTTCACCGGCGCCCTCGCCTGGCGGCTCGGCCGCGGCGACGGCCTGGAGGCGGCCGTGCGGTTCGCGGTGCGGGTCGGGGCCGCGGCGGTGACCCGGCCGGGCGCGCAGGACTCGTTCCCCGGCCCGGACGGACTGCCGGAGCCGTGACGCGCGGGGCGCCGTGCCGCCGCGGGCGGTGCCGTACGGGTGCCGGCGTCACGGCATTGCGGCGCCTACGGCGTCTACGGCGTCTACGGCGTCGCGAGACGTTACGAGGGGCCCGGCCTGTGCGGCCGGGCCCCTCGTGTCCCCCCGTCGGCCCTCCCCCGTCACCCCCCCGGTGCGGCCGACACCAGCTATGACCCACGACGCTCCGGAAGGGTTGCACAGCGGGACGTAATTTTTTTCACGAGTTTTCCGGCGGCGGCGCGGCCGGGTGGATTCGGCGCTGCCCTGGGTACCCGGCAAGGGCTTCGACCGGTGTCCCGAGCGGACCAGAGCAGCGAAGGAGGAGGCGCATGAGCGGGTGGACGCCGTCCCAGGCCGAGGGCGAGCGGGACGACGACGAGGGCGTCGACCAGTCCCGCGGGCTGAGCGAGCGGCACGCCGCCGAGCGGG
>NZ_DASQNP010000255.1:0-10013 GCF_035644915.1 Streptomyces sp.
TGAGATCGGCATTTCCGCAGGTCGGATGGCGGAGGCGGACGGGAATCGAACCCGCCTGCCCGAGATCCTCGGGCACCTCGGTTTTGAAGACCGGGAGGGCCACCAGGCACCCTTACGCCTCCACGCCGGGACGCGCATGCCCGGACCTGGATCATCCAAACCGGCGGTTCGGGGGGAGTCAATCTCCCGCCCGGCGTTTCCGGCGGCGCGTACGGGGCAGGGGGTGCCGGACGCCTCGGCGAGGAGGAAGCGCGATGGACACCCTGCCCGGGACGGCCGACCGGGGAAGCGCACCACAGGAGTCCCCCGTCCGGCTCACCCGGTACGCGCACGGGGGCGGCTGCGCCTGCAAGATCCCGCCCGGCGAGCTGGAGGAGGCCGTGGCGGGGCTGCTGGGGGCGGTCCCCTCCGCCGAGCCCGCGGGCGAACTGCTGGTCGGCCTGGACACCGGCGACGACGCTGCCGCCGTACGGCTGCCCGGCCCGCCGGGCGGCCCCGCCGTCATCGCCACCGCCGACTTCTTCACGCCCGTGGTGGACGACCCGTACCACTGGGGGCGGATCGCCGCCGCCAACGCCCTCTCCGACGTCTACGCCATGGGCGGGCGCCCCCTGGTGGCGGTGAACCTGCTGGGCTGGCCACGTGGGAAGCTGCCGTTCGAGCTGGCGCGGGAGGTGCTGCGCGGCGGGCTGGAGGTCGCCGGGCGGGCGGGCTGCCACGTCGGCGGCGGCCACAGCGTCGACGACGTGGAGCCCAAGTACGGCATGGCGGTCACCGGGATCGCCGACCCGGACCGGCTGCTGCGCAACGACGCCGGGCGGCCCGGGGTGCCCCTGTCCCTCACCAAGCCGCTCGGCCTGGGGGTGCTCAACAACCGTCACAAGGCCACCGGCGAGTTCTTCCCCCACGCCGTGGAGACCATGGCGGCCCTGAACCGGGACGCAGCCGAGGCGGCGGTGGCCGCCGGCGTGCGGTGCGCCACGGACGTCACCGGCTTCGGACTGCTGGGGCACCTGTACAAGCTGGCCCGCGCCTCCGGGGTGACCGCCGTGGTGGACGCCGCCGCCGTCCCCTACCTGGACGGGGCCCGGGAGGCGGTCCGCGACGGCTACGTCAGCGGCGGCACCCGCCGCAACCTGGAGTGGGTCGCCCCGCACACCGACTTCCGGGCCGCGGACGAGCACACCCGGCTGCTGCTGGCCGACGCCCAGACCTCCGGCGGCCTGCTGGTGGCCGGGGAGGTCCCGGGCGCGCCCGTGATCGGTGAGCTGGTGCCGGCGGGGGAGCACACCCTGGTGGTCCGCTGACGGCACCCCGGCCGGCGGCGGTCACATCTCGGTGCCCGTGGTCTCGGTGATGCCCGCCCGCTCGTGGTACTCGCGCAGCAGCGCCAGGAGGGCCGGTCCGCGCGGCCGCCGCCCCGGCCGGATGTCGCAGGCCAGCGCCTTGGTCTCCTGGATGTGGACGTTGGGATCCACGGACAGGTGGAGCAGCTCGTTGGCGGCGTCCCCGCGCGTGTACCCGTTGGGCCCCCAGTGGTAGGGGAGTCCGATCTGGTGCAGGGGCCGGCCCTGCACCATGATCGGGGCCATCCGGTCGGTCACCAGCACCCGCGCCTCGATCGCGGACCGGGCGCTGACCACCGTCGCCCAGCCCAGGTGCTCCAGCCCCCGCTCGGCCGCCAGCTCCGGCGAGACCTCGCAGAAGAACTCCGGCTGGAGCTCCGACAGGTACGGCTGCCACCGGGACATGCCGCCCGCGGTGTGGTGCTCGGTGAGCCGGTAGGTGGTCGCCACGTACGGGAACACCTCCGAGCCCGGCTCCGCGCCGCTGGGCTGGTAGCGGTTGGCCGGGTGCCGCACCAGCAGCCCGCGGACGGGGTTGCGCTGCTGGCGGTAGAGCGGATTGGTGAACGGCGAGTCCTGGGGCTCGTAGTGGGTCGGCAGCGGCCCGTCGACCAGCCCCGAGGGCACGTACAGCCACGCCTTGCCGTCCGCCTGCATGATGAAGGCGTCCGTGCCCGACAGTGCCTCGGCGCCCCTGGCGTCCTCGGGCGGCACGTGGTCCGGTGGTGTGTCGGAGGGGAAGTCCGGGACGTCGTGGCCGGTCCACCGGCCCTTCTCCGCGTCCCACCACACCAGCGCCTTGCGCTCGCTCCACGGCCTGCCCCCGGGGTCGGCCGACGCCCGGTTGTACAGGATCCGGCGGTTGGCCGGCCAGGCCCAGCCCCACTCGGGGGCGACCCAGTTCTGCTCCCGGCCCGGCTTGCGGCGGGCCGCCTGGTTGACGCCGTCGGCGTAGACGCCGCAGTAGATCCAGCAGCCGCAGGAGGTGGACCCGTCGTCCTTCAGCCGGGTGTAGGACGACAGCGGGCGCCCCCGGGCGTCGAAGCCGTTGATCTCGGCGAGCACGGCCTCGGCGTCCGGCTCGGCGGTCTCCCCCCTGACCGGGTAGTCCCAGGCCAGGTCGAGCACGGGACGGTCCATCTCGTCGGTGGACCCGGCCAGCTTCTCCCGGATGATCCGGCCCAGGTGGTACATGAACCACAGGTCGCTGCGCGCGTCCCCCGGGGGCTCCACCGCCTGGTGGTGCCACTGGAGCATCCGCTGGGTGTTGGTGAAACTGCCGTCCTTCTCGGTGTGCGCCGCCGCGGGCAGGAAGAACACCTCGGTGCCGATGTCCTCGGTGCGCAGCTCGCCCGTCTCGATCTCCGGGCCGTCCTTCCACCAGGTGGCGCTCTCGATCAGCGAGAAGTCGCGTACCACCAGCCAGTCCAGGTTCGCCATGCCCAGGCGCTGCAGCCTGGCGTTGGCCGAGCCGACCGCGGGGTTCTCGCCCATCAGGAAGTAGCCCTTGCAGACGCCGTCGAGCTGCTCCTGGACGGTCTGGTAGGTGCTGTGGGTGCCGGTCAGGCGCGGCAGGTAGTCGAAGCAGAAGTCGTTCTCCGCGGTCGCGGCCGGGCCCCAGTACGCCTTGAGCAGGCTCACCAGGTACGCCCGCAGGTAGTGCCAGTAGCCCTTCTGCGCGCCCTCGGCCCGCAGGTAGGAGTCGAGGTCGGCGGAGGTCTGGGCGTTGGGCATGGGGATGTAGCCGGGCAGCAGGTTGAACAGCGTCGGGATGTCGCTCGACCCCTGGATCGAGGCGTGGCCGCGCAGGGCGAGGATCCCGCCGCCCGGGCGCCCCATGTTGCCCAGCAGGGTCTGCAGGATCGCCGCGGTGCGGATGTTCTGCACCCCGGTGGTGTGCTGGGTCCAGCCGACGGCGTAGGCGATGGCCGAGGTCCGCTCCCGGCCGGAGTTGGCGGTGATCGTCTCGCACACGGTCCGGAACAGGTCGGGCGGCACGCCGCAGGTCCGCTCCACCATCTCCGGCGTGTACCGGGAGAAGTGCCGCTTGAGCACCTGGAAGACGCAGCGCGGGTGGCTGAGGGTCTCGTCGCGCCGCGGGTTCGTCCAGCCGATGTCGACGCCGCCGAGGCCGTGGGTCTCGCCGCGCGCCTGTCCGGCGATCTCCTCGCCGCCCTCGCCGGTCGCGGGGTAGCGCTCCTCGCGCTGCCCGGGGGCCGGACGGGCGGCCGTCCCTTCGTACTGCCAACTGGCCGCGTCGTACGTGCGCGATTCCGGGTCCAGGCCCGAGAAGACGCCGTCGAGGTCCTCGGTGTCCCGGAAGTCCTCGCTCAGGATCACCGGCGCGTTGGTGTACGCCACCAGGTACTCGCGGAAGTACTTCTCCTCGGTCAGGACGTAGTTGACGATCCCGCCCAGGAACGCGATGTCGCTTCCCGCGCGCAGCGGCACGTGCACGTCCGCCATCGCACTGGTACGGGTGAACCGCGGGTCGACGTGGATCACCTTCGCGCCGCGCGCCTTGGCCTCCATCACCCACTGGAAGCCGACCGGGTGGCACTCGGCCATGTTCGAACCCTGGATGACGATGCAGTCCGAGTTCTGCAGGTCCTGCTGGAAGGTGCTGGCGCCGCCGCGCCCGAACGAGGTCCCCAGACTGGGGACGGTGGAGGAGTGTCAAATACGGGCCTGATTCTCGATCTGCACGGCGCCCAGAGCCGTGAACAGCTTCTTGATCAGGTAGTTCTCCTCGTTGTCGAGCGTCGCGCCGCCCAGGTGCGCGAAGCCCATGGTGCGCCGCACCCGCTGCCCCCGGTGCTCCCACTGCCAGCCGGACCGGCGCGCCTCGATCACCCGGTCGGCGATTATGTCCATCGCCGTGTCCAGGTCCAGCCGCTCCCACTCGGTGCCGTGCGGCCTGCGGTAGAGGACGTGCTCGGCGCGGGCGGAGCCGGTGGTGAGCTGGAGGCTCGCCGCGCCCTTCGGGCACAGCCGTCCGCGGGACACCGGGGAGTCCGGGTCGCCCTCGATCTGGGTGACCCTGCCGTCCTCGACGTAGACGTTCTGGGAGCAGCCGACCGCGCAGTACGGGCAGACGGACTTCACCACCTTCTCGGCGGAGTCCACCCGGGGCGTCAGGTTCGCGGTGTGCTCGCTCTGCGCGGCGGCGCCGCGGCCCAGCGGGTCGTCACCGGTGAGCTGCCGGTAGACCGGCCAGGAGTTGATCCAGGTTCGGATGCCCACGCCGCTGCCCTCGCTGCCCTCGTTGCCTCGTAATGCCCTGCCGTGTACTGCCTTCGTCCCGTCCGTCCCGCGTCGTCCGACCGCCCGTGCCGCCGTCCGCGGGGAGCGGCGGCACGGGCCCACCTGTCACTGGCTCTCCGGGGTACCCGGGGCCCCGCCCGCCAAACCGCCGGCTCCGCCGTCGCCACCCGACCGGCGCTCCCGGTCCCGCTCCCGGGCTCGTTCCCGTTCCCGTTCTCGTTCCCGGGCCCGCAGCCTCGCGCGCTGCGGGACGACCGTGTACCGGGGGTCCTCGGCGGAGGCCACGCCCGCCCGGAAGACGCCGAACCGCAGGGCCGCCGAGCCGGCCAGCAGCGCCGCTCCCGAGAGGGCCGCGGCCGGGCGGCTGCGGTGCCCGGCCAGCAGACCCGCGGCGGCCCCGGCCGCGGTGAGGACCTTCGACAGACGCATCAGCGTCCCGGCCCGGCCCCGCCCCAGCGGCTCCGCGGCCAGGCCCATGCGGTGCGCCATCACCTCGGTGGCCCCCAGCTCCAGGGCGGCGCCGAGGGCGGCGGCGCGGCGCGCCGGGCCGGCCTGCCCCACGGGAGCGGTGAGCATGCCCAGCCCGCCGGCCGCCGCGGCCGCCGAACCGGTGAAGACGAACGGCAGCTCCCGGTAGCCCTCGTGCCAGGACGGCACGGCGGTGTCGGCGAGCAGCACGGCCGTGTAGGAGGCGACGGCCGGGCCGAGCAGGGCCGCCCCCGCGGTGGCCGCGGCACCGGTGCGCGGAAGCCTCCCGGTCACCTCGGTCGCGGCGGCGGCCCCGGCCAGCGGACCGTAGGCGGCGAGCAGCCAGGACCCCATGCTCATGGGCGAGGTGGGTTTGGCGACGCGCAGCATGTTCAGGAAGCGCTCCGGCCGCCCCAGGTCGTGGACCAGCGCCGCCGCGGACGCGGAGATCGCCACCAGCGCGCCGACCTTCGCCGACCGCGCCAGCGCCCGGCGCCCGGTGGCGTGCGCCCCGGCGGCCAGCAGCGAGGAACCGCCGGCCAGGCCGCCCAGGAAGAGGTAGCCCGCGATGTCCAGGGCCTTCCAGGTGGGCCGGTTGAGGACGGGCATGCCGTAGTAGGAGGTGAACTCGGCCTCGGGGACGACGGGTTGCTCCCCGCGCCGGCGCCTGCGGCGGTGCCTGCCGCCGCCCTGGCCGGTCGGGGCCTCCCTGCCGGGGCGCTCGCCGTCCGCCTCCGCGCCGCCCGGCCCGCCCGGGACGACCGGGCCGCCCGCGCCGCTCACCGCCGCCCCCGCGCGAAGCAGGCGGCCACCCCGGCGGCCATCGCGGCCGCCGCCACGGCGGCGTGGCGCCACATCGAGGGCAGGTCGCGGGTGGTCACCACCGGATCGGGCGGCAGACCGTAGGTCTCCGGCTCGTCGAGCAGGAGGAAGAAGGCGCCGTCCCCGCCGACGCCGTCGTTCGGGTCCTCGCCGTACAGCCGGGCGTCGGGCACCCCGGCGGCGTGCAGTTGCGCCACGCGGGCCGCGGCCCGCTCCCGCAGCTCCTCCAGCGGGCCGAACTGGATGGAGTCGGTGGGGCACGCCTTGGCGCAGGCCGGTTCCATGCCCACCCCCAGCCGGTCGTAGCACAGGGTGCACTTCCAGGCCCGGCCGTCCCCCTTGCGCTGGTCGATCACGCCGTAGGGGCAGGCGGGGATGCAGTAGCCGCAGCCGTTGCAGATGTCCTCCTGGACCACGACGGTGCCGAACTCGGTGCGGAACAGCGAACCGGTGGGGCAGACGTCCAGACAGGCCGCGTGGGTGCAGTGCTTGCACACGTCCGAGGCCATCAGCCAGCGCAGCTCGGTGCGCCCGTCGGGCGCGAGGGGGGAGATCTCCCCGGCGGGCGCGCCCGCCGGGGCGTCGCCCGGCGCGGGCGTGGTGGCACCCGGGCCGGGGGCGGCGGGGGAGGTGTCCAGCCGGCCGGCGGCGGCGAAGACGTCGACGGCCTCCGCGCCGCCCGCACCGCCGCGGTGCCCGTGGTCGACGCCCGGCTCCTGGCTGCCCAGGGGCTTGCGCTGCTCGATGAAGGCCACGTGCCGCCAGGTGGACGCGCTCAGTCCCTGGGAGTTGTCGTAGGACATGCCCGTCAGCTCCAGGCCGTCCTCGGGAATGGCGTTCCACTCCTTGCACGCCACCTCGCACGCCTTGCAGCCGATGCAGATCGAGGTGTCGGTGAAGAAGCCCATGCGCGGCGGGTGGTCGCGGTGGCCCGCGGCGCCGGCCACGTCCGGCTGTTCGCGGCCGAGCAGGCCGCCCGCGGACGGTCCGTCCTCCGGGCCCGGCCCGGTGGCGGCGGTGACGTCGGTCATGGAGCCGCTCCTCCCTTCCGGTGCGCCCCTTCGGCGGCCGTGCTGCCCAGGGGTTCCCCGCGTTCCGGAAAGCGAAACGGGACCTTTCGTTCCTCCGTCCCAAGGAGGAGGCGGCGCGCCGCGAACCCGACTCCGGGGGGACGCGTGAATGGGCCCCGGCGCGGATGCCGCGGCACGGAAGGGGTGATGGGGTGGGGACGTGCACAGCCGTACGCCTCCCCAGGGCCCCGCGAGCGGGGGCCCGCACGCCGGTGACCTGCTCAGCGCGGAGCTGGTCGCGGCGCTGGCGAGCGCGCGCCGCCGCGCCGGACGGGGCGGCGACCGGCACGTCGACACCGCCCATCTGCTGCACGGGCTGATCGAGTCCGACCCGGCCGTCCGGTCCGCCCTGGGCGGTCCGGTGCGCCTGACGCGGCTCCTGGGATACCTGGCGCAGCGCAGCATCGGCTACGGACTGCGGTGGCAGGAGACGGTCGAGGGCACGGGGGCGCCCCAGGCCGGACGCGGCGCGTCCGGGTGGTCCCCGGCGGCGGTGGCGGCGCTGGAGGGCGCGCTGTGGCGGGCCCGGGCGCGGGGCGGCGTACGGGCCGAGGGACCCGACCTGCTGGACGCGCTGCTCGCCGATCCGCGGTGCCGGGCCGTGGAGGTGCTGTGCCGCGCGGGCGTGGTGCCCGGGGACCTGACGGCGCGTGCCCCCGCCGGGGCTCCCGGCCCGGTCCACTGTCAGGGGCACGGCTGCTGACACTCCTGACGCCCCCTGCCATGATGGGCCGATGCACGTCTCGACACCCTCCTCCGCCCTCTCCGGGAGAGGCGCCGGACTCACCCTCGCCCTGGTCTCGGCCGTCGCCTTCGGCGGTTCCGGACCCGCGGCGAAGCCGCTGATCAACGCCGGTCTCGATCCGCTGCACGTCACCTGGCTCAGGGTCGCGGGCGCGGCCGTCGTCCTGCTGCCGCTCGCCTGGCGCCACCGCGGTCTGCTGCTGCGGCGCCCGGCCCTGCTCGCCGGGTTCGGGCTGCTGGCCGTCGCGGGCGTGCAGGCGTGCTACTTCGCCGCGATCTCCCGCATCCCGGTCGGGGTCGCGCTGCTGGTCGAGTACCTGGCGCCCGCGCTGGTGCTGGGCTGGGTGCGCTTCGTGCAGCGGCGGCCGGTGACCCGGGCGGCGGGCGTCGGCGTGGTGCTCGCCGTCGGCGGGCTGGCCTGCGTGGTGGAGATCTGGGCCGGGCTCGGCTTCGATCCGCTCGGACTGCTGCTCGCGCTGGGCGCGGCCTGCTGCCAGGTCGGTTACTTCGTGCTCTCCGACCACGGCACCGGCGACCCCGGGGGCACGGCGGCGCCCGATCCGCTGGGCGTCATCGCCTACGGGCTGCTGTTCGGCGCGCTGCTGCTCACCGCCGTCGCCCGCCCGTGGGAGATGGAGTGGCAGGTGCTCGGCGGGCAGGCGGAGCTGGGCGGCGCCCGGGTGCCCGCCGCCGTGCTGCTGTGCTGGATCGTGCTGGTGGCGACCGTGGCCGCCTATCTGACCGGGGTGATCTCGGTGCGCAGGCTCTCGCCGCAGGTGGCGGGCGTCGTGGCCTGCCTGGAGGCGGTGGTGGCCACCGTGCTGGCCTGGGTGCTGCTGGACGAGCGGCTGTCGGCGGTGCAGGCCCTCGGCGGCGTGCTGGTGCTCGCCGGGGCGTTCATCGCGCAGCGCACGACCCCCACGACGCCGCCCGCCGGGCCGGTGGCCGGGAGCGGGGCGGCGGAGAAGTCGGGGAAGCCGGGGGAGTCGGGGAAAGCAGAGAAAGGGGACGACGGGGGGAGCGGGGGAAGCCGTTTGCCCGTGGACACGCCCGCCCCGTAGGGTGCTGTCCATGCATTCGACCGTGCTGCCGCCGCCCGCCGCGTAGGGCGGGCCGCCGAGGAGGACCGCGCCGGGGCATCTACTGCCACCACGCAGATCGCCGATGCCCGCGTACGGGACCACATGACCACTCCCGACGTACGCGGAGAACTCACACGTGTCGAATTCTGTTTCTGTCGTTTCCACGCCCACCGGCGGAACCGATGATTCCGCCGGTTCTGCCGCTGCTGCCGTCGCGTCCGCCGGCGGCCTGCCCGTCGGCCGCGGACTGCTCTGTCTGATCGTCGCCGGGATCGCCTGGGGCACCGCCGGGGCGGCGGCCGCCCTGCTGTACCGCGCCAGCGATCTGGGGCCCATCGCCCTGTCGTTCTGGCGCTACGTCGGCGGGATCACCCTGCTGCTGGCCTTCCTGCCGCTGCGCACCGCCCGGGCGGGCCGCTCCGCCACCCGGTCCGCGCCCGGGCCGCGGCGCCGCCGGGTGGGACGGATCGTCGCCACCGGGCTGGGCCTGACCCTGTTCCAGACCGCCTACTTCGGGGCGGTCCAGGCCACCGGGCTCGCGGTCGGCACGGTCGTCACGCTCGGCGCCGGGCCCGTGCTGATCGCGCTCGGCGCCCGGCTGACGATGGGCGAACGGCTGGGCCGCGGCGGCCTGGTGGCCGTGCTCGGGGCGCTGGGCGGCCTGGCGGTGCTGTGCCTCGGCGGTGACGGGGCGACGGTGCGGCCGCTGGGCGTCGGGCTGGCGCTGCTGTCGGCCGCCGGTTACGCCGTCATCACCCTGCTGACCCGGTGGATGGGCCGGGAGGGCGGGGGCGGCGACTCGTACACCACGACCACCTGGGCGTTCGGCGTCGGCGCGGTGTGCCTGCTGCCCCTGGCCCTGACCGAGGGGCTGCTGCCGCAGGCCACCGCCGACCCGCTGCGGGTACTGGCCCTGCTGGCGTACACGGCGGCGGTGCCGACGGCGCTGGCGTACGCGCTGTACTTCGCCGGGGCGGCGGTCGTCCGGGCCGCCACCGCGTCGGTGGTCATGCTCATCGAGCCGGTGAGCGCGGCCGTGATCGCCGTCGTGCTGCTGGGCGAGCGGCTCACCGCGGCGACCGTGCTGGGCACCGCGCTGCTGCTCGCCGCCGTGGCGGGGCTGACGGTGGCCGAGGCGCGGTCGGCGTCCGGACCCGCCGGACCCGCCGGTCCCGCCGCCGGGGTCTGAACGGCGGGGCGGGCGCGGGCGGTCCTCC
>NZ_DASQNP010000256.1:0-30837 GCF_035644915.1 Streptomyces sp.
TCGAGCCGCCGCAGGGCGTCGTCCGCGGCCCTGACGGCGTCGCCGAACGCCTCCGGCCCCAGTACGCCGGACACCACGCCCTGGAGGAGCCCCTGGGAGTACAGGCCGCCGGCGGCGGCCGTGAACTCCGGGTCTATCCCCGCGTCCGCCCGCCGCGACACCTCCCGCAGCAGGCCGAGGGCAGCGCGCAGTTCGGCCCGCGGATCGCCGCCGAAGCCGCCGTATTCGACGCAGCGCTTCAGCGCCAGCTCGCCCTGGTAGAGCATCAGCACGGAAACGAAGGGGTCGGAGGGGTCCAGCTCCGCCCGCAGCCGCTCCGCCTCCGCGCACCACCGGGCGGGCCCGTCGCCGGCCATCCGGGCCGGGTCGTCGCGGATCAGGTGCTGACGGCAGGCCAGCCGGGCGACCCGCAGGGGGCTGCCGTTCGGATCGCCGGGCGGCAGCAGTTCCAGGAGCCTTCGCAGGACGTCCTCGTGCAGCGTGCGGCACCGGACGAGCAGGTCGGCGGCCTCGGCCGCCTCCCGGTGCGGGTCCGCTCCCGGGACGGCGGAACGCAGCCCCTCCGCCCGTTCCAGCAACCGGTCGAGCAGGCTGTGGGCGCGGTTGGCCAGGTACAGGACCTCGCTCCGGCTCGGTGCGGAGTCCGCATCCGGCGCCCCGCGCCCCGTCAAACCTCCCTGGCCGGCGGGCCGGACCAGCGGTCAGCCGGTACCGCCCGACGGGGAGCCGGGGCCCTGGGGATCTACGCCTCCGCGCCGTCCGCGCCGCCGGCGCTGCCGACACCGGCCGTGTCGCCGTCCGCGCCGCCGTCCAGGGGCAGCTCGTCCACCCGGGTCTCGTCCACCACCGGCGGGGCCGGGCGGGGCGGCTTGGGCATGACGGCCGCCTCCGAGTGGGCGCCGCAGCCGTAGGCGAGGGAGACCACGCGGCCGTCCGCCGGGGAGAACTCGTTGGCGCACACCCCGAACGCCTGCCGCAGCGAGCCCGCCATCGGGACCAGGAAGCCGCAGCTCGCACATGTCGCGGGAGCCGCCTGGGCCATGGGCGTCCGGGGGCCGAACGCCTCCTCCCAGCGGTCGGCGGCGGCGTGCAGGCCGTGGCGCGACAGGACCCGGGGGCGGCCCATGCCGATCTCCTCGGCGACCGCGGCGATGCTGCCGCGCGCCGGGACGCCCGGGAGGCGCCCGGGCTCGCTGGTGGAGACGTCGGCGTCCTCGGTCTCCGCGGGGCTGCCGCCGCCCGCCTCAGCCTCCGCCTCGGCCTCCGGGGAGAGGACGGAGTCGGGCGGCGGGGCGTCCGCGCCGGTGTAGCCGGGCTCCAGGCGCAGGTCGTCCGCCTCGGTGGGCAGCAGGTCGCCGGGGCCCAGGTCGCCCGGGCGGAGGCGTTCGCTCCAGGGCACCCACTCGGGGGCGAGCAGGGCGTCCGGGCCGGGCAGCAGCACCGTCTCGTCCAGCGTCACCGTCCGCGCCCGCGAGGCCCGCGCGACCGTGACGGCCCACCGCCAGCCGCGGTAGCCCGGCTCCAGGCACTCGAAGAAGTGCGTGACGACGCGGTCCCCATCGGCGACGGCACCCAGATGGTCGCCGATCCGTCCCGGGAATGCGGCCTCCTCGGCCGCTTCCCGAGCCAGGTCAACCGCCTCGGCGCACAGGCGATCAGGGGTACGGCCTCGCATCGCAGCACTCACAAGAATCGATTCTCTCCTACGCCGTTTCGCGAGCGCGCCTCCCGTACGCCCAGGTCAGGCGGGTGCGGACGGAGCGGACCGAGGGACCGCTGCGACGTCCGGACCCACACGATCCCGCCGGGCGGAGCGCACTATCCCTCCACGCTACCCCACTGGCGTCCACCCCTGTCCGTCGCACCTTCAACCGAAAGGCGCCGGGCTAGGGAGCGGCCGGTGGGGCACACTGACGACGTGGCAACCTCCAGGACGCCCCGGCACGGCGAGGGGCGATTCCGCCGGACGGCGCGGGCGATCGCCCGCGCCGTACACACGCCTCCCCGCGCGCTGGGAAGACGCATCCGGCGGGCCACGCACGCCCAGGGCGCCGGGGAGTCCGGACTGGGCAAGCTCATCGAGCTGCACGCGGTGAACTCCGCGGGCGACATGCTGATCACCACCGCCCTGGCGTCCACCATCTTCTTCTCCGTCCCCACGGGCGAGGCGCGCGGGCGCGTGGCGCTCTACCTCGCCGTCACCCTGGCCCCCTTCGCGCTGCTGGCGCCGGTCATCGGGCCGCTGCTGGACCGCGTCCCGCACGGCCGCCGCGCCGCGATGGCCGGGGCGATGCTGGCCCGCGCGCTGCTCGCGCTGAGCATGGCGGGGGCGGTGGCCACCGGCAGCCTGGAGCTGTATCCGGCGGCGCTGGGGGTGCTGGTGGCCTCCAAGGCGTACGGCGTGGTCAGATCCGCCGTCGTGCCCCGGCTGCTGCCCCATCAGATCTCGCTGGTCAAGGCGAACTCACGGGTGACGCTCGCCGGGCTGCTGGCCACCGGCGCGGCGGCGCCGGCCGGGGCCGCGCTGCACCTGCTCGGGCCGTCCTGGCCGCTGTACGGGGCCTTCGTCGTCTTCGTCCTCGGGACGTTCCTGTCCTTCTCGCTCCCCCACAAGGTGGACTCCGCCAAGGGCGAGCGGAAGGCGCTGCTGTCGGCGTACGAGGCGGCCGTCGGCGACGCGTCCGGGACCGGCCGGGACGGCGCGGACGGCAGTGCGGACGGGGGCACGGACGGCGGCGCCGACGGTGGTGAGGCCCGCACCGCCGCGAGCCGGGGCAGGACCGCGGGCGCCGGGGACGGCGGGACGGCGGGGGCGACCGCGACCGTCCCGGACGGCGGGGGCGCGAAGGCGGGCGGCGGCGGGAAGCCGCGGCGGCCGGGGCTGCGGACGGTCGGCGCGTCCGTGCTCAACGCGCTGATCGCCAACTCCGCCCTGCGCGCCCTCTCCGGCTTCCTCACCTTCTTCCTCGCCTTCATGCTGCGCGAGCACCCCCTGAGCGGGCTGGACCCGGTGGTCTCGCTCGGCGTCGTCGCCGTCGCCGCCGGCGGCGGGAACGCGCTGGGCACGGCGCTGGGCGCCTGGCTGCGCGACCGCGGACCGGAGTTGATCATCGCGTCCGTGCTGGCGATGGCGCTGACCGCGACCGTCGTGGCGGCGGTGCTGTACGGCACGGTCACCGTGCCCGTCGTCGCGGCCACCGCCGGGATCGCGCTGGCGCTGGGCAAGCTCTCCCTGGACGCGCTGATCCAGCGGGACGTGCCGGAACTGGTGCGCACCTCGGCCTTCGCCCGCTCCGAGACGCTGATGCAGATGTCGTGGGTGGTCGGCGGCGGCATCGGCATCGCGCTGCCGCTGATCGGGCCGGTCGGCATGGGGGTGGCCGGGGTGATCGTCGCGGCGGGCGCGTTCGTGACCGTCCGGCCGCTGCTGTCCGCCGCCCGGCACGGGACGCCCCACCCGCGCGTCGCCTGACGGGAATCGCCGGGTAGCCTGCGGGTTATGACCCACACGATCTCCCGGGGCAAGGGCAGGCGCACCGTCCGCACTGCCGTAGCCATCGGCGCGGCCACTCTCGGGCTCGTCGCCCTCTCCGCCTGCGAGAAGCCGACCCCCCGAGCGACCGTGACCGTCGGCTCCGACACGGTCTCCACGGAAGCGGCCTGCTACGAGGACGGCAAGGCCCTCTCGCAGAAGGAGGTGCTCTCCTGCATCCAGAAGGAGGGCAGCACCTCCATCACCGTCGGCGAGGGCGACATGCTGCGCATCGGCGTGGATCCCGAGATCGCCGAGAAGGGCTGGGTGCTGTTCCTGGGCGAGCAGCCCGCCGTGTCCGAGCCGATCAAGAAGACCTACCGCAGCTTCTCCAGCGACGGCCTGTTCTCCCGGGCCGGAGGCGGCTCGGCGAAGTCGGTGCGGCTCGGTCTCGTCGAGTACGACGGCGAGCAGTACCGCGGCGTGTGGACCATCGAGCTCGAACGCGAGACCGACTGACCTCCGTCCGGCGACGCCATGCGCACCCTGGTCGTCACAGCCGTCGTCACCGAGCGTGACGCGGTGGCCGCCGCGTGCGCCCCGGCCGGCATCGACGTGCTCGCCGTGGGCGCCGGACCCGCCGCCGCGGCGGCCCGCACGGCCGTGGCGCTGCTGCGGGGGTCGCACGGCCGCCCGTACGAGCTGGTGGTCTCGGCGGGGATCGGCGGCGGCTTCCCGCCGCTGGCGCCGGTCGGCTCGGTGGCCGTCGCCTCCGAGATCGTCGCCGCGGACCTGGGCGCCGAGACGCCCGGCGGGCCCGAGCCCTTCACCTCCGTCGCCGACCTGGGCTTCGGCACGACCGTCCACCGGCCGCCCGAGGCGCTGGCGCGGGCCGTCGCGGAGGCGGCCGGCGCGGCGTACGGGCCGGTGCTGACCGTCTCCACGGCCACCGGCACCGCCGAGCGCGCCGCGCTGCTGGCGCGGCGCCATCCGGGGGCGCTGGTGGAGGCGATGGAGGGCTTCGGGGTCGCGGAGGCCGCGGCGGCCTGCGGCGTCCCCGTGCTGGAGGTGCGCACGGTCTCCAACACGGTGGGGCCGCGCGACCGCGGCGCCTGGCGGATGGCGGAGGCCCTGGACGCCCTGACCGCGGCCTTCGGCAGGATCGTGCCCGTACTCGACGGTTGGTTGGAGGGACCGTGACCACCCAGGCCGCGTTCGCACCGGAGCCCGGGCGGAAGCCGGCGGGAGGGGCCGGCCGGGAGGAGCCGCTGCGGATCGCGTACTCCCCGTGCCCCAACGACACCTTCGTCTTCCACGCCTGGGCGCACGGCCTGGTGCCGG
Organism: Streptomyces sp.; assembly: GCF_035644915.1. GTDB lineage: Bacteria > Actinomycetota > Actinomycetes > Streptomycetales > Streptomycetaceae > Streptomyces. The sequence goes on from NZ_DASQNP010000256.1 coordinate 4,814, forward strand.
GCGCCCCGCCGCTGGACGTGACGTTCGCGGACATCGACGTCACCAACGGCATGGCCGAGCGCGGCGAGCTGGACGTGCTCAAGGTCTCCTACGCCGTCCTGCCGTGGGTGCTCGACGAGTACGCGCTGCTGCCGTGCGGGGGCGCGCTCGGGCGCGGCTGCGGGCCGCTGGTGCTCACCCGTGAGCCCGGGACGGGAGCGGACCTGAGCGGCGCCACGGTCGCGGTGCCGGGCGAGCGCTCGACGGCGTACCTGCTGTTCCGGCTCTGGGCGGCCGAGGAGGTGCCGGGCGGGGTGGGCCGGATCACCGTGCTGCCCTTCCACGAGATCATGCCCGCCGTGCGCGACGGCCGGGTGGACGCCGGGCTGGTGATCCACGAGGCGCGCTTCACCTACCCGCGCTACGGGCTGCACCGCCTGGCCGACATGGGCGAGCACTGGGAGGCCGCCACCGGGCTGCCGATCCCGCTGGGCGCGATCATCGCCCGCCGCTCGCTGGGCGCGCCGACGCTGCGCGCGCTCGCCGAGGCGGCCCGCGCCTCGGTGCGGATGGCCTGGGAGGACCCGGAGGCGTCGCGGCCCTACGTCCTGGAGCACGCCCAGGAGATGGACCCGGAGGTCGCGGACCGGCACATCGGGCTGTACGTGAACGAGTTCACCGCCGACCTCGGCGAGAGCGGTTACGCGGCGGTGCGCGCGCTGCTCACGCGCGCCGCGGCCGAGGGACTCGTCCCGCCCCTCGGCCAGGGCGCGCTGGATCCCGTGTGAATCCCGCGTGAGAAGCCCGGAGACCCCGGAGGGGACCCGGGGAGAGTCCGGGAGCGGACCGGGCGGACGGCGTCAGACGTCGAGCTGGTCGGCCACCGCGCGGAGCATGCCCGCGATCTTGTGCCCCTGCTGGCGGTCGGGGTAGCGACCGCGCTCCAGTTGCTGCGAGACCCCGTCCAGCAGGGTGGTGAGGTCCTGCACGATCGACGCCAGCTCGTCCGGCTTGCGCCGCTGGGCCGCCGCCACGGAGGGGGTGGGCTCCAGCAGGGTGAGGGAGAGTGCCTGGTCACCGCGCTGCCCCGCGACGACGCCGAACTCGACGCGCTGGCCGGGCCGCAGCGTGGTGACCCCGTCCGGGAGCACCGACGAGTGCACGAAGACGTCACCGCCGTCGTCACGGGAGAGGAAGCCGAAACCCTTCTCACTGTTGAACCATTTGACCTTGCCGGTAGGCACGTCTGTCCTCTGTCCTCGTACTCGTCCGGATGACCGGGCTACGACTTCACTTTGAAAAAGCAAAGGCTCTGAATAAGACTTCAGCGGGCCGCATGACCCGCCTGCAACAAGATTAATGGTCCGCGCCCCGGTGACAAGATGCCCCGGGTCCGGCGCCCCCGTGTCCCGCGCACACCTGTCCACCGACTTACCCTGTCCCGGTGACCAGTGAAACGTCCCGCGCGGGAGATCTGCTCGTCCGCATCGGTGCCGCCGTCTTCGTCGTCGGCGCGGTGGCCACGCTCGCGACCATCACGCCCCTGTTCCTCGGCTCCGACCCGCTGCCCACGGCCGCGTACCTCGTCAGCATGCTGATGGGCGTCGGCTTCGCCATCGCCGGGGCCGGGGTGCTGCGGTCGATCGCGGAGCAGCGGCGCCGGGCGCGCTCGGCGTCCGGGAAGTAGCCGCCGCGGCGGGCGCGGCGGCTGCTTCTCGGACGCCGGCCGCTCAGCCCGCCGCGTACGACGCCAGCCAGGCGGGGAAGGCCGTCAGGTCCTCCAGCACCACGTCGGCCCCCGCGGCCCGCAGCTCCTCCGCGCCGCACGGGCCCGTCGGCACGGCGACCGACAGCGCGCCGGCCGCCCGCGCGCCGCGCACGTCGCCGAGGTGGTCGCCGACGTAGACCTCCGCCCCGTGCTCGACCAGCGCCTCCGCCTTGGCCTCCGCCCACAGCCAGCCGATCACCGCGTCCGGCGTGATGCCCAGGTGCTCCAGGTGGAGCTTGGCGTTGGGTTCGTGCTTGGCGGTGACCACGATCGCCGTGCCGCCCGTCCGCCGCACCGCGTCCACCGCCTCCCGGGCGCCGGGCAGGGCGCGGGTGGGCGCTATGGCGTGCTCCACGTACAGCTCGCGGTAGCGCGCGCCGACCTCGGCGAGCGCCTCCTCGGGGAACCAGTGCGCCAGCTCCACTTCCAGCGGCGGCCCCAGGCGGGTGACGGCGAGGTCGGCGTCGATGTACGTCCCGGTCTCGGCGGCGAGGGCCAGATAGGTGGCTCTGATCCCGGGGCGGGAGTCGATCAGCGTCATGTCCAGGTCGAAGCCGACCGTCACCGCACGTGTAGTCATGTCCCTTATTGTGCCGCCCCGCAGCCCGTATAGTTAGGTCCGCCTAACCTAGGTGAGGGTAGCCTTACCAGCCGCCCCTCGCCCGTGTTCCCGTACGCGTCCCAGGTACAGAGGTCCAGATGCCAGTCGCTCCACCGCTCGCCGTGCGCGGCGGCAGTCCGCGCCGCGTGCGGGGGATCCGCCGACCGGCCTGGGTGGCGGCGACCGCGGTGCTCGTCGCGGTCACCGCGGTGCTGAGCCTGGCGGTCGGCAGCCGCGGCCTGGCGCCCTCGGCGGTGTACGACGCCCTGGTGCACGGCGGCGACGGCGCCGCGGCCCAGGTCGTACGGACCCTGCGCGTGCCGCGCACCCTCCTGGGGCTGCTGGTCGGCGCCGCGCTCGGGATGGCCGGGTGCGTGATGCAGGGCCTCACCCGCAACCCGATCGCCGAGCCCGGCATCCTCGGCGTCAGCCAGGGCGCCGCACTGGGCGTGGTGCTGGCCATCGCCTTCGCCGGGGTGCACACGCTCAGCGGCTACGTCTGGTTCGCCTTCGCCGGCGCGGGCGCCGCGGGCGTCGCCGTCTACGTCATCGCCGCCCGCGGCCGCGACGGAGCGACCCCGGTGAAGCTGGCGCTGGCCGGCGCCGCCGTCAACGCCCTGCTGTACTCGGTGGTGGCGGGCGTGCTGACCACGAGGGCCGCCACCCTGGACGAGTTCCGCTTCTGGCAGGTCGGCTCGGTCGCCGGGCGCGACGCGGAGGTGATCGGCCAGGTCTGGCCGTTCCTGCTGGCGGGCGCGCTCCTGGTGCTGGCGGTGGCGCGCGGCCTGGACGCCCTGGCGCTGGGCGACGACGTGGCCCGGGGCCTGGGCCAGAACGTGGCGGCCGTACGGATCACCGGCGGCATCGGCGCCACCGTCCTCACCGGCGCGGGCGTCGCCGCGGCCGGGCCCATCGCCTTCGTCGGCCTGGCCGTCCCCCATCTGGCCCGCGCCCTGGTGGGCGGCGACCACCGCTGGCTGCTGCCCATGACCGCGCTGCTGGGCCCGGTGGTGCTGCTGGTCTCGGACGTGATCGGCCGCGTCGTGGTGCCGCCCGGCGAGGTCCCGGCGGGCGTGATGACGGCGCTGATCGGCGTGCCGTTCCTGGTGGCCCTCGTCCGCGGGAAGGCGGTGGGCTCGTGACCGCGACCGGCACCGCCCCCCAGGCGGCCGCCCCCGCCGCCAGACCCACCGGGCACGCCCTGCTGCGCCGCGGGCGCGCCTCGTTCCTCGTCCACCGCCGTTCCCTGGTGGTCACCGCCGCGCTCGCCGCCGCGCTCGCCGCGGCCGTCGTCGCCGCGCTCTGTCTCGGCGAGTCCGCCGTGGCGCCCGCCGAGGTGGTGAAGGTGCTGCTGGGGCAGCCGTCGCCCGACGAGCTGGTCGTCGGGACGCTGCGGCTGCCGCGCCTGGTCGTCGGGGTGCTGGTCGGCGCCGCGCTCGGGGTCGCGGGCGGGCTGATCCAGGCCGTCGCCCGCAACCCCCTGGCCAGCCCGGAGATCATCGGCGTCACGCACGGCGCCACCGCCGTGACCGTCGGCGCGATGACCTTCGGCCTCACCTCCCACGCCCTGCTGCCCTACCTCTCCGTCGCGGGCGGCATGCTCGCCGCCGTGCTCATCTACGTCTTCGCCTGGCGGCGCGGCATCCAGGCGGCGCGCTTCGTCCTCATCGGCCTGGGCTTCTCGATCGCGCTGCGCTCGGTCACCCAGCTCTTCATGACCAAGGGCGACTTCCTGCTGGCCCAGCAGGCCCAGGTGTGGATGACCGGTTCGCTCAACGGCCGCGGCTGGGAGCAGGCCGGACCGCTCGGCTGGGCGCTGCTGGCCCTGCTGCCCGCCGTCGTGTGGTGCGCCCGCGCCCAGCGCGCGGTGTCGCTGGACGACGACACCGCCACCGCGCTCGGCGTCCGCCTGAACCGCGTCCGCCTGGGGCTGACCGTCACCGGCGTCGTCCTGGCCTCGGTGGCCACCGGCGCCGCCGGGCCCGTGGACTTCGTGGCGCTGCTCTCCCCGCAGATCGCCCGCCGGCTGACCCGGACCGCGCAGATCCCGCTGCTCGCCACGGCGCTGACGGGCGCCTTCGTGGTGACCCTCGGCGATCTCCTCGCCCGCCGGATGTTCGCCCCCGTCGAGCTGCCGGTCGGCGTGCTGACCGCGGCGATCGGGGCGCCGTACCTCATCTGGCTGATCATCCGTAGCCGCACCGGAGGCAAGGCATGACGACCCCCGACAGGCCCACCGGCCCCGCCGCCCCCGCGCACGGCACCGGCCGGCTGTCGGCCCGCGACCTCACCCTCGCCTACGAGGACCGCACCGTCGTCGACGGCCTCGACCTGGACATCCCGGACGGGCGGGTCACCGTCATCGTCGGCCCCAACGCCTGCGGCAAGTCCACCACCCTGCGGGCGCTGGGACGGCTGCTGAAGCCGCGCCGCGGTTCGGTGCTGCTGGACGGCCAGGAGCTGGCCCGCATCCCCACCCGCAGGATCGCCCAGTCCCTCGGCCTGCTGCCCCAGACCCCGGTGGCGCCGGAGGCGATCACCGTCGCGGACCTGGTCGCCCGGGGCCGCCAGCCGCACCAGCGCTGGTGGCAGCAGTGGTCGGAGGCCGACGAGCGGGCCGTCGCCGACGCCATGGCGCGCACCGACGTGACCGACCTGGCCGCCCGCGCCGTGGACGAGCTCTCCGGCGGGCAGCGGCAGCGCGTGTGGATCGCGATGGCGCTCGCCCAGGACACCGAGCTGCTGCTGCTCGACGAGCCGACGACGTACCTCGACATCGCCCACCAGGTGGAGGTCCTCGACCTGGTGCGGCAGCTCAACCACGAGCGGGGCCGCACGGTCGTCATGGTCCTCCACGACCTGAACCAGGCCGCCCGCTACGCCGACCACCTCGTCGCCATGCGCGAGGGCCGGATCGTCGCGCAGGGGCCGCCCGCCGAGGTGGTCACCGCCGGTCTGGTCCGCGAGGTCTTCGGTCTCGAATCCGTGGTCGCCCCCGATCCGGTGACGGGCAGTCCGCTCGTCGTCCCGGGGGCACCGTGGCAGCCCCCCACGCACTCCACCCCCGTCCCCGCCAGTACGCGAAAGGCAACACCATGACCATCGACCGCCGCCGTACGCTCGCCGCCACCGCCGTGGTGCTGGCCGCCTCCCTCGGGCTGTCCGCCTGCGGGGGCTCGGACTCCGGCTCGGGCTCCGAGTCGAAGAAGGGCGCCGCAGACCAGGGCACCCACGTCGTCAAGACGGCCAACGGCGACGTCGAGGTCCCCGACAACCCCAAGCGCGTGGTCGTGCTCGACACCGCCGAGCTGGACTCGGCCATCACCCTGGGCGTGAAGCCGGTCGGCTCCACCCGTTCCGACGTGTCCTCCGGCTTCCTGAAGTACCTGCCGAAGGAGAAGGTCCAGGGCATCGAGAACGTCGGCAACATCATGGCGCCGAGCCTGGAGAAGATCGCGGCCCTCAAGCCGGACCTGATCCTGGGCAGCAACGTCCGCGACAAGGACCGCTACGACGAGCTGTCCAAGATCGCCCCGACCGTCTTCACCGAGACCACCGGCCACACCTGGAAGGAGAACTTCCTGGTCCACGCCGACGCCCTCGGCAAGAAGAACGAGGCGCAGAAGATCATCGACCGGTACGAGGAGCACGTCGGCGAGGTCACCCGGGCCCTCGGCGGCCCCGAGGAGGCCAAGAAGCTCTCGGTGAGCGTGATCCGCTTCGTCGAGGGCGCGGACACCCGCATCTACGGCGAGAAGAACTACATCGGCACCATCCTCGCCGACATCGGCGTCGGCCGCCCGGCCGTCGCCAAGAAGGCCCCCGACGGCTTCTCGCTCGACGTCAGCCCGGAGAAGGTGGACCAGGGCGACGCGGACGTCGTCTTCTACACCTCCTACGGCGACCCGGCGAAGTCCGGCGAGGAGAAGGCCACCGGCGGCGCGCTGTGGAAGGGCATGAAGGCCGTGAAGAACGACCGGGCCTTCCGCGTGGACGACGAGACCTGGATCCAGGGCATCGGCTACACCGCGGCCGAGCAGATCCTGGACGAGATGCAGAAGTTCATCGCCGAGGGCGCCGAGGGCTGACGCTCCCGGCCGGGCCGTACGGCCCCGGAGGCGGTCCGTGCCCGGCGGCGGGCACGGACCGCCTCCGTCATCGAGCTCCGTCATCGAGCGGGCACGCGGTCCGCGTAGTCGGGGAGCGTGAGCGCCGAGTTGGCGGCGCGTCCCTTGTCGCCGGGCAGGCCGGCGGGGTCGAGCAGCGCCCGGTTCCGCATCTCGAGTTCCTCGGCCGTGCGGGGGACGAGGCTGGGGACCCCGTGGTCGGCGAGCGCCTGGTTCAGCTCCACGAACTCCCGTATGCCGCGCTCGTACGCCGCGAAGGCGGCCGGGTGGTCGGCGCCGTGGGAGGCCAGTTCGCCGGCGAGCACGTAGGCGCCGACCAGTGCGGTGCTCGATCCCTGCCCCGAGAAGAACGAGGGTGCGTGGGCGGCGTCGCCGACGAGGGCGACCCGGCCCTTGGACCAGCGGGGCATGCGGATCTGGCCGGCGACGTCGAAGAAGAGGTCGTCGGCGGCGCGCAGGGCGGCGACCATGCGCGGGATCTCCCAGTCGTCCTCGGGGAAGACCGAGGCGACGAGGTCCCGCTGGGCGTCGGGGTTCCGGAAGGCGTCGAAGGGCGGTTCGGGGCGGGCGAAGATCAGGAAGCCGTGCAGCCGGTCGGTGTCGCCGGCGGCGAAGAGGACCGCGGCCCTGCCGGGGGTGTTCCAGGTGACGCCCTCGTGCGCGAGCCCGAGGTGGTTGGGCAGGGTGAAGCCGGCGAAGCAGTAGCCCAGGTAGCGGTGGTACCGCTCCTCGGGGCCGAAGACGAGGCCCCTGGTGTGCGAGTGGATGCCGTCGGCGCCGACGACCAGGTCGAAGGTGCGCCGCGCCCCGCCGCGGAAGGTCACGTCCACCCCGCCGTCGTGGTCGTGGAGGGTGGCGATGGAGTCCCCGAAGAGGAATTCGACGTCGTCGCGGACGGCGGCGTGGAGGGTCTCGGCGAGCGCTCCCCGCGGTATCTCGATGTCGCGGCCCTCGACCCCGCCGGTGACGGCCTCGGGCCTGATGGAGCCCACCGGGTTGCCGTCGGCCGCGACGAAGGTGAGTTCGCGGGTGTCGATGTGGGCGGCCCGGAGCCGCGGGAGCACGCCCATGCGCCGGACGACCTCGAGCGCGGTGCCGCGGATGTCGATGGGGTAGCCGCCGCCACGGACCGCGTCCGCCTTCTCCACGACCGTGACCTCGAAGCCGTACCGGTGGAGCCAGTGGGCCAGCGCGGGGCCCGCGATGCTGGCGCCGGAGATGAGGACCTTCTGTTTCGGTGAGTTGCCCATGGGTTCCCTCGTCGTCGTCCGGGCAGGCGGGAGGCCCGCAAACTGCCTACCTTAGGTATCTTTTTCGCGGGCAAGCGGGGCCCCTCGCAGAGGGCGCCCGACGGCAACTATATACCTAACTTAGGTATTCAAAGAGGGGTTCCGATGACCGACCAGCACAAGGACGACCGCGGGCAAGGGCTCCTGGCGGAGCTGCTCCCCCGCCTGAGCCAGCTCAACAACGCGCTGAACCGCGGCCGCCTGTTCGACCAGGCCGTACAGGCCGCCGGGGTCCCGCTGGACCGGCCCGCCCTGTCCGTGCTCGTCACGCTGCGCGTGGCCGGCCGACCGCTGCGGGTCGGGGAGATCGCGGAACGGATGCAGGTCGTGGGGCCGCACGTCACGCGGCAGGTGAACGGGCTCGAACGACAGGGGCTGGTCCGCAGGATCACCGACCCGCTCGACCAGCGGGCCCGGCTGGTCGAGCCGACCCCGGAGGGCGCGGCGGCGAGCGAGCGCTACATGCGGACCGTGTTCGGATGGTTCGACGACGCCCTGGCCGACTGGCCGGAGCGGGACCGGAAGGAACTCGGCCGCCTCCTCGGACGCCTGGTCGACGACCTCTCCGCCCACCTGGCGGCCATCGACGAGGACGACCGGCCGACCCGCCGGTGAGGCACCGGGGAGGCGCCGGGCCCGCCCGTCACGGCGACGCGCTCCCTCACCCCTTCGGCCGCCGCGCGCGCCACACCAGGTACAGCGCACTGGCGACGGCCGCGGCGCGCAGCGCTGCGGGCCACGCCTCGCCGATCGCCGCGCCCAGCTCGCCCTCGGCGAGCGGCTCGCCCCAGCGGCCCTCCGTACGACCCCACAGCCACACCAGCACGGCGCCCGCGACCGCGCCGGGCACGGCCAGCACCGCCCCCTTGGCCTCCCGGCGGCTCAGCCGGGGCGACCAGTAGGCGATCAGCCAGCCCAGGCCCAGCGGGACCAGCGAGCCCCGCACCGCGCCGAACACCAGCAGGGCGGCGGCCAGCAGCTCCACGATGCCGCCCGCGCGCGGACCGCCCGCCGGCTTCACCGCCGTGCGCACGCGCCGCAGCCGGGCGGCCCACCTGCGGGAGGCGGACGCCGGGGCGGCGGCCGGGACCTTCTCCGTCCCGGCCGCCCCGGCGTCCGCCGGGGTGCCCTCGCCGTCCCCGACCTTCCCGTCGGTCTTTCCGGTGTCCTTCCCGTCGTCCTCGCCGCCGTCCGGCGGCGGCTTGAGCACCTCCGGCAGCTCGATGCCGCCGACGAATCCGCCGACCCGCACCCGACCGCCCTCGGCGTAGCGGCCCCCGGGGCCCCTGCGCCACCAGTCCGGGTCGCTCTCCTCCGGGCCCAGCTCGCCGATGCCCGCCAGGTGCGGCGGCGAGGCGGCCGTCGGCGAGGCCGGCCGTCCGGCCTCCGCGACCGGCTCCGGCCCCCTGGGCAGCGGGACGGACACGCCCGCCCCGGCGACGACCTCCTCCGGTCTGCCGAGGGCGTCCAGGATCTTCCGCACCCCGGCCGCGGTGTGCGCGCCGCCCGCCTCGGCCCGGCGGCGCTCGATGTCGGTGCGCACCCGGCCCACCAGGCGTGCCCGTTCGGCGGCCGTCATGCTCGTCCCGTGCGCCAGATCACCGATCCGGCTCAGATAGTCGAAGACGAGCTGTTCGCTCTCGATCCCCACCGAACACCCCAGCCGCCGTCAGCCTTTGGCACCCGTACGCCCGTACGCCCACGACCGTACCGCGCACCGCGCCGGGCGAAACCGATCGTCACGGCGTGCCGGTACGGTGGGGAGGATGACGACCGAGCCCGAAGCACGCCGCCGGGCAGCCCCCCGCACGCTCGCCGACGAGCTGCGCGCCCGTTCCGACGAGGCGCTCGCCGAGCTGCTGCGGGCCCGCCCGGACCTGCTCTCGCCCGTCCCCGGCGACCTGACGCAGCTCGCCACCCGCGCGGGCACCCGCGCCTCGGTGCTGCGGGCGCTGGAGCGGCTCGACCGGTTCGCCCTGCAGACCGCCGAGGCCCTGGCCGTCGCCCCCGACCCCTGCCCGTACCAGACGCTGGCCGGCCTGCTGGCCGGCGGCGAGGACGAACTGCCGCGCGCCCTGGGGCTGTTGCGCGAACGGGCCCTGGTGTGGGGCGGCGACGACCGGCTGCGCCTGGTGCGCACCGCCCGCGACCTGCTCACCCCGAACGCCAACCGCCCCTCCCCGACCGGTCTGGGCCCGGCCCTGGCCGAGGCCACCTCCGGGACGTCGCCCGGCCGCCTCCAGGAGATCCTGACCGCCGCCGGACTGCCCACCACGCACGACCCGGTGAGCGCGCTGGCCGCCCTGACCGGGCTGTTCACCGACCGCGGACGGCTGGCGGCCCTGCTGGAGGAGGCGCCCGAGGAGGCGCGGGCGATGCTCGCCAAGCTGACCTGGGGCCCGCCCTACGGCGAGGTCTCCGAGCACCCCTCGCCCCCGATCCGCTGGCTGATGGACCGCGGACTGCTGCTGCCGGCGGCGCCCCGGACGGTCGTCCTGCCCCGCGAGGTCGCCCTGCACCTGCGCGGGGGCCGCGCCCACCGCCGCCTGGAGCCGCTGCCGCCCGCCCTGCCGGGCCGCACGCACCCGCGGCAGGTGGTGGACGGCGCCGCGGCGGGCCAGGCGCTGGCCGCGCTCGCGGTCGTCGAGGAGCTGCTGACGTCCTGGGGCACGGCGACCGGCGCCCCGCCCGTGCTGCGCGCGGGCGGCCTGGGCGTACGGGACCTCAAGCGCACCGCCGTCGCGCTGGACGTGCCCGAGCCGGTCGCCGCCTTCTGGATCGAACTGGCATACGCCGCCGGGCTGTTGGCCTCCGACGGCGAGGCGGACGAGCGCTACGCGCCCACCCCCGCGTACGACGCGTGGCTGGCGCAGCCGCCCGAGCGGCGGTGGGTACGGCTGGCCCGCGCCTGGCTGGCGGCCACCCGGGTGTCCGGGCTGGTCGGCGAGCGCGACGCCAGGGGCCGGGCGCTGAACGCGCTCGGCCCGGGCCTGGACCGCGGCCCCGCGCCCGAGCTGCGCCGCCGCGTCCTGCGCCTGCTGGCCGACCACGCGGAGGACGGCGGGACCTCCGAGGCCTCCGGGGGCTCCGGGAGTTCCGGAGCGGTGGCCCCGGAGGCCGACGCGGTGGTGGCCCGGATGGACTGGGAGTGCCCGCTGCGCGGCCCCGCGGAGCTGCGCGGCCGGATCGTGCGGTGGACACTGCGGGAGGCGGAGCTGCTGGGCGTGACCGGCCGCGGCGCGCTGGCCTCGTACGCACGCCCCCTGCTGGACGCGGACGCCGGAGCGGGGAGCGGCGCGGGGACCGCCCTGGAGCACGCCGCCGGGAACGCGCCGGGCGGGGCCGGGGAGCGGGCCGCGTCCCTTCTGGCCCCGCTCCTCCCCGAACCGCTGGACCACGTGCTGCTCCAGGCCGACCTGACGGCCGTGGCGCCCGGCCCGCTCCAGCGGCCCCTGGCCGAGACGCTGAGCGTGCTCGCCGACGTGGAGTCCAAGGGCGGCGCGACCGTCTACCGCTTCACCCCCCAGTCCGTACGCCGCGCCCTCGACGCGGGCCGCACCGCCTCCGACCTGCACGCCTTCCTGGCCGCCCACTCCCGTACGCCCGTACCGCAGCCGCTGGCGTACCTGATCGACGACGTGGCCCGCCGGCACGGGCGGCTGCGGGTGGGCGCGGCCGGGTCGTACGTGCGCTGCGACGACGACGCGCTGCTGGCCGAGATCGCCGCCGACCGCCGCGCCGCCGGGCTGGGGCTGCGGCTGCTGGCGCCGACGGTGCTGGCCGCCCAGGCGGACCCGGGCACGCTGCTGGAGCGGCTGCGCTCGATGGGGTACGCCCCGGCCGCCGAGTCCGCCGAGGGCGATGTGGTGATCCACCGCTCCGACACCCTGCGCACCCCGCCGCGCACCGCCCCCGAACCGGTGCCGGACGGTCCGCCGCGCCCCGACCGGCCGCTGCTGGCCGCCGCCGTCCGCGCCATCCGCGCGGGCGACCTGGCGGCCACCGCCCCGCACCGGCCCCGGCAGCCCGCCCCGGCCGCCCCCGACGGCCGCCCGCCGCGCACCGCCACGGCCGAGACCCTGGACGTCATGCGCTCGGCGGCCCGCACGGGGACGCCGGTGTGGATCGGCTACGTCAACGCCGACGGGGCCGCCAGCCAGCGCGTCATCGAGCCCGTCCGCGTCGAGGGCGGCTTCGTCACGGCGTACGACCACACCGCCGACGAGGTCCGCACCTACCCGCTGCACCGCATCACGGGCGCGGCGGAACTGGCGGACGCCGACGGCTGAACCCCGGCGGCCTCCGCGGACGTCCGGCACCGGCGCGGGCGCACCGGCCGTCCGCCGGACGGATGGGGCACACTGGACGGTCGGCCCGTGCGCCGTACGGGCAGCCGTCGGAGGCAGGAGGACCCACGTGACCGGACCGCTCATCGTCCAGAGCGACAAGACCCTCCTGTTGGAGGTCGACCACGAGCAGGCCGACGCGTGCCGCCGCGCCATCGCGCCGTTCGCCGAGCTGGAGCGGGCCCCGGAGCACATCCACACCTACCGGGTGACGCCGCTGGGCCTGTGGAACGCCCGCGCGGCCGGGCACGACGCCGAGCAGGTCGTGGACGCCCTGGTCACCTACTCCCGCTACCCGGTGCCGCACGCGCTGCTGGTGGACGTGGCCGAGACGATGGACCGCTACGGCCGGCTGCGGCTGCTCAAGCACCCCGTCCACGGGCTGGTCCTGGAGAGCACCGACCGGCCGGTGCTGGAGGAGATCCTGCGGTCCAAGCGCATCCAGCCGCTGGTCGGCGCCCGCATCGACCCCGACACCGTCGCCGTGCACCCCTCCGAGCGCGGGCAGATCAAGCAGGCGCTGCTCAAGCTGGGCTGGCCCGCCGAGGACCTGGCCGGCTACGTGGACGGCGAGGCGCACCCCATCGAACTGGAGGAGGACGGCTGGGCGCTGCGCCCGTACCAGAAGCAGGCCGTGGAGAACTTCTGGCACGGCGGCTCCGGTGTCGTCGTCCTGCCCTGCGGCGCGGGGAAGACGCTGGTGGGCGCCGGGGCGATGGCCACGGCGAAGTCGACCACGCTGATCCTGGTCACCAACACCGTCTCGGCGCGGCAGTGGAAGAACGAGCTGGTGCGGCGCACCTCGCTGACGGAGAGCGAGATCGGCGAGTACAGCGGTGCGAAGAAGGAGATCCGGCCGGTCACCATCGCCACGTACCAGGTGCTCACCACCAAGCGGAAGGGCGTCTACCCGCACCTGGAGCTGTTCGACTCCCGCGACTGGGGCCTGATCGTCTACGACGAGGTGCACCTGCTCCCGGCGCCGGTGTTCAAGTTCACCGCCGACCTCCAGGCCCGCCGCCGCCTCGGTCTGACGGCCACCCTGGTGCGGGAGGACGGCCGCGAGTCCGACGTGTTCTCCCTCATCGGCCCCAAGCGCTTCGACGCCCCCTGGAAGGAGATCGAGGCGCAGGGCTACATCGCCCCGGCCGACTGCGTGGAGGTCCGCGTGGACCTCACCGAGTCCGAGCGGCTGGCGTACGCGACGGCCGAGTCGGACGAGAAGTACCGCTTCTGCTCCACCACGGCCTCCAAGCGGCGCGTCACCGAGGCGCTGGTGCGCCGCCACGCCGGTGAGCAGACCCTCGTCATCGGCCAGTACATCGACCAGCTCGACGAGCTGGGCGAGCACCTGGGCGCGCCCGTGATCAAGGGCGACACCAGCAACGCGCAGCGCGAGAAGCTGTTCGACGCCTTCCGCTCGGGCGAGCTGTCGGTGCTGGTGGTCTCCAAGGTCGCCAACTTCTCCATCGACCTGCCCGAGGCCACGGTCGCCATCCAGGTCTCGGGCACCTTCGGCTCCCGCCAGGAGGAGGCACAGCGCCTGGGCCGCGTCCTGCGCCCGAAGGCGGACGGCCACGAGGCCCGCTTCTACTCGGTCGTCGCCCGCGACACCATCGACCAGGACTTCGCGGCCCACCGCCAGCGCTTCCTGGCCGAACAGGGATACGCCTACCGCATCGTGGACGCCTCGGAGCTGCTGGCGGACGAGCTGGACTAGCCTTCCCGGTCCGGGCGGCGTCGGGGAGGGGACGGGACATGGGTGGCGTGCGCGAGCCGTATCCGCCGATCGAGCCGTACGAGGAGGGGATGCTCGACGTCGGCGACGGCAACCTCGTCCACTGGGAGGTCTGCGGCAGTCCGGACGGCAAGCCCGCCGCCGTCGTCCACGGCGGGCCCGGTTCCGGGTGCGGCACCGTGGCCCGCCGCCTCTTCGACCCCGAGCGGTACCGGACCGTCCTGTTCGACCAGCGCGGCTGCGGCCGCAGCACCCCGCACGCGAGCGACCCGGCGACCGGCCTGCGGCACAACACCACCTGGCACCTGGTCGCCGACCTGGAGCGGCTGCGGGAGCACCTGGGCGTCGACCGCTGGCTGCTGTACGGCGGCTCGTGGGGTTCCACGCTGATCCTGGCCTACGCCGAACGGCACCCGGAGCGGGTGTCGGAGATCGTGCTGTCCGGCGTCACCACCACCCGGCGCTCGGAGATCGACTGGCTCTACCGGGGCGTGGCCCGGTTCTTCCCCGGGGAGTGGGAACGCTTCCTCGCCGGGGCCCCCGGCGCACCGCGCGACGGCGACATCACCGATCTGGTCGGGGCCTACGCGCGCCTGCTGGAGCACCCCGACGCCGCGGTGCGGGAGAGGGCGGCGGCCGACTGGTGCGCCTGGGAGGACGCCGTGGTCTCCGGGGAGACGGTCGTCTCCGCCCCGTACGGCGACCGCCCCTCCGCCGCCCGGCTGGCCCTGGTGCGGCTCTGCGCGCACTACTTCTCGCACGGGGCCTGGCTGGAGGAGGGTGCGCTGCTGCGCGACGCCGGACGGCTGGCGGGCGTCCCGGGCGTGCTGGTGCACGGCCGGCTCGACCTGAGCAGTCCGCTCGGCACCGCGTGGGAGCTGGCCCGCGCCTGGCCCGACGCGGAGCTGGTCGTCGTCGGCGGCGAGGGCCACTTCGGCGGGGTCGCCACGCGCACCCACGTCCTCGACGCCCTGGACCGGTTCGCCCGCCGCTGACGCCCGCCGGAACGGGGTGCGGCCCCCGGCATGCGCCGGGGGCCGCACTCCGTGCACCCGCGTTCGGGGCTGCGGGTACCCCGGTCCGGGAGGTCCACACACTCCGCCCCGCGCGGAACCTCCCCCGCTCACGGGCGTTCCCCTTCCCGCTCCCGTTCCCGTCCGCCCGGCGGCGCCGGGGCCGGGGCCGGGGCCGAGGTCTGCACCGGGGCCGGGCGCCGGCCCCCTCGCAACCGCCGCGCGGCGTACCCGGTCAGGGCCAGGGCCAGGAGCGGGTACGGGGAGGCGAGGGGCTGCTGCCACCAGGGGAGGTGGAGGTCGAGGTCGCCGGAGTGCGGGACGAGCCACAGGGTGCGGGCGGTGAAGACGGCGGCGACCGCGTACACCGGCCACCGGCGGCGGGAGGCGGCCAGGACGGCGAGCAGGGGCACGCACCACACCCAGTGGTGCGACCAGCTGATCGGTGAGACCAGCAGTGCCGTGCCCGCGGTGATCAGCACGCCCCAGGCCGCCTGCCCCCGGGCGTGCGCGCGGCGGGCGAGCCACAGGCCCAGCAGGCCGGCCGCCGCCGCGGGCACCGCCCACCACGGGCCGGGCTCGGGAGTGTGGAGGAGACGGGCGGCCAGGCCCTGGAGGGACTGGTTGTCGACGATCCACGCCTTGCCGACCCGGCCGGTCTCGAACAGCCGCCGCGTCCAGAAGTCCGCGCTCGCGCCCGGCAGGACGGCCGCGCCCACCGCCGCCGTCCCGGCGAAGCCCGCCAGCGCGGTCAGCCCGGCCCGGACGCGGCCGGTCAGCAGCAGGTACACGGCGAAGATCGCGGGGGTGAGTTTGATCCCGGCCGCGACACCGATGGCCAGGCCCTTGCCCCGGGCGCCGTCCGGGCGCGTCAGGTCCCACAGGACCAGGCAGGCCAGGGCGAGGTTGATCTGCCCGAAGACGAAGGTCTGGAAGACCGGTTCCAGCCACACGCCGAGCGCCGTGGCGGTCACCAGGGCGGCGGGTCCGGCACGGCGTCCGGCCAGGCGCAGGGAGAGGTGGACCAGCCAGGCGAGCAGGACGGCGTTGCCGGCGGCGAAGAGGGCCTGGACGACGGGCAGGGGCGGCCAGGCGGTCGGGACGAACAGCAGGGCGGCGAAGGGCGGGTAGGTGGCCGGGAGTTCCCACTCGGTGACGGTGAAGCCGTACAGGTCGGTGCCGTCCAGGACGGCCCGCCCCTCGGCGCGGTAGACGAGGACGTCCACCAGGACGTTCGGCTGGGCCAGGCAGAGCGCGGCGAGCGCGGCCAGGGAGAGGGCGAGCAGGGCGACGGCCGCGTACGCACGGCGGCGCGGCGTACGGCGTCGGGCGCCGGGACAGGGCTCGCGTCGGGCGTCGGGACGGGGCCCGGCGCCGGGGCAGGGCTCGGGGCGGGGGTCGGCTTGTGGGGGCACGGCTGGCACTCGGCCGCCTCCTGGTCGCTCCGGTCCGTCGGTCCTCCGCGGTCACCACCGCGGGGCGACCCTAACCGACGGCCCGGGCGGACCGGAGGAGCCGGTGCCGGCCGGGACCGGCCGGGGCGCCCGCCCGCTCCCCTGCCCCTGCCGCGCGTCTGCGCGTCCGCTCCGCCTCCTCCTCGCGCCTCTCCTCGTCCCGCACCTCGGCGTAGTCGCCGAGGACCGCGACGTCGAAGGCGGCGGAGACGAAGACGGAGACCGCGCGGAGGGCGTCGCCCAGCAGGTGCCTGCGGTGCCGGTGACCGCTGCGGGCGTCGAGCGCGCCGAGCGCGGTGGCCCCCCGGGGCCGGCCGCCGGAGGCCGGAGGGGATGCGGGCGCACTGCTCATGATTGTTGCCCCCCTCGCCGGTTTTCGCCCGATCGGTCTCCCTCCATCCTAGATCCGGACGCCGGCTTCGTCCCGGTGGGACCGGGGGCGCACGATCCCGCCGGAGGCCCCGGCGCGGAAGGAGGAGCGGTAGGCCTGCGGGGTGACGCCGACGACCCGCTTGAACCGCTCCCGGAACGCGGTGGGCGACCCGAAACCGGCCTGCGCCGCGATGCGCTCCACGCCGTGGTCGGTGGTCTCCAGCAGGAACTGCGCGCGCCGCACCCGGGCCCGCAGCAGCCACTGCAGCGGCGTGGTGCCGAGCTGCTCCCGGAACCGGCGGCTGAAGGTCCGCTCGCTCATCCCGCCGCGCCGGGCCATCTCCGCCAGGGTCAGCTCCCGGTCGAGGTTGTCCTCGATCCACGCCAGCACCGGTTCCAGCAGCGATCCCCGGGGCACCGGCGGCTGGGTGTGCACGATGAACTGCGCCTGCCCGCCCTCCCGTTCCAGCGGCGTCACCGACAGCCGGGCCGAGTCCGCCGCGACCGCCGACCCCAGGTCCCGCCGGATGATGTGCAGGCACAGGTCCAGCCCCGCGGACGCCCCGGCCGAGGTCAGGATCTGGCCGTTGTCCACGTACAGCACGTCCGGCCGCACGTCGACCAGCGGGAACATCTCGGCCAGCCGGGGGGCCGCCAGCCAGTGGGTGGTCGCGCTCAGCCCGTCCAGCAGCCCGGCCGCGGCGAGGGTGAACGCGCCCGTGCAGACGGAGGCGATCCGGGTGCCCGCGGCGGCGGCCTCGCGCAGGGCGTCGAGCACCTCCTCCCCGGGGGGCGGGGCCTCCTCCGAGCATCCCGGCACGACGATCGTGTCCGCCTCCCGCAGGGCCTCCAGGCCGTACGGGGCGGTGAGCGTGAAGGTCTCGCAGTCCACCCGCGGCGTCGGCGCGCAGACCCGGACGCGGTACGGGCGGCGTCCGTCCGCCAGCCGGGCACGTCTGAACACGTCGATCGGGATCGCCATGTCGGCCGCCACCACATGGTCCAGGGCCAGGATCGCCACCGTGTGCATGGCGCCACGGTAAGCGAGAAATCGCCATCTCTCCACGGGCAGGTCGGAGGAGGTGTCGTCGGCTTTTCCGCAGGACGGTGCCCCTGGCGGGAACCCGTTGGAAATTGTCATTTCAGCCAGTGGGAGCCGCCGGACGGCCGCCCTAGCCTGACGCTGCGAGATCCGGACCATGCGCGGAGGCGGCATGGCCCGTGAGCGGCATGCCGGGAAACGGCCACACGGAAGGAACGGCATTCGATGCACGCACAGTTCGTCCTGTTCGACGGGTTCGACCCGCTGGACGTCATCGCCCCCTACGAGGTCCTGCACGCCGCGGGCGGGATCACGGGCGGCGCGGTGACCGTCGAGCTGGTCACCGCCGAGGGCGCCCGCGAGGTGCCCAGCGGCACCCCGCCGCTGAGCCTGCGTGCCACCGGTGCGCTCGACCCCGCCCGTGCCGACGTGGTCGTCCTGCCGGGCGCCGCCGGCAGGATCCCCACCGGGGACACCGGGGAGGGGGCCGGTGAGGAGGAGCAGCCGGACACCATCCCCGCCATCCTCGGCCGCACCCTGGAAACCGGGCTGCCCGCCCTGCTCAAGGAGGCCCTCGAACGCGAGGACACGCTGGTCGCCACGGTGTGCGGGGGCTCCCTGATCCCCGCCATGGCCGGGCTCCTCCAGGGACGTCCCGCCACCACGCACCACCTGGGCATGGACCTCCTGGAATCCACCGGCGCCCGTCCCGTGGCCGCCCGCGTCGTCGACGACGGCGACCTCGTCACCGGCGCCGCCGTCACCTCCGGGCTCGACGTGGCCCTCCACCTCCTCGAACGCGAGGTCGGCCCCCAGGTCGCCCAGGCGGTGGAGAGCCTCTTCGCCTACGAGCGCCGCGGCGGCGTGTGGTCCCGCCGCGACCCCGCGCCCGCGTCCGCCGGCTGACCGCGCGGGCCCCGGCCCGCACGCCCATCCGCCCGCACGCCCCGGGGGCCCGTACGCCCGTCCGCCCCGGGGGCCCGCACCGAAGCACGATCCGAAGGAAGAGACCGCCGTCGCCATGTCAGCAGCCGAAGGCATCCGGAACCCGACCCCCGACGCCCCGCCGGGCGAGCGGCGCTCCCGCGCGTGGCCGCGGAGCGCGGCCGCCGAGCGGGGGTCCGGAGCCGCCCGATGACGAAGTTCCTCCTCTCCGTCCACGTCCTGGCCGCCATCATCGCCATCGGTCCGGTGACCGTGGCGGCCAGCATGTTCCCCGCGGCCGTGCGCCGTGCGGCGCCGGCCGGGCCGGACGCCGCGTCCCTCGCCTCCGTCCGGCTCCTGCACCGGATCTGCCGCGTCTACGCGGGCATCGGCCTGGCCGTCCCGGTCTTCGGCCTGGCCACCGCCAGCAGTCTCGGCGTCCTCACCGACGCCTGGCTGATCGCCTCGATGGTGCTCACCGCCGCGGCGGCCGGCGTCCTCGCGCTGCTCGTCCTCCCGGGCCAGGAGGCGCTCCTGGCCCGGCTCGACCGGCCGGGCGCCGCGGTGGAACGCGACGCCACCGTGCGCCTGGCCATGCTCACCGGCGTCTTCAACCTGCTCTGGGCCGTCGTGACGGTCCTCATGATCGTCCGTCCCGGCTCCACCACGGGGGTGTGACCATGAACCGTCCCGGACAGCCCCTGCGCATCGCCGCCACCGTCGAGTTCGTCTCGCTCCTGGTGCTGCTGGCGAACCTGGCCACCGTGCACCTCCCCGCCGTCTCCTCGCTGGCGGGGCCCGTGCACGGCTGCGCCTACCTCTTCGCCGTCGTCGCCGTCGCCCGCGACCCGCGGCGCACTCCCGCGGCCGTCGCCCTGGCCCTGCTGCCGGGCGTCGGGGCGCTCCTGGCCGTGCGGCGCCTGGCCGGGGCCGCGGCACGGGAGGGGAAATCCGGTCGCCCGCCGGGACGGCCGGGGCTACAATCACGCGTCTGCCGCCTCCCGCGCCACGGTGACGTACGGCCCGTACGCCCGGACCTCCGTGCCGCCTGGGGAGGAGCCGGCCGGTCGGCAACCGGCCGGCGGGCCGCGCACCCCTCGACGGCGATGCCCCCGTCGACGCCCCGCGGTCCCCTCCAACCTGTCGTCCACCGCACCCGGGGTGCGGCGGTCGCCGTTCGCGGGCGATCCGCCGTGCCGTCGCCGTGCGTTCCCGCCGGAGGCCACACCGTGCCCGCGCACGCCCCAGACCGACCCGCCGATCCGTCCACCGATCCGCTCGACCGCGAACGCGCCCACCTCGCCGCCTCCCGGGCCGCGCTGCGCGCCATGCGCCAGGACGTGGAGGCGCTCGACATCTCCGACGTCACCGCCAACTGGGTGAACGCCGAGGTGCTCCAGCAGCAGATCGACGCCCGCATCGAGGCCCTGGCCGACCTCGCCGACACCCCGCTGTTCTTCGGCCGCCTGGACTACGGCCCCTCCCCGGAGCACGGCCCGGCCGCCCGCTACTACATCGGCCGCCGCCACGTCCACGACGCCGACGGCGACCCGATGGTCATCGACTGGCGCGCGCCGGTCTCCCAGCCCTTCTACCGCGCGTCCAGGAAGGACCCGCAGAACGTCGAGCTGCGCCGCCGCTTCGGCTACACCGGCGGCGAGCTGACCGCCTACGAGGACGAGCGCCTGTCCGACCCGGCCGGGGCCGAACGGGTCAGCGCGCTGCTCAAGCGCGAGATCGAGCGCCCGCGCGTCGGCCCGATGCGCGACATCGTGGCCACCATCCAGCCCGAGCAGGACGAGATCGTCCGCGCCGGGATCGACGGCACGGTGTGCGTCCAGGGGGCGCCGGGCACCGGCAAGACGGCCGTCGGCCTGCACCGGGTGGCGTACCTGCTCTACGCGCACCGCGAGCGGCTGGCGCGCACCGGGACGCTGGTCATCGGCCCCAACCGGTCCTTCCTGCGCTACATCGAGCAGGTGCTGCCCGCCCTGGGCGAGCTGACGGTGCATCAGACGACGGTGGACGACCTGGTCACCGGGGCCACGGGCGTGACGGTGCGCGGCACCGACGACCCGGAGGCGGCCCGCGTCAAGGGCGACGCCCGGATGGCCGAGGTGCTGCACCGGGCGGTGCGCTCGGGCGTGACCATGCCCACCGAGCCGTGCGTGGTGGTGCGCGGCTCGCGGCGCTGGCGCGTCCCGGCGTACGAGCTGGAGGAGATCGTCCGCGAGCTGCTGGACCGCGGCATCCGCTACGGCGCCGCCCGCGAGGCCCTGCCGCAGCGCATCGCGCACGCCGTCCTGACGCGGATGGAGCGCGCGGGCGAGGCGCCGGACGACCGGGTGCAGGACACGGTGGCGCGCAACGCGGCGGTCAAGGCCGTCGTCAAGGCGGTGTGGCCCGAGGTGGACCCGGCCAAGCTGGTGCTCCGCCTGCTGTCCGACGCCGACTTCCTGGCCGAGTGCTCCGAGGGAATCCTCACCGAGGAGGAGCGCAAGGCGATCCTGTGGGCGAAGCCGCCGCGCGGGGTGCGGTCGGCGAAGTGGTCGGCGGCGGACACCGTGCTGATCGACGAGGCCGCGGACCTGATCCGGCGCACCCCCTCGCTCGGCCACGTCGTCCTGGACGAGGCGCAGGACCTGTCCCCGATGCAGTACCGGGCGGTGGGCCGCCGCTGCACCACGGGTTCGGCGACGGTCCTCGGCGACCTGGCGCAGGGCACCACGCCGTGGGCGACGGCGAGCTGGGCCGAGGCGCTGGCCCACCTGGGCAAGCCGGACGCGGTGGTCGAGGAGCTGACGCAGGGCTTCCGCGTCCCGCGCGAGATCATCTCCTACGCCTCCCGGCTGCTGCCGCGCATCGCCCCGGGCCTGTCCGAGGCGACCTCGATCCGCGACGCGGCCGGCTCCCTGAGGGTGCGGGCCGTGGCGGTGGAGGAGCTGGACGGCGCGGTGGTGGCCGCCTGCCGCGAGGCGCTGGAGCGGGAGGGCTCGATCGGGCTGATCGCCGCCGACGCCCGCGTACCCGTCCTGGCCGGGGCCCTGGCCGACGCCGGGCTGCCGCACCTCCTGCTGGACCCGGGCGGGGAGACGGCGGACGGCACCCGCCTCACCCTGGTCCCGGCGTCGCTGGCCAAGGGTCTGGAGTACGACCACGTGGTCCTGGACGAGCCCGCCGCCGTCGTCGACGGCGAGCCCGACGAGCGCACCGGGCTGCGCCGCCTGTACGTGGCGCTGACCCGTGCCGTCTCCGGCCTGACCGTGGTCCACGCCGCGCCGCTGCCGGAGGCGCTCGCCGGCGCGGACCACGTGACCGCGGACCGCTGACGGGGTCCGCGCCGGCGAGCGCCTCCAGGGCGGGCCGTCACCGCGGCCGGTACACCGAGATCCGGAAGGACGCGGTCGTCCGCCGGCCGGCGCCGGTCGCGGGGACGCGGCGGTCCAGCTCCTCGTCCGCGAGGTGGCGGGCGCTGGGGCCCATGGCCACGAGGTTCCGCACGTCCCGGGCCGACAGGTCGAGGACGTGCTCCCGCACCTCGGTGGCGACCTGCCGGAACCCCTCGGACAGGGTGCGGTGCAGCCGCTGCTCCTTGGCCCCGTCCACCGACAGCAGGCCCGCCTCGCGGCGCACCTCCGCCAGGTGCCGGGCCGTGGGGGTGACGACCACGAGCGCGCCGCCGGCGCGGAGCACCCGGCGGAACTCGGGGCCGTTGCGCGGCGCGAAGACGTTGAACAGGAGGTCGACCGAGCCCGTCCGCACGGGCAGCGGCCGCCAGACGTCCCAGCCCGCCGCGCGGGCGCGCGGATGGGCCCGGGCCGCGCGCCGCAGGGCGTACCGGGAGAGGTCCAGTCCCAGTCCGACGGCCCCGGGGAGCGCGTCGAGCACGGCGGACAGGTAGTGGCCGGTGCCGGCCCCGGCGTCCAGGACGGTGCCCCGCGGCGGGCACAGCCCGGTGGCGAGGTCCGCCAGCGCACGGGTCAGCGGCGCGTAGTGGCCCGCCCCCAGGAACTCGGCGCGGGCCCGGACCATGGACGCGGTGTCGGCGTTCGCGGCGTGCGCGTTCCCCGTCAGGAGGCTGACGTACCCCTGGCGGGCGATGTCGAAGGAGTGGCGGGCGGCGCACCGGAGCGCGCCGCCGTCCCGCTGGAGGCGCGCGCCGCACAGCGGGCACACCAGGACGCCGAGGAGGCCGTGCCACGGGTCGGGGGCGGGCCCGGCGAGGTCGGCGGGGTCGGTGGGCCCGGTGGGATCGGCGGGTGAAGGCGTCGGCGAAGGCATGAGGGAAGACGTCGGTGAAGGCATGCTCGTCCTCGCGGCGGCGGGGCCGCCTGGTCGGCGGGATCGGGACGGGGTTCGGCCGCACCCGGGACGGAGGAGGGGACGTCCTCAACGGCCGGGAGCGGACACGCCGGAGACAGCGGCGTCCGGGAACCACCTCCCGTACGACCACCCGGGCAGCGGCCCGGTGGTCACGCCGCTGTGCCTGTCACCGTTCAGAGGAAGCAGTGGGCCACGCCGTTGCATGCCATGCCCCGACCCTACTCCGGAAGGCCCCGGCCCCGGCGGGCACGGGCGGCTTCCCAAGCCGATCGCCCCGGGCCCGTGGCCGCGTTACGTTGGCCCGATGCCCGAACTGCGAACCGAACGCCTCCTGCTGCGCGCGTGGCGGGAGTCCGACTTCGAGCCCTGGGCGGCGCTGAACGCCGATCCCGAAGTCCGCGCGTACTTCCCGGACCTGCTCACGCGCGAGCGGAGCCGGGAGGCCATGACTCGCTATCAGGCCGACCTCGACCGGCGCGGCTGGGGGTGGTGGGCGGTGGAGGTGCGTGCCACCGGCGAGTACGTCGGGGTCACCGGGCTGGGCCCGGTGGACGAGGGGACACCGGTCGACGGAGTGCAGACCGGCTGGCGCCTGGTCCGCAGCGCCTGGGGACACGGCTACGCCACCGAGGCCGCCCGGGCCGCCGTGGCCTTCGGATTCGACACCCTCCGCCTGCCGGAGATCGTCGCGGTGACGACGGCCGACAACCTCCGCTCCCAGGCGGTGATGCGCCGCCTGGGCATGACCCACGACCCCGCCGACGACTTCGACCACCCGCGCGTTCCCGACGGGCCGCTGCGCCGCCACGTGACGTACCGGCTCCCGGCCGCGACATGGCGGACCGAGCGATAACCGAGCGATGGGAAGAACCACATGACCACCGAGACGGTCACCGCGGCGACCTCGGGCACCTGGCGACTCGGCGACCTGACGGTCAACCGGATGGGCTTCGGCGCGATGCGCCTGACCGGCGGCGCCGCCTTCGGCCCCGGCACGCCCAGCGACCGCGACCGGTCCATCGCCGTGCTGCGCCGCGCCGTCGAACTCGGCGTGAACCACATCGACACCGCCGCGTTCTACTTCTCGTCCCTGCGCTCCGCCAACGAGCTGATCAACCGGGCGCTGGCCCCGTACCCCGACGACCTGGTCATCGCCACCAAGGTCTGGCCGGGGCGCGACCCGTCGGGCGAGTGGTGGTGGGCCGAGCCGGAGCAACTGCGCGGCCAGGTCGAGGAGAACATCCGCCAACTCGGCCGCGACCACCTGGACGTGGTCAACCTCCGTGTCCCGCCGAGCCGGAGGAACGGCTCGATCGCCGAGCACTTCGGCGCCCTGGCCGAACTGCGCGACGCCGGACTCGTCCGCCACCTGGGCGTCTCCAACGTCACGGCCGACCAGCTCGCGGAGGCGCGGGCCATCGCGCCGGTGGTCTGCGTGCAGAACCCCTACGGCATCGGCGCACCGGCGGAGGAACGCGACCTCCTGCGCCGGTGCGGCGAACAGGGCGTGGCGTACGTGCCGTTCTTCGCGATCGCCGGTGCGGGACGCGAGGCGGGCGCGACCGGCGCCGAGCACGAGGAGGTCCTCGCCGTCGCCCGTGCCCACGGCGCGACGCCCGCACAGGTCCGGCTCGCGTGGACGCTCCGGCAGGGCCCGCACGTCCTGGCCATCCCGGGCACCGGCAACCCGGACCACCTGGTCGAGAACGTCGCCGCGGGCGCGCTGCGGCTCTCGCAGGAGGAGCTGGCCCGCCTGGACTCCCTGCCCGCCGGGGCATGACGGCACCGTCGTCAGCCGGTCAGCGTGCGGGGAACGCCTCGCCCCTGACCGCCGTCACGAACGCGGCCCACCCGGCGGCCGGGAAGACCAGCACCGGCCCTCCGGGAACCTTGCTGTCCCGGACGGGCACGACACCGGGGAAGCCATCGGCGACCTCGACGCAGCTTCCCCCGGACCCGTTGCTGTAGGACGACTTGCGCCAGGCTGCGGTGCTCAGATCGTGCGGGTTACTCATGCTGGTAGCCCTCCGCCACCGATTCGACAAAGGCCAGGGACTCCCTGGGCGACAGCGCGGCAGCCCTGGCCAGATCGTATGACTTCTCGTACTCCGCTACCAGCGCCGGTTCATCGACAAGTCGACCCGTGATCGCGTCCTCCGTGTACACGACGCTTGGCGCGTCGGCGAAGGTCATGACGGACGCCATACCGCTCATGCCGGTATCGGCCGCAGCGGCGAACGGAAGAACTTGTACCAGGGCCCGATGATCGCGGCCGAGTCGGGCAATGTACAGGAGCTGTTCCCGCATGACCGCCGGGCCGCCCATCGGGACCCGGAGCACCGTCTCGTGGAGAACCACCCACATCTGCGGGGTGGTTGGGCCTTCCAGAAGGCGCTGCCGGTTCATGCGGGCCTGGACGTGCTCCTCCACCTCCACATCCGGGGCGAGCGGAAGCGTCGCCCGTGTGATGGCCCGCGCGTAGTCCTCGGTCTGCAACAGCCCCGGTACCAGCATCGGCGCGTACTCGCTGATCGTCGTCGCCAGCTTCTCCAGTTCCGCCGCGTCCGCGAAGTACTCGGGGTGCTTGGTCTCCCGGGCCAGCCTGCACAGGCGCTGCAAATGCCCGCCGCTGCCGAGGATCTCGTCGAAGAGCTTGGAGGCGTCCATCTGCGGGCGGCGCACCGCCGTCTCGAACTGGCCGATGTACGCGCCCGAGCAGAAGGCGCGTTCGCCGAGCTGTGCCTGGGTCAGGCCCGCGGCCTCGCGCAGGCGGCGCAGTTCGGCGCCGTAGAAGGCGCGGGGCGAGGTGTACGGGTCGAGCTGCCTGGACTCGGTCATCGCGGGCTCCCCCTGTGTGGAACGGTCGTACGGACTGAACTCCCGCCCACCGTAAGCACTTTCGGTAATCGTCAAAGCACTTTCGGTAATAGTCGTACCGGGTGCCGAGGCCGTCGTCACGGGCCGCCTCCGCGAGGAGGGCGGCCCCTGCCGGGGCATGGCGGCCGTCCACCGGACCGCCCCTTCCCCTGTCGCACAGGCGTACCATGA
>NZ_DASQNP010000257.1:0-20278 GCF_035644915.1 Streptomyces sp.
CCCACCCCCACCACCGACCTGCCCACCTACCCCTTCCAACACCAGCACTACTGGCTCACCACCCCCACCACCACCAGCGACCCCACCGGCCTCGGCCTGCAGACCACCAACCACCCCCTCCTCGGCGCCACCCTCCAACTCGCCGACGGCGACGACGAAAGCACCGTCTTCACTGGCACCCTGAACCTGCGCAGCCACCCCTGGCTCGCCGACCACACCGTCAACGGCACCGTGCTCGTACCCGCCGCGCTCTTCCTGGAGCTGGCCTTCCGGGCCGGTGACGAGGTCGGGTGCGAGACGGTCGAGGAACTGATGCTCAAAGCGCCGCTGGTGCTGGGCGAGGGCGACACGGCGCAGGTGCAGGTGGCCGTCGGCGCCGCGGACGACGCGGGGCGGTGCTCGTTCGCCGTGTTCTCCCGGTCCGGGGAGGGCGACGGGTGGACGCGCCATGCGGAGGGCGTCCTCGGAACCGGTGCCGACATCGCGTCCGGCCGTGGGTTCGCCTGGCCACCCGCCGAGGGTGCCGAGGCCGTCGCGGCGGAGGACTTCTACTCCGAGCTGGCGGACCGGGGCTACGGTTACGGTGCCGCGTTCCAAGGGGTACGGCAGGTGTGGCGGGAGGCCGACACGGTGGTCGCCGAGGTGGCGCTGCCCGAGCCGGTCCGCGCCGACGCCGAGCGGTTCGGCATGCACCCGGCGCTGGTCGACGCCGTACTGCACACGGCGCTGGCCGCCGAGCCAGGGGGGAGCGGCACGGACGGCGTACTGGTGCCGTTCGTGCTCTCCGGCGTGACCCTGGGGCGCAGTGGCGCGTCCGCCGTGCGCGTGCGGGTGACCCCTGCCGGTGACGAGGCGGTGCGTGTCGTGGCGATCGACCCGGCCGGGCAGCCGGTGTTGTCCGTGGCATCGCTGATCCTGCGCCCGTCCGCCGTGCCGGGCGCGGTGGACGCCTCCGCGGGAGCGGACCTGCCGTTCACCGTCGAATGGACGCCTGCCCGATTCACCGCCCCCGTCGAGGAGACGTCCACCACGTGCGGGGTGCTCGGCACCGACCCGTGGGGGCTGACCGAGGCGCTGGGACGTGCCGGTGTCCCGGTGGTCTCCGCGTTCGACACGGACGGCCCCGAACTCGTCCTGCTCCCGGTCGGCGCGCCGGCCGACGGGGCGCCGCACGACGCGGCGGCCGGTGGCGCCGATGGTGCGGCAGCCGTCCGCCGGACCGCGGAGGACGTTCTCGCCGCGCTCCAGCGGTGGCTGTCGGACGATGCCGCCCCGAGGCCGGAGGCCCGGCTGGTGGTCGTGACACGTGGTGCGGTGGCGACCGGGCCCGGTGAGGAGCCCACCGACCTGGCCGCCGCCGCGGTATGGGGTCTGGTCCGCAGCGCCTGCACCGAGAACCCCGACAGGTTCCTGCTGGCCGACATCGACGACCACGTGGACTCCCACGCCGCGCTCGTCCCCGCCCTGCGCGGCGCCGTGCGGCGCGGTGAGATGCAGCTCGCCCTGCGCCGGGGCGACCCGCTGGTGCCCCGGCTGTCCCGGCTCGCCGGGTCCGGCAAGGTGCTCGTGCCGCCGCCCGGCACCGGCTGGCGGTTGGAGACGACAGGTCCGGGCACGCTGGAGAGGCTCGCGTTCGTCCCGTCCTCCCACGGGGAGGCGCCACTGGCTCCCGGAGAGATCAGGGTGGCGGTCCGGGCGGCCGGAATGAACTTCCGCGACGTCCTGATCGCGCTCGGCGTCTATCCGGGCAAGGCGGTCATGGGCAGCGAAGCCGCCGGTGTGGTGCTGGAGGTCGGCCCCGGCGTCTCCGACCTGGCGGTGGGGGACCGGGTGATGGGTCTCTTCCTCCCCGGCGCGTTCGGACCGGTGTCCGTGACGGACCGGCGCATGGTGGTCCCGATGCCCTCCGGCTGGACCTACGAACAGGCCGCG
The DNA here is from genome assembly GCF_035644915.1 of Streptomyces sp. Classification (GTDB taxonomy): domain Bacteria; phylum Actinomycetota; class Actinomycetes; order Streptomycetales; family Streptomycetaceae; genus Streptomyces. The sequence continues at coordinate 1,933 of NZ_DASQNP010000257.1, forward strand.
GCGGTCCCCGTCGTCTTCCTGACCGCCTACTACGGGCTGGTGGACCTGGCCGGGGTACGGGCGGGGGAGACGCTGCTCGTCCACGCGGCCACCGGCGGCGTCGGCATGGCCGCGATCCAGCTCGCCCGGCACTGGGGCCTGGAGGTCTTCGGCACCGCGAGCCCGGGCAAGCAGGAGCTGCTGCGTTCCCTGGGCGTGGACGCCCGCCACGCGGCGTCCTCGCGCGACCTGGACTTCGAGGACGGCTTCCGGGAGGCGACGGACGGCAAGGGTGTGGACGTCGTCCTCAACTCGCTGGCGCGGGAGTTCACCGACGCCTCGCTGCGCCTGCTGGCGCCCGGCGGCCGGTTCCTGGAGATGGGCAAGACGGACATCCGCGACGCCGGGCAGCTCGCCGCGCTGCGGGGCGACATCCGCTACCACGCCTACGACCTGCGCGAGGTCGATCCCGACAGGATCGCGGAGATGCTCGCCGACCTGTGCGAACTGTTCGACAGCGGGGCCCTCACGCCGCTGCCCGTTCAGCCCTGGGACCTGCGGGACGCCCCGGAGGCGTTCCGGTTCATGAGCCAGGCCCGGCACACCGGCAAGATGGTCCTGACCGTGCCGCGGCGGCTCGACCCGGACGGGACGGTGCTGATCACCGGCGGCGTCGGCATGCTCGGAGGACTGCTCGCCCGGCACCTGGTCACCGAACACGGCGTGCGGCACCTGGTGCTGACCAGCCGTCGGGGCCCGGCGGCCGAGGGCGCGGCGGAACTGCGCGCCGAACTGACGGCGCTGGGCGCCGAGGTGACCGTGGCGGCCTGTGACGCGGCGGACCGTGAAGCGCTGGCCGGCCTGCTGGGCGGTCTGCCCGCCGACCGGCCGCTGACGGCAGTGGTGCACGCGGCGGGCGTCGTGGACGACGGGCTGCTCGGCGCGCTGGACGCCGAACGGCTGGACCGGGTGATGCGGCCCAAGGTGGACGCGGCGCTGAACCTGCACGAACTCACGCGTACCGCCGACCTGGCGGCGTTCGTCCTCTTCTCCTCGGCGGCGGGTGTCTTCGGCACGCCGGGGCAGGCGAACTACGCCGCCGCGAACGCCTTCCTGGACGCCCTCGCCGAACACCGGCGGGCCGGGGGGCTGCCCGCCACATCACTGGCCTGGGGCTACTGGGCCGAGTCCAGCGGCATGACGGCCCACATGCAGCAGGCGGACATCGCGCGGCTGTCCCGGCAGGGCATCGCACCGCTGGCCGCCGACGAGGGGCTGGCGATGTTCGACGCCGCCCTGCGGGCCGGCAGCGCCCGGCTCGTGCCCGTCGCGCTCGACCTTCCGGCGCTGCGCGACCAGGCGGAGAGCGGTGAACTGCCCGCGCTGCTCCGCGGCCTGGTGCGGGTCGGTGTGCGGCGGGCCGCCGCCGCGAGCGGCGCGGAAGCCGGGACCCGGACGCTCACCGAGCGGCTGGCCGGGCTGCCGGAAGCCCGCCAGGTGGAGGAACTGCTCGGCATCGTCCGCGGCAACACCGCGGTCGTCCTCGGCCACGGCTCGGCGGACGCACTGGGAGCCGACCGCAGCTTCAAGGACCTCGGCTTCGACTCGCTGACCGCCGTGGAACTGCGCAACCGGCTCAACGCGGCCACCGGCCTGCGGCTGGCGGCCACCATCGTCTTCGACCACCCCAACCCGCAGGCCCTGAGCGTGCACCTGCGCGAGGAGCTCGGACTCGAAGGCGCCGGCGACGCGGAGCCGTCGGTCCTCGGGGAGCTGAAGAGGCTGGAGGCCGCGCTCACCGTGCCGCCCGGCGACACCGACACCCGGACCGAGGTGGAGACGCGGCTGCGGGCCCTGCTGCGCCGACTGGGCGAGCCGGCACCGCAGCAGGAGGGATCGGAACTCGAGGACGCCACCGATGACGAGATGTTCGCCCTGATCGAGCAGGAACTCGGCCTGGAGTGAGGCGGTTCGGGGTCCGGGGACGCCCCCGGACCCCGAACCGCCCGCCGCCGGACCACGAACGGTCCCGGTGCCGAGCACGACGAAGGGAGCCGCCGGGGAAACTCCCGGCGGCTCCCTTCGTACCGTCGCGCTGTCCGTGCGGCCACCGGCCTGGCCGGCCGTACCGCTGCGTCAGCGGTGCAGTTCGTACCGGGACTCGGCGGACGTCATGGAGTTGATCACCCACGACAGGGTGCCGCTCATCCCGGCCCAGGGGCCCTCCCAGCAGGCGACCTGGATGGTGGTGCGGCCACCGGAGAGCTGGGCCTCCATCTCGGTGTAGCCGAAGGCGAACATCTTGTTCCCCTGGACCGTGGAGGAGACCAGCGAGACGGTGAAGTGGTGGCCGGTCTCCGGGTCCTTGCGGACGATCCGCAGGCGGCCGGTGTCGGCACCGATCTCCTCACGATCGGCGTTGTAGATCTTCTCGGTGACCAGGACGAGGTCGCCGACGCTCGGGCCGTCCGGGCTCAGCGGCGTGTACTCGCGGTCGGTCACCTCCTGGATCACCTTGTCCAGCAGCACCGACTCACCGGGTTCGTCCGCGGCGTCCGGCGCGGCGATCTCCGCGACGGGGCGCGGCACCGCGGCCGCGACGGCCCGGGCCGTCGCCCGGGCCAGCACGGCGAGGTCGGGCAGCCGCTCGTCCTGCGGGGAGTACTCGGCGTCCACGATCTGGCGCCACGACCCGACGAGCGCGTCGATGACGGGGTTGTGGGTCAGCGGGGTCTTCGGGTCGATCGTCATGCGGGCGGTTTCCCTCTCTCGGGCGGGACCGCCCGGGCCGTTCTGCCCGGGCGGGCGGCTCGGGGCGCGTCTCAGGCGGGCTGCTCCAGGGCGTACCCGGACTGGATCCACTTGCTGGCCTCGATGCTGATGCCGACGGCACGGTCTCCCGGGCGCAGCCGGGGCAGCAGGTGTTCGAGCTGGAAGTAGGGGATCGCGTTGCCGGTGTTGCCGATCTCGGTGACCCGGCTGATGGCCTCGGTGCCCGTCAGGCCCAGGTGTTCGAGGGTGCGGCCGGTCATCCGCGAGGAGAGCTGCGGAGGCAGCAGGTAGTGCAACCGCTCGGCCTCCCAGCCCAGCGTGTGCAGCAGGTGCTTGAGGGCGTCGGCGGCCATCGGCGCGGCCGTGGTCTCGATGGTCTTGTAGTCCTCGGCCGCGGGCACGCCGTCCGCGCCGGAGACCGCCCGGCCGAACCAGTACACGGTCTGGCCCGGGGCACGGCCCGCGCCGACGAGCCGGGTGTGCACGTGCCGCAGCACCGGGCGGCCCTCGACCGGCGTCGTGCCGAGCACCGCCGCGCCGACCCCGTCACCGAAGATCAGCCCGTTGACCTGCACCTCCAGCGGGACGGCGGCGGCGTCCACGTCGGGGCTGGTGTGTTTGGCACTGGTGTCGCCGCCGATGACGAGCGCCGTGCGGTGCTCCCCGCCGCGCAGCAGGTCCAGCGTGACCTCCAGCGCCTGCACGGCACCGGTGCACCCGGACTGGAGCTGGTAGACGGGCACCCCGCTGATGCCGAGCCGTCCGGCGACCCGGCTCACCGTGGCCGGGGCCAGGTGGTCCGGCGTGGCCGTGCTCATCACCAGCACGTCGATGTCGCCGGCCGCCAGCCCGGCGTCCGCGAGGGCGCCGCGCGCGGCGATCTCCCCGAGGTCGGTGAGCGTGTGGCTGACCGTGCCGGTGGCCAGGTCGACGGCGAGGTGGCGGCTGCGCGTCCCGATGAACTCGTCCACCCACTGCCGCCACACCGTCGGCATGCCGTAGTGGGCGGCGATGTCCTCATTGGTGACCGGAGGCCCGGGCAGTGCCGTGCCCACCCCGTGGATGAACACCTGGGCATCGTTGAGGGGGACACCCATCCGAAGACCTCCCGGCTGCTGTACCGCGGAAAAACGGGATAACAGGCGTCGCACAATGCAGAACGCGCCGAATACCATGTTGATCAGCCGCGTTAAAGCCGAGCTTGCGCCCGGTTAATGTCCGCGCGCGAAAGGCTTTTCGGGACTGTCTCGGCCGTCCGGCGCCCACTTATGCTTCGAACGGTCCGGGTCGCGGCGAGAGTTGAGCGTCAGGCGTTGTTCCACGTTCTGTCGTCGTCCTCACTGCCGCGTCGAGAATTCGGTACGGAGTGAGAAGATGGCAGAAGAGACCACCCCTGGCGCACCGGGAGCCGAGTCGCCCGACCCCGTCGCGGCGCTGATGGGCAAACTCGCCATGGGGCGTGCGTTCAAGAGCGTCCTGTTCGACGACAGCACCAGGACGTGGCAGGTCCTCCGCTACGACGAGGTGGTGGAGGTTCTGACGGACGCCTCGACGTACTCGGCCCAACTGGACCGGGTGATGCCGCTGGGCACCGTCAACCGGGGCAACCTCGGCTTCATGGACCCGCCGGAGCACAACAGAGCCCGTGCCCTGGTCAACCAGGCGTTCACTCCGCGCACCGTGAACGAATTGGGCACGCGCATGGAGACCATCACCAAGGAACTGCTGGACGGCCTCTCGGGGCGCGCCGAATTCGATCTCATAGCCGACTTCGCCTACACCCTGCCCGTCATCACCATCGCCGAACTCCTCGGCGTGCCCCCCGAGGACCGGGTCCTGTTCCACAAGTGGGCCCAGGCGCGGGCGTCGACGACGAGCGCGGTGACCGACGTCCTCAAGGACGAGAACGTCATGGCCGCCCTGCGGGAGCAGACCGAGTACTTCGGCGAGCATGCCCGGACCCGCCGCGCCAACCCCGGCGACGACCTGCTCAGCCAGCTCACGCAGGCCGAACTCGACGGTGACCGGCTGGACGAGGAGGAGATCGCCAACTTCGCGGGGCTCCTCCTGATGGCCGGGCACGTCACCGCCACCTCGGTCATCGCCAGCGCCGTCCTGGCCCTGGACGCCAACCCCGAGCAGGCCGCCGCCCTGCGGGCCGAACCCGCGCTGATGCCGGCCGCCATCGAGGAGACGATCCGCTACTACCCGCCGCTCAGCCAGGCGTTCCGGGTGACCACGCGGGACGTGGAACTGGGCGGGGAGAAGATCCCCGAGGGGCAGCTCGTCGTCGCCTGGCTGCTGTCGGCCAACCACGACGAGCGCCGCTTCACCGACCCGCAGCGTTTCGACATCCGCCGCGACCCCAACCCGCACATCGGCTTCAGCCGCGGCGTGCACTTCTGCCTCGGCGCCGCGCTGGCCCGTCTGGAGATCCGCATCGCCCTGGAGGGGCTGTACGGCCGCTTCCCCGGCCTGAAGGTGCTGCCCGGCGTGGAGTGGCACGACAACCTGCGGCTCATCGGCCCCCGCGTCCTGCCGGTGCGCACCGGTCCGTGACCGCCGCCGCGCCCACGGCGCGTCCGGCCGCGCGGGCCGGACGCGCCGAACGAGCCGCGTTCGCGCAGAAGTTCGGGGCTAGTGGGCCTTTAGCCCGCCTGATGAGCATGGCGGCCCGAGTCCGACGTGCCGAGGAGCTGAGGGGATCAGCACGATGGCCAACGAGGAAAAGCTCCTGGACTATCTCAAGTGGGTCACCGCCGACCTGCACGAGACACGGCAACGGCTCGCCGAGGCCGAGTCCGGACGCCACGAACCCGTCGCCGTCATCGGAATGGGCTGCCGCTTCCCCGGCGGAGTCCGGTCCCCCGAGGACCTGTGGCGGCTGGTGTCCACCGGCGGCGACGCCGTCTCCGCCTTTCCCCGCGACCGGGGCTGGGACGTCGAAGGGCTCTACGACCCCGACCCCGACCGGCCGGGCCGCACGTATGTGAAGGAGGGCGGCTTCCTCCACGACGCCGCCCACTTCGACCCCGAGGCGTTCGAGATGACGCCCCGCGAGGCCGCCGCCACCGACCCCCAGCACCGTCTGCTGCTGGAGACCGCGTGGGAGACGTTCGAGAACGCGGGCATCGACCCCACCTCCCTGCGCGGCAGCGACACCGGCGTGTTCGCCGGTGTCATGTACAGCGACTACGCCACCCAGGTCAGCAAGGCGCTGGAAGGCTACGAGGGACACATCAGCATCGGCAGCGCGCCGAGCATCGCCTCCGGCCGCGTCGCCTACTCCTTCGGGCTGGAGGGCCCGGCCGTCACCGTCGACACCGCCTGCTCCTCCTCCCTAGTGGCCCTGCACCTGGCCGCCCAGGCGCTCCGGGCGGGGGAGTGCTCGCTCGCGCTGGCCGGCGGCGCCACCGTCATGTGCGGCCCCGGCATCTTCGTGGAGTTCAGCCGGCAACGCGGTCTGGCGCCCGACGGCCGGTGCAAGCCGTTCGCGGCCGCCGCCGACGGCACCGGCTGGGCGGAGGGCTCCGGACTCCTCCTGGTGGAGCGCCTCAGCGATGCCCGCCGCCACGGCCACCCCGTACTGGCCGTGCTGCGGGGCTCGGCGGTCAACCAGGACGGCGCCTCCAACGGGCTGACCGCCCCCAACGGACCCGCCCAGCAGCGGGTCATCCGCCGGGCGCTCGCCTCCGCCGGCCTGACGGCCGCGGAGGTGGACGCGGTGGAGGCGCACGGCACCGGCACCACCCTGGGCGACCCCATCGAGGCCCAGGCCATCCTCGCCACCTACGGGCAGGGCCGCCCGGCGGGGCGGCCGCTGAGGCTCGGCTCCGTCAAGTCCAACCTCGGCCACACCCAGGCCGCGGCCGGGGCCGCCGGGCTCATGAAGATGATGCTGGCGATGCGGCACGGCGTGCTGCCCCGCAGCCTCCACATCGACGCGCCCACCCCGCACGTGGACTGGAGCGCGGGCGCCGTGGAACTGCTCACGGAGAACCTGCCGTGGCCCGCGGACGGTGAACGCCCCCGCCGGGCGGGCGTGTCCTCCTTCGGCATGAGCGGCACCAACGCCCACGTCGTCATCGAGGAGCCGCCCGCGGCCGAACCGACTGCCGCCCCCGAACCGTCCGCCACTCCCCGGCACCGGGACGGGCCGGTGCTGCTGCGGCTCTCCGGACACTCGCCGGCCGCCCTGCGCGCCCAGGCCGACCGCCTCCACCGCCATCTGGAGAGCCACCCCGAGCTGCCCCTGCCGGACGTGGCCCACACCCTGACGACGGCCCGGGCCACGCTCGACCACCGGGGCGCCGCCGTGGGCGAGACCCGTGACGACATCCTCACCGGGCTGCGGGCGCTGGCGGACGGCGCGGCGCAGGCGGTGACCGGCCGGGCACGCGCCGGGCGCACAGCCGTCCTCTTCACCGGCCAGGGCTCCCAGCGCGCGGGCACCGGCCGCGAGCTGTACGCCCGCTTCCCCGCCTTCGCCGAAGCCTTCGACGCCGTCTGCGCGGGCCTCGACCCGCACCTGGACCGGCCGCTGCGCGAGGTCGCCTTCGCCGAGCCCGGCAGTGCGGCGGCGGCCCTCCTGGACCGCACGCGGTACACCCAGCCCGCCCTGTTCGCCCTGGAAGTGGCGCTGTACCGGCTGGCGGAGTCCTTCGGCGTCCGGCCTGACCACCTGCTCGGCCACTCCGTGGGCGAGCTGACCGCCGTCCACGTCGCCGGCATGCTGGACCTGCCGGACGCCTGCACCTTCGTGGCCGCACGCGGACGGCTGATGGAGGAGCTGCCCGAGGGCGGTGCCATGGCCGCCGTCCAGGTGGCCGAGGAGCAGATCCTGCCCATGCTCGCGGGCCGCGAGCACCAGGTCGGCATCGCCTCCGTCAACACACCCGGCTCCACGGTGATCTCCGGCGACAGCGCCGCCGTGGAGGAGATCCGCGCCTTCTGGGAGGTGTGGGGCCACAACACCAAGCGACTGCGGGTCAGCCACGCCTTCCACTCGCCGCTGATGGAACCGATGCTGGAAGAGTTCACCGAGGTCGTCTCCGGCCTCACCTTCCGGCCCCCGGCGATCCCCGTCGTCTCCAACCTCACCGGCAAGGTGCTCGGCGCCGACGAGGCCGCGTCCCCGCGCTACTGGGCGGACCACGCCCGGCGCACCGTGCGGTTCGCCGACTCGGTCAACCACCTCGCCCAGCAGGACGTCCGCTTCTACCTCGAACTCGGCCCCGACGGAACGCTCACCGGGCTCACCCACGACTGCCTGGCCACCGGCGCCGCCGAGGCCCCCGGAACCGCCGTCCTGGCCGCCGCCCTGCGGCCCGGGCAACCCGAGGCCACGGCCTTCACCACCGCCCTGGCCCGCCTGCACGCGGGCGGCGCCGAACTGGAGCCGGACGGGCCCGCCGGCGACCGGCCCGCGGGCGGCGCCGTCGTTCCGCTGCCGACCTACGCCTTCCAGCGGCGCAGGCTGTGGGTGGACCCGCCGGAGGGGCCCGGGCCCCGGCCCGGCTCCGCCGGTGACGCCTCCTTCTGGTCGGCCGTCGAGAACGGCGACCTCCAGCACCTGGCCGCCGCCCTGCACGCCGACGACGCACAGCAGGCCGGACTGGCCACCCTGCTTCCGGCCCTCACCGGCTGGCGGCGCGCCCAGCGCGGCCGGTACCGGCTGCGCTGGGACCCCGTCGTCGACCCCGCCGCCGACGCCGCCCCCGGAACGTGGCTGGCCGTCGTGCCCGCACCGCTCGCCCGGGCCGCGGCCGTCACGGCGGTGACCGGCGCGCTCACCACCCGCGGGCACGACGTGGTCACCCTCCCCGTGGACCCCGATGCCGACGACGAGCAGCCGGCCGCGCTCGTCCGCGCCCGGCTGGAGGACGCCGCCCAGGACGGCGCGCCCTTCACCGGCGTGCTCTCCCTGCTCGCGCTGGACGAGCGCCCGCACCCCGGACACCCGGTGGTGTCCGTCGGGACGGCGCTCACCGCGGCCCTGGTCCGCGAGGTGGCGGTTGCCGGGTGCCCCGTTCCGGTGTGGGGCCTCACCCAGGGCGCCGCGGCCGCCGGGGCCTCGGACACCCCGCGGCCCGAACAGGCCCCGGTGTGGGCCGTGCTGCAGAGCGCGGCGGCCGAGATCCCCGGCTGGTCGGGCGGCGTCATCGACCTGCCGGAGCACCTGGACGACACCGCGGGCCGCCGCCTGGCCGACTTCCTGGGCGACACGAGCGGCACGGGCGGCGGGGGCCGCACGGATGCCGAGGCCGAACGGCAGCTCGCCCTGCGGGCCGCCGGCTTCCTCGCCCGCCGCCTCGCCCCGCTGCCGGTGGACGCTCCCGGGCCCGCGCCGTGGAAACCCGAGGGCACCGTGCTCGTCACCGGCACCGACACGCCGCACGGTGCCCACGCCGCCCGCTGGCTCGCCGGCCACGGCGCCCGGCACCTGGTCCTCCTCGCCGACGAGGCGCCGGCCGGCCTGGCGGAGACGGAAGTCGGCCTCACCCTGTGGCCGCACGAGGACGGCGACCGCGCCGCCCTGGCCGCCCTGCTGGCGGACACGCCGCTCACCGCCGTCGTCCACGCGGCGGGCGCGGCGGGCACGGACCCGCAGGCGGCCCTGACCACCGCCCACCACCTCGACGAACTCACCCGCGACCGGGACCTGGCGGCCTTCGTCGTCTTCTCCGCCCTGCCGGGCACCCTCGGCGTGCCGGGCACCGGCGAACAGGCGCCCCTGCACAGCAGGTTGAACGCCGTCGCCGACGCCCGCCGGGCCGCCGGGCTGCCCGCCGCGGCCGTCTCGTTCGGACCGCACACCGAACTGCCCCACCCGGCGGCGCCCGGACTGCGCCCCCTGGCCCTGGGGCCCGCGATGGACGTGCTCGGCCACCTCCCCGCCGCGGGCGCGGACACCACAGTCGTCGTCGACGCCGACTGGGCCCGGTTCACCGCCGAGCAGGGCGACGCCCACCGGGCGCTGCTGCGCGAGGCCGCCCCGGAGGCCCGTACGGCGGCCCACGGCACCACCGCTCCGGACTCCGCGGACCCCGACGCCGGGGCCGAGCGGCTGAGCGCCCGGCTCGCCGCGGCGGCCGACGACGCGGAGGCCCAGTCCATCCTCCTCGACCTCGTGCGCGACTGTGCCGCCGACATCCTCGGCCTGGACGGCACCGGGGAGATCGACCCGGAGGACAACCTCACGGAGATCGGCTTCTCGTCGTTCTCCGCCCTCCAACTGTGCACGCGCCTCAACGCCGCCACACGACTCAACCTGCCCACGGTGGTCGTCTACGACCATCCGACCCCGGCCGGTCTCGCCGCGCACCTGCACGGCCGACTCGCCGCAGCCGCACGTCCCTCACGCTGACCGCCCCGTCGCGGCACGCGGAAGAACCCGGAATGGAGACTCCTTTGACTGGCACCGTCGTCATCGTGGGAGCAGGCCCGGTCGGCCTGTTCCTCGCCAGCGAGCTGCGGCTGGCAGGGGTGGAAGCCGTCGTCCTGGAAAGCTCGCCGAAGGCGAACGGACACACGATCGGCGGCACCCTCCACGCCCGCACCGCCGACCTGTTCGACCAGCGCGGCATCATGGACACCCTGCGGGCGGGGAAGCCCCCGCTGTGGCCGCGGCTGCACTTCGCGAGCTACTGGCTCGACCTCGAGCCGTACATGGAGGACGAGTACTCCCTCCTCCTCCCGCAGCAGTACACCGAGGAGATGCTCGAAGCCCACGCCGTCAAGCTCGGCGCGGACATCCGCCGCGGCCACACCTGCGTGAGCCTCACCCAGGACGCCGACGGCGTCACCGTCGCCGTGCGCACCGAAGACGGCGACTACGAGCTGCACGGCGACTACCTCGTCGGCGCCGACGGCGGTGACAGCACGGTCCGCGCGCTGGCCGGGTTCGCGGTGCGCGAGAGCGGGCCGCGCTGGTACGGGCTGCTCGCCGACGTCGAGTCCATCGAGGGCGAGTGGCACGCCGGCAACTACCCGGGCGGGCAGTTCGCCGTCATCCGCTCGCCCCACGAGGGCGGCCCCTCCCGCATCATGACGCTGGAGTTCAACGACCAGGTGGCCCCGCCCCCGGCCGACCAGCCCGTCAGCCTCGACGAGGTCGTGGCCAGCACCGAGCGCATCACCGGCCGCACGCCCGTCATCGGCGAGGTCCAGTGGCTCCACCGCTACACCAACACCACCCGCGAGGTGGAGAACTACCGGCAGGGCCGCGTGTTCGTCGCCGGTGACGCCGCGCACCTGCACGTCGCCTTCGCCGGGCACGGCCTCAACACCGGACTGCACGATGCCGCCAACCTCGGCTGGAAGCTCGCCGCCGTCCTCGACGGCCGGGCCCCCGACGCCCTGCTGGACACCTACGACGAAGAACGCCGCCCCGTCGGCCACCGGGCGTGCGTGTTCACCCGGTCGCAGATGGCGCTGCTCACCCAGGGCGAGCACTTCGACGTGCTGCGCCAGCTCTTCGCCGACCTGGTGAAGCTGCCCGACGTCAACCGCCACCTCATCACCACGGTGACCGACGTCCGCTACCCCATGGACGGGGCCGAGCAGGACGACGCCCACCCGCTGCTGGGCTGCCCCGTGCCGAACTCTCTGGTCAAGGACGCCGACGGAGAGCCCACAGCCGTCGCCGAAGCCCTCCGGGCCGGGCGCGGCGTCCTGGTGGACCTCACCGGCGGAACCGCCGGACCGCCCGAGGCCCCCGGACGGGACGGTCACCTCGACAGCGTCTCCCTCGCCCCGGTCGAGGGCGTGGACGCCGCGGGGCTGCTGGTCCGCCCCGACGGCTTCGTGGCCTGGGCGGCGACCGGCGAGACCGGCGTCGACGGCCTGGAGCCCGCGCTGCACCGCTGGTTCGGCGACGCGGCCTGACGGCCCACGACCGAGGCCCACGACCGAGGGGGGCCGGCCGCCGGTGCGGCCGGCCCCCTCGTGGTCAGAGCGCGCCGTGTCGGTGGGGCCGTGGCCTGCGGACGCGGCGCGTCGCCCGGGGACCCGCGCGGCCCCGGACCGAGCCGCCGGAGACGTCCTAGCCGCGCACGGCGGTCCGGGCGGGCCTGCGCAGCAACGCCAGCTCGGCACCGCTGAGCCGGGGCTGCGGCAGCGGCCTCGGGCCCGAGGCCGCCGCCGCCCGCACCGCGTCGAGCACCCCCGGGTCCTCCAGACCCGCCATCGGCTCCGACATCGACATCACGCCGGTCATCGCCGCGTTGACATCCGCGTCACGGGACGCGGCCACCTGCAGCAGATCCGCGAAACCGGCCCGGGCCGTCGCCCGTTCGCCCAACCCGGCGTCGGCCGAGACGATCCTGCACTCGGGGAACCGCACGTCCTGCGACGTCGCCCACAGCCACGGATCGTCCACCGCCGCGCTGATCGCCGCGACGGTCTCCCGCGCCCGCGCCGGCTCCGGTCCGTGCGCCACCAGCTCCGCCCGCAGGGCCTGCGCGGCGCGCGCCGCCGCCGTCATCCCGTGCCCGTAGGCCGGGTTGACGGCGGACAGGGCGTCGCCCACCACCAGCAGACCGGCGGGCCAGGACGCCATCCGCTCGTACCGCAGCCGCCGGTTGCGGGTGCTGCGGGTGCTGCGGGGCTCGGTCAGCGGCTCGGCGGCGGCGACCATACGGGCCACCAGGGGATGCCGCAGACTGCGCGCGAACGCCACGAACCCCTCGGGGTCGGCGGTCGGCCGGGCGCCCCGGCTGCCGGACAGCGACACCATCCAGCGGTCGCCCTCGATGGGCACGACCAACCCGTTGCGGGCCGGTTTCGCCACCCGGTGGTCGGCGTACAGGCTCACCACCGGGAAGACGGAGGCCGCCTCCCCGGGCGCCCGGAAGACCCGGGTGGTGTAGGTCAGCCCGGAGTCCACGGACTCCTCCTCGGGCGCGGGCAGCCCGAAGTCCCGCAACCAGCCGCGCAGCGCCGAACCGCGCCCCGTCGCGTCCACCACGACGGTGGCGGCCAGCAGCCGCTCCCCACCGTCCTCCGCGCCCCGCTCCCGCACCAGCACGCCGTCCACGGCCTCCGCGCTCCCCGACAGGCCCGCGGCCACGGCGCCGTCCAGCAGGGATACGTTCGGCAGGGCCAGCACGCCGCCGCGCAGGACCCACTCCAGCAGCGGGCGGCTGCAGGTGAGCATGAACTGCGTCTCGGGAAAACGCTCGCACCAGCCCGCCGCCGACATCAGCAGCATGTCCTGCTGCACCCCGACGCGCCGCCCGCCGGCCGCGAGCAGCCGTTCCGTCGTACCCGGCAGCAGCCGCTCCACGGCCCGGGCGCCGCCGGACCACAGCACGTGGGCGTGGTCGGCCTGCGGCACACCGGTCCGGGCACCCGGACCGTCCACCGGCATCCGGTCCCGTTCGACGACCGTGACGGAGTCGACGTGCGGCGCCAGGGCCGCGGCGGCCAGCAGGCCGGCCACGCTGCCGCCCAGCACGACCGCCCGTACCGGCCCGCTCACGGCACCTCCACGGCGATCCCGCCCCTGGCCCACTCGGTCGCCTCGACCGTGAGCCCCACGGCGCGCCCGCCGCCGGTCAGCCCGGCGAGTGCCTGCTCCAACTGGAACAGCAGCAGCCCGTTGCCGTTGTTGCCGATCTCCTCCACGCAGCTTGTCGCCCGCAGTCCGGGCAGGCCGAGCAGCTCGCTCACCCGCGTGGTGATCCGCCCCGAGTACTGCGGCGGGAGCAGGACGTCCACGTCGGAGTCCTTCCAGCCGGCATCCTCCAGCAGCTCCCGCCACGCCTCGGCGGCCAGCACCGGCACCCGCTCCTCGACAGCGGCCCGGTCCTCGGTGACGGCGGGCCGGCCCGTCCCGGCGTGGGCGCCGAACCACTCCACTGTCTGCGCGGGCGGCCCGCCCGCCAGTTGCGAACGGACGCTCCGCAGCACCGGCGCACCCGGCCGCGGCTCCACGCTCAGCACCGCGCAGCCCGCCCCGTCACCGGCCAGCGCGAGGGTGACCAGCTCGGCGGGCGACAGGCGCTTCACGTCACCGCTCGGGTCGACGTGCTTCACCCAGGTGTCGCCGCCCAGCACCAGCGCCGTGCGCGCCGCGCCGCCGGCCAGCCGCCGCACGGCGATCTGGAAGGCCTGCACGAGTGCCGAGCAGCCCGCCTGCAACTGGTACGTCGGTACGTCGTTGACGCCCAGCCGGTCCGCGACGATGTTGACGGTCGCGGGCATCAGCATGTCCGGCATGGTCGTACCCATGACCAGCAGGTCCACGTCCTGCGCGTCCAGCCCCGCGGCGGCCAGCGCCTCCCGCGCCGCCGACTCGCCCAGGTCGGCGAGCGTGTGGGTGATCTCGCCCGACTCCAGGTCGCGGGCCAGGTGACGGGAGCGCACACCCACACCTGTTTCGGCCCACTGCGCCCAGGCGTCGCCCACGCCGAGCCGGCGCGCCAGCGCCGCGTTGTCGACCAGAGGGCCGGGCAGGGCCGTCCTGACCGACAGGATGTGGATGGTCGGGGTGTTCATCCCGCTCCTCTCCCGCGCACGCCTACGCACGACATAGGGGACGCCCGATGCTGCCGCCGCCGGTTAAAGCAGCGCTAACGGGCTCGTACGCGCGGGCGGCGGGCATCTCCCCGTACCAGGGCGGGCTGTTCCCGAACCTGCGGTGCGGCGGTGTGACCGCCCGCCGGTCCGCGCGCCCGGACCCGGCGACCGGTGCCGCCTCCACCGCAGGGGGCCCGGCCTCGGCGACCGCCCGCGGCGACGACCCCGTGATCCGCCGGCTCGCCATGTACGAGCTCGCCGACCCACGCGGTTTTCAGGTTCGCTTTAGGGGGTTGCTAGACGGCCCGCGGAGAATTCACACGTCCCCATCCCGCAAAACGGCCGTCAGCGCGCGCCGCGGTGATACATCTCGGCCATCGCCAACCCCTGCGGCCTGCTTGGTCAGGAGGAAGCGAACCATGGCAAGATCGCAGGCATCTCTTCGCGAGGACGTCCGCATGCTGGGCAGCCTCGTCAAGTTCCGTCTGGCCAAGGACTGGACGAAGAAGGTCCAGAGCATCTACGAGATGTACCCTCCCGGACACCTCATGACCGAGGAAAGCACCTATTTCAACCAGGGCTACTGGGAGACCGGGCAGGAAACCTACGACGACGCGCAGCAGGCACTCGCCGGTCTCCTCGCGGACACCGCCAGGATGCAGGAGGGCGACATCGTCCTCGACTGCGGATTCGGCTACGGCGACCAGGACTTCTACTGGCTGGAGAGCCGACGGCCCAAGCAGATCTTCGGCATCAACATCACACCGAAGCACGTCGAGTTCGCCAGCGACCGGGCGCGCCGCGAGGGCGTCACCGGCAAGGTCAGCTTCCAGCTCGCCTCCGCCACCGAGATCCCCTTCCCGGACAACACCTTCGACCGGGTGGTCTCGCTGGAGTCGGCGATGCACTACCAGCCGCGCACCCAGTTCTTCAAGGAAGCCTTCCGGGTGCTGCGCCCCGGCGGCGTCCTCGCCACGGCCGACATCGTGCCCATGCCCGACGCCGGGCCGCGCGAGAACCTCAAGTCCCACGCGCTGGGCTGGCTCAAGTGGACCGTGGACGACCGCAACTGGCACGACCGCGACGTCTACGCCCAGAAGCTGGGCCAGGCGGGTTTCGAGTCGGTAGGGGTCACCACCATCCAGCCCAAGGTGTGGGAGCCCTGGCGCGCCTACATCACCAAGAAGATCGCTGATCCGGCTTTCAAACCCACGGTCAGCAAGCTCTACTACCGCATCCTGCAGAAGGCATGGGCGGACCCCGAGCTGCTGAGGCGGGAACTGGAGACCGTCGACTACATCATGGCGACGGCGACCAAGCCCTCCAACGCCTGACCGGGCCCACCGGCCCGTCCGCCCGGGACACCGTACGGGGGCGGTCCTCTCCGGAGGACCGCCCCCACGTCGTCGTTGCCGCCGGGAAACCCGGACACGTCCGCCGCATCGCTCGGCTCTCCCACCCCCTCCGGCTCCCCGCCCTGCCCGTACGCACCGGACCGGGGACCCGGATCAGGCGACCGAACGGATCCGCAACACCAGAGCGCTGCCGCCGAGCGTCAGCACCGCCGACAGCGCGAACAGCGCCGGATAGCCCATCAAGGACACCACGGGCCCCGCCACGACCGGAGCCAGCAGGTTGGGCGCCGTGTTCGCCACGTTCACCAGCCCCATGTCCTTCGCCCGGTCCACGGCGGACGGCAGCACCTCCGTCACCAGCGCCGAGTGCACGGCCAGGTACACACCGAACCCGGCACCCAGGATGGCCGCGGCCAGCACCGCCGCGGGCCAGGTCGGCGAGACCGCCATCACCACCGAGGCCAGCGCCAGGACCGCGCCGGCCCCCAGCACGAACACCTTCCGGCGGCCCAGCCGGTCCGACCAGTATCCGCCCAGCACGATCGTGACGAGCAGGCACAGCGTGGTGACGGCCGTGAGCTGGAGGACCGCTTCGTCGGCGTCCTTCACCTTCACCGAGTCCTCAAGGAAGTAGAGCAGGTAGAGCGAGGCGGCCGCGCCGCTGAGCTGCGTCACGAACCGGCTCGCCCACGCCCACCCGAAGTCCGGGTGGCGGCGCGGGCTGATCCACATGCCCCGCCACACCGTGCGCAGCGGCGGCCGGGCCGCCGGAGGCAGCGGATCGTCGGTGGTCAGCAGCACGAAGGGCAGTGCGAGCCCGACGACGGCCAGGCCCAAAGCCACGTACCCGGAGCGCCCCGGCACGATCGCCGACACCACCGCCACACCCAGCACCGCACCGAGCACCTGCGGCAGGTTCACCCACCCCGACACCAGCCCGCGCTGCCGCACCGGTACCCGGTCCGGCACCGCGGCGGTCAGCGAGGCCAGCATCATGTTGAGGCCCGCCTGCACGAACACCCAGGCCACCGCCACACCGGCGATCGTGTCCTGCCGGGCCAGCGCGGCCAGGGACACCGCACTGAGCAGCGCCCCGGTCACCGTCCACGGCCGCCGCCGCCCCAGCCGACTCGTCGTCCGGTCGGACAGCGCCCCGACCAGCGGGGTGACCAGCAGCGCCGCCAGCGCGCCCGCCCCGGTCACCCAACCCAGCAGCGTCTTCTTGTCATCCGGCGAGATGTCCTGGATCTGGTCCGGCAGCAGGACCTGGAGCGGCGCCATGAAGGCCATCCAGATCCCCAGATTGGCCAGCACCAGCAGCAGCGTCCACTTCCGGCTGACCGGCGTTCTCGGCTCGGCGAGCGCCGCCGGCGTCGCCACCGACGACGGTTCCTGGACGGGCGCGCTCACTGCGCTGCCCAGGCTTCCCGCACGGTCGGCGTCACCGTCGCGTCCGAACGACCCCAGAACATCCGCATCTCCCGGATCAGACCGTCGGCCCTCACCCGCATCATCGCGACGAAGTTCACGGACAACCGGCTTCCGGCCGGCAGCCGTGCGTCGTCCAGCTCGGCCCTGCCCGGCAGGAGCACGTGTTCGCCGTCCATCGATGCCACCGGCACCCCGGGCGTCTCCCGCACCCGGTTGGCCACCGCCTGCGCCAGGTGCTCGCGCACCGCGGCCAGACCTGTCAGCGGGCCGCTTCCGACCGGGTCCTCGTACGTGACCTCCGCCGCGAACAGGGCCAGCGCACCATCGACGTCACCGGCGTTGAGACGACGGCAGTACTCCAGAGCCACCTGCTTGCGTGCTGCCTCATCAGGCATGCGAATTCCTTCCCAGGTTCTTGTCGATGAAGTCGAACAGCTCATCGCTGGACGCCTCCTGGAGCCGGTCGGACACCGCTCCCTCCCGCTCGCCGCGGCCCGCGCCGAGCCGGGCGAGCACCGCCGCCAGCCGCTGCGCGACTCGGTCGCGCACCGCGTCGTCCTGGCCGATGGCGAGCAGCGCCGCGTCGAGCCTGTCCAGTTCGGCGAAAGGATCTGCCGGCGCGGCCTCCGGGGCTGCCGGACTCTTCGCGAACAGCTTCTCGTGGAGGTGCTGCGCGACGGCCGTCGGCGAGGGGTGGTCGAAGACGAGGGTGGCCGGCAACCGCAACCCGGTCGCCGCCGAGAGCCGGTTGCGCAGCTCCACGGCGGTCAGCGAGTCGAAGCCCAGGTCCTTGAACGCCTTGCCCGGCGGTGTCGACACGCCCGACGCGTGCCCCAGCACCGTGGCCACGTGCGCGGAGACCAGCTCCACCAGCGCCTCCTGCTGCTCCGGTACCGCCAGCTCCGCCAGTCGACGAACCAGTCCCGAGGCGCCGCCCCGCGCGGCCGTACCCGCGGCCCGCCGGGACGGACGCACCAGACCGCGCAGAAGCGGCGGCGCGCTCTCCGCGTCGAGCTGGGCCGTGGACAGGTTTGCCGGCAGCAGCACCGAGGGCCCGCCGGGCGGCACCGAGGCGTCGAACAGGGCCATGCCCTGCTCGTTCGTCAGCGGAACCAGCCCGGACCGCCGCAGCTTGCCCACATGACCGGCGTCCAGGTGTGCGGTCAGGCCGGTGGTCTCGGCCCAGTAGCCCCAGGCGAGGGAGGTGGCGGGCAGGCCGTGGTGGTGGCGGTGGTGGGCGAGGGCGTCGAGGAAGGCGTTGGCGGCGGCGTAGTTGGCCTGGCCGGTGG
>NZ_DASQNP010000258.1:0-10198 GCF_035644915.1 Streptomyces sp.
CCCCGCACGAGGCCCCGTCGAACCCCTTGGCCGACGAGTCGTAGCCGATGGTGAGGACGGCGTTGCGCACCAGGGTGGGGATGTCGGCGTAGGCGGAGGTGGTCACCTCGCCGGCCACGTGCACCAGCCCGGTGGTGATCATCGTCTCCACGGCGACGCGGGAGGTGGGGTCCTGGGCCAGGAGGGCGTCGAGGACGGTGTCGCTGATCCGGTCAGCGATCTTGTCGGGGTGCCCCTCGGTCACGGACTCCGAGGTGAACAGACGTCGTGACATGGTTCGCCTTCCGCTGTGTCGGGGGTGGGGGCGCGGGGGAGGCCGCGCCGTCGTGCGGAGGGAGCGCCGGAATTCCTCATCCGGAACTGTCGATCCTGTTCTGCGGCCGTACGGCCGTGTGCTCGTCGTGCCCGTCGTGCTCGTCGTGTCCGTCCTGTGCCGTCGGCCGGGCCGGGCGCCCGGCCCCGCCCCGCCGCACGGCGAGCCAGTGGCCGGCGTACCCCACCGCCAGCCAGCCGAGGCCGGCCAGGGCGGGCTGCCAGCCGCCGGAGACCAGGAAGAGGGCGCAGATCCCGAAGGCCAGGGTGAGCACCACCGGTGCCGCCGGGGTGCGGAAGCTCGGTGCCGGACCGCCCCGCCGGCGCAGCACCACCAGGGCCGCCATGGGCAGGACGAAGTGCCAGACGTACAGGAAGCCGCCGACCTCGGCGGTCCGCTCCACCGACAGGGTGAGCGCCACCGCGCCCACCACCGCCCCGCTGCACAGCACGGCGGCCCACGGCGCGCCGGTGTGCGGCCCGACGGCCGACAGCCTGCGCGGCAGCAGCCCGTCGCGGGCCATGGCGAAGACGATGCGGGACATCACCACCAGCACCGCGTTGCAGGTGGCGGCGATCGTGAGGGTGGCGGCGGCGGCCAGGACGCGCTTGCCGGTGTCCCCCGAGAAGGCGGCGACCGCGTCGGACAGCGGCGCCGCGGACTCGCCCAGGGTCTCCCAGGACAGCACGCCGACGGAGACGGTGGTGACCGCGAGGTAGAGCCCGAGGACGGTGAGCAGGGTGGCGATGATGGCGCGCGGCAGCGTGCGCTCCGGCGACTTCACCTCCTCGCCGGCGGCGGCCACCATGTCGAACCCGGCGTAGGAGAGGAAGGCCAGCATCGCCGCGGCCGCCACCCCGGTGATCCCGTGCGGGAGGAACGGCGTGAAGTTGTCGGCGCTGACGTGGGGGGCGCCGAAGACCCCGAAACCGACCAGGGTGGCGACCGCCGCCCCGACCACGAGGCTCTGCGCCCCCGCCGACATCCGCATGCCCCGCAGGTTCACCGCAATGGTGGCGACGATGACCAGGAGGGCGCCCAGGCGGGGCGGCAGCCCGGTGAGCGCGTGGAGGTAGCCGCCGAACCCCAGGGTGATGAAGCCGGACATGAACACGTAGCTGCCCCAGAAGCCCCAGCCCATCAGGAAGGGCCAGGGGCGGGGCAGGAGCGCGCTGACGAAGGCGTAGCCGCCGCCCGCGCGCGGATACCGGCAGGAGAGTTCGGCGTACGGGAGGGCGATCAGCAGCGCGGCGACGAAGGCCACGACGAAGGCCACGGGCGCCGCCGGACCCGCCTTGCCCGCCGCGGAGCCGACCAGGACGAAGATCCCGCCCCCGATCGTCCCGCCGACGCCCAGGGCGATCGCGCCCCTCAGCCGTAACTCCCTGCGCAAGCCCTGTTCTGTGCTCAACTCATTCCTCCGCAAAGAGGGCGACCTCGGTGCCCACGCCCAGTTCGCGGGCCCGTCCCTCAATGGCGAATCCTGCCAGCACGTCCTCGACCGCCAGCCCCAGCGACTTGAACAGGGTCGTCTCGTCCGGATCCGTCCGCCCGGCCCGGCGGCCGAGCAGCACCTCGCCGACCTCGGCGCGGATGTCGTCGGGCGACATCAGCCCCTCGGCGATGGGGGCGCGGACGTCCCCGGCCTCCACGAGGGCCGAGTCGCGGCTGTCGACGAAGACCGAGCAGCGGGCGACCAGTTCCCCGGAGAGCTCGCGCTTGTCGGGGAAGGACGAGCCGACGGCGTTGATGTGGGCGCCGTCGCGCACGTGGTCCGCCTCCAGCAGCGGCTCGGTGCTGCCCGTGACCGTGCAGACGATGTCGGCGTCCTCGGTCGCCCGGGCGACGCTCTCGGCCGGCTCCACCGGGAACGGGTGGCCCTGCTGCTCGGCCCACGCGGCGAACTCCCGGGCCCGGTCGGGGTTCCTGGACCACACCCGCACGCCGCTGAGCTTGCGCACCTGCGCCATCGCCGTCAGATGGCTGCGGGCCTGCACGCCGGAGCCGATGACGGCGAGCCTCTCGGCGTCGGCGCGGGCGAGTACGTCGGTGGCCACGGCCGACACGGCGGCGGTGCGGATGGCGGTGATCGTCGCGCCGTCCATCAGGGCCCTGGGCACGCCCGTGCGCTCGTCGAGCACGAGCACCATGCCCAGGTGGGCGTCGAGGCCGATGGCGGGGTTGCCGGGCTTGATGGCGATCATCTTGATGCCGAAGCCGGCGTGCGGCGCCTCCGGTGACGGGCCGACGTAGGCGGGCATGACCGCGAGGGCGTCGCCGCCGGGGGTGCGCAGCATGGTGCGCTGCGGCTGCACCACGGAGCCCGCGCTGAACGCGCGGAGCGCCCCGCGCATCACCTCGATGGACTCGGCCATGGGATGGAGCTTCTGTACCGCCTCGGCGTCGAGCACGAGCATCCGTGAATCTCCTGACGTGCCGGTTGGTGGGCGGCTCACCATTTCCGCGGCGTGATCGGACTGTCAAGGGTGCCCGGGCCGCGGTGGCGGCTTCTGGACATTCGTCGAACTCACGTGCCATATTCGCCTGCCGGGTGAAAACGCACGTCATCACGGGCGAATGACGGACCGGGGCGGCCGGGCCGGTTGTCCGAAAACGGATTTCAGTCATTGACGCCCCCGCGGTGCGCGGAGAGGGTGCGGATGAACGTGCCGCGGCCGCATCCGCGGCGCGCGGCCTCGCCGTGGGCCACAAGTCCACGGGCCGTCCGGGCCCGACCGGGTCCCGAACCGAAGTCCTGCGGTTTCTTTTCCGTTCATCTGCCGCCGTCCGTCCTCCGCTGTCCGGACGATCGAATTCCGTAAAGGGGCGGGCGGTGGGCCTCCCGTGCCATGCGAAACGGAGCATGGCATTCCTTATCACGTAAGGACGAACTGATTACGATGCGGCAAGAGAAAACCCGCCCCGTCCCCGTCGCCGATTTATTCGAGGACGAAATAATCCCGGAAGAGGACGGAATCACTCCGGAACCGGTGCACTTGCGCATCGCCGGCCTGGGGGAGAGGAATCCCGCCCGTCCGGCCGTCGTCCACGGCTCCCGGACCATGAGCTACGGCGAGCTGTCCGGTCTGGCCCGGCGGATCGCCGCCCGGCTGCGGGCCGCCGGAGTGGGACGCGACACCCTGGTGCCGCTGTGGCTCGACCGCTCGCCGGAGCTGGTCGCGTCCGCGCTCGGGGCGCTGTACGCGGGGGGCGCCTACGTCGGCATGGACACCCGCGACCCCGCCGACCGCACCGCGGCCATCCTCGCCGACTGCTCGCCGCCCGCGATCGTGACCAGCCGGGAACTGGCCGACCGGCTTCCGCCCGGCGACCACGAGGTGATCGTCCTGGAGGACCTGCCGGACGGACCGGACGGCGGGATGGCGCCCGCGCCCGCGGCCCCAGGCGACCTGTGCTACGTGACGTTCACCTCCGGCTCCACCGGCCGCCCCAAGGGCGTGCTGGTGGAGCACGGCGGCGTCGCCAACCTCGTGGACTGGTACGTGCGCGAGTTCGGCATCACCCCCGAGGACCGGATGCCCCAACTGGCCCGGCCGTCCTTCGACGGGTGGGCGCTGGAGGTGTGGCCGTGCCTGGCGGGCGGGGGCACCCTCCGCATCGTCGGGCAGCGGCTCCCGGACTCGCCGCAGGACTTCGCCGACTGGCTGTGCGCGGAGCGCGTGACCGTCGGCTTCTTCACCACCGCGCTCGCCGTCCAGCTCCTCGACGCCCGGTGGACGCCCGGCCGCACCACCCTGCGGGCCATGCTCCTGGGCGGGGAGAAGCTGCACGCGCCGCCGGCGCTCCGGCCGCCGTTCCGGATCTTCCACGTCTACGGCCCGACCGAGACGACCATGCTCGCCACCTGCGGCGAGATCACGGCCGACGCCCCGCGCGACACGCCGCCGCCCATCGGACGCCCGCTGCCCGGCCTGAGCGGCCGCGTGCTGGACGAGTGGCGCAAGCCGGTCGCCGACGGGGAGCCGGGCGAGCTGCACATCGGCGGTGTGGGCGTGGCCCGCGGCTACCTCAACCGTCCCGAGCTGACCGCCGAGCGGTTCCACACCGACCCCGCCACCGGGGAGCGGCTCTACGCCACCGGCGACCTGGTGCGGCGGCTGCCCGACGGCGGGTTCGCCTTCCTCGGGCGCACCGACGACCAGATCAAGCTGCGCGGCTTCCGCATCGAGCCGGGCGAGGTCGAGGCGGCCCTGCTGGCCCTGGACGGGGTGGCGCGGGCCGCCGTGGTGGTCCACGAGCCCGGTGGCGACGGGCCGAACGCGGCCGGCGGCCGGCGGCTGGTCGGCTACTGGACCGCCCAGGACCCGAACACCGCCCCCGACCCCGCGGCGCTGCGGGAGGAGCTGGCGGCCGCGCTGCCGCAGTACATGGTCCCGCACCTGCTGGTCCGGCTGGAGGCGCTGCCGCTCACCCCGCACGGCAAGACCGACCGCCGCGCGCTGGCGGCGATGTCCCCCAGCGTGCCCCCCAGCGCGTCCTCCAGTGCGTCCCCCGGCGCGCCCGCGTCCGCGCCGGCGACCCCGGACGCCTTCCGCACCCGCACCGAGCGGGTCCTCGCCGAGCTGTGGCGCACGGTCCTGTCCGTGCCGGCGGTGGGCCGCGAGGACAGCTTCTTCGACCTCGGCGGCGACTCGCTGCTGGCCATGCGGCTGGCGGCGGAGGCACGGCGCCGGGGGCTCCGCTTCGGCGCCGAGGACCTCTTCGAGACCGACGTGCTGCACGAACTCGCCGCTTCCCTGGACCAGCAGGCCCAGGCGAACGACACCGCCGCAGGAAGGTGATGACCATGCGCAGGTCCGTGGCCCTGGTCGAGGTGCCGATGTACCCCAACACCCTTCCGCTGGCGTCGGGTTACCTCCAGGCGTACGCGCAGAAGGACCCGGCGGTCGCCGCCGCGTACGACTTCACCATCCACTCGCGCTCGGTGGGCCACCCCGTCGAGGAGCTGGTCGACGAGCTGGTCCGGCTGGACTGCGACGTCTACGGGCTGAGCTGCTACCTGTGGAACATGCGCCGCATGAGCGAGGTGCTGCGGGCGCTGCTGGAGGCGCGTCCCGGCGCCCGGTTCATCCTCGGGGGCCCGCAGGTGATGAACCACATCGCGGACTACGTCGAGCCGCACCACGAGAACGTGGCCGTGGCCAACGCCGAGGGGGAGGCGACCTTCGCCGCCTACCTGGCCCAGCTCCTGGAACCCGAGCCGGACCTGCGCCTGGTCCCCGGGCTGAGCTTCTGGTCGGACGGCGCCCTGGTCGACACCGGCAAGCCCGACCGCATCCGCGAGCTGGACGACATCCCCTCGCCGTTCGCCGCGGGCGTCTTCGACGGCAAGGACTACACCTTCGCGGTGGTGGAGACCAACCGCGGCTGCCCCTTCCGCTGCACCTACTGCTACTGGGGCGCGGCCACCAACGACAAGGTCCACCGCTGGGAGATCGACCGGGTCAAGGCGGACCTGACCTGGATCAGCGAGCACGGCATCGAGTCCGTCTTCCTCGCCGACGCCAACTGGGGCGCCCTCCCGCGGGACGTCGAGCTGACCCGGCACATGGTCGAGTGCAAGGAACGCAACGGCTACCCCCTGATGATCAACATGCAGGCGGCCAAGAACCGCCCCGACCGGGTCACCGAGATCACCGAGATCCTGGTGGAGGGCGGCATGCTGACCAGCCAGCCGGTGTCGCTCCAGACGGTGAGCCCGACCGCGCTGGAGATGGTGGACCGGGCCAACATCAAGGAGTCCACCTACGTGGCGCTCCAGCGCAAGCTCCAGGAGAAGCAGATCAGCTCCTACACCGAGCTGATCTGGCCGCTGCCCGGCGAGACCATCGACTCCTTCCGGGAGGGCATCGGCCGGCTGTGCGGCTCCGGCGCGAACGCCATCGTCACCTACCCCCAGCTCCTGCTCCGCAACACGCCGATGGAGCGGCAGCGCGACGTGCTGGGCATCGAGACGGTGCGGGTGGCCGACGACGCCTCGGAGGCGGACGTGGTGGTCGGCACCAAGTGGGTGGACCGGGCGGACTACGAGCAGGGCGTGTGGTTCTACTACGCGGTCATCACCCTCTACAACGCCCGCGCCGCCTACCACACGGCCGGCTACCTCGACGCCTCCGGCGCCTGCGACCACGCGGAGTTCCTGACCGCCGCCAGCCGCTGGTTCCAGGAGCACACCGACGACCCCCTGTGCCGGTTCTTCGCCGACTCCATCGCCACCCTGGGCAACTACGACCTCAACAACGTCGGCAAGGCCCTCCACATGGTGCTGCACTCGCACCGCGCCGAGGTCGACCGGCTGCTCCTGGACTTCCTGCGGTCCTCGCCCTGGTGGGAGGACCCGGTGGTGAGGACCCTGTACGAGGTGGACCTGCTGGCCCGCCCGTACGTCTACCGCGAGCCGGCCGTCATGCCCGCGGTGCCCCTGGAGAACGTCACCGCGCGGCAGCAGGACCGCTACGTGATCGCCGCGGAGCTGCCCGGCGCCGTCCTGCCCCACCTGCGGGACGTCCGCGGGCTGCCGGAGGCGGACGCCGGCGGGACGCTCCAGGTGACGGTGGACCACCGCGGCCGGCGGAAGATGCCCTACCCCCGCCACCGCAGCCTGGAGCACAACGCCGCGTACTGCCAGGCGATGATGAACCGGGCGCAGGACATCGCACCCGCGTGGAGCGCCGCGCGGCCCGTCTCCGGGGCCGTGGGCTGAGGCGCGGGGTCGGCATGCGCGACGAGATCCTGACGGAGGACCACCTCGCCTTCCGGCAACTGGTCCGCACCTTCATCGCCAAGGAGATCGAGCCCCACTACGCCCGCTGGGAGGCGGACGGCGTGGCCGACCGCTCGGTGTGGCACGCGGCCGGTGCCGCCGGCCTCCTCGGGATGGACATGCCCGAGGAGTACGGCGGTGGCGGCAACCCCGACTACCGCTTCCAGGTGATCCTGGCCGAGGAGCTGGCCAGGGCGGGGACGTACGCCCCCTGCCTGCCGCTGCACAACGAGATCGTGGGCCCGTACCTGCGCACGCTCACCACGGACGGGCAGAAGGCGCGCTGGCTGCCCGGCTTCTGCGACGGGTCGCTGGTGACCGCCATCGCCATCACCGAGCCGGACGCGGGCAGCGACATCCAGGGGATGCGGACCACCGCGGTGCGGACGGACGGCGGCTGGGTCCTCAACGGCCGCAAGACGTTCATCTCCAACGGCCACAGCGCCGACCTGTACCTGGTGGTCGCCCGCACCCCGGACGAGCCCGGGCCCGCCCGGGGGGTGTCCGCGAGCATCTTCGCGGTCGAGCCGCACCGGGCCGGGTTCACCCGGGGCCGGAAGCTCGACAAGATCGGCATGACGGCGCTGGACACCGCCGAGCTGTTCTTCCAGGACGTCGTGGTGCCCGGGGAGAACCTGCTGGGCAGGACGGGCCGCGCCTTCGCCTACCTGATGCGCAACCTCACCCAGGAGCGCATGTGGATCGCCGTCTCCGCGCTCGCCGCGGCGGAACGGGTCTTCGCGGACACCCTGGAGTACGTGCGGGAGCGCTCCGTCTTCGGGCAGCCGGTCGGACGGCACCAGTACAACCGCTTCGTCCTCGCCGAACTCGCCACCTCGCTCGCCGTGGCCCGCAGCCACTGCGACCGCGCGGTCCTCGCCCACACCGAGGGGCGGCTGGGCTCGGAGGAGGCGGCGATGGCCAAGTGGTGGAACACCGAGCTGTGCCAGACGGTCGTCAACCGCTGCCTGCAACTGCACGGCGGCTACGGCGTCATGCGCGAGTTCCCCATCGCCCGCGCGTACCTGGACACCCGGGTGCAGACCATCTACGGCGGGACGACGGAGGTGATGAAGGAGATCATCGGCCACTCGCTGGTCTGACCCGCCCCCCGGGCCGGTCCGCCCCCGGCCCGGCCCGTTCCCGTCGGCGAAGGAGCACACGAGACACCATGCCCCGAGCACACCCGTGGTACCTGGCGTTCCGGCCCGTGGAGGACGCGCGGGTCACGCTGTACTGCCTGCCCTGCGCGGGCGGCGGCCCGTCGATGTTCCGCACCTGGGCGGACCGGCTGCCCGGCTGGATCGAGCTGCGCGCGGTACGGCTGCCGGGCCGTCAGGGCCGCCACCGCGAACCGGCGTTCACCGATGCCGACGAGGCCACCCGCGCCCTGCTGGACGGCCTGGGGCCGGAACTCGACCGTCCCTACGCCTTCTTCGGGCACAGCATGGGCGCGCTGCTCGCCTTCCGCATGGTCCGGGAGCTGGAGCGCACCGGCGGGCCGCTGCCCCGGCTGCTGGCCGCCGCCTCCTGGCCGCCGCGGGGAGCGGCGCCGTCCGTCATGCCCGACCCCGCCGACGGCGACGACGCCTTCGCCGCCGATCTGCGGCGGCTGGGCGGCATCCCCGGCGACCTGCTGGACGACCCGGAGATGCTGCGGTTCACCCTGCCGCTGCTGCGGGCCGACTTCTCCCTGTGCCGCAGCTACGTCTACCGGCCCGCCGCGCCGCTGGGGCTGCCGGTGCTCGCCGTCGGCGGGGAGGACGACGCGGTGACGCCCCCCGACACCCTGGCCACGTGGGAGGGGGAGACGCGGGACTTCCTCGGGCTGCACCTCTTCCCCGGCGGGCACTTCTTCCTCCACGAGCACGTGGAGGAGCTGACCGGGCTGGTCGGGAAGCACCTGGAGGCGCAGGACGGGAGCTGATCCCCGGCCCGCGGCCCGCGCCCGTGGGGGTGCGGGCCGCGGGCC
Organism: Streptomyces sp.; assembly: GCF_035644915.1. GTDB lineage: Bacteria > Actinomycetota > Actinomycetes > Streptomycetales > Streptomycetaceae > Streptomyces. The sequence goes on from NZ_DASQNP010000258.1 coordinate 9,070, forward strand.
GGAGAGGGACGGGCGCAGGGACGGACACCGGGATGGATGTTTCGGTTCCGTTTCGGTGGGGTAGCGCATCCCTAGCGCTTGGGAGCGCTCCCACCTCCTTTCCCTCACACCGGAAGGCGAAGACTCCGCGATGAATTGTCATGAACGCGTCTTACGGCCCCGCTGGACGCTCCGCATCCTCACCCTGCTGACCGCCGTCCTGCTCGGCACGCTCCCCTGGGCGGGGACCGCCTCCGCCCACGGCTCGGTCGTCGACCCCGCCTCCCGCAACTACGGCTGCTGGCTCCGCTGGGGCAGCGACTTCCAGAACCCCGCCATGCAGCAGCAGGACCCCATGTGCTGGCAGGCGTGGCAGGACGACACCAACGCCATGTGGAACTGGAACGGCCTGTACCGCGAGAACGTCGGCGGCAACCACCAGGCCGCGATCCCCGACGGGCAGCTCTGCAGCGCGGGGCTCACCCAGAACGGCCGCTACCGCTCCATGGACACCCCGGGCCGGTGGAAGACCACGAACGTGGGCAGCACCTTCACGCTCCACCTGCGCGACCAGGCCCAGCACGGGGCGGACTACCTGCGGATCTACGTCACCCGGCAGGGCTTCGACCCCACCACCCAGCGGCTGCGCTGGAGTGACCTGGAGCTGGTGAAGACCACCGGCCGCTACGCCCCGACCACGGACATCAAGGTCGACGTCAGCGCTCCCGGCCGGCGCGGGCACCACGTCGTCTACACGATCTGGCAGGCCTCGCACATGGACCAGTCGTACTACATCTGCAGCGACGTGAACTTCTCCTGAACCACCGGGCGGGGGCCGGCCCTTCCGGCCCCCGCCGCCGGCAGGCCGTGACGCCCGCCGCCCCGCCCGGCGCGGGCGAGGTCGTGCAGGAATCCGGCGCGCCGGTCGGAGGACCGGCGCAGGTCCAGCAGGGTGTGAGCACGGCGTGCCCCGCGACGTCCGGCGGCGGTCCGGGGAACAGGCGCGGCGCGTGGCCCGCCCGGACGCACCGGCCGGGCCGTGGCGGAACTCCGGGCGGGACGCGCCCGCCCCGGCGGTCAGCCCCGGCCGGGGGTGCGCAGGACGAGGACGGCCAGGTCGTCGTGGCCGTCGCTGGTGTGGTGGTCGGCC
>NZ_DASQNP010000259.1:0-2954 GCF_035644915.1 Streptomyces sp.
GGCCGTACGGCGTCCGCCGTCGGCGGGGACTCCGGGCTCGTGGGACACGGTGCCTGCTCTCCTGTCGTGGGGTGGGCACCGCTCTGCGCCGTGCTCCGGGACGAGGGTCCATTGTCCTCCGGGGCACCGCTCCGCGCCGTCACCCCCGGCCGCCGTCCGGGGCACCGGACGGAGCGGTGGCGTCCGCGGAGGCGAGACGGAACGCGCGGCGGCAGGCGGCGGAGGACGGGCCGGCGCGGCGGGCCACCGCCTCGGCCGGCAGACCGGTCTCTTCCGGCAGGGCCCGGGGGACGGACGTCCGGCACGGACCGGACGCGGAGGGGCACGTGTGGTCCGCGGTGGACGGCGCCCCGGTGCGGGAGCTGTTCCCCGGAATCCGGCCGCGCCCCCTGTGGGCCGGCGGCAACGGCGCGAGGGCACACGTGCTGGAGACGGACCCAGGTGTACGCCGGCCGGCTCCCGACACGCCCCGGCAACGACGACGGGTGCGTCCGGCCCGTCCTCCGTCCCGGGACCAAGGCTTCTGACGCACCGTCAGGGAGCCCGGGCCGCGCCGTCACATCGCCCTGATCCTCGCGTACCGCCACATCGCCGGGGCCTCGGCCACCAGGGCCGCGGCGGTCGCGGCGGCCAGGAGGCCCACGACGGCGCGCACCACGGCCGCGGGGACGAAGATGCCGTTCCTCATCGGACGCTCACTTCCCCTCCGGTGAGCAGCTCCTCCACCAGGGACTCCACCAGCGTGACGGCCTCGCCGACCGCCCGCCGGACGGGCTCGCCGAGTCCGACGGCCACGTCCCCCTCGGCGCCGGCGACCTCGGCGGTGCGCCCGGCGAGCGCGAGGTCGAGGATGTCGGCGCCGGGGGACGGCCGCAGCCGTACGCGGCTGCCCCGGCCCAGCCGGACCCCGCCGACCGTCACCGTCCGGGGCGCGGACGGTCCGGTGCCCGGCCCGGCGTCCCCGTGCCGCGGCTCGCTCAGGCTCCCTCCTCCAGGGGCCGGAACTCGCGGATGGTGCCGTGCAGCGCGAGCAGTTCGCCGGGGGCGAGGCCCGCGCAGCGGTCCAGGATCTCCCGGGCCCGGGGATCACCGGCCCGTGCCTCCTGCCGCTCCTCCTCCGTCAGGCTCAGGACGCTGAGGATCAGCAGCCGGTCGATCTCCGTGCCGTCGAACAGGTCGCCGGGGCTCTCCGGGGCCACCTCGGGGAAGTCGTAGAGGGTGACGGGGGAGGAGAGCACGGTGCGGGCGCTCGCCCCGCCGCCGTCCCCGGCGGCACCCCCGTCGAAGCCACCGTCGGTGCAGCCGTCGCTGCCGTCGTCGCTGTCGTCGCCCACGAGGACCGGCCAGGTGCCCTGGTTCTCGCAGGCCGACACGGTCTCCCGCAGCCGCTCCGGCGGATCGACGAGCGAGACGAAGCGGCCGGTGGCGCTGTGCAGCACCGTGTGGGTGGAGACGAAGGCGTAGGCGCAGGCCCGCTCCCGGGCGTCGCGGTCGGCGGGGTCCGGGGCCGGGCACGGCGTGGTGTTCACGATCTCCACGGTCAGCCGGTGCACACCGTCCGCGGCGGGCACGGCGCCGATCTCCACGGTGCCGCTCAGCGCGTTCCACCGGCGCACGAGGGACCCGGCGGTACGGCCCGCGCCGTCCCGGATCGGTTCGCGGTCGGTGCCCGCGGGGACGTCGACGGCCGCGCGCACCGGGCCGCGGAGGGCGGTGTCCAGCGTCAGGGGGACGGACACCTCGCGCTCGGTCGCCTCCTGCCAGGCCAGGTACCGCCGCCCGTCCACCGTCAGGTCGTCCACGGCCTCGGGTCCGTCCGGCCCCTCCCGCAGCACGCCGCGGTCCACCACGTGCAGGAACCGTACGCGGACCGCCACCTCGGTGCGGTCCGCGGGGTGGCCCGCGGTGTCGAGCAGCACCTGGGTGCGCATCCGGTACGGCTCGCCGAGCGCGGTGGCGCACGACCTCGGGAAGGTCCCGCCGAAGGTCCAGCGCTTGGTGTTCTTCAGCGCGGACCGGCGGTACGGCCACAGCAGGTAGCCCTCGTAGAGACAGGTGCGCACGATCTTCTCCACCTTCTCCGGGTGGCGCGCGGTCTCCCCGTGCCCTGCCCGTCTCACGTCGTCCATGGTGCTCCGGTGGTCTCGGTCGTTCCGGTGGTGGTGCGTGCCGCGGCCGTCCCGGGGGTGGCGGGGACCTCGGCGGTGCGGTTCTCCGCCCGGTCGAGCAGATGGCCGACGGCGTCGTCCCAGGTGCCGAGCACCTGCCGCGCGCGGTAGGCGTCGAGCCGGTCGTGGGTCTTCCGGGACAGCCGCAGCCAGGGGCCGCCGGCGGAGTAACGGTCGACCAGGTCGTGCCACAGGGTGGCGGGCAGCCGGTAGGCGGCGTCCTCGGCCCAGGAGATCTGGGCCGTCCGCAGCCGGCCGTCCGGGGCCTGGAAGAAGACCGTGCCGCTGAAGAGGAAGTCCAGCGGCACCTCCCCGTCGCGGACGGCGCGCAGGTACGTGGTGACGGCCAGTTCGGTGTCGTGGGCGCACGGCACCGGCAGCCCGACCGCGGTGGTGTCGTCGAAGGGCGGCACCACCACGGTGGTCCGGGTCCAGGACAGGGGCCGCAGGGTGGTGGCCCACTGCTCCGGGAGGCCGAACAGCTCGGCCAGGGCCCGCCGCGCCCGGTCGTCGTAGCGGCGGCGGGTCACGTCGATCCTGATGGCGGTCGTCAGGCTGACCGAACGGACGGGGCCGCCGCCGGTGCGGGTGATCTCCAGTCCGAACCGCAGGGTGGGCACCGCGGCGAAGCGCTCCGGCTCCGCGCCGGTGACCGCGAAGGCGAGGGCCGGGACGGCGTGCCGGCCCGGCACGCCGTCCGGTGCGGCGCACGGGGCGGTCATGCCGGGGAGAGGTTGGGCATCCCCGGCATCACCGGGTCGCGGCGCCGGGGGGTGATGCCGGTGG
>NZ_DASQNP010000260.1:0-20035 GCF_035644915.1 Streptomyces sp.
CACGATGGTGGACCAGCTCTCGTCGTTCGCCGAGCAGGTCACCCGGGTGGCGCGGGAGGTGGGTACCGAGGGCATCCTCGGCGGCCAGGCCCACGTGCCGGGGGTCACCGGCATCTGGAAGGACCTCAGCGAGAACGTCAACCTGCTGGCGAACAATCTGACCTCGCAGGTGCGCAACATCGCCGAGGTCACCACCGCCGTCGCGCGCGGGGAGATCCTGGAGCTGAAGAACACCCTCAACACGATGGTGGACCAGCTCTCGTCGTTCGCCGAGCAGGTCACCCGGGTGGCGCGGGAGGTCGGCACCGAGGGCATCCTCGGCGGCCAGGCCGAGGTGGAGGGCGTCTCCGGAACCTGGAAGGACCTCACCCAGTCCGTCAACGGCATGGCGAACAACCTGACCTCCCAGGTCCGCAACATCGCCGAGGTGACCACCGCGGTCGCCCGGGGCGACCTCTCCAAGAAGATCACCGTCGACGCCAAGGGGGAGATCCTCGCCCTGGTGACGACCGTCAACACGATGGTGGACCAGCTCTCGTCGTTCGCCGAGCAGGTCACCCGGGTGGCCCGCGAGGTGGGTACCGAGGGCATCCTCGGCGGTCAGGCCCATGTGCCGGGGGTCACCGGCATCTGGAAGGACCTCAGCGAGAACGTCAACCTGATGGCGTCCAACCTGACGGGCCAGGTCCGCAACATCTCCCAGGTGGCGACGGCCGTCGCCAACGGCGACCTGACCAAGAAGGTCACCGTCGAGGCCCGCGGCGAGGTGGCCCAGCTCGCCGACGCCGTCAACACCATGGTGACGACGCTGTCGTCGTTCGCCGACGAGGTGACGCGGGTGGCGCGCGAGGTGGGTACCGAGGGCATCCTCGGCGGCCAGGCCCACGTGCCGGGGGTGTCGGGGACCTGGAAGGACCTGACGGAGTCCGTGAACTCGATGGCCTCCAACCTCACCGGCCAGGTCCGCAACATCGCGATGGTCACCACCGCGATCGCCAAGGGCGATCTCACCAAGAAGATCGACATCGACGCCCGGGGCGAGATCCTGGAGCTGAAGACCACCATCAACACGATGGTCGACCAGCTCTCGTCGTTCGCCGAGCAGGTCACCCGGGTGGCTCGCGAGGTGGGCACCGAGGGACGCCTGGGCGGTCAGGCCCGGGTGGACGGCGTCTCGGGCACCTGGAAGGACCTCACCGAGTCGGTGAACGAGATGGCGGGCAACCTGACCCGCCAGGTGCGCGCCATCGCCGCGGTCGCCGCCGCGGTGACCCGCGGCGACCACAACGTGAAGATCGACGTGGACGCGGCGGGCGAGATCCTGGCCCTCCAGGACAACATCAACACCATGATCGCCACCCTGCGCGAGACCACGCTCGCCAACCAGGAGCAGGACTGGCTCAAGGGCAACCTCGCCCGCATCTCCGGTCTGATGCAGGGACGCCGCGACCTGGAGGACGTGGCGCGGCTGATCATGAGCGAGCTGACCCCGGTGGTCTCCGCCCAGCACGGCGCCTTCTTCGTGGCCGCGCCCACCGGCGGCGGCCCGGAGATCGGGGTGGGCGCGGGCGAGGACGGCTCGTACGAGCTGCGGATGATCGGCGGCTACGGCTACTCCCCGGGCACCATGCCCACCACCTTCCGTCCGGGTGAGTCCCTGGTCGGCACCGCGGCGGAGGAGAAGCGCACGATCCTGGTCGAGCAGGCTCCGCCCGGCTACCTGAAGATCTCCTCCGGGCTCGGCGAGGCGCCGCCGGCCAATGTGATCGTGCTGCCGCTGCTGTTCGAGGGCAGCGTGCTCGGCGTCATCGAACTGGCCTCCTTCCAGCCCTTCACCCAGATCCAGAAGGACTTCCTGAGCCAGATCGCCGAGATGATCGCCACGAGCGTCAACACCATCAGCGTCAACACCAAGACCGAGCTGCTGCTCAAGCAGTCGCAGGAGCTGGCCGAGCAGCTCCAGGAGCGCTCCATCGAGCTGGAGAGCCGCCAGCGGGCCCTCCAGGCGTCGAACGAGGCGCTGGAGGAGAAGGCGGAGCTGCTCGCCAAGACCAACCGCGACATCGAGATCAAGAACTCCGAGATCGAGGACGCCCGGCAGGTCCTGGAGGAGCGCGCCGAGCAGCTCGCCGTCTCGATGCGCTACAAGTCCGAGTTCCTGGCGAACATGTCGCACGAGCTGCGCACCCCGCTCAACTCGCTGCTCATCCTCGCCAAACTGCTGGCCGACAACGCCGAGGGGAACCTCACCCCCAAGCAGGTGGAGTTCGCCGAGACGATCCACGGCGCGGGCTCCGACCTGCTCCAGCTGATCAACGACATCCTCGACCTGTCGAAGGTCGAGGCGGGCAAGATGGACGTCAGCCCGACCCGTATCGCACTGGTGCAGCTCGTGGACTACGTGGAGGCGACCTTCCGGCCGCTCACCGCGGAGAAGGGACTCGACTTCTCGGTGCGGGTCTCGCCGGAGCTGCCCCCGACGCTCCACACCGACGAGCAGCGGCTGCTCCAGGTGCTGCGCAACCTGCTGTCGAACGCGGTGAAGTTCACCGACAGCGGCGCCGTGGAGCTGGTGATCCGCTCGGCCAAGTCGGACGTCCCGGAGCCGATCCGCGAGCAGATGCTGGAGCACGGCTCGCTGCGCGACCCCGACTCCGACCTGATCGCGTTCTCGGTGACCGACACCGGGATCGGGATCGCGCAGAGCAAGATGCGCGTGATCTTCGAGGCCTTCAAGCAGGCGGACGGCACGACCAGCCGCAAGTACGGCGGCACGGGGCTGGGGCTGTCCATCAGCCGGGAGATCGCGCGGCTGCTCGGCGGCGAGATCCACGCGGTCAGCGAACCGGGCCGGGGCTCGACCTTCACCCTCTACCTGCCCCTGACCCCGGCCGAGTCGTCCCAGGGCCACGCGCAGTCCGGCGCCCAGGGCGGCGCGCGGACGGCCGAGGGGGAGGCCGCCGCCGAGGAGGAGACGGACCGGGAGACGGCCGGCACGCTGGACGTGCCCGCCGCGGAGCGCGCCGCGGCGGCGCTCGCCTCCCGCCGCCGCACGGTCCCCCTGCCGGAGAAGCAGCCGCGGCGGGACGCGGGCCGCACGGGGGAGGCCTGGCCGGACAGCGGCCGGGACACGGCGGACGGACGTTCGAAGGGCGTCTTCAACGGTGAGAAGGTGCTCATCGTCGACGACGACATCCGCAACGTCTTCGCGCTCACCAGCGTGCTGGAGCAGAACGGACTGCAGGTGCTCTACGCCGAGAACGGGCGCGAGGGCATCGAGGTGCTGGAGCAGCACGACGACGTGGCACTGGTCCTGATGGACATCATGATGCCGGAGATGGACGGGTACTCCACGACCGCGGCGATCCGGCGGATGCCGCAGTTCGCCGGGCTGCCGATCATCGCGCTGACGGCGAAGGCCATGAAGGGCGACCGGGAGAAGAGCATCGAGTCCGGGGCGTCCGACTACGTCACCAAGCCGGTGGACACCGATCACCTGCTGTCCGTCATGGCGCAGTGGATGCGGGCGGAGTGATGTGCGATGGTTCCGGGGCGGTGACGTGCCGACGGCATGTGGCGCATTACGTGTGAAGTGCTGCAATCGGGGAACCTTCGGGTCCTCGACTGCGTTTCACCTACGTGCACAGTGACATCTCGGTGACAGGGTGTGGTGGGCCGCGAGGTGGGGCTACCATGACCGGCACAAGGACGGGCGGCGCAAAGGAGTCGTTGCCAGTGGCGGCGTCCAGGACGCTGCCGGGGCGAGGAGGACGGGCCATGGTGCAGAAGGCCAAGATCCTCCTGGTCGATGACCGGCCGGAGAATCTGCTGGCGCTGGAGGCCATCCTCTCCGCGCTGGACCAGACGCTGGTGCGGGCATCGTCAGGGGAGGAGGCGCTGAAAGCGCTGCTCACGGACGACTTCGCGGTCATCCTGCTGGACGTGCAGATGCCGGGCATGGACGGTTTCGAGACCGCCGCCCACATCAAGCGGCGCGAGCGCACCCGGGACATCCCGATCATCTTCCTCACCGCGATCAACCACGGTCCGCACCACACCTTCCGCGGCTACGCGGCCGGGGCGGTCGACTACATCTCCAAGCCGTTCGACCCGTGGGTGCTGCGGGCGAAGGTGTCGGTGTTCGTCGATCTGTACATGAAGAACGTCCAGCTACGCGAGCAGGCGGCCCTGCTCCGGCTCCAACTGGAGGGCCGGCACTCGGGCGGGGACGGCGCCAAGGGGCCCTCGGGCCTGCTGGCCGAGCTCTCCGCGCGGCTGGCGGCGGTCGAGGAGCAGGCCGAGGCGCTCTCCAAGCACCTGGACGAGTCCGCGGACGCCGCGGCGATCGCCACGGCCGCCCACCTGGAGCGCAAACTCACCGGCCTGCGCCGGGCGCTCGACGCCCTGGAGCCGGGCAGCGGCGACCGGACGAGCTCGCTCCCGTCGCAGAACTGACGGCCGGTCCGTAACCCGCCGTCACCTGGCGGGGTGTCACCCCACCGCACACGAGCACCGCAACCGCCCACCGGTCCCGCGGGTGGCCGTGTCCGGCCGGGCCGTCGCGGGTAATCTCGGCACCATGGCCTCACGTACGCCCGGCAAGGCCGCCAGGAAAGCGCCCGCGAAGAAGGCTCCGGCCAGGAAGCCCCCGGCATCGAGGTCCGCCGCGCCCAGGAAGCCCCCGGCGAAGCGGGCGGCGGCGAAGAAGACGGCGCCCAAGGCGCCCCCGAGACCCGCGCCGTCGCCCACCAACGGCGTCTACCGCCTGGTCCGCGCCCTCTGGCTCGGTCTCGCCCACACCGTCGGCGCGCTGTTCCGCGGCATAGGCCGCGGCGCCAAGGGGCTGGACCCCGCGCACCGCAAGGACGGGATCGCCCTGCTGCTGCTCGGCATCGCCCTGGTGGTCGCGGCCGGCACCTGGTCCAATCTGCGCGGCCCGGTCGGCGACCTGGTCCAGATGCTGGTGACCGGCGCCTTCGGCCGTCTGGACCTGGTGGTGCCGGTGCTGCTGGGCACCGTCGCCGTGCGGTTGATGCGCCATCCGGAGAAGCCGGAGGCCAACGGACGGATCGTCATCGGGCTCTCCGCGCTGGTCATCGGCGTGCTGGGGCTGGTGCACATCGCCTGCGGCGCCCCGGGGCGCGGCGAGGGCCACGAGGCGGTGCGGGACGCGGGCGGCATGATCGGCTGGGCGGCGTCCAAGCCGCTGATCTTCACCGTCAGCGAGGCACTGGCCGTACCGCTGCTGCTGTTGCTGACCGTCTTCGGACTGCTCGTCGTCACCGCCACGCCGGTCAACGCCATCCCGCAGCGGCTGCGGCAGTTGGGCGTACGGCTCGGCGTGGTGGCGGAGGGCGACGGGTACGGGTACGACGCGTACGACGAGCCCGAGGAGGAACCCCGGCGGCCGCGGCGGGCGAACCTCCGCAAGGACGGCGACGACGCCTTCCGGGCCGAGAAGGAGGCGCTGGACGGCCGTCGCCGTTCCCGCCGCCCCGCACCCGCCTCCGACGGCCTCCCGGACGCGGTGGACGTCGCCGCCGCGGCGGCCGCCCAGCTGGAGGGGGCCGTCCTGCACGGTGTGCAGCCCTCGCCGCTGGTCGCCGACCTCAGCAGCGGGGTCAGGACCGACCGGGACGAGCACGAGCGGACCGGGCCGCGGGCGGCCGGCGCTCCGGCGGCTCCGGCCGTCCCGCCGGCCCCGGCCGCCGGCGGTCGGGCGCGTCAGGCCGCACAGACCTCCGTACCGGACCTGACCAAGGCCCCCGCGGAGCCCGCCGGCTCCCTGCCGCCGCGCGCCGAGCAGCTCCAGCTCTCGGGCGACGTCACCTACGCGCTGCCGCCGCTGGACCTGCTGCGGCGCGGGGGGCCGGGCCGTACCCGCAGCGCCGCCAACGACGCGGTCGTCGCGGCGCTGACCAACGTCTTCTCCGAGTTCAAGGTGGACGCCGCCGTCACCGGCTTCACCCGCGGTCCGACGGTCACGCGCTACGAGGTCGAGCTGGGCCCGGCGGTCAAGGTCGAGCGGATCACCGCGCTGACCAAGAACATCGCCTACGCCGTCGCCAGCCCGGACGTGCGGATCATCAGCCCGATCCCGGGCAAGTCGGCGGTCGGCATCGAGATCCCCAACACCGACCGCGAGATGGTCAACCTCGGCGACGTGCTCCGGCTGGCGGAGGCGGCCGGCGACGACCACCCGCTGCTGGTCGGACTCGGCAAGGACGTCGAAGGCGGCTACGTCACGGCCAACCTGGCGACGATGCCGCACATCCTGGTCGCGGGCGCGACCGGGTCCGGCAAGTCCTCCTGCATCAACTGCCTGATCACCTCGGTGATGATCCGCGCCACCCCCGAGGAGGTCCGGATGGTGCTGGTGGACCCCAAGCGGGTCGAGCTGACAGCGTACGAGGGCATCCCGCACCTGATCACCCCGATCATCACCAACCCGAAGAAGGCCGCCGAGGCCCTGCAGTGGGTCGTGCGCGAGATGGACCTGCGCTACGACGACCTGGCCGCCTACGGCTTCCGGCACATCGACGACTTCAACGCGGCGGTGCGCGCCGGCAAGGTGAAGGCGCCCGAGGGCAGCGAGCGGGAGCCGGCCCCGTACCCGTACCTGCTGGTCATCGTGGACGAGCTGGCCGACCTGATGATGGTCGCGCCGCGCGACGTGGAGGACGCGATCGTGCGGATCACGCAGCTCGCGCGGGCCGCGGGGATCCACCTGGTGCTGGCCACACAGCGGCCCTCCGTCGACGTCGTCACTGGCCTGATCAAGGCGAACGTGCCCTCCCGGCTGGCCTTCGCCACCTCCTCCCTCGCCGACAGCCGCGTCATCCTCGACCAGGCGGGCGCCGAGAAGCTGATCGGCAAGGGCGACGGCCTCTTCCTGCCGATGGGAGCCGGGAAGCCCACCCGCATGCAGGGCGCCTATGTGACGGAGGAGGAGGTCGCGGCCGTCGTGGCGCACTGCAAGCAGCAGATGGCCCCGGTCTTCCGCGACGACGTCCTGGTCGGACAGACCAAGAAGAAGGAGATCGACGAGGAGATCGGCGACGACCTCGACCTGCTGTGCCAGGCGGCCGAGCTGGTGGTCAACACGCAGTTCGGCTCCACCTCGATGCTCCAGCGGAAGCTGCGGGTGGGGTTCGCCAAGGCGGGCCGGCTGATGGACCTGCTGGAGTCGCGCGGGGTGGTCGGACCGAGCGAGGGGTCGAAGGCCAGGGACGTACTGGTCAAGCCGGACGAACTGGATGGAGTGCTTGCGATGATCCGGGGGGAAACTCACTCGTAGGAGTGAGCAGGGCAACCGTTTTCCCTGGCAAAACGTCAATTTGAAGAAACGTGCGGGCATGCGTCCGTCATGGGGCGGCAAGGCCATCCCTATGGCGGACAGAGTCCTTCCGTCCGCTTGCCCGACCCTTCCGCACCCCCTCTAGACTGAACATCCAGCAGGTGGCTACACGCTCGAAAGGCGCCCCCGTGTCCATCGGCAACTCCCCCTCAGCAGACCGGCCTTCCGTCGGTCAAGCCATCCAGCAGGCCCGTATCGACGCGCGACTGACGGTGGACGAGGTCAGTGCGACCACCCGCATCCGCGTCCCGATCGTGCACGCCATCGAACAGGACGACTTCTCCCGGTGCGGGGGCGACGTCTACGCCCGCGGCCACGTCCGCACGCTCGCCAAGGCCGTCGGCCTCGACCCGGACGAGCTGGTGGCGCAGTACGACGCCGAGCACGGCGGGCGCCCGGCGCCGACCCCGGCGGCCGCCCTCTTCGAGGCCGAGCGCATCCGCCCCGAGCCGAGCCGCCCCAACTGGACCGCGGCCATGATCGCCGCGATCGTGGCGGTGGTGGGCTTCGTGGGCTTCACCCTCTTCAACGACGGGGACGAGTCGGCGCGCACGCCGGTCGCCCAGGAGGACCCCTCCCCGGAGCCCACCGACGAGGCGGATCCGGCCAAGCCCGCCGACCCCAAGCCCGAGCCGGAGCCGTCCGAGTCCGACAGCGCCATCGCCGCGGCCCCGGCCGACAAGGTCACGGTCAAACTGGTCGCCGAGGGCGGCAACAGCTGGATCTCGGCCGAGGACCACAACGGGCGACTGCTCCACGAGGGCGTGCTCAAGGACGGCGACTCCAAGACCTTCACCGACGACAAGCGGATCGACCTGGTGCTCGGCAACGCCGGGGCGGTCACCCTCTTCGTCAACGGCAAGGAGGTCGACAAGGTCGGCGAGTCCGGCCAGGTGCAGCGCGTCAGCTACACCCGGGGCGATCCCGAGCAGGGCTGAGGAAACCCTGGCGGCGGGCGGGGTGGCCGGAACGAAGTAGGCTGAGTCCATGCCCGAACGCCGTACCGTCGCTCTCGTCACCCTTGGCTGTGCCCGTAACGAGGTGGACTCGGAGGAGCTCGCCGGCCGTCTGGCGGCGGACGGCTGGGAACTCGTCGAGGACGCCGCCGACGCGGACGTGGCCGTCGTCAACACCTGCGGCTTCGTCGAGGCCGCGAAGAAGGACTCCGTCGACGCCCTGCTGGAGGCGAACGACCTCAAGGACCACGGCCGGACCAAGGCCGTGGTCGCCGTCGGCTGCATGGCCGAGCGCTACGGCAAGGAGCTGGCCGAGGCGCTGCCCGAGGCCGACGGTGTCCTCGGCTTCGACGACTACGCCGACATCTCCGAGCGGCTGCGGACCATCCTCGCCGGGGGCGCGCACGTCCCGCACGCTCCGCGCGACCGGCGCAAGCTCCTGCCGATCAGCCCGGTCGAGCGGCAGGGCGCCGCCGTCGCGCTGCCCGGCCACGGGGAAGCGCCGGCCGACCTGCCCGAGGGAGTGGCACCGGCCTCCGGGCCGCGGGCCCCGCTGCGGCGCAGACTGGGCAGCAGCCCGGTCGCCTCGGTGAAGCTGGCCTCCGGCTGCGACCGGCGGTGCTCGTTCTGCGCCATCCCCTCCTTCCGCGGGGCCTTCGTCTCGCGCCGTCCCTCGGACGTGCTGGCCGAGACGCGGTGGCTGGCCGAGCAGGGGGTGAAGGAGATCATGCTGGTCTCCGAGAACAACACCTCCTACGGCAAGGACCTCGGCGACATCCGGCTGCTGGAGGCGCTGCTGCCCGAGCTGGCCGCCGTGGACGGCATCGAGCGGATCCGGGTGAGCTACTTGCAGCCCGCCGAGATGCGGCCGGGCCTGATCGACGTCCTGACCGGGACCGAGAAGGTCGCCCCCTACTTCGACCTCTCCTTCCAGCACTCGGCCCCGGGCGTGCTGCGCGCCATGCGGCGCTTCGGCGACACCGACCGCTTCCTGGAACTGCTGGAGACCATCCGCGGCAAGGCGCCGCAGGCGGGCGTCCGGTCGAACTTCATCGTGGGCTTCCCCGGCGAGAGCGAGGCCGATCTCGCCGAGCTGGAGCGCTTCCTGACCGAGGCGAGACTGGATGCCATCGGAGTCTTCGGGTACTCGGACGAGGAAGGTACCGAAGCGGCGACCTACGAGAACAAGATCGACCCGGAGGTGGTGGCCGAACGGCTGGCCCACATCTCACGGCTCGCCGAGGAGCTGACCGCGCAGCGCGCGGAGGAGCGCATCGGGGAGACCGTACGGGTGCTGATCGAGTCGGTGGACGAGGAGGACGGCCCGGTCGGGCGCGGGGCGCACCAGGCGCCCGAGACCGACGGACAGGTCTTCCTCACCGACCCCACCGGTTCCTCGGAGTTCTCCGTGGGGCAGATGGTCGAGGCGAAGGTGGTGGCGACCGAGGGTGTGGATCTCATTGCCGAGCCGCCCCCGGACGTCGTCTGGGGGTGCCCCGAGAGTAAGGAGGCGGGAACATGACGGAGATCCCCGCCTCCGCGGCGAGCGGTGGGTCCGTGGCGAAACCGACGAAACCGAAGAGCACCGCCGTCCGCACGGTGGGCCTGTGGAACATCGCCAACATCCTCACCATGGTGAGGCTGCTGCTGGTGCCGGGCTTCGTCTTCCTGATGCTCGCCGACGACGGGCACGACCCGGCCTGGCGCTCCCTCGCCTGGGCGGCCTTCTCCATCGCCATGATCACCGATCTCTTCGACGGCGAGCTGGCGCGGCGGTACAACCTGGTCACGGACTTCGGCAAGATCGCCGACCCGATCGCGGACAAGGCGATCATGGGCGCGGCGCTGATCTGCCTCTCGGCGCTCTCCGACCTGCCCTGGTGGGTGACGGGAGTGATCCTCTTCCGGGAGATCGGCATCACCGCGATGCGCTTCTGGGTCATCCGGCACGGCGTCATCCCGGCCAGCCGCGGCGGGAAGCTGAAGACCCTCACCCAGGGGGTCGCCGTGGGGATGTACATCCTGGCGCTGACCGGACCGCTCGCCACGCTGCGCTGGTGGGTGATGGCCGCGGCCGTGGCGTTGACGGTCGGCACCGGGCTGGACTACGTACGGCAGGCGGTGGCCCTGCGGAGGGCCGGACTGGCGGCGGAGCGCGCCCATGAGCGGTGAGACCGCCACCGCACGGGCACTGGAACTGCTGGCGGACCGCGGCCAGACCGTCGCCGCCGCCGAGTCGCTGACCGGAGGGCTGGTCGCCGCCGAACTGACCGAGGCCCCCGGGGCCTCGGCGACCGTACGCGGTTCGGTGACCGCCTACGCCACCGCCGTCAAACACGAGGTGCTCGGTGTGGACGGGGCCCTGCTGGAGGAACGGGGCGCCGTCGACGCCGAGGTGGCCCGGCAGATGGCGGCGGGCGTCCGGCGGGTGCTGGGCGCGGACTGGGGCGTGGCGACGACCGGGGTCGCGGGCCCCGAACCGCAGGACGGACAGCCGGTCGGCACGGTCTACGTGGCGGTCGCGGGGCCGGGAGATCCCGCCACGGGCCGGGACGCCCACGCCGTGGCGCTGCGGCTGGACCTGGACGGCGGCCGGAAGGAGATCCGCGACGAGAGCGTCCGGGCGGCCATCAGGCTGCTGTTGAGCGAACTCATGCAAAATGCGCCGACAAAGGATACGGAACACAGTGGGGGGAATGGATGTTTGCAGCCCTGAGTGAACACAGCATCGCTCCCCGCACGGCCGCGGCTGTAGGCGGTACGGTGGGGCATGAAGGATCCGGGTCAGCGGTCCTAGGAGGGAGCCACCGATGATTCTGCTCCGTCGCCTGCTGGGTGACGTGCTGCGTCGGCAGCGCCAGCGCCAGGGCCGTACCCTGCGCGAAGTCTCCTCGTCCGCCCGGGTGTCACTCGGCTACCTCTCCGAGGTCGAGCGGGGGCAGAAGGAGGCTTCCTCCGAACTGCTTGCATCGATCTGCGAAGCCTTGGACGTGCGGATGTCCGAGCTGATGCGGGAGGTCAGTGACGAGCTGGCACTCGCGGAGCTGGCGCAGTCCGCGGCAAGCGACACGGTACCCGCGCCAATGCGTCGCCCCGTCCTCAACCCGGTGTCCGTGACGTCCGTCACGGGACGCCCGGAGGAACGGGTGACGATCAAGGCGCCCACGGAAGCCGTCGACGTCGTCGCCGCCTGACCGGCACAGCCGGGGCACAGGTCGGCACGGGCCCGGTCCGGTCGCGCACCACGCGCACCGGGCCGGGCCCGAGACGGCACGGCGCCCGTCCGTCTCCGCACGGACGCGCCGGTGGGGAGCACGGGCCCGCCGGCCGGCCGTGAGGAACGCGGGCACGCGGGTATCGGTTCGGCAGGGTACGGATGATGTGCCGTGCTGCCCGCCGTGAGGCGTACCGCCCCGTGGCGGGCGGTCGTGTGCTGCCCGGCCGCCCCCGCAGCGGACGGGGCCGGGGAACCGGACCCGCCGCCGGTCACGGAGGTGACGGGGCGGGGCCCCGCTGACAGCCGGGGCACCAGTACGCCACGCGCTGCTGCCCGCCGGACGGGTCCGGCGCCGCCCTGCGCACGGGGGTGCCGCAGCGCAGGCACGGCCTGCCCGCCCGGCCGTACACCCACAGGCTCCGGTCGCCGCGGAGTTCGCCGGTGGTGATGCGCCGGGCCCGGTCCTTGTTGGCCTCCAGCAGCTTCTTGGCCAGCGCCGGCAGGCGCTCCGGGGCGCGGACCTCCCCCGCCGGCAGCCAGGGCGTGACCCGGGCCAGGAAGCACAGTTCCGCCATGAAGACGTTGCCGATCCCGGCGAGGTTGCGCTGGTCGAGCAGGGCCTCGCCGATCGGGCGGGCCGGATCGGCGAGCAGGCGGCGCAGGGCCTCGGCCGGATCCCAGTCGGGACCGAGGAGGTCCGGACCGAGGTGGCCGACGGCCTGCTCCTCGTCCTCGGTGCGCAGCAGTTCGAGGACGGGGAGGCGATAGCCCACGGCGGAGCGCGCCGCGGTGGCGATGACCGCGCGGATCTGGTGGCCGGGGCCGCCGCTCCACCGCTCGCCGGGGGCGTAGGTGCGCCAGGCGCCGTCCATCCGCAGGTGGGAGTGGAGTGTCAGGCCGCCTTCGAAGCGGGTGAGGAGGTGCTTGCCGCGCGCGGCGGTCTCCAGCACCTCGCGGCCGGTGAGATCCACGGTGGCGAGTTCGGGCACGCGCAGGTCGCAGCGGACGACGGGCGCTCCCGACAGCGCCCGGTGCAACTGCCGGGCGGTGCGCCAGACCGTGTCTCCCTCGGGCACCGGAACCGGCCTCCCCTCGTCCCGCCCGGTCCGCCCCGGGCGCTCACCCGCCGCCTCTGCCGCTTCCCCGCTTCCCCCGCGGCGACGCCGTCATGCGCGCAGCCGCAGCCCGCGCGGGGTGGCGTGGAAGCCGGCGGCCTCCAGCGCGCGGCCGAGCGGGGAGGTCAGCACGGAGGAGCCGTTGGCGCGCTCCACCGTGAGGGTGCCCAGCATCCCCTGGCGGGCGGCGTGGGCCAGCGCTTCCACCGCGGCGTCCAGCACGGGCCCCTCGGTGCGCCAGGCCAGCAGCGTCCTGCCGCCGCGCTCGAGGTAGAGGACCAGCTCGCCGTCCACGAGGACCACCAGCGAGCCCGCCTTCCGGCCCGGTTTGTGGGCGGCGGCCCGGCTCCCGTCCGAGCCGTCGGAGGCGGGCGGCTCGGGCCAGGGCAGGGCGGCTCCGTAGGCGTTGGCGGGATCGGCGGCGGCGAGCACGGCCGTACGCGGACGGGAGCCCTCCGGCTTCTCGCGGGCCGTACTGATCGCGCGCAGCCGGTCCACCGCGCCGTCCACGGCGAACTGCGCGGCGCCCAGGCCCTCCACCACGTAACCCCGCCGGGCCTGGCCGCTCTCCTCGAAGGCCGACAGCACCCGGTACGCGGCCGAGAAACCGCCCTCCACCCCCTCGGCGGCGACCGCCCCCCGGGTGACCACGCCGTGCCGGTCGAGGAGGGTGCGGGCCAGGGCGTGGGCGCGGTGGGTGGGATCGCTCTCCCGCTCGGGCAGCAGCGACCAGCGGCCCGCCACGGTCGGGGGGCCGTTCCGGGAGCCGGAACGGACGGAAGCGGAACGGACAGGAAGGGAGGGCGCCGCCAGGGAGCCGTACCGGCCCCGCGGGGTGGCCCGCCGGGCACGGTGCGCGGTGGCCCCCGCCGTACGGCCGGAGCCGAGCAGGGCGCGCAGCGGGGCGAGGGTGTCGTTGGTGAGCCGCCCGGACCAGGCCAGCTCCCAGACGGCCTCGGCCAGCCGGGCGTCGGACTCCTCGTGCCCGGCGGCGCGCACCCGCTCGGCGATCTGCCGGAAGAACAGCCCGTACCCGCCCGAGAGGGCGTCCAGGACCGCGCGGTGGAGCGGGGTGAGCTCCAGCGGGTGCGCCTCGGGCAGCAGCAGGGGCGCGGTGTCGGCGAGCAGGAGGCGGACCCAGCCGTCCTTGCCGGGCAGCGCGCCCGCGCCCGCCCAGAGCACCTCCCCGGTGGTGGTCAGCTCGTCCAGCATCGCCGGGTGGTAGTCGGCGACCCGGGACGGCAGGACCAGCTTCTCCAGCGCGGAGGCGGGAACGGGAACGCCCTGGAGCTGCTCGACGGTGCGCAGCAGCCCGTCGACGCCCCGCAGGCCGCCGGCGCCCAGGTGCTGCCACTGGGGGAGGAAGGCGGCGAGCGCGGCGGGCGGCACCGGCTCCAGTTCCTGGCGCAGGGCGGCCAGGGACCGGCGGCGCAGCCGCCGCAGCACGCCCGCGTCGCACCACTCCTGCTCCACCCCCGAGGGGTGGAACTCGCCCTGGACCAGGCGGCCGGCGGCCGCCAGCCGGTGCAGCGCGCCGTCGGCGACCGCCGTGCCCAGGCCGAAGCGCTCGGCGGCCCGGAGCGTGGTGAACGGGCCGTGGGTGCGGGCGTACCGGGCCAGCAGGTCGCCCAGCGGGTCGGGCACGGGCTCGGTGAACGCCTCGGGCACGCCGACGGGCAGCGCCGCGCCCAGGGCGTCGCGCAGCCGTCCGGCGTCCTCGATCGCCGCCCAGTGCTCCCGGCCGGCGATGCGGACCCGGATGGCGCGGCGGGCGTGCTCCAGCTCCCGGGCCCACTGCGGCTCGGCGCCCCGCTCGGCCAGCTCGGCGTCGGTGAGCGGGCCCACCACGCGCAGCAGGTCGGCGACGCCCTCGGCGTCCTTGACCCGGCGGACCCCGTCCTCGCCGGGGAGCCACTGCAGTTCGCGCTCCAGCTCGGCCAGCACCCCGGGGTCGAGCAGCTCGCGCAGCTCGCTCCGGCCCAGCAGCTCGGCCAGCAGCCGGGAGTCCAGCGACAGCGCGGCGGCCCGGCGCTCGGCGAGCGGCGAGTCGCCCTCGTACAGGTACTGCGCGACGTAGCCGAAGAGCAGGGAGCGGGCGAACGGGGACGGCTCGGGGGTGGTGACCTCCACCAGGCGCACCCGGCGCGCCTCGACGTCGCCCATCAGCTCGGCCAGCCCGGGCACGTCGAAGACGTCCTGGAGGCACTCGCGCACGGCCTCCAGGACGATGGGGAAGGACCCGAACTCGCTCGCCACCTGCAGGAGCTGGGAGGCCCGCTGGCGCTGCTGCCACAGGGGGGTGCGCCTGCCGGGGTCGCGGCGGGGGAGCAGCAGGGCGCGGGCGGCGCACTCGCGGAACCGCGAGGCGAACAGGGCCGAGCCGCCGACCTGGTCGGTGACGACCCGCTCCACCTCGTCCCGGTCGAACAGGACGTCGGCGGCGCCGAGCGGGGGCTCCTCCGGTTCGTGGCCGGTGGTGCCCGGAGCCGTGCCGGGCCCCGCACCGAAGTCCGCGCCGAAGTCCGCGTCGGGATCGAAGCCCAGCAGGTCGGCGTCGGGCAGGCGCAGCACGATGCCGTCGTCGGCGTGCATCACCTGGGCGTCCATGCCGAACCGCTCGGTCAGCCGGGCGCCCAGCGCCAGCGCCCAGGGCGCGTGCACCTGGGCACCGAAGGGGGAGTGGACGACGATCCGCCAGTCGCCCAGCTCGTCGCGGAAGCGCTCCACGACGATCGTGCGGTCGTCGGGGACGTGGCCGCAGGCACGGCGCTGCTCGTCGAGGTAGGCCAGCACGTTGTCGACGGCCCAGTCGTCCAGGCCGGCCGCGGCCAGCCGCTTCCGGGCGGCCTCGGCGGGCAGGCCGCCGACCTCGCGCAGGAACGCGCCCAGCGCGCGGCCCAGTTCCAGCGGACGCCCGAGCTGGTCGCCCTTCCAGAACGGCAGCCGCCCCGGCACCCCCGGCGCGGGGGAGACCAGCACCCGGTCGCGGGTGATGTCCTCGATCCGCCAACTGGTCGTGCCCAGGGTGAACACGTCGCCCACCCGTGACTCGTAGACCATCTCCTCGTCCAGCTCCCCGACCCGGCCGCCGCCCTTCTTCGGGTCGGCGCCGGCGAGGAAGACGCCGAACAGCCCGCGGTCGGGGATCGTCCCGCCCGAGGTGACCGCCAGCCGCTGGGCCCCGGGACGTCCGCTGACGGTGTGGGCGACGCGGTCCCACACCAGGCGCGGGCGCAACTCGGCGAAGGCGTCGGAGGGATAGCGTCCGGCGAGCATGTCCAGCACGGCGGTGTACGCCGACTCCGGCAGCGAGGCGAAGGGCGCGGCGCGGCGGACGACCGCCAGCAGCTCGTCGACGTCCCAGGTGTCCATGGCGGCCATGGCGACGAGCTGCTGGGCCAGGACGTCCAGGGGGTTGGAAGGCACCCGCAGGGCCTCGATGGCGCCCTCGCGCATCCGCTCGGTGACCACCGCGGCCTGGACCAGGTCGCCGCGGTACTTGGGGAAGACCACTCCGACCGAGACCGCACCCACCTGGTGGCCCGCGCGGCCCACCCGCTGCAGCCCGGAGGCGACCGAGGGAGGGGACTCGACCTGGACCACCAGGTCCACCGAGCCCATGTCGATGCCCAGCTCCAGGCTGGAGGTGGCCACCACGGCCGGCAGGCGCCCGGCCTTGAGGTCCTCCTCCACCTGGGCCCGCTGCTCCTTGGAGACCGAGCCGTGGTGGGCGCGGGCCAGCACCGGCGGCGCCCCGCCGGCCGCGCCGGAGCCGCCCATCAGCTCGGCGGGGGAGTGGTGCTCGGGCGCCGGTTCGCCGGTGGCCCGCTCGTAGGCGATCTCGTTCAGCCTGTTGCACAGCCGCTCGGCCAAGCGCCGGGAGTTGACGAAGACGATCGTGGAGCGGTGGGCCTGGACGAGATCGGCGATCCGCTCCTCGACGGACGGCCAGATCGACGGCCGGTCACCGCCGTCGCCGTTCGCGTCCTGCACGGGCGAACCGCCCAGCTCGCCCATGTCCGGCACGGGCACCACGACCGACAGGTCGAACTCCTTGCCCGAGGGCGGCTGCACCACCCGCGCGCCGCGCCGGGGCGAGAGGAAGCGCGCCACCTCGTCCACCGGCCGGACCGTCGCCGACAGTCCGATCCGCCGGGCCGGGCGGTCCAGCAGCTCGTCCAGCCGCTCCAGGG
The DNA here is from genome assembly GCF_035644915.1 of Streptomyces sp. GTDB lineage: Bacteria > Actinomycetota > Actinomycetes > Streptomycetales > Streptomycetaceae > Streptomyces. The sequence continues at coordinate 16,839 of NZ_DASQNP010000260.1, forward strand.
AGAGCGCCAGGTGGGCGCCGCGCTTGGTGCCGGCCACCGCGTGCACCTCGTCCAGGATCACCGTCTCGATCCCGCGCAGGGCTTCGCGGGCGGCGGAGGTGAGCATCAGGAAGAGCGACTCGGGCGTGGTGATCAGGATGTCCGGGGGACGCCGGACCAGCGCGCGGCGCTCGGCGGCCGGGGTGTCGCCGGAGCGGACGCCGACCCGGATGTCGGGCTCGGGCAGGCCCAGCCGCACCGACTCCTGCCGGATGCCGGTCAGCGGACTGCGCAGGTTGCGCTCCACGTCCACCGCCAGCGCCTTCAGCGGCGAGACGTACAGCACCCGGCAGCGGCGGGACGGATCCGCGGGCGGGGGCGTGGCGGCCAGCCGGTCCAGGGAGGCGAGGAAGGCGGCCAGCGTCTTGCCGGAGCCGGTCGGCGCGACGACCAGCACGTCGCTGTCCTCCGCGAGCGCCTGCCAGGCGCCCTCCTGCGCCGCGGTGGGCGCCTGGAAGGCCCCCGCGAACCACGCGCGGGTCGCGGGGGAGAACACGTCGAGAGCCGGTGCCCGGTCCATGGCTCCATCGTGCACCCCGGCACTGACATCGCGGCCGGGCCGCCGGCGGGACCGCGCACCGCGGGATCCCGCGGGCGCGGACGAGCGGGCGCGGCACCGGCGGTACGACCAGTCGCCGGACACGGACCCGCCGCGCGCCCGGTACGTCCGGCACACCTCCCCGGCACGCCCACGACGGGTACGTGTCGGCCGCCGTCACCAGCGGTGCGGGGGAGGCCCGACCGCCCGGGGCGTCCCGCGGGCCGGTCCGGGGACGGTGGTCGTGATCAGTCCGGAGGTGCCGCACACCGCGCGCCGGGACGCCCGGGGGCCGGGCCTGCGCCACGCCGTACCCGGCGGTCCGCACGGTCGCCGCCATCGCGGCCGGGACCACCGCCGTCCGGGGCCGCGGGGTTCGCCGGGCCGTGGTGCACGACCCGTACACCGCGCGTCCGATCACCGAGGCGCACCGGGCCGCCGGCGTCCTGCCGCGGGTCACCGCCGCCCGGCTGCCGCCCCCGCGCGGCGGCCCGCTCCCCGCGCGCACGGTCCGTACGGCGGGCGCGGGCGAGGCGGCGCGCCCGCGAGATCCTCCGGGAACGGATGACGGCCCCGCCCACCCCGGAGCACCTCGCCGCGGAGCTGGACGACCGGTCCGTTCGCGCTGCTGCGCCCCTTCCGCGAGCGGTACGGCGCGCCGCCGTACGCCTGACCCGCCGACGCCCGGTCCGCCGGGCCTGCCGGCTGCTGGAGGAGGGGACGCCGCCGGCCGGGACGGCCGTGGCCGTCGGCGTCACCGACCGGTCGCACCCGGTACGGGACTTCGGCCGGATCGCCGGCGCGCCGTCGGCGCCTGCCGCCGCGAACGTGCAAGAACGCACAAGACCGGTCGGAAGGTCTGCGCCTAACATCGCACTCGTGTCAGAACGGAGCCAAACCACTCGGAACGCCCGGGCCGTGGCGAGCGGACCGGCGCCCACCACGACGGACACCGCCGACGGCCCGGACGGCGACACGGACGGCAGCACGCCCGACCGTGCCGTCGTCCGGGACGCGCTGGGGGTCGGCGTCGCCGTCGGCCTCTCCGGCTTCGCCTTCGGGGTGACCTCCGCCGGGGCCGGGCTCAGCCTCGCGCAGACCTGCGCGCTGAGCCTGCTGGTGTTCACCGGGGCCTCGCAGTTCGCGCTCGTCAGCGCGCTCGCCGCGGGCGGCGGCCCGTTCACCGCCGCGGCCGGGGCCCTCTTCCTCGGCGTCCGCAACGCCTTCTACGGGCTGCGGCTGTCCACGCTGCTGCGACTGCCGCGGGCGGTGCGGCCGCTGGCCGCCCAGTGGGTCATCGACGAGACCTCCGTCGTCGCCCTCGCCCAGCACGACAGGCGCGCGGCCCGGATCGGCTTCGCCGTCACCGGTGTCTCCCTCTACCTGCTGTGGAACCTCACCACGCTGCTCGGCGCGCTGGGCGCCGCCGCGCTCGGCGACACCGACGCCTGGGGACTGGACGCGGCCGGCCCGGCCGTCTTCCTGGCGCTGCTCGCCCCCATGCTGCGGACGACGGCGGAGCGCGCCACGGCCGGGCTCGCGGTGCTGCTGGGGCTGGGGCTCCTGCCGGTGCTCCCGGCCGGGGTCCCGGTGCTGGTGGCGGCGCTCGCCGCCCCCGTGGTGCTGCTGGTGCGCGGGCGGCGCCGGAAAGGGGAGGCACGGAAGGAGGGGACAGGGTGAACCCGGTGGACGTGTGGATCGCCGTCGGGGTGACGGCCGCCGGCTGCTACCTCGCCAAGCTGCTGGGGCTGTCGGTGCCGACCGGGGTGCTGGAGCGGCCGCTGGTGCGGCGGCTGGCGGCCCTGCTGCCCGTCGCGCTGCTGGCCGCCCTCACCGCCCAGCAGACCTTCGGCGGCGACGGCGGCGCGCTGGTGGTCGACGCCCGCGCGGCGGGCGTCGCCGCGGCGGCGGTCGCCCTGCTGCTGCGCGCGCCCTTCCTGGTGGTGGTGGCCGCCGCCGTCCTGGTCACCGCGGGGGTACGGGCCCTGGGGTAGGCGCGTCGCCGCCGCGCCGGGCGGTCGGCCGATACTGGGGGCATGCGGCTGACGGTCTTCTGGGAGCGGATGGCGGCCCACTTCGGTGAGGCGTACGCCGACTCCTTCGCGCGTGATCATGTGATGTCCGAACTCGGCGGGCGGACGGTGTACGAGGCCCTGGAAGCGGGGTGGAACGCGAAGGACGTCTGGCGTGCGGTCTGCTCCGCCGTGGACGTCCCCGCCGACCTGAGGTGATCCCGGGCGGCGGGGGACCGGCCGTCCGTGCCGTGCCCACATCCGTACTGACCTGCGGTTTTGTGGTTTTCCACAGGAAACCGGGGCGACTTGACACAGAAATCGAACAGCCATTCTCATAGAGGCCTCACAGAGGAGCCGGGCGGTCCGGGAACGGCGTCCGGGCCGATTGTCAGTGGCAGGCGCTAGCGTCTCTTGACGTGAAGCGATCGACTCAAGCAAATCGGGTGGCACCCATGGCAGGAACCGACCGCGAGAAGGCGCTGGACGCCGCGCTCGCACAGATTGAACGGCAGTTCGGCAAGGGCGCCGTGATGCGGCTGGGCGAGCGGCCGACGGAGCCCGTGGAGGTCATCCCCACCGGGTCGACCGCTCTGGACGTCGCCCTG
>NZ_DASQNP010000261.1:0-7026 GCF_035644915.1 Streptomyces sp.
CGGGCTGCATCTGAGTCTCGGCGGCGGGGCGGAGTGGCGGCGCTGCGGGCCGAGCGGCCCGTCCAGGATCTCGACCTGCGGCTCCACATATCCGGCGCCCAGGGCAGTGACCCGGAGTTCCGCCGTGAGGTCATCGCGTATCTCCAAGCCCTGCTGCAGGACGAGGTGGACAGAACCACCGACGGTACGACGGTGCGGGGCACGTTCGGTGACGCGGAGGTCAGCGTCACGCTGGGCGAAGTGCCCACGCAGACACGGAACATGCACGTACACGGGAGCTCCGCGCAGGTCCCCCTGACGGTCGTGGCATCGCTGCGTCTGTTCACGGACAAGGTGTCGGCCTTCGCCAGGCGCAAGGAGAAAGCGGGGGAGGACCTGGTGGAGAAGCGGCAGCGGGACGCCCGTGACCTGCTGACCCTCTATCCACAGATCACCGCCGAGCGTGGGCTGGCGGAAGTGCTGATCGAGCACGCGAACGACAACCAGCTCATCCATCAGGGTCTGAGCAACGCGGGCCAGTTCAGACAACAGCTCGACCGCTACAAGAATGCGCACCCGGACAGGTTTGACGACCAGCAGTGGACGCGCCTCAGAGAGATCGCGCGCACCCTCGTGGACGTCGCCAGGGAACAGCGCGCATCCAAGGCCGGGCCCACGGCGCAACAGGCAGACGGGGCGGAGGGCCCCTCCGGTACCACCTCCTTGACCGCCCACGCCCACACCGGCACAGAGCCTGGTGCGATGGGCAAGAAGGACCGCAAGGCAGCCAAGCAGGCCAGGCGGCAGCAGAAGCTGGCCGAGCGGCCGCCGGCGGACTGACAGGTCCCGCTCCGCTCCGGTGTGTGCCTGCGCAGCAGCAGGAAACGTTGTTCCCCTCGGACCGGACAGCGATCCGCGGACTGGTGGTAGTTCGCTGTCGCCGCGGTCAGCGGGGTGAGCAAGTGCCCTGCCGACTGCTGGAGTCGGTGACCCCGCGCTCGGCGGTGGTAGTGGCAGCGGCGGGCGTCTGGCCGGGGCGTAAGGGGTGAGGGCACCGACTTGGCTGGGGTATCCCCGCTGGAGGATTTTCGACGCGGCCGGCCGTACCGGGGCGCCGGCGCTGCACCCCGGCCGAAACCGTGCCTTTCTCGAGGAACCGGTGTTGTCGGTGATCAACACGCCGCCAGGATCTCCGAGCTTGTCGGCGCCCTGCTCCTGCCCTGCAGGTCACCGCGTACCTCGTCGGGATTCCAGCAGGCCCGGCTCAGCAGGCGCTGCGCCCGGCAGGACCGCGGCGACCCACGTGCTCGGCCGGCTGCCGGGGGCGGCCCCCGTGGGGACTGTTCCTCCGGCTCGGACGTCGGCATGCGGTGACCGCTCGCCGCGACGGGCCCGCGCCGTGCACCGAGGACGACGAACCGGCCGCACGGCCCGGGTGGTGAGGCGGACGTCAGCGGCTGAGGCCCGCGGCCGACAGCGACGGCGCGCCACCGGCAGGACGCGGCTGCCGCCGGTCACCGGCGCGCACACCCGTGGCCTCCGCACAGTCCGCGAGCAGCCGGTACAACGCGTGGTCCGCCTCCTGCACCGGCAGCCGCGCCAGGGTCCGTACCGCCGTCTCGGCGGTACGACGGGCCGGACCGTGCAGACGGACCCAGCGCGCCACCTTCCCCCGGCCCGGCGCGCGGCAGCGCCGGGCCGCGGCACGCTCGCGCCGCAGGGCCCTCCGCCCGGCCCTGGTGCCGGCCGCCGTCGCCGAGCGGACCGCCCGGCGGCACACGTACTCGATCCGCTCCGTGCTGTACGGGCCGCTCACGGCCCCGGTGGCCGCCAGCGCCGGCGCCAGAACGAGCAGCTCGTTCCGGCCCTCGTCGCTCATGGCGTCGTTGACGAGCCGCCCCAGGACGTTCAGCAGGGGGTGGACGCAGGCGGGGTCGTCACCGAACGGGGCCCCGGCCAGAAGGGACACGTACTCCATCAGGCACACCCCGTCGCCGGGATCCTGGTGCGCGTAGCGGCGCAGTTGCGCCGGCGGTCGCGGGCCGGTCACGGACATCGCCTTCTCACCTCCGGTGGGTTTCGGCGGGAGCCGGTCAGGTCTCCAGGAAGAGGTTCAGCACCCAGTAGCAGACCACGGCCGCCAGCGCGGCGCCGGGCATCGTCAGCACCCATGCGATCCCGATGTTGCGGGCCAGTCCCCAGCGCACCGCGGACAGCCGGCGGGTCGCGCCGGCGCCGAGGATCGCCGAGGTGATGGTGTGGGTCGTGGAGATCGGTGCGTGCCAGATGAACGCCGTCGCGTACAGCACCGAGGCCGCCGCCGTCTCCGCCGCGAACCCCCGCGGCGGGTCGAGGTGCACGATCCGCCGGCCCAGAGTCCGGATGATCCTCCAGCCTCCGGCGTAGGTGCCGGCGGCCAGTGCGGCGGCCACGGCGCCGATCACCCACCACGGCACGTCGAAGGTGTCCTGGTAGCCCGCTGTCACCAGGGCCAGGACGATGACGCCCATGGTCTTCTGGGCGTCCTGCAGCCCGTGGCCCAGTGCCATGGCGGAGGCGGAGAGGGACTGCGCGATACGGAATCCACGGGTGGTCCTGCTGGGCGTGGAGTTCCTGAAGGACCACAGGATGCCGGTGTGGACCAGGTAGCCGAGGGCGGCGCCCAGCAGCGGTGACAGCAGCATCGGCAGGACGACCTTGCTGAGGACCCCGCTCCAGTAGACGCCGCTGACGGCGGCCAGCGCGGCGCCGACCAGGCCGCCGATCAGGGCGTGCGAGGAGGAGGTCGGCAGCCCCAGCCACCAGGTGAGCAAGTTCCAGCAGATGGCGCCGAACAGCGCGGCGAAGACCACGGTGAGCGCACCGGAGCCGGTGGGTGTGGCGATGATGCCCTCACCGACCGTCTTGGCCACTCCCGTGCCCAGCAAGGCGCCGATGAAGTTCATCACCGCGGCCATGGCCAGCGCGGCACGCGGCGTCAGCGCGCGGGTGGACACGGACGTCGCGATGGCGTTCGCGGCGTCGTGGAAACCGTTGGTGAAGTCGAACGCCAAAGCGATAGCCACGACGGCTACCAGGGCGGCCAAACCCGTGTCCATCGATTCGGCTCCGTCCGGAAAGGGGCCGCACTAACGCACCCATCGTAGATTTTCGTCCATGGATGGGAGAAATCTTCCGTTTCCTCGGCGGGGCGCGGGCCGGTCGGCTGGGCTCCAGCGGCTGCTCGCGCGTCCATGCCCGCACGGCGTCCCGGGGGAACCGGAGGGGGAGTGCGGAAGAGGCCGAGTTGTCCGCGGTCGGGTACGCGGTGGTCAGGGCCGGTGGGACGGACAGGCCCGTCGGCCTCACCGCCGCCACCAGCGGGTACGGGTTTGCCGGCAGCCCCGCCGCGGCCGGCGACAGCCCCGGTTCCGGTGGCCGGCAGCGGCCGGCCGCACCTGGCCGGACAGGCGCCGGTTGTGCGCTCCGTGGGCCAGGCCGCCCACCGCACTGCCCGCGGCGAGCGACGCCTCGCCCCAGGAGACGGCGGCGATGCGGCCTTCTTCCCCGGCGAAGGGCACGGTCAGGAGGTTCAGCGAGCCCAGGCGCACCCCACGCCGCAGGACGACACCGGGATGGAACGGCGCAGCCCCGGCCCGCCGCCCAGGGGACCGCTCACGAACCGCCGCAAAGGATGCAAGGATGCCCGCCGGCTCGACCGGCCTGCCCACAGTGACGGGCTCCCCGGGCCGCAGTTCCGCACCCGTGCACCAACACGGCCGCCTTCGCCCCTTCCACGCCGGAGCGGTTCCGGCCGCGCCGCTGGGCGGCCACGTGCAGGTGGGCGCCTTTCCTCGCCGTCGTTCTCCTCCAGGGCGGTCGTCGGTGCGTTGGCGCCGGCCCTTGTGCCGCCGAGGAGGCATGGTGGGGGAGCGGGGCGCGGGGGCTGGGAGTCCTGGCCCGGTGGGCCCGGCCCTGAACGAGCCCGTTGTGGGGACCGTGCTCGCCGAACACCGCACCCCCTGCCGGGCGGGGCAGCGGATCGGTGGCCGACTGGTTTCCCTGCCCCCTGCCCGGTGTCCGCCCGGCAGGGGGGTCGGCACGGCAGCGCTTTCCCCGCCCGTCCGGCCGTCACGGCACGGCCACCGCGCGTGCACGCGTACGGCAGGGCACCGGCCTGGCCGTCGCACCCGCCGGGCAGGTCCTACGCCCGGTGCGTCCGCTGCGCGATCCAGCCCGCGACCGCCCGTACGCCGACGCCGATGGCACGCTCATCCGGGGCGAAGTCGGGATAGTGGGGGTAGCAGGCCGTGATGGGCGCGCCCGGGGCACGGACGCCGAGGAAGGTGTACGTGCCGGGGACGCGGTCGAGATAGAGGGCGAAGTCCTCGCCGTTGAAGGGGAAGGCGGCGTGGAGTTCGGTGACCGCGTCCTGACCGAAGGCGCGGCGCAGATGACGGGCGAGCGTGCGGGCGTCGCCTTCCGGGCAGACCATGGCGGGGAACGGCTCGGCGGGAAAGCTCACCCGGGCCCCCGGGTACGACGTGGCCAGTCGGCTGATGTCCTCGCGTATCTGCACGTACCGCTCCTGCGGCCAGCAGCGGTAGGACACCGTCACCTTGGCCTCCTGTGCTCTGGCCCGGACGGCAACGAACCGGGCCAGGGGCCCCTGGGGGGTCTGGACGTCGGCGACCATCCGCTCCAGGTCCGCGGGTGTCTGCGGCGGTGTCACCGTGGCGAGCGCGCCGATCTCGGCGGCCAGTCGCTGCGCGGCCCCGGACGCGTCCGGCCCCTGGAGGGTGACCTCCGCGCGGTCCTGGCCCGGCAGCCCGTAGCCCGGGGTCACGGCGAACTGCCCCACCGGGAACGGCCCGCAGTGCAGTGCGTGGATCTCCTCGACGCCGGTGCGCTCCAGCACACCGTCCTCGATCAGTGCCCGGGCCCCGGCCAGGGACTCCTCGGCGGGCTGGAAGAGGAACACCACCCTTCCGCTCAGTTGCCGCCGCAGCCGTGCCAGGACCTGCGCGACGCCGAGGGCCACCGTGGTGTGGATGTCGTGCCCGCAGACGTGGGCCGGCGCCGTCCCGCCCCCGACGATGCCCTCGGGCGGCACCGCGTCCATGTCCGCCCGGTACGCCACCGTCCGGCCCGGACGCGAGCCCTGCAGGACGCCGAGGACGCCGTGGCCACCCACCCCCGTGGTGACGGTCAGCCCGGCCGCCCGCAGTTCCCGCGCCACCACCGAGGCGGTGCGCTCCTCCCGGCCCGGCACCTCGGGGTGCTGGTGCAAGTCCCGCCGCAGCTCCACCAGCCCGCGCTCCAGGTGCGCCACCACCGTGTCCACCGCGCTGTGCTCCACCGGCCGCCCCCATCCGCCCGCGACGGCCCTGCCTGCGGTTCCGTACACGATCCCCGCGCCGGCTGCCGCCGTGCCGGTGAGCAGCGTGCGGCGCGTGAGAGCGCGCTTCCCGGGACGATTCACTGTTCCCCCTTGAGTGGGTCCTTCACCTGGTCTTCCGGACCGTCCGACGGGGCAGCCGACCGCCGGGCCCTGTGCGTCCCGGGCCGCCGCCGGCCGGCGGAAGATCCGTGATCACACGATCGCAGTACGCAGATGCCGCCGCCCACCCGGCGAGCCGCCACTCAATGGTGGGGGTAGCCCCCCTTCCGGGCAGGGCCGCCGACCGTCCGCGCAGCCGGGGCGAACGATCGGACCGGCCGAAGTCCGCGGTCATGTCGTCCCCCGAAGGGCCGGTATACCGGATCCCCCTGGTGATCTCCTCGCGCCGCCGGTGCGGTGATCACCGCACCGGCCGCCGACAGTGGTGGTCACGAGGCGAGCAGGACGCGTTTCCGCGAGAGCACGACGCCGACGCGGCCGAACGTCCGGCGTTTGAGCATCCTGATCCGGTTGACGTGGCCTTCGGCGGCTCCCGGGTTCCAGGGCAGGGTGAGGCCGGCGGTGACGGCGTCGCGGTCGCGCCGGTGATCGGGCGGGACGATCTCCTCCCACACCTTCCAGGCGTTGGTGCAGCCCTCGTTCCACCGGTCGTCGAGGCAGGGCTTGCCGTCGTCCAGGTTCAGGCCCGGCGGCGGCTGCGTACCGCTTGGCAGCGCGGCCGGCATGCCACGTGTCACCGGTCCTCGGCCTCGGGGGCACGCGGTGCCCCGGCGGTGGTGCCTTCCGCGAAGAATGGGGTGCGGTCGCGGCGGGCGGCCTCGGCACCGGCCGCCGGGCCGGACCCCGTCCACCGGCAGCGGTTGTCGATGAGTTGGGGAAGCAGTCGGGGGCCGAGGTGACCGGTGAATGTCCGTCAGTTCTGACGGCAGCAGCCGCTTGCCGTGTCCGCCGGTGTCCAGTCGTTGTCAGTGCTTGCTGACAGGACCACCGGCATGACACCGTTGCTTCTCACCGACATCGAACGAGCCGTGCGCAGCAGTTGGAGTGCCGAGACGTGCACGCCTGAGTTCCGGTCGTGCTGGACCCAGGACAACCCGGCCCGGGACCAGTGCGGGGTGACCGCCATGGTGCTCAACGACCTGCTGGGAGGCGAGCTGATCCGGGGGAGGTCCACGTCGACGGAGAGCGTGTGGACTACCACTGGTGGAACCGCCTGGGCATGGGCATCGAGATCGACCTCACCCGCGAGCAGTTCGGGCCGGAGGAGATCGTCACCGGAGGCGTCGTCGTGCCCCGCCCGCCCGTGACCGAGTGGCGCACGCTCCATGAGGAGTACGGACTTCTCCGCGACCGTGTCCTGGAGAAGCTCAACCGGCAGCAGGCAACGGCCTCTGCGGGCACGTCTCGTCAGCCGGCTTGAATCCGTCCGGCCCGAGCCCGGGCCCGGGTGCCGGCGAGCCGGTGGGAGTCGGTGCCGGTCTCGATGGCGGTGCCGTCGAAGGCGAGGCGGCCGACGACGGCCGCGCAGGGGCGGGTCCGTGAAGGCCCTGGTCAAGCCGCCGAAGGACTCGTGGGAGGCGATGGCGATGCTGTCCTTCGCCTTGAGTTCGGTCGGGACCTGGAACAGCAGCTCGGCTCCGTGGCGGTCCGGTTCCACGGAACCGAGT
>NZ_DASQNP010000262.1:0-4045 GCF_035644915.1 Streptomyces sp.
CTGTCACCCGGTGCCGACCCAACGCGCCCGGCGCGCGCCGGAGGCGCGGCGGAGGCGCGGCGGTGGCAGCGAAAGCGTTTCCAGCGGGCGGGCGCATCGTGGACGATGAGTCACGCGAATCCCGATCCGGGCCCCGGGCCCGACCGTCCGTGCTGGAGCCGAGAGACCATGGCAGAGGCAGAGAACGTGCCGGTGCGGTGCCCGGTGTGCCGTCGTGAACACCTCTACGCGCCGCCCGTCCACCCGTGCCCGTGCGGCGCCCCGGTGGCACCGCCGCTGCTGCGCGGCGGCATCCCCGTGCGGATCCACCGCCGTGTCTGGGCGGACTCCTGGGTGACGGTGCGCTGCGCGGCCTGCGGGCGGTACGACGAGTGGCCGCGTCCGGAGCTGGCCTGCCCGTGCGGCGCACTCCTGCGCCTGCCCCTCGCCCCCGGCGGTCCCCACGTCCCCGGCGCCTCCCCGTCCGGTCCTCCCGCCGCTCCGGCCGCCGTCCCCGACCCCGCCGGCCCTCCGGCGCCCCGGGGCACGGCGGCGCGGACCACGGCCCGGGAGCGGCCCGCCTTCCGACCGCTCACCATCCGCACCGCCCGGGACGCGGTGGCCGCCGCCGCGCGCTACCTGGGCTGGCTGGGCTTCGAACGGGTGCGCACCACGCCCGGGACCCGTCCCGCCTCGGGCGTCGATCTGCGCGGGCCCGAGGTCCTGGCCCGGGTGGACCCCACCACCTCGCCGGTCGCGCCCGCCGCCGTCGAGACGCTGTGGCTGCACGGGCTCAACGAGTCGGCGGTCGCCGTCTGCTTCGCCCTGGCCGGCTACACCCCCGAGGCCCGCCGCCGCGCGGACGGCCTCCGGCTGCCGCTGTTCGTCATGGACCTGACGGGGACGCCGCAGCCGGTCAACGACGCGGCGCGCGACCTGGTCCGCACCGGCGCCGCGCACTGACACCACCCGGGCGTCCCCCGGACCTCCCCCGGACCTCGCCGGCAGGCGTCCGGCGGGCCCGGCCCCGGCGGGCGTGTCCGCCGGGGCCGGGCGCCGGTGCGGACGGGCCGGTCGGTGGCCCTTTGCGTCAGTGGCCCTTCTCGCGGTACTCGGTGCCCGTGCCCTCCTCCCGGACGCGCGCCGCGTGGTCGCGCAGCTCGACGCGGCGGATCTTGCCGGAGATGGTCTTGGGCAGCTCGGCGAACTCGATGATCCGCACCCGCTTGTAGGGCGCGAGGACGGCGCGCGAGTGCGCGAAGATCGCCTCGGCCGTCTCCGGCCCCGGCTCCCAGCCGTCGGCGAGGACGACGTACGCCTTGGGCACGGCCAGCCGCAGCGGGTCCGGGGAGGGGACGACCGCGGCCTCGGCGACCGCCTCGTGCTCCAGCAGGGCGCTCTCCAGCTCGAACGGGGAGATCTTGTAGTCGGACGCCTTGAAGACGTCGTCGGCGCGGCCGACGTAGGTCAGGCGGCCGTCCGCGTCGCGCGAGCCGATGTCGCCGGTGCGGTAGTAGCCGTCCCGCATCACCTCGGCGGTGCGCTCGGCGTCCCCGTGGTAGCCGGCCATCAGGGCGGCGGGCCGGTGGGCCAGGTCGAGGCAGATCTCGCCCTCCTCCGCGCCCGGCTTCCCGGTCACCGGGTCCACCAGCTCCACGGTGTAGCCGGGGGCGGGGAACCCCATGGAGCCGGCCTTGAGCGGCTGGCCGGGGAAGTTGCCGATCTGGATGGTGGTCTCGGTCTGGCCGAAGCCGTCGCGGATGGTCACCCCCCACGCGTCGCGCACCCGCTCGATGACCTCGGGGTTGAGCGGTTCGCCGGCCGCCACGACCTCGCGCGGCGGGGTGCGGAGCTGCGTCAGGTCGGCCTGGATGAGCATGCGCCACACCGTCGGCGGCGCGCAGAAGGTGTCCACGCCCACCCGGTCCATCTCGGTCATCAGCCGGACGGCGTCGAAGCGGGTGTAGTTGTGCACGAAGACCGTGGCCTCGGCGGACCAGGGCGCGAAGAAGCTGCTCCAGGCGTGCTTGGCCCAGCCCGGCGAGGAGATGTTGAGGTGGACGTCGCCGGGCTTGAGGCCGATCCAGTACATCGTCGACAGGTGCCCGACCGGGTACGAGGTGTGGGTGTGCTCGACCAGCTTGGGCCGGGCGGTGGTGCCGGAGGTGAAGTACAGCAGCAGGGTGTCGTCGGCGCGGGTGGGGCCGTCCGGCCCGAACTCCTCCGCCGCGCCGTACGCCTCGCCGTACTCCCGCCAGCCCGGCGCCGTCCCGCCGCCGCTGCCGCCGCCGACGGCGATGCGGGTGTAGTCGCCGGGCACGTCGTCGAACTTGGCCGTGTCCGCGGCCCGGACGATCACGTGCGCGGCCCGGCCCCGCTCGATGCGGTCGGCCAGGTCGGCGGGGCCCAGCAGCGGGGTGGCGGGGATGACGACGGCGCGCAGCTTCATCGCGGCCAGCAGGGTCTCCCACAGCTCGACCTGGTTGCCGAGCATGACGACGATCCGGTCGCCCGCCCGCACGCCCTGGCGCCTGAGCCAGTTGGCGACCCGGTTGGAGCGCGCGCGCATCTCCGCGAACGACACGCTCAGCTCGCTCCCGTCCTCCTCGGTGATGTGCAGGGCTACGCGGTCGTTGCCCTCGGCGATGTGGTCGAACCAGTCCAGGGCCCAGTTGAAGTGCTCGAGCACCGGCCACCGGAACTCCTCGCGGGCCGCCGCGTAGTCCTCGCGGTGCCGCAGCAGCACCTCGCGTGCGGCGCGGAACGCCTCGGTCGGGGTGAGGGTTGCCGTCATGCGTCCTCCTTGTTGCCCGGAGCCGCGGAGCCTCGTGAGGCCTCCCGCGGAGGTTGTGCGCCGGCGCGTGGCCGGTGCACCGATCTCACCACTCCGGGCCCGGACGGGGGAAGGGGCAGGTCGGGACGCTTTGGCGGGAGGGCCGCCGCCGCGCCCGGACCGCCCTCCTTCCCCCCTCCGCTTCTCCGCGCGACTCACCGTCCCGGCGGGCTCACTCGTTGACGAAGAGGCAGAACGGGTGCCCGGCCGGGTCGGTGTAGACCCGCACGTCGGGCTGGGGCTGGAAGTCGGCGAGCCGGGCGCCGACCGCGACCGCGTGCCGGTGGGCCGCCTCCAGGTCGTCGACCTCGAAGTCCAGGTGCAGCATCATCTGCTGGTGTCCGCCGTCGCTGGGCCAGCTGGGCGGCCGGTACTCCGGCTCGGTCTGGAAGGAGATCTTGGTGGTGTCCGGGCCCTTCAGGCTCACCCAGTCCGGCTCGTCGGCGACGGTCTCCCAGCCCAGCAGCCGGCGGTAGAAGTCGGCCAGCGCGCGGGCGTCGGGCGCGTCGAGGACGACTCCGGCCAGCGCCCTGGGGACGCCGTCGCCGTGCGGGGTGCCGCCGCCTTCGGTCTGGGTCACGGTCTCGGTCACGGTGCCTCCGTCGAGGGGGTCGTGGAGCGGGATGTCACCGGACCGGTTACCCGCACCGCCTCGGTTCACCTCCGTTCGTATGCCGCGTACATGCCGGACCGCGCGGTGGTCAGCGCGGCGGTCAGCGTTTGACGCGGCTGCGGACGGCGAGGACGGCCAGGCCGAGGAGGACGGGTTCGGCCAGCCGGGAGGCCATCTCGGTGTACGTGCCGGTGGTGGTCAGGTCCTGGCCGGAGGAGCGGAAGATCACCGAGTTGATCACCACCCGCAGACTCTTCTCGAACCGTTCGGTGGTGACGCGCTCGGTCAGCGGACCGGTGGGGTTGGCCGGGTCCGGGGTGTCGGTGGTGAGGACGACCTCCTGCCCGGCGGCGACCTGGCGGCCGGTGGTGGTCGGCTTGGGGTCGTCGGCGGGCAGGCCCCACAGCACCATCACCGCGAGCGTGACGGTCATCGCCGCCCCCAGCCAGGCCAGCGCGCGGGTGGCGCGCAGCCCGTACCCGGAGACGGCCCAGTACAAGGTGAGCAGGGCCCGCTCCCCCCAGGGACGGGTGGCATCGTGGCGGCGCATCTCGCACTCGCCGTAGTAGAAGTCGGCCGCGTCCGGCTCGTTCTTGCCGTCCTCCAGCGACTTGCGCACC
>NZ_DASQNP010000263.1:0-20195 GCF_035644915.1 Streptomyces sp.
CCGGCGGGCACGGCGGGGGCCGGGTCCTGCCGGGGCGGCGGCGGGATCAGGGCCGGTTCGATGCCCGCGGCGGCCAGTCCGGCCGGGGCGGTGTCCGCGAGGGGGACGCCGTAGCGGGCCAGCCGCAGCGGCATCAGGGACTCCACCGGGGCCTTGCGGCGCCAGGCGCGGCCGAAGCGGGAGCGCAGCCGGGCCTGGTAGACGAGGCGCTCCTGCTCCAGCTTGATGACCTGGTCGTAGGAGCGCAGCTCCCACAGCTTCATCCGGCGCCACAGCCGGAAGGTGGAGGGGAAGGCCAGCAGCCAGCGCGAGAGCCGCACGCCCTCCATGTGCTTGTCCGCGGTGATGTCGGCGATCCGGCCCACCGCGTGCCGCGCGGCCTCGACGGAGACGACGAACAGCACCGGGATCACCGCGTGCATCCCCACCCCCAGCGGGTCCGGCCAGGCGGCGGCGCCGTTGAAGGCGATGGTGGCGGCCGTCAGCAGCCAGGCGGTCTGCCGCAGCAGCGGGAAGGGGATGCGGATCCAGGTCAGCAGCAGGTCCAGCGCCAGCAGCACCACGATCCCGGCGTCGATGCCGATGGGGAAGAAGGGCGCGAAATCGCCGAAACCTTTCTTCACGGCGAGGTCGCGGACGGCGGCGTACGATCCGGCGAAGCCGATCGCCGCGATCACCACCGCCCCGGCCACGACCACGCCGATGAGTATGCGGTGAGTCCGTGTCAGTCGCACTGCTGTGTCCTCGCGAGCTCGTCGGCCGGGTACCCGCCTCCCGGCCGGGACGCGAGAGGGATCGGGGTGGGGACTGGGGGAAGACAGGGTACGCAGGGGCCGGGGGACGGGTCCGCCGCCCCGCCCGGCCTACTTGATCGCCTTGACGGCCTCCTTCGCCGCCTTCTCCGCGCCCTTCCGGATCTCCTCGGCCGACGGCGTCTCCCCCGTCTCGAAGCCGGCGCCCTCGTAGTCCACGGTCACCACGACGTTGCCGGTGACGGCGACGATCCGCTGCTCGCGGTAGTCCTCGGACTTCTTCCCGTTCTTCTTCTCCGTCTCGAAGGCCACGGCCGTCGCCTGGTCCCCGACCCCGTCCAGCGGGGTGTCCTTCACCTTCTTGTTCTCCCGGTCCTGCGCGACCGCGGCCACCTGCTGCCCGGCGTACTTCGCGGCCCGCTCGGCGCCGCTGCCGAGCGTCACGTCGGAGTCGAAGCGCTTGAGGGAGACGGTGAGCGCCCGGTACTGGAAGCCGTCCAGGCCGCTCCACAGGCAGGTGCCGTAGCCGTCGGCGTCCTTGGAGCCCAGGTTCTTGCCGGCCGTCTCGGCCTCGGGCACCACGTCCTCGACCGTGCCCTTGGAGAGGGTCTTGCACGGGTCGGGCAGCGTGGTGAACTTCACCGGCGCCGGGCTGGGGGGCGCGCTGGAGCTGGTGGAGGGGCTGGGCGAGGGCTTGGCGGAGTCGTCCCCACCGGAGTCGGAGGAGCAGCCCGCGACCAGCAGCATGGGCACGGCGGCGCAGGCAAGCGTACGGACGGCGATGCGCGTGGCGTTACGGTGCATGGTTCCTTCGCTTCCGGATGTTGCTGGGCGCCCGGGGCCCGTCCTGTCGGACGGCACGGTACGCCAACGGGATGACACCGGAAGGAAGCCTAGGACGGCTGCGGGCCCGTCCGGGCGGCACGGCGGCCGTGTGTGTCCGTCGTCTCAGTGCCGGAGCCGGCGTCAGTCGTCGAACTCCTCGGCGAGCTGTCCGGCCAGTGTCCGCGCCTTCTGCTGGAGTTCGGCGCTGTCGGGCAGCCTGCGCTTGTCCGTCGCCCACTGCTCGTACTCGACGGTGACGATGACGTTCCCCGTGCGGAAGACCAGGGTGATGTCGCGGTGGACGCCCGAGCCGGCGGTGACCAGTTCGTCGTCGATGTAGGCGGCGTCGCCGATGCCGTCCAGCGGACGCGGCGCCAGTTCCGCGGCGGACGCGGACGGCCGGGCGGGGACGTCCGGTTCGCCGGTCTTCCCGGCGTCCGCCTCCGGTCGGGCCGTCCCCGTCTCCGGGGTCTCCGACTCCTCCGGTGCCTTCGGGCCCTCCGGCGCCCTGGAGGATTCCGCGGTTCCCGGGGACTTCGGGGACTCCGGGGCCCCCTCGTTTGCCGGCGGCGAGGCCGGGATCCCGGCCTCCGCCACCATGTCCTCGTAGAGCCGCTCCGCCCGCTCGTCGTCGCTGACGGCGGGGTCGTACGAGACGACCCGCTCGAAGTCGACCAGGAGGTGACGGCTGCCCAGCCCGGTCGAGCTCTTCCAACGGCAGCCCACCCGGCGGTCGTTGTCGTACGTGACGGTCCGCTCGCCCTCGTACGCCGCCGGGGTCTCGTCGCCCTCGCCCCCGTCCTCCGGGGCGTCCCCGCCGCCCGCTCCCGGCAGCATCGCCCGCAGGACGTCGAGGCCGACCGTGCCGCAGGGCTCGGGCAGGTCGCGGTACGTGCCGGGCGGGGCCGTGGCGGCCTCGGCGCTGACCGACCCCGGCTTGCTGTCGGCGGCGGCGCCGCCCGAACCGGAGTCGCCGGTACAGCCGACGGATCCGACGGCCAGCACGGCGACGAGCGCGGCGCCGGTGGCGTATCCCCTCCGCTGCACTGCCAAACTCCCTCGTTCGCGGGGACGTTCGAAAACGCGTTGCCATCGCACGGTGACGACGGAACACAATGTCTACCGCACGATGTCTACCGCACGCGCCGTGGGGACCTCCGCCCGCTGGGACATCTGCCGTACTATGTCCATCTTTTGTGTGCGGACGTACGCATTCCACACACGATCCGCACGTGGGCGGGGGAGAGCGTGCCCGCATTTTTCCTCAGGGGGTTGAACGACCATGCCGTACACCGAGGTTCCCGGGGCCCGGGTGCCGATCCGGATGTGGACCGATCCGGCCACCGTCGAGAACGGCGCGATGCAGCAGCTCCGCAACGTCTCGACGCTCCCGTGGATCAAGGGCCTGGCGGTCATGCCCGACGTCCACTACGGCAAGGGCGCCACGGTCGGCTCGGTGATCGCCATGCGCGACGCGGTCTGCCCGGCGGCGGTCGGCGTGGACATCGGCTGCGGCATGTCGGCGGTGAGGACCTCCCTGACCGCCAATGACCTGCCCGGCGACCTCTCCCGGCTGCGCTCGCGGATCGAGCAGACCATCCCGGTCGGCTTCGGCATGCACGACGAAGCGGTCGACCCGCGCCGCCTGCACGGCACCCCCGCCGCCGGCTGGGACGACTTCTGGTCCCGCTTCGACGGCATCGCCGAGCAGGTCCGCTTCCGCCGGGAGCGGGCCGCGAAGCAGATGGGGACGCTGGGCGGCGGCAACCACTTCATCGAGGTCTGCCTGGACGACACGGGCGCCGTCTGGCTGATGCTGCACTCCGGCTCGCGGAACATCGGCAAGGAGCTGGCCGAGTACCACATCGGCGTGGCCCGGAAGCTGCCGCACAACCAGGGCCTGGTCGACCGCGACCTCGCCGTCTTCGTCGCCGACACCCCGGAGATGGCCGCGTACCGCAACGACCTGTTCTGGGCGCAGGAGTACGCCAGGCGCAACCGCGCGGTCATGATGGGCCTGCTCAAGGACGTCGTCCGCAAGGAGTTCAAGAAGGCGAGGCCGACCTTCGAGCCCGTCATCTCCTGCCACCACAACTACGTGGCCGAGGAGCGCTACGACGGCATGGACCTGCTGGTCACCCGCAAGGGCGCGATCCGCGCGGGCAGCGGCGAGTACGGCATCATCCCCGGCTCGATGGGCACCGGCTCCTACATCGTCCGCGGCCTGGGCAACGAGGCGTCCTTCAACTCCGCCTCCCACGGCGCGGGCCGCAGGATGAGCCGCAACGCGGCGAAGAAGCGGTTCACCACGCGGGACCTGGAGGAGCAGACGCGGGGCGTGGAGTGCCGCAAGGACTCCGGCGTCGTGGACGAGATCCCGGGCGCCTACAAGCCGATCGAGCAGGTCATCGAGCAGCAGCGCGACCTGGTCGAGGTGGTCGCCCGGCTCCGGCAGGTCGTCTGCGTCAAGGGCTGACGCCCGTCGTCCGCCGAGGGCCGTGCGGCCCCGGAGGACGACGGGCGTGCCCCGCGGCCCGGACCTGCCGTCGTACCGCGCGGCGGTCCGGGCCCGGGGCTCAGGAGGACAGCCGCCGGGCCACCTCGGTCGCCCAGTAGGTCAGGATCATGTCCGCGCCCGCGCGCTTGATGCCCGTCAGCGTCTCCATGACCGCCCGGTCCCGCTCGATCCAGCCGCGCTGCGCCGCGGCCTCGACCATCGCGTACTCGCCGGAGATCTGGTAGGCGGCGACGGGGACGTCCACGGCGTCCGCCACCCGGCGCAGCACGTCCAGGTACGGCAGCGCGGGTTTGACCATCACCATGTCCGCGCCCTCGGCGAGGTCGAGCGCCAGCTCGCGCATCGCCTCCCGGGCGTTGGCCGGGTCCTGCTGGTAGGTGTTGCGGTCGCCGGCCAGCGAGGAGTTCACGGCCTCGCGGAAGGGGCCGTAGAACGCGGAGGCGTACTTGGCGGTGTAGGCGAGCAGCGACACGTCCTGGTGCCCCGCCTCGTCCAGGGCGCGGCGGACGAAGCCCACCTGCCCGTCCATCATCCCGCTGGGGCCCAGCACGTGCGCGCCGGCCTCCGCCTGGACGCACGCCATCTCGGCGTACCGCTCCAGCGTGGCGTCGTTGTCCACCCGGCCCTGCTCGTCCAGGACGCCGCAGTGGCCGTGGTCGGTGTACTCGTCCAGGCACAGGTCGGACATGACGACCAGGTCGTCGCCGACCTCGGCGCGCACGTCGCGCAGGGCGACCTGGAGGATGCCGTCCGGGTCGGTGGCCTGGGAGCCGACGGCGTCCTTCACCTCGGGCACGCCGAAGATCATGATGCCGCCGACGCCCGCCGCCACGGCCTCGGCCGCGGCCTTGCGCAGGGTGTCGCGCGTGTGCTGCACGACGCCCGGCATCGACGAGATCTCCACCGGCTCGTCGATGCCCTCCCGCACGAAGACGGGCAGGATCAGCTCGGCCGGGTGCAGCCGGTTCTCGGCGACCATCCGGCGCATGGCCGCCGTGGTGCGCAGCCGCCGGGGGCGCACCACGGGGAAGTCCCCGTAGCCGCCGCCCCCCGGGCTGTCGTAGGTACCGCTGCCGGTCTTCACGATGTCCGTGCCCTTCTCCTCGTCGGCCGCTTCTCGCTCGGCCGCTGTACCGCCTCGCCGGCCTCGATCGCGGCGGCCCGGCGCTTGGCGCCGAACTCCGCGAGCGCCTCGGCCAGCTTGTGCACCGACGGCTCCGGGGCCATGACGTCCACGCGCAGCCCGTGCTCCTCGGCGGTCTTCGCCGTCGCCGGGCCGATGCAGGCGATCACCGTCACGTTGTGCGGCTTGCCCGCGATGCCGACGAGGTTGCGCACGGTGCTGGAGGAGGTGAACAGCACGGCGTCGAAGCCGCCGCCCTTGATGGCCTCCCGCGTCTCGGCCGGCGGGGGCGAGGCGCGCACCGTCCGGTAGGCGGTGACGTCGTCGACCTCCCAGCCCAGCTCTATCAGGCCCGCCACCAGCGTCTCGGTGGCGATGTCGGCGCGCGGCAGGAAGACGCGGTCGATCGGGTCGAAGACCGGGTCGTACGGCGGCCAGTCCTCCAGCAGCCCGGCGGCGGACTGCTCGCCGCTGGGCACCAGGTCGGGCTTGACGCCGAACTCCACCAGCGCCTTGGCGGTCTGCTCGCCCACGGCCGCGACCTTGATCCCGGCGAAGGCGCGGGCGTCCAGGCCGTACTCCTCGAACTTCTCGCGCACCGCCCTGACCGCGTTGACCGAGGTGAAGGCGATCCACTCGTAACGGCCGGTGACCAGGCCCTTGACCGCGCGCTCCATCTGCTGCGGGGTGCGCGGCGGCTCCACGGCGATGGTGGGCACCTCGCTGGGCACGGCGCCGTAGGAGCGGAGCTGCTCGGAGAGCGAGGCGGCCTGCTCCTTGGTGCGGGGCACGAGCACCTGCCAGCCGAACAGCGGCTTGGACTCGAACCAGGCGAGCCGTTCGCGCTGCTCGGCGGAGCCGCGCTCGCCCACCACGGCTATCGCCGGGCGGCTGCCGCTCGGGGAGGGCAGCACCTTGGCGGCCTTGAGCGTCTGGCCGATGGAGCCGAGCGTCGCCGACCAGGTGCGCTGCCGGGTGGTGGTGCCGTCGACGGTGACGGTCAGCGGGGTGTCGGGCTTGCGGCCCGCGGTGACCAGCTCGGTGGCGTTGGCGACGACCGACTCCAGGGTGGTGGAGACCACGACGGTGGCGTCGCTGGCGCCGACCTCGGTCCACGCCCGGGCGTCGGCGGTCCGCGCGTCGAGGAACCGCACGTCCGCGCCGTGACCGTTGCGCAGCGGCACCCCCGCGTAGGCGGGGACGCCGACGGCGGTGGCGACACCCGGCACGACCTCGAAGGTGATGCCCTCGGCGGAGCAGGCCAGCATCTCGTCGGCCGCGTTGGCGTCGAGCCCGGGGTCGCCCAGGACGGCACGGACCACCCGCTTGCCGCTCCGGGCGGCCCGCATGACAAGATTTACCGCATCGTCGGTGCCCTCACGGGTTGTTGACGTGTCGTCACCTGCTGCCTGGAGCGGGGTGTCGACACCTGCCCGCACGTGGGCCCGCACGACGTCGTACACCTGCGGATCGGCGACCAGTACGTCGGCCTGCGCCAGCGCCTCGACGGCGCGCAGCGTCAGCAGTCCCGGGTCTCCGGGCCCGGCACCGAGGAAGGTGACGTGCCCGTGGGTGCCGTACGAGTGATTGGTGGTGGGGCTCAATGTGCTCGCTCCCCCATCAGACCGGCCGCGCCCTTGGCGAGCATCTCGTCGGCGAGTTCGCGTCCCATGGCCTGGGCCCGGGACACCGCCTCGGCGGCGGACGCCGGTACGCGACCGGTGGTGGACAGCTGCACCAGCGTCGTGCCGTCGGTGGTGCCGACGACGCCGCGCAGATGCAGTTCGGTGACATCCTGCCCGTCGCCCGCCAGCTCGGCCAGTGCGCCGACGGGCGCGCTGCAGCCGGCTTCCAGGGCGGAGAGCAGGGTTCGCTCGGCGGTCACGGCGGCCCGCGTGTGCGGGTCGTCGAGTTCGGCGAGCTGTGCTACGAGGTCCGTGCGCGCCGCCGCGCACTCGACCGCCAGCGCCCCCTGGCCGGGAGCGGGCAGGACCGTCCCGGGGTCGAGGAGCTCGGTGGCCTCGTCGATCCGGCCGATGCGCTTCAGGCCGGCGGCGGCGAGGACGACCGCGTCCAGCTCGCCGGAACGCACGTATCCGATGCGGGTGTCGACGTTCCCCCGTATCGGCACGGTCTTGATGTCGCGGCCGAGCACGCGTGCCCAGGCGTTGAGCTGTGCCATGCGGCGCGGCGAGCCGGTGCCGACCCGGGCGCCGTCGGGCAACTGCTCGAAGGTGAGGCCGTCGCGGGCGATCAGCGCGTCGCGGGGGTCCTCGCGCACCGGCACGGCGGCCAGCGCCAGCCGCGGGGGCTGGGCGGTGGGAAGGTCCTTGAGGGAGTGGACGGCGATGTCGATCTCCCCGCCGAGCAGCGCGTCGCGCAGCGCGGAGACGAAGACCCCGGTGCCGCCGATCCGGGAGAGGTGCTCGCGGGAGACGTCGCCGTAGGTGGTGATCTCCACCAGTTCGACGGGCCGCCCGGTGAGCTGCCGGACCCGCTCGGCCACCTGCCCGGACTGGGCCGTGGCGAGCTTGCTGCGGCGGGTGCCCAGCCTCAGGGGCCGGGAGGCGTTGGTGCTCATTGCCGCTCCTGTTCGGGATTGCTGACGGCGGCGACGGTCTGCGGGTCCAGGTCGAACAGCTTGCGCAGCGCGTCGGCGTATCCGGCGCCGCCCGGCTCGCCGGCGAGCTGCTTGACGCGCACGGTCGGGGCGTGCAGCAGCTTGTCGACGACCCGGCGCACGGTCTGGGTGATCTCGGCGCGCTGCTTGTCGTCGAGTCCGGGGAGGCGCCCGTCGAGGCGCGCCATCTCGGCCGCGACGACGTCGGCCGCCATGGCGCGCAGCGCGACCACGGTGGGGGTGATGGTCGCGGCGCGCTGGGCGGCGCCGAAGGCGGCGACCTCGTCGGCGACGATGCCGCGCACCTGGTCGACGTCCGCGGCCATGGGCGCGTCGGCGTCGGCCTCGGCGAGCGACTCGATGTCCACCAACCGTACGCCCTCCATGCGGTGCACGGCGGCGTCGATGTCGCGGGGCATGGCCAGGTCGAGCAGCGCGACCGGCTCCGCTCCGGAGGCGGTACGGGACGCCGCACGCGCGGTGAGGGCGGCGCGCACGTCGTCGGCCGTCAGCACCAGCCCGGTGGCGCCGGTGCAGGAGACGACGAGGTCGGCGTGCGGCAGCTCGGCGGCCAGGTCCCCGGAGGGCACGGCGCGGGCCGCGAAGCCGCTCTCGGCGAGGCCGGCCGCCAGGCGGCGGGCACGCTCCAGCGTCCTGTTGACGATCACCAGTTCGGTGGCACCGGCACGGGCGAGCGTCGTGGCGGCGAGGGAGGACATCGAGCCGGCGCCGATCACCAGGACGCGCCGGCCGCTCACCCACTCCGCGACCGGACGGCCGCCGGCGAGCTGCTGGAGGCCGAAGGTGACCAGGGACTGCCCGGCCCGGTCGATGCCGGTCTCGCTGTGCGCCCGCTTGCCGACCCGCAGCGCCTGCTGGAACAGGTCGTTCAGCAGCCGCCCGGCGGTGTGCTGGTCCTGCGCCACGGCCAGCGCGTCCTTGATCTGGCCGAGGATCTGCCCCTCGCCGACGACCATCGAGTCCAGCCCGCAGGCCACCGAGAACAGGTGGTGGACGGCGCGGTCCTCGTAGTGGACGTACAGGTAGGGGGTCAGCTCCTCCAGGTCGACGCCGCTGTGCCGGGCGAGCAGGCCGGACAGCTCGGCCACGCCGGCGTGGAACTTGTCGACGTCGGCGTACAGCTCGATGCGGTTGCAGGTGGAGAGCACCGCGGCCTCCGCGGTGGGCTCGGCGCCGACCGCGTCCTGGAGCAGCTTGCCGCGCGTCTCGGGCGGCAGGGAGACCCGCTCCAGCACGCTCACCGGCGCGCTGCGGTGGCTCAGGCCCACGACCAGCAGACTCATGCGCGGCCTCCGCTTCGCTCGGGCCGTGCGCCGTGCGGGAGGTCCGGGACGCGCACCGTGGTGACTCGCGCGCTCATGCGGGCATCACGGCGGGCACGTCCCCGTCAGGCCCCGGCTCGGTTCCGTCGGTGCGGCGGCGCACGGTGGCGGCGGGCGGTGCCGCGGGCGGGGTGGTGTCCGCCGTTCCGTCGCCCGCCGTCTCCTCGCCCGCCTTGCGCTGCTCGTGGAAGGCGAGGATCTGCAGTTCTATGGAGAGGTCGACCTTGCGCACGTCCACGCCGTCGGGCACGGACAGCACGGTCGGCGCGAAGTTGAGGATGGAGGTCACCCCGGCGGCGACGAGCCGGTCGCAGACCTGCTGCGCGGCTCCGGCGGGAGTGGCGATGACGCCGATGGACACGCCGTTCTCCTCGATGATCGATTCGAGGTCGTCGGTGTGCTGCACCGGGATGCCCGCGACCGGCTTCCCGGTCATCGCCGGGTCCGCGTCGATCAGGGCGGCCACGCGGAAGCCCCGGGAGGCGAAGCCGCCGTAGTTGGCGAGCGCGGCGCCGAGGTTTCCGATGCCGACGATCACGACCGGCCAGTCCTGCGTCAGTCCCAGCTCGCGGGAGATCTGGTAGACGAGGTACTCGACGTCGTAGCCCACGCCGCGCGTGCCGTACGAGCCGAGGTAGGAGAAGTCCTTGCGGAGCTTGGCGGAGTTGACGCCGGCCGCCGCCGCCAGCTCCTCCGAGGAGACCGTGGGCACCGAGCGCTCGGAGAGCGCCGTCAGTGCCCGCAGGTACAGAGGAAGCCGGGCGACGGTGGCCTCGGGGATTCCTCGGCTACGGGTCGCCGGTCGGGGTGTTCGACCAGTTGCCACGGTGCTCCTGCCGTCTGCGCGAAACGGTGAGCGGCCCTGGTGGACACATGTCCGGACCGCTCCGTCCCGACCAGGCTATGTCTTTGTGAACGTGTGCACAAAGATGGTGTCCGCTTTGTCCGGTCAAAGTGACCGGCGCCACATCTGCCGGGCCGGACGGGGCCCCGTCCGGCGCTCCTGCGCATATGCGTCCGCAAGGCCGCAGAACGGGCCGCGCGCCCGCGGAGGGAACCGGTTCAGGCCCCCGTTCAGGCCCCCAGGGCCGCGCGCAGCCGCTGCGGGTCCACGCGCCAGAAGTCGTGCTGGGCGCCGTCCACCAGCACCACCGGGATCTGCTCCCAGTACCTGCGGTACAGCTCCTCGTCCTGCGTGATGTCCTTCTCCTCCCAGCGCGCCCCCACCTGCGCGCAGACCTCGCTGACCACCGCGCGCGCGTCGTCGCACAGGTGACAGCCGGGTTTGCCGATGAGCGTGACGGTCCTCATGACCGCCATTGTGCCGCTCCCGCCCGTTCCGGGCCCGTCCGTCGCACCGCCGGCCGCCCCGCCGCCCCGGGGGGCCGGGCGCTCCGGCCGTCCTCCCCCGTTGGCCCACCGCCCGCCCTGCCGACATCCGTCCGTCACGGAACCACCGGCCGCACTGGTTATGCTCGCCGCATGGCCGGTCTTGGATGGCTCCTCCCCCGCAGGCGTTCGGCGACGGCTCGCAGCGTGCTCGCAGGCGAGGCCGCCGCCGAGGCTGCGCGCAAGACCTCCCGGGAGGTCGACGAACTGCCCCCGGGGGAACCGGGGAAGCCGGCGGAACCGGAGTTTCCGGTCCGCGGGGACGTCCGGGCCGCCGCCTTCTTCGACCTCGACAACACGATCATGCAGGGCGCGGCCCTGTTCCACTTCGGCCGCGGCCTGTACAAGCGGAAGTTCTTCGACAAGCGCGAACTGCTCCGCTTCGCCTGGCAGCAGGCGTACTTCCGGCT
The DNA here is from genome assembly GCF_035644915.1 of Streptomyces sp. Classification (GTDB taxonomy): domain Bacteria; phylum Actinomycetota; class Actinomycetes; order Streptomycetales; family Streptomycetaceae; genus Streptomyces. The sequence continues at coordinate 10,981 of NZ_DASQNP010000263.1, forward strand.
CGCCGGCTCGGAGAACGCCGAGCACATGCAGGACGCCCGCGACAGCGCGCTGTCCATCGTCAAGGGCCACCGCGTCTCCGAGCTGATGGAGATCGGCGAGGAGATCTACGACGAGTACATGGCCGACCGGATCTGGCCGGGCACCCGCGCCCTGGCCCAGGCGCACCTGGACGCGGGCCAGAAGGTGTGGCTGGTCACCGCCGCGCCCGTGGAGACCGCCACGATCATCGCCCGCCGGCTGGGGCTGACGGGCGCCCTGGGCACGGTCGCCGAGTCCGTCGACGGCGTCTACACCGGGCGCCTGGTCGGCGAGCCGCTGCACGGCCCGGCGAAGGCGGAGGCGGTGCGGGCGCTGGCCGCCGCCGAGGACCTGGACCTCTCGCGCTGCGCCGCCTACAGCGACTCGGCCAACGACATCCCGATGCTCTCGCTCGTCGGCCACCCGTACGCGATCAACCCCGACAGCCGGCTGCGGGCGCACGCCCGCGAGCGGGGCTGGCGGCTGCGCGACTACCGGACCGGCCGCAGGGCGGCCATGGTGGGCATCCCGGCGGCGGCCGGGGTCGGCGCAGTGGCGGGCGGCGCGGCGGCGGCCGTGGCGCTCCAGCGCCGCCGCCGTTAGGCCGCCGCCGGGCGTCACGGAACGCTACGGACGCCCGCGGAACGCCGCGGAGGCGCACGGGAACGGCACCGACCGCCCGGGATCTCCTGCCGAGCACAAGCGAACGGCCAATCGATCGCGTAGTGACCAGAATCGATCGCTTCGCATACCTCGCTCACCCTGTGAACCGCCGGAAACGCGTAACAGAGCAAACCTAATCGGCGATTTCGGCAACTAGGTGTAGCACCGCCTGTACGAAGCGTTATTCTCCTCAGACGCAATCCGGTGTCCACACGCCCTTGTGACGGGCGGACGGTCCCGCACTGCACGTGATGGAAGCTCTGCCTCTGGGAGTCCCGTGTACCCACACGTCGGGGTTGACGCCTCGGGCCTGGCTGCGCTGCGCGCAACGGTCATCCACCAGTTGCGCGCAATCGTCCCCTCCGCGTACGCCGTCCCCGCCTTCGCCGCACCTGTCCCCGCAGGCCCCGCCTACGCCCTGGCCGAGGGAGCCGCGGCGGGCACCGCGCCGGTCATCCGCCGCGGCCGCGCCGCGGCGGCCTCGGGAGCCGCCTCGGGCGCCGCCTCCGGAGCCGCCCGCCGCCCGGCGGCGGACAGCGACAGCCGCCGCATGATGGACCTCGTCGAACGCGCCCAGAAGGGCGAGGCCGAGGCGTTCGGACACCTCTACGACCAGTACTCCGACACCGTCTACCGCTACATCTACTACCGCGTCGGCGGCCGGGCCACGGCCGAGGACCTCACCAGCGAGACCTTCCTGCGCGCCCTGCGCCGGATCGGCACCTTCACCTGGCAGGGCCGGGACTTCGGCGCCTGGCTGGTCACCATCGCGCGCAACCTGGTCGCGGACCACTTCAAGTCGAGCCGCTTCCGCCTGGAGATCACCACCGGCGAGATGCTCGACGCCAACGAGGTGGAGCGCAGCCCGGAGGACTCGGTCCTGGAGTCGCTCTCCAACGCCGCCCTGCTGGAGGCCGTGCGGAAGCTCAATCCGCAGCAGCAGGAGTGCGTGACCCTCCGCTTCCTCCAGGGCCTGTCGGTGGCGGAGACCGCGCGGATCATGGGGAAGAACGAGGGCGCGATCAAGACCCTCCAGTACCGGGCGGTACGGACGCTGGCCCGGCTGCTCCCGGAGGGCAGCCGGTAACGTTCCGCCACCGGTCCCGTCCCCGGGGTCAACCGGGCAATCACATCATCCGCAGGGCGTAACCGACCGTGCTCGGCGGTCGTTGTGCGGTGTGCAGACTCTCCACGGCCTCCCCTGTCCGGGTGGAAGCACCCGATCGACCTCTGCCGGACGGGCCGTGCAACCCTCCTGTGGGGCAGGGAGTCGACCGTGCTGACGAGAGGAGGTGCCGCCCGTGATGGGAGCCGTATCGCCGAGCCGGCGGGCAAACGCCTTCGCCCAGGCCCTGGACGAGCGTGAGTCCGGGGATGCGGCGGCCGAGCGGTCCGGGGGCGCTGTCCCGGCCGCACCAACCACCCCGGCCGACTCCACGGGCCCGGCCGGGTCCGCGGGGGAGACGGGCGAGCAGGCGACGCTGCTGTCGGTGGCCGACAGGCTCGAATCCCTGCCGAAACCGACGATGGCCGCCGACGTCAAGGCCGCGCAGCGGGCCCGGCTCATCGCCGCCATGGAGAGCGCCTTCGCCGAGGACGGCGACGGTTCCCCGGTGCCGGAGCAGCGCACCCGCGCGGGGCGCGGGGGAGCCCACCGCGCGCTCCCCCTCGGTCCGCTGGGCAGACTGCGTCCCAGATCCCGCCTCGCCAGAGGGCTCGCCGCCGGCGGCCTGGGCGTCGGCTTCGCGGCGAGCGCCTTCACCGGGGCCGCCGTGGCCAGCGCCGACGCCCTGCCCGGTGACACCCTCTACGGCCTCAAGCTGGGCATGGAGGACCTCAAGCTCGACCTCGCCGACGACGACGCCGACCGCGGCAAGGTCCACCTGGACCACGCCTCGACGCGGTTGAGCGAGGCGCGCCGCCTGCTGGAGCGCACCCGCTCGGGCGAGTTGGACCACGAGTCGCTCGGCGAGATCCGCAAGGCCCTCTCCCGCATGCGGCACGACGCCGCCGAGGGCCACCGGCTGCTCACCCGGGTGTACGAACGCGAGGGCGCGCTCGGCCCGATCCGGGAGCTGTCGTCCTTCTCCCGGGCCCACCGGGCCGTGTGGAGCCAGGTGCGCGGGCGTCTCCCCGTCCAGCTCATGGACGTGGGCGACGAGGTCAGCTCGGTCTTCGACGCCATAGACGACGAGGTCACCCCGCTGCGGCCACTGCTGAAGTCCGAGCCGGACGGCGAGGAGCCCGGCGCCGACCGCACCGACGACGACCACGCGGAGGACGGCCGCACCGTCCGCCCGTCCTCGTCCGCGCCCGGCGGCGACGCCCCGGACGGCCGCCGCGGCCACGACGGGCAGTCCTCCAGCCCCTCCGGTTCCCGTACGGCCGAGGAGAAGGGCCTTCCCGACCCCGGGGACCTGCTGGACCCCTCGCCGGAGAAGGAGGGCAGCGCGCCCTCCACGCCCGGCGGTGCCTCCAAGGCCCCCGAGTCGGACGTCACCCTCCCGCCGCTCATCCCGGACCTCCTGCCGGGCCTGGGCATCGAAGGCGACGGGGCCGACTGACGGGTGTGCGGCCGGTGTCCGCGGGCACCGGCCGCACACCCGACCGCTTGAGGGAGCCCGGCGCTCCGCGCCCCCCGGCCCGGAGTCCCGCCGGAGCCCTCAGAAGAACACCGACCGCCGCCGTACCAGCAGCCGGTAGAGCGTGTGCTGGATCGTCTCGCGGACCTGGTCCGTCAGGTTGAACATCAGCATCGGGTCCTCGACCGCCTCCGGTGGATAGTCGTCCATCGGGATCGGCTCGCCGAACTGGATCGTCCACTTCGTCGGCAGCGGCAGCATCCCCAGCGGACCCAGCCACGGGAAGGTGGGCGTGACCGGGAAGTACGGGAAGCCCAGCAGCCGCGCCAGCGTCTTCAGGTTGCCGATCATCGGGTAGATCTCCTCCGCCCCGACGATCGAGCACGGCACGATCGGCACCCCCGCCTGCAACGCCGTGGAGACGAAGCCGCCGCGCCCGAACCGCTGGAGCTTGTAGCGCTCCGAGAACGGCTTCCCGAGCCCCTTGAAGCCCTCCGGCATCACCCCGACGATCTCGCCCCGCTCGAGCAGCCGCTGGGCGTCCTCCGCGCAGGCCAGGGTGTGACCGGCCTTCCGGGCCAGCTCGTTGACGACCGGCAGCACGAAGACCAGGTCGGCCGCCAGCAGCCGCAGGGCCCGCCGCGCCGGATGGTGGTCGTGCACGGCGACCTGGAGCATCAGCGCGTCCAGCGGCAGCGTCCCGGAGTGGTTGGAGACCACCAGCGCGCCGCCCTCGGACGGGATGTTCTCGATGCCGAGCACCTCGACCCGGAAGTACTTCTCGAACAACGGCCGCAGCAGCGACATCAGCACCTGGTCGGTGAGTTCCGCGTCGTAGCCGAACTCGTCGACCTCGTACTCCCCGGTGATCCGCCGCCGCAGGAACGCCAGGCCGTGGGCGATCCTGCGGTCCCACTCGTCCGCGGACGCCGTCCCGGTCCGCGCCTCCGGCTCACGGTCCGGCTCACGGTCCGACTCGGGGACGGCGGCCAGCGGCTGCCGTCCACCGTCCTGAGCACCCCGGGCTCCCGGGGTGCTCGGCGTCTCCGGCTCGCTCCGGGCGCCGTCGTCCCCCGTACGGCGCCGGCCGCCCGTCGACCGCCCCCTGGCGGTCCGTCCCGTGCCGCCGCGCGGGCGATCGTCGTCGAAGGGAATGACCTTGGCGTCAGCCATGACGGACGGCCTCCTCGATGCGGTCCACGGCATGTGCGAGTGTCTCGGGCGGCAGCAGCCCCGGACCGTGACTGCGCGCGAAGTCGGCGAAGGTCTCGGCCGTGGTGTACTTCGGCTCGAAGCCGAGGACCTCGCGCATCTGCGTGGTCTCCACGACCCTGCCGTGGGTCAGCAGCCGGATCTGCTCGGCCGAGAAGTCCGTGATCCCCACCGAGCGCAGCGCGGTCCCGGTCCACCGGATGGCCGGGAGCAGCAGGGGCAGGGTGGGCCGCCCCAGCCGCCGCGCGGCCTGGGAGAGCAGCAGTACCCCGTCACCCGCGATGTTGAACGTCCCCGCGTTGAGCGTGCCCCGCCGCGGCTCCCTCGACGCCAGCCGCAGCACCTCGACGACGTCGTCCCCGTGGACGAACTGCAGCCGCGGGTCGTACCCGAGGACGGTCGGCAGGACGGGCAGCCTGAAGTACTCCGCCAGCGGCGTGTCCGCGTTCGGGTCGAGGATGTTGGCGAAGCGCAGCACGGTCACGGCCACGTCGGGACGGCGGCGGGCGAACCCCCGCACGTACCCCTCGACCTCCACGATGTCCTTGGCGAAGCCGCCGCCGGGCAGCGCCTTGGCTCCCGTGGTCTCGGTGAAGACCGCCGGATCGCGGGGCGAGGACCCGTAGACGTTCGTGCTGGACTTCACCACCAGCCGCTGCACGGACGGCGCCTTCTGGCACGCCCCGAGCAGTTGCATCGTCCCGATGACGTTGGTCTCCTTGACCGACGCCCGGGTGCCGCGCGGCAGGAGCGGCATGCCGCTGACGTCCAGGTGCACGACGGTGTCCACGCCGTGTTCGGCGATCACCCCGGCGATGGCGGGCTGCCGGATGTCGAGCCGGACGAACTCCGCTCCGCCGAGGTGGTGTGCGGGCGGCAGGGCGTCCACACCGACGACCCGGTCGACGTCGGGATCGCGCAGGATCCGCCGTACGAAGCGCCCGCCGAGTTGCCGGGCGACCCCGGTGACGAGCACGACCTTGCCCAACGGTTGCTCCCTCTCGACGTGCGGCGGCCCTGCTCCGAAAAGCCCCGCCCGGGCTCCGGCGGCCCTTGCTCCTCACGCCACCGTATCGGGTGGTCGCCGCACCGAGGCGGAACGCCACCGCCCTCCCACCGAAGGGCCGGTGGGAGGGCGGTGGTCAGTGTGCGGCGCGCCCGCTCACTTCTTGTTGCGACGCTGCACGCGCGTGCGCTTGAGCAGCTTGCGGTGCTTCTTCTTGGCCATCCGCTTGCGCCGCTTCTTGATAACAGAGCCCACGAACTTACCCTCGCTCACTTCGTCACTCGGTGCGGGGCGTCCGAGCCCACACGACCTACGTCGGCCCAGCCTACCCGGCACCGAGCGATGGTAGTGACACGGGGGTCCGACAACCCCTACGGCCCTGCGGCTACGCGCTCTTCTCCACCCCCACGTAGGAACCGCGGAGGTACTCGTGGACGGCCTGCTCCGGCACCCGGAAGGACCGCCCCACCCGGATCGCCGGCAGATGACCGCTGTGCACCAGCCGGTACACGGTCATCTTGGACACTCGCATCACCGAGGCGACTTCCGCCACGGTCAGGAACACGACCTCGTTCAGAGGCCTCTCGGCAGCAGCCATGTCACACCTGAACCTTCCGCACATGTCGGGCACCGGCTTCCCCTCCGGTGACTCCAGCTCGCATGCGCGCTCCTCCCCAGATTAGGTGCGGGTGATGCAAGTGGGGAAGAGGAGTAGCGATCGGTCTCCTAATGTGACAGACAGGAACGATTGAGCACATAGCGAGCGATCGGGCGGTAGTGGTCCGGAGGACCGGCGTCATCCAGCGGAACGGCCACCCTCACTTTCCCCTCCGCCTGCCCGACGAACAGCGCGGGATCGTCCGTATCCGCGGGTCCCATCGCCTCAATGCCCAGTTGACCTGCTCCGCAGACCCATCCGTGGTCCCCGATCACCAGTTCCGGCAGCGGGCCGCCCGCGGCCGCCGCGGCATCGAGGACCGTCCGCAGGGGGAGGGGCGAGTGCGAGTGTGCGCCCGGCGCATCAGGGGTGACACGCGCTCCCGTCTCGTGGATCAACGCGACTCCCCGTACGTACCGCAGGTTGTGCGGACGTACCCCGAACCGGGTCGTTATGTCGACACGTCTACCCTGCGCCGGTGTGAGCACATGACATCCCGCCGCCGAGAGCGCACTGGCCAAACGGGCGTAGAAGCCCAGGAGACGATGGGGGTGCCCGGTCCCCAGCAGCACCGGCGAGCGGCGCCGGGCCGCCCGCTCCAGCCGCTCCGCGAAGGCGTCCAGCGCGGCGATCGTCCGCTCCGGGTCGACCGTGTCCGGCCCGGACACGTACCCCGGGTCCGCGGACACCCCGCACGCGCCGGCCATCAGCCCGACCAGCCGGGGCACCGTCCACTCCTCCTCGGGCTCCAGTCCGAGCAGCGCTCGCGGATCACCGGCGGCGAAGAGCCGGTAGCGTCCCAGACTCTTCTCCCGGGTGGTGGCGATGGGCCCCGCCAGACGGGCGGCCAGCAGGTGCGCGCGCAGTTCGCCTGCGCTCGGCACGCCTCTCACCCACGGCATCCTCGCGGACCGCGGCCCCGCCCGCCGTACGAATCCCCGGGAACCACCCTCCGGACGGCTGTGCGGCGCACGGGCGTGCCCCGCCCCGCACACCCGGCCGGAACGGGCCCGCACCCCCCGCACGGCAGCGGGTCCTACGGCAGCAGCCCGTGCGCCGGATACACCGCGCGCCGCGTGGCGAGCACCGCCTGGTCCAGCGCGCTCCCCGGGTCGTAACCCGACTCCCAGTCCGACCACACCGGCTCGCGCCCGTCCGTCATCCGCCGCGGCGCGTCCTGCCGCGTCCGCGCGTACACCTGCCGCCGCCAGTCCTCCGGGATCACGGTCTCCGGCGGGATCGGTTCGCCCGCCGCGATCGCCACCAGGTGCGTCCAGGCCCGCGGCACGACGTCGACGACCGCGTAACCGCCGCCCCCCAGCGCCACCCAGCGTCCCCCGGCGTACCGGTGCGCCCAGTCGTGACAGGCCACGGCGGCAGCCCGCTGGGCGTCGACCGTCACCGCCAGGTGCGCGAGGGGGTCCTCGATGTGGGTGTCCGCGCCGTGCTGGGTCACCAGCACCTGCGGCCGGAACGAGTTCAGCAGCTCCGGCACCACGGCGTGCAGCGCCCGCAGCCAGCCGCCGTCCGACGTGCCCGGCGGCAGCGCGACGTTCACCGCGCTGCCCTCCGCCTTCTCGCCGCCGGTCTCCTCCGGCCAGCCGGTCCCGGGGAAGAGGGTGCGGGGATGCTCGTGCAGCGACACCGTCAGCACCCTCGGGTCGTCCCAGAAGGCCGCCTGGACCCCGTCCCCGTGGTGGACGTCCACGTCCACGTACGCGACCCGCTCGGCTCCCAGTTCCAGCAGCCGGGCGATGGCCAGGGAGGCGTCGTTGTAGACACAGAAGCCGGCCGCCGCCCCCGGCATCGCGTGGTGCAGGCCGCCCGCGAAGTTGACGCCGTGCAGTACGTCCCCTCGCCAGACCGCCTCCGCGGCGGCGACCGACTGTCCGGCGATCAGCGCCGAGACCTCGTGCATCCCTTCGAACGCCGGGTCGTCCTCGGTGCCGAGCCCGTACGTCCCGTCCGCCGCCCGCGGGTCGGCCGACACCCGGCGCACGACATCGATGTAGTCGGGGCGGTGGACGAGCCGCAGTGTGGAGTCGCCCGCCGGCGTCCCGGAGACCACCTTCAGCCCGGAGGAGCCGGGCAGCCCGAACGCCTCGACGAGTCCCATGGTCAGGCCGAGCCGCACCGGGTCCATCGGGTGGCCGGCCCCGAAGTCGTAGCCGGTGACTGCCTCGTCCCACATCAACTGTGCGCCGCCGCTCATACCCGCCACCGTATCGGTCGGGACGGGGGACCACACGGCCGACCGCGCCACGGCCGGACGGTCAGGAGAGCAGCGCGGGCAGCTCGCCCATCGTGGAGAACAGCGCCGTCGCCCGGGACAGCTTGCCGGGCGGCGTCATCGCGGTGAATCCGTAGACGTCCATTCCGGCGGCGACGGCCGCCTGCACCCCCAGAGGGCTGTCCTCGACGACGACGCAGCGCCCGGCCGGCACCCCCATCACCTCGGCGGCGTGCAGGAACAGGTCCGGCGCGGGCTTCCCCCGCCCCACGTCCTGCGAGCTGAAGATGCGCTTCTCCCCGAACCGCTCGTACAGACCGGTCGTCTTCAGTGCCACGCGGATCCGTTCATGGCTGCCGGAGGAGGCCACGCAATACGGCACGCCTTCGGCCTCAAGCCCTTCCAGCACCTCGTCGACGCCGGCGACGGGCCGGAGATCACGCCGGAAGGCATCGAAGACACGGCCGTGGAAGACGTCGTCGAAATCGTCGGGCAGTCGCTGCCCGGAGCGTTCCAGGATCAGATCGTGGATCCGGTGCATGGCGGCACCCATGTAGTCCCGGATGGAATCCTCGTACGTGGTCGGGTGTCCCAGCTCGGTCAGATAGGCAGCGAGAATCCGGTTGGATATCGGCTCGCTGTCCACGAGGACGCCGTCATTGTCGAAGATCACCAGGTCGTAACGCATGGACCACCCTAACCCGGAAATGCGAAAAGCCCCGTCGGGTCGTGACCCGACGGGGCTTTCCTGCACATTTTGTTCGGCGGCGTCCTACTCTCCCACACGGTCCCCCGTGCAGTACCATCGGCGCTGAAGAGCTTAGCTTCCGGGTTCGGAATGTAAC
>NZ_DASQNP010000264.1:0-5547 GCF_035644915.1 Streptomyces sp.
ACCGCCTGCTTCACCTTCACCGCCGAGCGGCCCGGCCTGCACCGCGTCCTGCTGGACGACCGGGACAGCGAGACCCGCACCGAGGTCTTCGACGGCGAGAGCGCGCTGGACTGCTACGACATCGAGTGGCGCAGCGCCGGATGGTGCGACCTCCCCCGTGCGGGCGCCTTCACCCTGAAGGTCGTCAACGACGGGTGGGAGCCGGACGAGGCCACCGTCGCCGTCGTCCCCCTCGCCTCCGCCGCCGGCTGCGAACCGGAGACCGGCACCTCCTGGGACCTCGACCCCGTCACCGGCTCCTCGCCCACCGCGGTCGCCGTCCTGTGCCACCCGTTCACCGGGAAGCCCGGCGAGCGGATCACCGTCGACGCCCGCACCGCCGACTACGGCGAGCACGAGTACTGGATCACCGACGGGACCGGTGCCCGGATCTGCCCGCGCTCCGGCGAGGACGACGGTCCGGGCTGCGCGCTGCCCGGCGACGGCCCCTACCGGGTCCTCGTCCGGGTGTCCTACGCGGAAGACGGCTTCCCCGCCGACTACACCCTGAGGATCCGCCGCCTGTCCGACCCGGAGGGCTGCGCGAAGGTCCCCGTGAACGCGTACGGCTCCGCGCCCACCACGGTGGAGCCGGCCACCGGCTGCAAGGTCTTCACCGCTCCGGCCGCCGGACGCTACGAGGTGTACCAGGTCCAGTCCGGGTCCCGTTCCGCGCTCGCCGTGTACGACCGGTCCGGGAAGACCGTCTGCGAGCAGTGGCAGTCTCCCTGCACCCTGCCGGCCGCCGGTGACCACATCGTGCTCACCGACCACCCCACCCTCGTCCTCGACCGTGCCGCCACCACCGGGTGCGAGCCCGTCGAACTGGGCGTCCACCAGGGCTCCTTCGCCACCGCGGGCGAGGTCGACTGCCTGACGCTGCCGCTGCCCAAGGACGCCCGGATGGCCGCCCTGAAGGCCCTGGGCGGCGCCTCGCCGCATCCCGACGTGGTCGTGGTCGACGCCGGCGGCGTCCAGCGGTGCGACTGGGAGACCCTCTCCGCGGGCACCTGCGCGCTCACCGGCGCCGCCCCGTTCCGCGCCCTGGTCTCCACCGACTCCGAGAACCAGCCGACCGGCGCGTACCGCATCGCGCTGTACCGCACGGACGCGGCGAGCGACTGCCCGGCCGTCCCGGCCGGCGACTTCGGCGCCACGAGTCCCTCGGCGCGGTTCCGCACCGGTGACGGCGTGTTCTCGCACTGCCTGACCATTCCCGCCGACGACCACAGCGCGGTGGAGAACCTCCAGCTCCAGGCGGTCTCCGGCACGTCCACCGCCCGGTTCTCGGTGCTGGACGCGGACGGGAAGCAGGTCTGCAGCGTCCACCCCTCCCTGTCCACCTGGACCACCTGCGGCCTCGCCCCGGGCGTCGCGCACACCGTGCTGGTCACCGGCTACGACGCCCCCGCCGAGTACACCCTGGCCCGCCGCGACGTCACCGCGACCGCGAAGGGCTGCGCCGCGAACCCGGCGGTCCCGGTGGGCGGTCCGTCCACGGGCGGCACACCGGGCGCTCCGGGCACGCTGGTCTGCCACCGGGTGACCACCGCCGACGCCGGGGACGTCCTGCACCTCAACGTCCGCGACCCGCTCGGCACCGCGAACATCCTGGCCTACGGCGCGGACGGCAAGGCCCACTGCTCGTACCGCAACAGGGCCTGTGCGGTCACCGGCTCCACCAGCTACCAGGTCCTCGTCACCGTCCCGACGAACCTGAAGGCCGCCGAGTCGTACCGCTTCGACGCCCTGCGCATCGCCACGGCCGCCGGCCCGGCCGACGAGTGCGAGAAGGTGCCGAACATCAGCTACGGGTACGGCCCGCTCACCGGCACCCTGGACGAGCGGCGCACCGCCGTCTGCGCGGCGCTGCCCACCGCGTACGACGACCGCTTCGACTTCGAGATCAGCGACACCGGGGGAGGCACCGAGACGGCCGTGCCCGCGCTGTACGACGCCAGCCTGGAGAACAACTGCACCCTGTTCGTCCCCAGTGACTACCAGTGCTACCTGAACGAGCCGTACACGACGGAGGTCAGCCCGAGCATCCTGGTCCTCGGGCTGCCCGAGAAGGCGTCGCGGACCGACTACAGCGCGAAGCTCATCTGTACGCACGGGCTCTGCGGCACCGAGAAGATCACCGTCGGCCAGGTCACCCCGACCAGCGGCGCGAGCGGTTCCAAGGTCACGCTGACGGTGACGGGCACCGCCCTCCACGAGGACGACACGGTCCGGATCCAGCGGTCCGGCACGACGGTGAAGGCCACCACCACCGCGGTCTCGCCCGACCGCAGAAGCCTGACGGCCGTGCTGGACCTCACCGGAGCCGAGGCGGGCGACTGGTATCTCAGCGTCGTCACCCACAACAGCTGGTCGTACAGCAGGGGCACCTTCACCGTCACCCCGGCCCTGCTGGAGAACACCGCGAGCCCGAAGATCACCGGCACCGCGCGGGTGGGCGCCAGACTCACCGCCGACCCCGGCACCTGGGCCTCCACCCCGGACTCGTACGCCTACCAGTGGAAGGCCGACGACCGGGCGATCGAGGGAGCCACCGCCTCCACCTACACGGTCCACCCCTCGCTCGGAGGCAGGAAGGTGACGGTCGCCGTCACCGCCCGCAAGAGCGGCCGGCAGGACGCGACGGCCGAGTCCCCGGCGCGCACCGTCGCGGCGGCGCCGAGGGACCACGCCGGGGCGGGCACCAGGCCGGACGGCCGGGGCGACCTGCTGACGCTGAGCTCGGGCGGCTGGCTGACGTTCCAGCACGGCAACGGGTCCGGGCCGTTCTCCGGCAAGACCGGGACGCCGGGCTGGTCCGCGAAGGTGACGGCGGTGCCGTTCGGGGACCTGAACGGCGACGGGTGCAACGACGTGCTGGTGCGGATGACGGACGGAACGCTGCGCGGCTACCGGCCGGACTGCGGGAAGGCACCGACGCCGTCGACGCCGTACACCCCGCTGGGCAGCGGGTGGGGCGCGTACAACGTGCTGACCTCGCCCGGCGACCTCACCGGCGACGGACGGGCGGACCTGATCGCGCGGAAGACCTCGACCGGCGACATCCACCTGTTCGCCGCGACGGGCGACGGGAAGCTGAAGGCCGGGGTGAAGATCCGCAGCGGCTGGACCTACACGCACATCGTCGGCGCCGGGGACCTCACCGGCGACGGCCACGGGGACCTGCTGGCGCGGGACAGATCCGGTGAGCTGTGGCGCTACGACGGCACAGCGGCGGGTCAGTTCAGGAACCGGGTGCTGGTCTTCTCCGACTGGGGCGCGTCGTACAACGCCATCGTCGGGGTCGGGGACGTCACCGGTGACGGCAGGGCGGACCTCGTCGAGCGGGACACCGCCGGCAACCTCTACCGCAACAACGGCAACGGCAAGGGCACCTTCACCGGCCGGACGAAGATCGGTACCGGCTGGGGAGGCTACAAGGGCCTCTTCTGAGAGCGCCCGAGCCCGCTCCGGAACGGAGGAAGGGGCCGGGGAGGCGTCCGACGCCTCCCCGGCCCCTTGCTCTGCGGGGTCTCTTCCGGGACCGGCCGCGGAGCAGGTGCCGGGCGCGGAACGTCACGCACCCACCGCACCGAGACCCCCGCCCCCTCACTCGGCACGCCGTGATCCGGCTCACCCGCCGGGGACCGGGCCCGGCCGGGTTTCACCGCACCGCTCGCCGGGGGACCCGGCGGGGCGCTCCGGGGGTCGGTGCTCCCCGCAGGAACCGCCGTTCTCCTCGGCGAGCCGTGCTCCGTACAGGGCGCCGACCAGTTCCGCGATCCGGAGCTGTACCGGCGTCACGTCCGACGGAAGACGCATGGCCTCCTCCATGCCCGGCCAGCGCACCCGGCCCGTCTCCTGGTCGACGTCGACCGGTGGTTCGTAGAGGTCGTGGTCGATGCCGGCAGCGCGCTCGGCCTCTTCCATGGCCTGATAGTGGGCGAGGTACTGAGCGGCGAGTTCCCCGACCTCCGGAGCGTCCGGGTCCGTGAGTGCTTCCGCGGCCCGGTCCAGGCGGTCCTGCTCGGCGCGCAGCGCCTCGTCGGTGGAGAGGATGCCGAAGCCGGCGGCCTGGAGCGCGGCCTGGGCGGGGCCGAGGAAGCGTTCCGTGACCAGCAGGGCGTCGAGTTCGTCCGGCCTCAGCGGGCCCGCGCCGAGCCGGTCGAGCACCTCCCCCACGGCGGGGGAGAGCAGCCCGACGTCACTGTCGGCCCTGCGCAGGCGGCGCAGCACCTCGCGCTGGCGGCGGATGACCGCCTCCTTCTCCGCCAGGTCGTGATCAAGGGCTTCGAGAACCGCCTGCCGGGTCCGGCTGTCGTCCGCCGTGAGCACGGACCGGACGTCGTCCAGGCTCAGCCCGGCCTCCGTCATGCGCCGTATCCACAGCAGGCGCACGATGTCCTCGTAGCCGTACCGGCGCCGGTCGTCGGGGCCGCGCTCGGGTTCCGGCAGCAGACCGACCTGGTGGTAGTGCCTGACGGCGCGGGGCGTGGTGCCGGCCAGGGCGGCGGCCTCGCCGATCCTGACGGTGCGGCGGGGCGCGGGGGCGGGTGCGTCGAAGGTCATCGGGGGACACTGCCTTTCGCTTGCTGCCCCCACGACAGCACATGCCGTTACGTCACCTGCAAGACGCCGGTACGCACCGGAGGCGGCCCCGTACCGGCGCGCACGGCGGAGCCCGGGAACGCGGCCCGCCGCGCCGCGTCGCCTCGGCCACGGCACGACGAGGGCCCCGACCGGTTCACCGGTCGGGGCCCTCGTCTCCGCTGTTCAGCGGGCTGCGGAGGATACGAGATTCGAACTCGTGAGGGGTTGCCCCCAACACGCTTTCCAAGCGTGCGGGTGCTGCTGAGCGGCGCGTCCGCGCCCGTTCACCTGCGTCTACGCTCGTCTGGCGGTGCGGCTCGATCGCTGCCGCTGGCCCGAGCTGAACGGGCGTGGACGCTGGCGAATGAGACGGAAACTGAGACGGCCTGATACTCCGCCAAAACACCTCGTTTCCGTCTCGTCGACTATGAATCCAGCTTAAACGTTGCTCATGCTGGGAGTTCGCCCTAGCAAGGGCGAATGTGTGGGATCATGATTGTGAGGGTTAGCTAACAATCTTTCGCCATCGAGCATTCTTTGAGCGCGGCTTTCCGACTAGTTCAACGAGGCCTTTATCTCGGAGTGCCTTAAGAACTCCCTTGACTCGGTTGGCGTCGAGACCTGTTCGGCTCTCGATCTCTTGCCTGAGGAGAGGCCCGTCTGCCAAAGACGCAAGTACGGAGCTTTGCAGCTCGGTAAGATCTTCCTCGGTGTCGTGGGTCGGGAAAAGGTTGCTCAGAGAAGCAGTTTCTTCTACGATCAGGTTAGCGAACAGATCGATCTCATGTCGCCCGTCGTGCTCTTCGTTTAGGGGACGGCCACCGTGTTTTTCGCTCAGGACGTAGACAGTGGACCCTCTGGTTCCTACCTGCTCTACGATACCTCGATCGACAAGCTCTTTTAGATCCCGACTGGCTG
>NZ_DASQNP010000265.1:0-20344 GCF_035644915.1 Streptomyces sp.
TTCGAGGCGGACGCCAAGAGCGACAAGCCGCCGTACACGATCGTCATCCCGCCGCCCAACGTCACCGGCAGCCTGCACCTGGGCCACGCCTTCGAGCACACGCTGATCGACGCCCTCACCCGCCGCAAGCGGATGCAGGGCTACGAGACCCTGTGGCAGCCCGGCATGGACCACGCCGGCATCGCCACGCAGAACGTCGTCGAGCGGGAGCTGGCCAAGGAGGGCAAGTCCCGGCACGACCTGGGCCGCGAGGCGTTCGTCGAGCGGGTGTGGCGGTGGAAGGCCGAGTCCGGCGGCCAGATCTCCGGCCAGATGAGGCGCCTGGGCGACGGCGTCGCCTGGTCGCGCGAGCGCTTCACCATGGACGAGGGGCTCTCCCGGGCCGTCCAGACGATCTTCAAGCGGCTCTACGACGACGAGCTGATCTACCGGGCCGAGCGGATCATCAACTGGTGCCCGCGCTGTCTGACCGCCATCTCCGACATCGAGGTGGAGTACGACGAGGAGGACGGCGAGCTGGTCTCGATCCGCTACGGCGAGGGCGAGAACTCCATCGTCGTCGCCACCACCCGGGCCGAGACGATGCTCGGTGACACCGCCGTGGCGGTCCACCCCGACGACGAGCGCTACGCCCACCTCGTCGGCACCGAGGTCGAGCTGCCGCTCACCGGCCGCCGCATCCCCGTGGTGGCCGACGAGCACGTCGATCCGGAGTTCGGCACGGGGGCCGTCAAGGTCACCCCGGCCCACGACCCGAACGACTTCGAGATCGGCCGCCGCCACGGCCTGCCCAACATCACGGTCATGGACGACCACGCCGTGATCACCGCCCACGGCCCCTTCCAGGGCCTGGACCGGCTGGAGGCCCGTTCGGCGGTCGTCGCCGCGCTGCGCGCCGAGGGGCGGATCGTCGCCGAGAAGCGCCCGTACGTCCACTCCGTCGGCCACTGCTCGCGCTGCAAGACCACCATCGAGCCGCGGCTGTCCATGCAGTGGTGGGTCAAGGTCGGCCCGCTGGCCAAGGCCGCGGGCGACGCGGTGCGCGACGGCCGGGTCACCATCCACCCCAAGGAGATGGAGAAGCGCTACTTCGACTGGGTGGACAACCTCCACGACTGGTGCATCTCCCGCCAGCTCTGGTGGGGCCACCGCATCCCGGTCTGGTACGGCCCGAACGGCGAGATGGTCTGCGTCGGGCCGGACGAGGAGCCGCCGAGCGGCGAGGGCTGGCACCAGGAGAGCGACGTCCTGGACACCTGGTTCTCCTCGGGCCTGTGGCCGTTCTCCACGCTCGGCTGGCCCGAGCACACCGAGAGCCTGGAGAAGTTCTATCCGAACTCCGTCCTGGTCACCGGCTACGACATCCTCTTCTTCTGGGTCGCCCGGATGATGATGTTCGGCCTGTACGCGATGGACGGCACCCCGCCGTTCCACCAGATCGCGCTGCACGGCATGGTCCGCGACCAGTTCGGCAAGAAGATGTCGAAGTCCTTCGGCAACGCGGTCAACCCGCTGGACTGGATGGACAAGTACGGCTCCGACGCGCTGCGCTTCACGCTCGCGCGCGGTGCCAACCCCGGCACCGACGTGCCCATCGGCGAGGACTGGGTCCAGGCGTCCCGCAACTTCGCCAACAAGGTCTGGAACGCCACCCGCTTCGCGCTGATGAACGGCGCCACGGTCGAGGGCGGGCTGCCCGCGCCCGAGGAGCTCTCGGCGACCGACCGCTGGATCCTCTCCCGGCTGAACACGGTCGTGGCGGAGGTGGACGCGTACTACGACGACTACCAGTTCGCCAAGCTCTCCGACCTCCTCTACCACTTCGCGTGGGACGAGGTGTTCGACTGGTACGTCGAGCTGTCCAAGACCACCTTCGCCGAGGGCGGCCCGGCGGCCCGGGCCTCCGCCCGCGTCCTGGGCGAGGTCCTGGACGTCACCCTGCGCCTGCTGCACCCGGTGATGCCGTTCGTCACCGAGGAGCTGTGGACGACGCTGACGGGCCGGGAGTCCGTCGTGATCGCCGACTGGCCGGCCGACTCCGGCTTCCGCGACACCGCCGCGGAGCAGGAGATCGCCACGCTCCAGCAGGTGATCACCGAGGTCCGCCGGTTCCGCGCCGACCAGGGCCTCCAGCCCGGCCAGCGCGTCCCGGCCCGGCTCACCCTGGAGGGGACGCCGCTGGCGGCGCACGAGGCGGCCATCCGCTCCCTGGCACGCCTGCAGCAGCCGGGCGAGGAGTTCCGGACCACCGCCGCCCTGCCGGTGGCGGGTGCGAAGGTCGAGCTGGACCTGTCGGGCGCCATCGACTTCGCGGCCGAGCGCAAGCGGCTGACGAAGGACCTGGCGGCGGCGGAGAAGGAGCTGGCGCAGACCACCGCCAAGCTCGGCAACGAGGGCTTCCTGGCCAAGGCCCCCGAGCACGTGGTGGAGAAGATCCGCGCCCGCCGGGCGCAGGCCGAGGCGGACATCGCCCGGATCTCCGCCCAGCTCGAAGCCCTGCCGCAGGGCTAGCGGACCGGCACGGAACGGCCGCCGCCGCCACACCCCGCCCGGGCGTGGCGGCGGCGGCCGTCTTCGTACACTGAAACAGTGAGTGAGCACCTCCCGCACGATGCGCACGGCGATTCCGGCAACGGCCACGACGACGGTCCCGACCCCCTGGAGAGGTTCGACGAGATCATCGACGCCGAGACCGGCCGCGACCCCGACCTGGCCGTGATCGAGGCGGGCAGCCGCACCCTGCGCACCCAGGCGGGGCCGCCCCCGAGCGACCTGCCGACCCGGCCCGAGGACCCGGAGGTGGACCGGGCCCTGCGGGAGGTGGAGGCCGAGCTGATGGGCCGCTGGCCCGAGACGCGCCTGGAGCCGTCGCTGAAGCGCATCAGCGCCCTGATGGACGTCCTGGGCGAGCCGCAGCGCTCCTACCCCTCCATCCACATCACCGGCACCAACGGCAAGACCAGCACCGCCCGGATGATCGAGGCGCTGCTGGGCGCGTTCGACCTGCGGACCGGCCGCTACAGCAGCCCGCACGTGCAGGCCATGACCGAGCGGATCAGCCTGGACGGCGCGCCGATCACGGCCGAGCGGTTCATCGAGACGTACCGGGACCTCAAGCCGTACGTGGAGATGGTCGACGCCTCCCAGGAGCACCGGATGTCGTTCTTCGAGGTGCTGACGGGCATGGCGTACGCCGCCTTCGCCGACGCCCCCGTGGACGTGGCGGTCGTCGAGGTCGGCATGGGCGGGAGCTGGGACGCCACCAACGTGATCGACGCGGGCGTCGCCGTCATCACCCCGATCTCCCTGGACCACACCGACCGGCTGGGTGACACGCCGGAGAAGATCGCGGTGGAGAAGTCCGGCATCGTCAAGCAGGGCGCCACCGTCGTCCTGGCCCAGCAGCCGGTGGAGGCCGCCTCGGTGGTGCTGAGGAGGGCCGTGGAGATGGACGCCACGGTCGCCCGCGAGGGGCTGGAGTTCGGCGTCGTCTCCCGCGAGGTCGCCGTCGGCGGCCAGTTGCTGACGCTGCGCGGGCTGGGCGGGGAGTACCCGGAGGTCTTCCTCCCGCTGCACGGGGCGCACATGGCGCACAACGCCGCCGTGGCGCTGGCCGCCGTCGAGGCGTTCTTCGGCATCGGCGCCGAGCAGGTCCGCTCCCTGGACATCGACGCCGTCCGCGCCGCCTTCGCCTCCGTGACCTCCCCGGGCCGGCTGGAGGTGGTGCGCCGCAGCCCGACCGTCGTACTGGACGCCGCCCACAACCCGGCGGGCGCGCAGGCCACGGCCGAGGCGATCACCGAGGCGTTCGGCTTCAGCCGCCTGGTCGGCGTGGTCGCCCCCAGCGCCGGCAAGGACGTACGGGGGCTGCTGGAGGCCTTCGAACCGATCTTCGCCGAGGTCGTGGTGACCCGCAACGCCACCTCCCGCGCCATGGACGTGGACGAACTGGCGGCCCTGGCCGTGGAGGTCTTCGGCGAGGAGCGGGTCCAGGTCGAGCCGCGGCTGGACGACGCGCTGGAGGAGGCCATCACGCTGGCCGAGGAGGAGGGCGAGTTCGCCGGGGCGGGCGTGCTGGTCACCGGCTCGGTCTTCACCGTCGGCGAGGCCCGGCTGCTGCTCGGAAGGGACCGTTAGATGCGTACGCTCTGCGCCTCCACGCTCATCGGCGAGTTCTTCGTCATCGGCTTCGCCGCCCTGGTGGCGATGCGGCTGAGTGATCTGTCGGCGACGACCGTGTGGACGGTCAGCGGCGTGGCGATGGTGCTGTGCCTGGCGCTGTGCGGCGTGCTCACCCGGCCCGGCGGGCTGCAACTGGGCTGGGCGCTGCAGATCGGTCTGATCGTCTCCGGCTTCGTCGTCCCGGCGATGTTCTTCCTCGGCGCCGTCTTCGCCGGCCTGTGGTGGGCGTCGATCCACTTCGGCCGCAAGGTGGACGAGGCCAAGGCCCGCTTCGCGGCCGGGACCGACACCGCGTGACCGGGTGGTGCCATCGGGTTCCCACCCGTCCCCCTGTAGCCTCTGAGCACTTGTGAATGCCGTATTCCGCCTCACCTCGAAGGAGCCGCCGCCCATGAGCCAGCGCACCCTCGTCATCCTCAAGCCCGATGCGGTCAAGCGGGGCCTGATCGGCGAGATCGTCGGCCGCATCGAGCGCAAGGCCGGCTGGCGGATCAGCGCGCTGGAGCTGCGCACGCTGGACCGCGAAACGCTGGAGCAGCACTACGCCGAGCACGTCGGCCGCCCGTTCTACGAGCCGCTGCTGGAGTTCATGACGTCCGGCCCGGCCGTGCTGATGGTGGTCGAGGGCGAACGGGTGATCGAGGGGGTACGCGCACTGGCGGGTCCGACCGACCCGATCGCCGCACCGCCCGGCTCCATCCGGGGGGACTTCGGCACGATCGTGCGTGAGAACCTCATCCACGCGTCGGACTCCGAGGAGTCCGCGGAGCGAGAAGTGAAGATTTTCTTCCCGACTCGTGTCTGACGGGTTGTCATCTCCGTAAACCTCTTGACCTGGGGCGATCGATGGAATTCGATCGCCCCACTGTGAATCCACCCCCACTCGGGGGAACGAATCACCCGGACGCGACGTCACCACATACGGGGATGACTCGCGTTCCGCCGACAATGACGGAGGAGGAACCCTCTCACCGCGTTCGAATGAGCGCGACTACGATGGAAACTTCTCCGCGTCCCGCAGCGCACGCTGTCGTCCTCCCTCTCACATCGCTCCAGTTGGAAGGCCTGACGTATCCTCATGGCGAACAACATGTCGTTCATCGGCCGTGACATGGCTGTCGACCTCGGGACCGCCAACACGCTGGTGTACGTCAGGGGTCGCGGGATCGTCCTCAACGAGCCATCGGTCGTCGCCATCAACACCAACACCGGCGGAATCCTCGCGGTCGGCGCCGAGGCGAAGAAGATGATCGGCCGCACCCCCGGCAACATCGTGGCGGTCCGCCCTCTGAAGGACGGCGTCATCGCCGACTTCGAGATCACCGAGCGGATGCTCCGCTACTTCATCCTCAAGATCCACAAGCGGCGTTATCTCGCGCGTCCCCGGGTGGTCGTCTGCGTTCCCTCCGGCATCACGGGCGTCGAGCGCCGCGCGGTCATCGAGGCGTCCACCCAGGCCGGCGCCCGGCAGGTGCACATCATCGAGGAGCCGATGGCCGCGGCGATCGGCTCCGGCCTGCCGGTCCACGAGGCGACGGGCAACATGGTCGTCGACATCGGCGGCGGCACCACCGAGGTCGCGGTGATCTCGCTCGGCGGGATCGTCACGGCGCAGTCCATCCGCGTCGCGGGCGACGAGCTGGACAACGCGATCATCCAGTACGTCAAGAAGGAGTACAGCCTCCTCCTCGGCGAGCGCACCGCCGAGAGCATCAAGATCACTATCGGTTCGGCGTACGACCTGGAGACCGACGAGCACACCGAGATCCGCGGCCGCGACCTGGTCAGCGGGCTGCCGAAGACCGTGGTGATCTCGGCCGCCGAGGTCCGCAAGGCCATCGAGGAACCCGTCAACTCCATCGTGGACGCGGTGAAGACCACCCTCGACAAGTGCCCGCCCGAGCTCTCCGGCGACATCATGGACCGCGGCATCGTCCTCACCGGCGGCGGCGCCCTGCTGCGCGGACTGGACGAGCGGCTGCGGCGCGAGACGGGCATGCCGATCCACATCGCCGAGAACCCGCTGGACTCGGTGGCGCTGGGCTCCGGCAAGTGCGTCGAGGAGTTCGAGGCGCTCCAGCAGGTGCTCGACGCCCAGCCACGGCGGTAGCGGCCCCCGGACCGGGGCCCTCCCGGTCCGTGCGGTGCGCCGCCCGGCCGGCCGGACCGGCGGGGCGGAGCGGCACCGCGTCCAACACCACGGTCAGACAAGTCCAACAAGGGGAAGGCACGGCCGTCGCACGTGAGGGATACACGAGAGAGCCGGCTGCTGCTCGTCCTGCTGGTCGCCATCGCGTTCGCACTGATCACGGTGGACATCCGCGGGGGTGAGCACTCGCCGCTCGACGGGGCACGGCAGGTCACCGCGTCCGTCCTCGGCCCGGTGGAGAACAGCGTCGCCACCGCCGTCGACCCCGTCGGCAACGCCATCGCCGCCGTACGGGACTCCGGCGAACGCCATGACCGGATCAGCGTGCTGGAACGGGAGAACGCCGAGCTGAAGCAGAGACTCGCCGCCGTCGACCGCAACAGCTCCCGGGTCCACGAACTGGAGAAGCTCCTGAAGACCGCGGGCGCCGGGCAGTACGGCATCAAGGCCGCCCAGGTCGTCGGGATCGGTGCCGCCCAGGGCTTCTCCTGGACCGTCACCCTCGACGTCGGGGAGCGCGACGGCATCAGGCGCGACATGACCGTCATCAACGGCGACGGGCTCGTCGGCCGGGTGACCACCGTCGGGCCGAGCACCTCGACCGTGCTGCTCGCCAACGACCCCGACTTCACCGTCGGCACCCGCCTGGAGGGCACGGGCGAGCTGGGCTTCGCCAACGGCCGCGGCGACAGCGCCCTGACCGTCCAGCTCCTCAACAGCAAGGCCGAGGTCAAGAAGGGCGACCGCCTGGTCACCTTCGGCTCCAGCAACGACAGGCCGTTCGTCCCCGGGGTGCCGGTCGGCGAGGTCATCCGGGTCGATCCGCACAGCGGCGGCCTCACCAGGACGGTGCGGGTGCGGCCGTACGTCGGCTTCACCAAGCTCGACATCGTCGGCGTCGTCGTCAGGCCGCCGCGCACCGACCCGCGCGACACGGTGCTCCCGCCGCGGACGAAGCCCAGGCCCACCCCGACGGTCACGGTGACCGCGACCCCCTCCGCACGCCCCTCCGCGAGCGCCTCCCCAGGAGCTGACCGATAGCGATGCGCCCCAACCGGATCCTGCTCTCCACCACGCTCGTCGTCGTCGCCCTGGTCGTCCAGGTCAGCGTGCTGGCCCGGCTCCAGCTCCCCGGCGCCGTGCCCGACCTGCTGCTGCTGACCGTCCTCGGCCTGGCGCTGGTGTACGGCCACACGGGCGGCGCCCTGGTCGGCTTCGGCGCCGGGCTGCTGGCCGACCTCGCGCCGCCCGCCGACCACGCCGTGGGACGCTACGCCCTGGTGCTGTGCGTCATCGGCTACGCCGCCGGCCTGACCAGGCCGGAGAACGGCCAGCACCGCTCGGCCACCGTCCCGATGCTCGTCGTGGCGGGCGCCGCGCTCTCCTCCACCCTGCTGTACGCGGGCGTCGGCGCGCTGGTCGGGGACACCGCCGCCCGCCACGCGGGCCTGGGCGGACTGCTGCTGACGGCCACCGTCTACGACCTGCTGCTCGCGCCGTTCACCGTCCCGGTGGTCATGGCGCTGGCCCGCCGCACCGAACACGACCCGCTCGCCGAGGCGGCGGGCAGCGCCGGCGACGGCGCCCGCCGGTACGACGGACTGCTCGGCTCCGCCGGCCGGAACCGCGCGGGCCGGCTGGCCGGCCGGGCCACCCGCACGGCCGGCCCGCGCGGCGGCCTGCTGGCCCGCTCGCCGAAGAGCAAGGTGGGGCGGATCAAGGGCGTCAAGCGACTGTGACGGAGGCGGAGCAGTGAGCAACATTCCCGAGACCGGGCGCACGCCCCGGGTCACCATCCGGCTGGTCGCCATCCAGATCCTGGTCTTCTCGCTGATGTTCACCCTCGGCGGGCGGCTGTGGTACCTCCAGATCCGCAACGGCGAGGAGTACGCCGAGAAGGCCGCGGGCAACCACGTCCAGCAGGTCGTCCAGCCCGCCGTGCGCGGCGCCATCCTCGACGCCCGCGGCGTGCCGCTGGCCGACAACGAGACCCGGCTGGTGGTCTCCGCCAGCCGCACCGAGCTGATGAAGATGGAGGACGGGGGCAAGGCGGTGCTCACCCGGCTCGCCGACGTCCTGGGCATGACGTACAAGGAGGTGTCCGACAAGATCCGGCTCTGCGACGCCGAGACGCCGCAGCCCTGCTGGAACGGCTCCCCCTACCAGCCGATCCCGATCACCGACGAGGCCACCACGCAGCAGGCGCTCCAGATCCGCGAGCGCCAGGAGGACTTCCCCGGCATCACCGCCGAGCCCACCGCCGTCCGCCGCTACCCGGCCCCGTACGGCGCCAGGACCGCCCAGGTCCTCGGCTACCTCTCGCCCGTCACCGACGAGGAGATCGAGCAGACCAAGGACGGCGACTCGCCGCTGCTCAGCTCCGACCAGATCGGCCGCTCCGGCCTGGAGCGCAGCTACGACGCGGCGCTGCGCGGCGACGCGGGCGTGACGCGGTACAAGGTGGACAACCTCGGCCGGGTCATCGGGGAGGCCGAGAACGACAAGGGCGAGCCCGGCGCCAGCCTGGTCACCAGCATCGACGCCCGCGTCCAGGCCGTCGCCGAGAAGGAGCTGGCCAAGGCGATGAAGAAGGCCCGCGAGCAGTTCGACGACAACACCGGCGAGAACTACAAGGCGGACGCGGGCGCGGTCGTGGTGATGGAGGCCAGGACCGGCCGGATCGTGGCGATGGCCTCCCTGCCGGACTACGACCCCAACGCCTGGGTCGGCGGCATCTCGGCCAAGGACTACGCCGAACTCACCGGCAAGAAGTCCAACTACCCGCTGCTCAACCGGGCCATCCAGGGGCAGGCGGCGCCCGGCTCGATCTTCAAGGTGATCCCCACCGCCGCGGCCGTCAAGGCGGGCTACCCCTTCGACGGGCGCTACAACTGCTCGTCCTCGTACAGCATCGGCGGCCAGGTCTTCAAGAACTTCGAGTCGCAGAACCACGGCATGATCGACCTCGGCCGGGCGCTGGAGGTCTCCTGCGACACCGTCTACTACGCCCTCGCCCACCAGGAGTGGAAGAAGGACGGCGGCAACAAGCCGAAGAAGAACCCCGACGACTGGTTCTACAAGATGGCCCACGAGTTCGGCCTCGGCAAGCGCACCGGGATCGACCTGCCCAACGAGGTCACCGGCCGCGTGCCCGACCGCAGGTGGAAGCAGGAGTACTGGGAGGCCAACAAGGACGCCTGGTGCAAGTACGGGAAGAAGGACGGGGACTACGTCGAGAAGATCGCGTACGAGAACTGCCTGGAGGGCAACAAGCTGCGCGCCGGTGACAGCGTCAACTACTCCATCGGCCAGGGCGACACCCTGGTGACGCCCATCCAGATGGCCACCATCTACGCGGCCCTCAGCAACGGCGGCACCGTGTACGAGCCCACCGTCGGCAAGGCGGTCGTCAGCCCGGACGGCAAGGACGTCGAGGAGATCGAGCCGAAGGCCAAGGGCCGGCTGCCGATAGACCGCAGGACCCTGCGCCAGATGGACAAGGCCCTGGAGGGCGTCGCCACCCGGGGCACCGCCGCCTGGCGCTTCGCCGACACCGGCTGGCCCCAGGACAAGATCCCGATGCACGCCAAGACCGGTACGGCCGAGGTCTACGGCAAGCAGACCACCTCGTGGTTCGCCACCTACACCGACGAGTACGCGATCGTCATGACGATCTCCCAGGGCGGCACCGGTTCCGGCGCCTCCGGCCCCGCCGTGCGCAACATCTACGACGCGCTGTACGGCGTGGACGACAAGGGCAAGATCCACAAGAACAAGGCGCTGCTGCCGAGGCCGCAGAAGGAACTTCCGAAGATCAGTCCGGACGGCACGATCGAGGCCCAGCGCCAGAAGGGCTTCACACCGTGAGCACCCACTCCTACGCGGGACGGCCCTGGCAGGAGCGGTCGGCCTGGAGCAGGATCACGGCGCGCGACTCCGTCGTCCGCCGCCTGGACTGGATACTGCTGTTCGCCTGCCTGGCGCTGTCCGTCGTCGGCGCCCTGCTGGTGTGGTCCGCCACCCGCAACCGCACCGAGCTGAACGAGGGCGACCCGCACTACTTCCTCTGGCGCCACCTGCTCAGCCTCGCCATCGGCGTGGCGCTCGCCGCGGGCACCATCTGGCTCGGCCACCGCAGGCTGCGCGGTGCGGTCCCGGTGCTGTACATCCTGTCGGTGCTGCTGGCGCTGCTCGTGCTCACCCCGCTCGGCGCGACGATCAACGGCCAGCGCGCCTGGCTGAAGCTGGGCGGCGGCCTGTCGCTCCAGCCCGCCGAATTCGCCAAGATCACCATCATTCTGGGCATGGCGATGATACTGGCGGCCCGGGTGGACGCGGGGGACCGCGTCTACCCCGACCACCGCACGGTGGTGCAGGCCCTCGGGCTGGCCGCCGTGCCGATCGGGATCGTCATGCTGATGCCCGACATGGGCTCGGTGATGGTGCTGGTCATGATCGTGCTCGGGGTGCTGCTGGCCTCCGGTGCCTCCAACCGCTGGATCATCGGCCTGCTCGCCGCGGGCGGCATCGGGGCGGTCCTGGTCTGGCAGCTCGGCGTGCTCGACGACTACCAGATCAAGCGCTTCGCCGCCTTCGCCAACCCGGCCCTCGACCCGTCCGGCGCCGGCTACAACACCAACCAGGCCCGTATCGCCATCGGTTCGGGCGGGCTCTACGGCAAGGGCCTGTTCGAGGGCACCCAGACCACGGGGCGGTTCGTCCCCGAGCAGCAGACCGACTTCGTCTTCACCGTCGCGGGCGAGGAACTGGGCTTCCTCGGCGCGGGCCTGATCATCTTCCTGATCGCCGTGGTGCTCTGGCGGGCCTGCCGCATCGCCCGCGAGACGACCGAGCTGTACGGCACGGTCGTCGCCGCCGGGATCATCGCCTGGTTCGCCTTCCAGTCCTTCGAGAACATCGGGATGACCATGGGCATCATGCCGGTCGCCGGCCTGCCGCTGCCCTTCGTCAGCTACGGCGGCACCTCGATGTTCGCGGTCTGGATCGCCATCGGGCTGCTCCAGTCCATCCGGGTGCAGCGCCCGGTGTCCGCCTGAACCGCCCGCGGACACCGGGCCCGTACCGGCACCGGTTACGCTGGATGGTCACGTACGTCCGCGGATCGGCACGCAGAGGACCAGCACGCGGACCTGCACCCAGAACCCCAGCATCCAGACCCCAGCATCCGAGGACACCACCCATGCCTGTCGAGTCGGTCTTCCCGCGCCTGGAGGCCCTCCTCCCGCACGTCCAGAAGCCGATCCAGTACGTCGGTGGAGAGCTGAACTCCACCGTCAAGGACTGGGACGCCTGCGATGTCCGCTGGGCACTGATGTACCCCGACGCCTACGAGGTCGGCCTGCCCAACCAGGGCGTCATGATCCTCTACGAGGTGCTCAACGAGCGCGAGGGCGTGCTCGCCGAGCGCACCTACAGCGTGTGGCCGGACCTGGAGAAGCTCATGCGCGAGCACGGGGTCCCGCAGTTCACCGTGGACGCCCACCGCCCGGTCGGCGCCTTCGACGTGCTCGGCGTCTCCTTCGCCACCGAGCTGGGCTACACCAACCTGCTCACCGCCCTCGACCTCGCCGGCATCCCGCTGGAGGCGAAGGACCGCGGCCCGGACCACCCGGTGGTCATCGCGGGCGGCCACGCCGCCTTCAACCCCGAGCCGATCGCGGACTTCATCGACTGCGCGGTCATCGGCGACGGCGAGCAGGCCGTCCTGGAGATCACCGACATCATCCGGGACTGGAAGGCCGAGGGCCGCCCGGACGGCCGCGACGGGCTGCTGCTGCGCCTGGCGAAGACCGGCGGCGTGTACGTGCCGAAGTTCTACGACGTGGAGTACCTGCCCGACGGCCGGATCGCCCGCGTCGTCCCCAACCGCTCCGGCGTGCCGTGGCGGGTGTCCAAGCACACCGTGATGGACCTCGACGAGTGGCCCTACCCCAAGAAGCCGCTGGTGCCGCTCGCCGAGACCGTCCACGAGCGGATGTCGGTGGAGATCTTCCGCGGCTGCACCCGCGGCTGCCGCTTCTGCCAGGCGGGCATGATCACCCGTCCGGTGCGCGAGCGCTCCATCACCGGCATCGGCGAGATGGTCGAGCGGGGCCTGCGGAACACCGGCTTCGAGGAGGTCGGCCTGCTGTCGCTGTCCTCCGCCGACCACAGCGAGATCGCCGACATCACCAAGGGCCTGGCCGACCGCTACGAGGACGACAAGATCGGCCTCTCCCTGCCGTCCACCCGCGTGGACGCCTTCAACATCGACCTGGCCAACGAGCTGACCCGCAACGGCCGCCGCTCCGGCCTGACCTTCGCCCCCGAAGGCGGCAGCGAGCGCATCCGCAAGGTCATCAACAAGATGGTCTCCGAGGAGGACCTGATCCGCACCGTCGCCACCGCGTACGGCAACGGCTGGCGGCAGGTGAAGCTGTACTTCATGTGCGGCCTGCCCACGGAGACCGACGAGGACGTGCTGCAGATCGCCGACATGGCCGGCAAGGTCATCGCCAAGGGCCGCGAGGTGTCCGGTTCCAACGACATCCGCTGCACCGTCTCCATCGGCGGCTTCGTGCCCAAGCCGCACACCCCCTTCCAGTGGGCCCCGCAGCTCTCCGCCGAGGAGACCGACGCCCGCCTGGAGAAGCTGCGGGAGAGGATCCGCGCGGACAAGCGGTACGGCCGCTCCATCGGCTTCCGCTACCACGACGGCAAGCCCGGGATCGTCGAGGGCCTGCTCTCGCGCGGCGACCGCCGCATCGGCGACGTGATCCGGGCCGTCTACGAGGCCGGCGGGCGCTTCGACGGCTGGCGCGAGCACTTCTCCTACGACCTGTGGATGGAGTGCGCCGAGCGCGCGCTGGCCCCGTACGGCGTGGACGTCGACTGGTACACCACGCGCGAGCGCACCTACGAGGAGGTCCTGCCCTGGGACCACCTCGACTCCGGCCTGGACAAGGACTGGCTGTGGGAGGACTGGCAGGACGCCCTCGACGAGACCGAGGTCGAGGACTGCCGCTGGACCCCCTGCTACGACTGCGGCGTCTGCCCCGCCATGGACACCAGCATCCAGATCGGTCCCACGGGCAAGAAGCTGCTGCCGCTGACGGTCGTCAACAAGTAGCCGCCCGGCGGCCCGGCCCCGGGCCGCCGGAGCACATCGTGCGCCCCGCCTCCGCCGGAGGCGGGGCGCACTGGCAGACTGGCGCCCATGCCGGAACTGATCACTCCCACCGTCCGCGTGCACGCCTCCTTCCTCGAGGCGATGGAGGAGTTCGCCGCGGAAGGCCGGGGAACACCGGAGGACAACTCGATGGTCGGGCGCGACATCCGCGCCTACCGCGGCCGGTGGGAGGACCCGGAGGTCTTCGCCGAGTACGTCGCCGCCCTCCGCGCCGACGCCGAGGAGGACACCCCGCGCCCGTCGGGATTCGTCCCGAGCACCACCCTGTGGTGGGTCGACGGCGACACCTACCTGGGCCGCATCGCCATCCGCCACCGGCTCAACACCTTCCTCCTCGACTACGGCGGGCACATCGGCTACGACGTGCGCGCCTCCGCCCGCCGCCGCGGCCACGCGACCGCCATGCTGCGCGCCGCCCTGCCCGTCGCCCGCTCCCTGGGCATCGACCCGGCCCTGATCACCTGCGACGACACCAACATCGCCTCCCGCAAGGTGATCGAGGCGTGCGGCGGCGTCTTCGAGGACCGGCGGGGTGTGAAGCTGCGCTACTGGGTACCGACAACACCGACCCCGGGAGCCGCGTAACCTGGGGGAAAGGAACACGGCCCCAGCCGGGCCCAGGACAGCACGAAGGACTGAGGGACACTGGGCAAGCGACAGCCCGAAGGCCCGCCGCCCGCACCCGCGGTGCAGCGCATCCGTCTGCGCTACACCAAACGCGGCCGCCTCCGGTTCACCAGCCACCGCGACTTCCAACGCGCCTTCGAACGGGCGCTGCGCCGGGCCGAGGTGCCCATGGCGTACTCCGCGGGCTTCACCCCGCACCCGAAGGTCTCGTACGCGAACGCGGCGCCGACCGGCACGGGCAGCGAGGCCGAGTACCTGGAGATCGCCCTCACCGAGCGGCGCGATCCCGAGGTGCTGCGGCGGCTGCTCGACGCATCGCTTCCCGAGGGCCTCGACGTCATCGACGCGGTGGAGGCCCGTACCAGCGGATTCGCCGACCAGCTCACGGCCTCCTGCTGGGAGCTGCGACTGGACGGCGTGACGCCGGAGGAGGCGGAGAAGGCGGTGGAGGCGTTCCTCGCCGCCGACTCGGTCGAGGTTCAGCGGCAGACCAAGAAGGGTATGCGCACTTTCGACACACGCGCCGCAGTGGCCTCACTGGAGGTCGTCCCGGCCGGGTCCGATAGGCCCGGAGACGGTCCCTGTGCGATACTGCGCCTGGTAGTACGGCACCAGACACCCGCCGTACGACCCGACGACGTCCTGTCCGGCCTCCGAGCTACGGCCGACCTGGCGCCGCCGGTCCCCGCAGCGGTGACCAGGCTGGCGCAGGGGCCGCTCGATGAGGAGACCGGCACGGTGACCGATCCGTTGGCGCCCGACCGCGACGCAACACCCGTCGCGACGGCGCCGGACGGCACCGCGTAGGCCGACGCCGCAGCGCCGCCGACGTGCGAGGCACCAGGGAGCCACCCGGGTCCGGCCGCCAGGCAGGCGCACCGACCAGCAGACTTTCGCCGGAGCCGAGCCGGGTGGCACGGAACCGGCGAGCGAGACAACAGCTCCCGTGCGGCGCCCGCGCCCCGGACAGCGGCCCGCGCACATCAGGCGGAGCCCGACCGGACCGAGGTACGGCGCCCGGGAGCGTGACGGGAGAACCGCCCGCATGCGCGAACCCACGGAATCCGCGGAGATCACCGCGAAGAACGACGACAGGACGTCCCCCGCTCCCGGCGGGGAGGCCACCACCGCACCCGACACCCCCAGCGACACCCTGCCGCCGCGGCGCCGCCGCCGCGTGGTGTCCCGCCCGGCCGGCCCGCCCGCGGTCACCAGCGTGGAGCCCGAGGTCATCACGCCGGCCGCCCCGGTCACCGCGGCCGAGGCCGATGCGCCCGCCGCGGAGTCCCCCGCCGCCCCCGAGCCCGTATCCTCCGGGGCCGCCCCCGAGTCCGGGGCCGCGTCCCCGTCCGCGCGCCCCCGGCGGCGCGTGACGCGCCGGGCGTCCGCTCCGGCGGGCCCGCCGGAGGCGGCCGAGACGGTGCTGCCCGCGTCGTCGGCCGGGACCACCGCCGAATCCCGGGCCGGGGACGGGGAGAAGCCCGCCGAGGCCACCGCGCCGGTCGAGGAGCAGCCGGCCGCCACCCGTACCCGGCGGCGCGTGACGCGCCGGGCGTCCGCTCCGGCGGGCCCGCCCCAGCCGGCGGAGGAGACCGCGGAGCCCGCACCGGCCGCGGAGAACACGGGAACTCCCGAGCCGGCCGAGGAGCAGCCGGAGCCTGCCGCCCGTACCCGGCGGCGCACCCGCAAGGCCACCGCGGAGAAGACCACCACCAGGAAGACGGCGGCTGCGAAGAAGACCGAGAAGCCGGCCGAGAAGCCGGCCGAGGAGCAGCCCGTGGCGGAGTCCGACCGGTCCGCACGGCCCGCCGCCGAGGCGGAGCAGCCCGCGGCGCCCGCCGAGGCCGAGCCCGCGGCCCCGCGCCGGCCGCGGAAGCCGCCGGTGGCGGTCTTCCAGGCGCCGGTGTTCACCGAGCCGGTCTTCCAGACCCCGGAGACCGCGGCGGCCGAAGCGGCCGCCGCCGCGGCCGTGGACTTCGAGGAGCCGGACGAGGACGAGGACGAGCCCGAAGCCGAGTACGGCGAGTACGGCGAGGACACCCCGGACGCCGAGGACGCCGCCCACGCGGAGTCCACCGCCACGGCGCGCCGCCGCCGTCGGCGCCGTCGCCGCGGCGGTGACGGGTACGCGGCCGGGCAGGAGGGCGCCGACGAGAGCGCCGAGGACCTGGAGGCTTCCGAGACCGCCGAGGACTCCGAGGACTCCGAGGACGAGGAGACGGACGGCGGCCGGGCCGAGGAGGCCGAGGAGCGTCCCGCACGCCGCCGTCGCCGTGGTGGGCGCCGCCGCCGTCGCGGCGGGGACGCCGAGGCCTCCGAGGACGACCGGGACGGCGAGGAGGGCGACGAGGACGCCGGGAACGGCGAGGACGCCCGGGAGACCGTGACCGCCGGGGACGACCGGAACGACGAGCACGGCGACTCCGGTGACTCCGGCGAGCAGCACGAGGACGGCGAGGGCACCGGCACCGCCGGAGACCACGCGACCGCCTCCAGCAGCTCCTCGCGCCGCCGCCGTCGCCGCCGCCGTCGCAGCGGGGACGCCGAGGCCGTGACCACCGAACTCGCCCCCGACGACCCGGAGCGCACGGTCGTCAAGATCCGCGAGCCGCGGAAGAAGCGGGACGAGGCGTCCGAGAGCGCGGACGGCGTGCAGTCCATCAAGGGCTCCACCCGCCTGGAGGCCAAGAAGCAGCGCCGCCGCGAGGGCCGCGAGCAGGGACGCCGGCGCGTCCCGATCATCACCGAGGCCGAGTTCCTCGCCCGCCGCGAGGCGGTCGAGCGCGTCATGGTCGTCCGCCAGAACGGCGACCGCACCCAGATCGGCGTGCTGGAGGACGGCGTCCTCGTCGAGCACTTCGTCAACAAGGAGCAGTCGACCAGCTACGTCGGCAACGTCTACCTGGGCAAGGTCCAGAACGTCCTGCCGTCGATGGAGGCCGCCTTCGTCGACATCGGCAAGGGGCGCAACGCCGTCCTGTACGCCGGCGAGGTCAACTTCGAGGCCCTGGGCATGTCCGGCGGCCCGCGCCGGATCGAGACCGCGCTCAAGTCCGGCCAGTCCGTCCTGGTGCAGGTCACCAAGGACCCAATCGGCCACAAGGGCGCCCGGCTGACCAGCCAGGTGTCCCTCCCCGGCCGCTACCTGGTCTACGTGCCCGAGGGCTCGATGACCGGCATCAGCCGCAAGCTCCCGGACACCGAGCGGGCCCGCCTCAAGCAGATCCTCAAGAGGGTCGTCCCCGAGGACGCGGGCGTCATCGTCCGTACGGCCGCCGAGGGCGCCAGCGAGGAGGAGCTGCGCCGCGACGTCGAGCGGCTCCAGGCGCAGTGGGAGGACATCCAGAAGAAGGCCCGCAAGGGCAACGCGCCGGCGCTGCTCTACGGCGAGCCGGACATGACCGTCCGGGTCGTCCGCGACATCTTCAACGAGGACTTCTCCAAGGTCATCGTCAGTGGCGACCAGGCCTGGGAGACGATCCACGGCTACGTCTCGCACGTCGCCCCCGACCTGGTCGACCGGCTGCAGAAGTGGACCTCCGAGGTCGACGTCTTCGCCACCTACCGGATCGACGAGCAGCTGATGAAGGCGCTGGACCGCAAGGTCTGGCTGCCCAGCGGCGGATCACTGGTCATCGACCGCACCGAGGCGATGGTCGTGATCGACGTCAACACCGGCAAGTTCACCGGCCAGGGCGGCAACCTGGAGGAGACGGTCACCAGGAACAACCTGGAGGCGGCCGAGGAGATCGTGCGCCAGCTCCGGCTGCGCGACCTCGGCGGCATCATCGTGATCGACTTCATCGACATGGTGCTGGAGTCCAACCGCGACCTGGTGCTGCGGCGCCTGCTGGAGTGCCTGGGACGGGACCGTACGAAGCACCAGGTGGCCGAGGTCACCTCGCTGGGCCTGGTCCAGATGACCCGCAAGCGGGTCGGCCAGGGGCTGCTGGAGTCCTTCTCCGAGACCTGCGTGCACTGCAACGGCCGCGGCGTCATCGTCCACATGGACCAGGTGCAGGGCCAGGGCGGCGGTGGCGGCAAGCGCGGCAGGAAGAAGGGCAAGGCCGCGGCGCAGCCCGAGCCCGTGCCCGAGCTCCCGGCCGCCGAGGCACCGGCGGCCGAGGAGCCGGCCGAGGAGCCTGCGGAGACCGCGGCCGAGGTCGCGGCGGAGGCCGCCGAGCCCACGGCGCTGCCGGAGCCGCCGTTCGTCCCGGACGAGGAGCTGTACAACAGCGCGGCCGAGGCCGAGGAGGCCGCCCGGCGCGGCCGTGGCAGGCGCCGGCGGGTGAGCCGGAAGGTGTCGGTCCCGGCGGGGCCGCCGAAGGCGGCCGAGGCGGCCGAGGCGGCGGTGACGGTGGTTCCGGCGGCCCCGAAGGCCGAGGAGGCCGGGGAAGCCGGAAAGGCTGCCGGGGAGACCGGGGAGAAGGCGGCGGAGAGGGCGTCCGAGCCCGCCGTCGAGCCCGCACCCCCGGCCCGTCCCCGCCGTCGCGTGGTACGCCGCGCGGCGACTCCCACGGGCTCTCCGGAGGCGGCGGAGATCACCGAGCCCGCCACGTCCCCGGAGACCGCCGGCGAGCCGGAGGCGGGGGAGGCCGCCCCGGCGGAGAAGACGGCCCGCAAGACGGCCAAGAAGGCCGCCGCGAAGAAGGCCACGGCCAAGAAGACCGCGGCGAAGAAGACGGCGGCCAAGAAGACGGCGGCGAAGAAGACCACCGCCAAGAAGTCGACGACGAAGGCGGCGGCCAAGAAGACCGCCAAGAAGTCGGCGGCCAGGAAGACGGCGGCGGCGGAGCAGCAGGCCCCGCCGTCGGTCTCGGCCCCGGCGGAGGAGTGACGGACCGGGCTCCGGGCGCCCTCCCGGCGTCCGGAGCCCGGTTTGACCCTCCCGTCCGGGCCCCGTAATCTTGACCGTCGGCGTGTCGATGAATACGCCAAGCTCCTGAGCAACTCCCTCCACGCGCTCCGCGAGGTGTCGTGGGAGTGCGAGGAGAGGCCGCTCAATCCACTGGGATCATCACGGGCCCGCCCCGTGTCGGGCGGCTGGCATCAGGGGCTCCACCCACGAGCGAGAGAGAGTTCCGCGTGTACGCGATCGTGCGCACCGGCGGCCGCCAGCAGAAGGTGTCCGTCGGGGACGTGATTGAGGTTGACCGTATCTCCAGCAGCAAGGTCGGCGACAGCGTCGAGCTCTCGACCCTGCTCATCGTCGATGGCGATTCGGTCACCAGCGACCCCTGGGTCCTGGCCGGTGTGAAGGTCCACGCCGAGGTCGTGGACCACCACAAGGGTGCCAAGATCGACATCCTGAAGTACAAGAACAAGACCGGTTACCGCAAGCGGATCGGTCACCGTCAGCTGCACACCGCGCTGAAGATCACCGGCATCGACGCCCCGGCGAAGAAGTAAGGGACTGAAGAGAGATGGCACACAAGAAGGGCGCATCGTCCACCCGGAACGGTCGTGACTCCAACCCTCAGCGGCTCGGAGTGAAGCGCTTCGGCGGCCAGGTCGTCAACGCGGGTGAGATCCTGGTCCGTCAGCGCGGCACCCACTTCCACCCGGGCAACGGCGTGGGCCGCGGCGGTGACGACACGCTGTTCGCGCTGGCCGCCGGGGCGGTGCAGTTCGGCACCTACCGTGGCCGCAAGGTCGTGAACATCGTCCCGGTCGCCGAGTAACCAGGCTCCCGGCACGATACGGCAGCACCTTTTCCGAGGGCGGACCGCCTTCCGCCGCACGCGCGCCGCGCGTGCGGCGGGGAAGCGGCTCCGCCCTCGGCGCGTTGTACGGGCACGCCGTACAACGCGCCGACACCCGACAATCCGTACATCCCTTGATCACCAGCCGGGAGGCATCCGTCATGACCACCTTCGTGGACCGCGTCGAGTTGCACATCGCCGCGGGTAACGGAGGCCACGGCTGCGCCTCCGTGCACCGGGAGAAGTTCAAGCCGCTGGGCGGCCCGGACGGCGGCAACGGCGGCCGGGGCGGCGACGTCGTCCTCGTCGTCGACCAGTCCGTGACCACGCTCCTGGAGTACCACCACACCCCGCACCGCAGGGCCGGCAACGGCAGGCCCGGCGAGGGCGGCCACCGCTCGGGCGCGGACGGGAAGGACCTGGTGCTGCCCGTCCCGGACGGCACGGTCGTCCTCGACAAGCAGGGCAACGTGCTGGCCGACCTGGTCGGCCAGG
>NZ_DASQNP010000266.1:0-40766 GCF_035644915.1 Streptomyces sp.
GACGTGCCGCTCCTCGACGAGTTCCTCGCAGACCTCCCGGCGGATCTTCGGGGCGGCCAGTGTCGGGTAGTCCTGGGCCAGGCGGTGGGCCACCCAGTCGTTCAGCCGCTTGAACCTCGTGGTGTCCCAGCCCGCCGCGGACGGAGGTCCTGGCTGGTGAAGGCCAGGCGCAGCGACGACGCCGTCAGGTTCTGCGCCGAGTCCATCAGCCGACGGTCGTGGACGGGGTGCCAGCGCACGGGGATCGCGTCGGGGTTGTCGAGTTGCAGGTGGTCGACCGCTTCCTTCTCCCACTGCCGGGCCACCAGGCCCGCCAGTTTCCGCCGGGCCTCGTCCCCGGTCGGCACCGCGTTCACATGCAGGCCGCCCAGGACCACCCCGCTGATGGCAATTGAATGGTCGTAGGCGACGGCTGGGCCGCTCCGCCGTACCTCGGCCCTCTGTTCACGGCGCCCCATGGCGGCTTCCTCCCATCAGTCCAGCCGGATTCCGGTGTCGGCGTCCCCGCCCTCCGAGGCGTCCGCGTCTCCGGTCCGCTCGACGCCGAACTCTCCCCTGATCCGGTCGGCCGGTCCGGAGAAGCCGGAGGAAGCCCTGCCACCCCGTCCCGCGATCGCGCTCCCCGTGTCGGCCACCCGGATCACCGTCCCGTGGGCCGGACCCGCGGGCGCGGCGGGACCCCGATCCCCTCCGGATTCCGGTTCGGGCTCCGTCCGCGAGGCCGGGAAGGCCGCCCAGACCCCCACCCCGACCGAGGCCACGGCAGCCAGACAGGACACCACCGCCGCGACCCGGTCGGCCTGGCTCCAGCGCAGCACCGCGAGCAGGGCACCGACCCCGGCCACGACTGCACAGCTCGTGATGAGCACTGGCCGTCGTGCGTTCATGCCCCCATCATCGGCATCACCACCGATCAGGTGCGGCCTTGCCAACAAGTGGCCATTTCTGGCCTGTGTTGTGGCTGTTCGAGCACGAGACCGCGTCAAACCAGCGGGTGAAAGGGAGGGTTATCACCCTTCCGGTGAGGCCGTCGTCTGCCGCGGCAGGCTCCACGCCCGGTTCCGGCAGGACGGCCTTGCCCGCACCCGGGCCGGGGGTGCGAGCGGAACCGTCCGGTCGGGAGGCGGACCGCATGGTGATCACCGGCCCCCGGAAATCCTGTATGATCATCAGCAGTTCCGGTGCACGGCACCGGGCGATGCGTCCGTGGTCCAAGGAAAGACGTCCGCCAACCGGCGGGAAATGCAGGTGCAAGGCCTGCCGGGCGCTCCACGAAGGGTTCCCCGCCTCCAGCGAGACGGGGAACCCTTCCTCGTTTCCGCCTGGCCCGCGGCCCTCGTCACCGGCACGCGGTCGCGGACCGCGGCGGGCGCGGGGTCCCGGCTTCCGGTGCGGATCCGGCGGTCGTGCGGTGGACGGGCGTGGCCGTGGCCGAGGCGGTCCGGGGCACGGCGCGTCCTGCCGGACACCTTTCGCCGCGCACCGCGCGGCCTGTGGGAACGATGCCGAGGCCGAGCCGGCCGGGTCCGGCCTGTGCGGATCCGCGGATCCCGACGGCCGCCCCCACCGGGCTCCGAACGACCGCCGCACCCCGGGGACCTGCCTCTGCCTCCACCGCGGCTCCGCCGGCCCGGTCCGGCTCGACGCCGAGGCTCTGGGGGAGGCGCTTTGCGAAGCGGTCCGTCCGGTGTCCGTGGTGGTGCGGACATGCCCAGGGCGCGGATGCGTCCGGGGGCTGCTGCTCCGGAACCCGTCGCGTCACCTGAGGCCGGGTGCCGGGCGATGGCCGGTGGTGCGTCGTCATGGACCAACCGACACCGAACGGGAGTTCACCCGGTTCCAGGCGCCACCGGCCGCGGGACGAGGGCGACATGCACACCGCCCCCGCCCGGACCGATCGGGCCCGCAACCGGCACAGGTGCGGCCGGGCGCCGCCTCAGGCACCGGAGCGGAGCACGGCGTGCTCAGGCGGCGACGTCCAGGGCGAAGAAGTCGACCATGCCGAGGTAGTCCGCGTGAGGGGCGTCGGCGTCGGAGAACCAGTCACCGGGGCCCCGGCTCTCCTCCCACGCGAGGTGGTGCTCCGCGATCGCCTGGACGAAGTCGGCGGCCAACTGGCCGGCCTCGAAGAGGTCCTGGTCGGTGGACTGCGAGCTGGCGCCCACGATCACCCCGCGGACCTCGGCGGAGTGCCCGTAACGGAATCCGCCGCTGCCGCACAGGTGAGGATCCACGAGGACGGCCTCACCGTAGTTCCTTCCGAGCCTCCGGTGACCGGATGCCTTGGCGGCGGCGTTGCCGAGGAACCTGTGTCCGTCCTGCCCCACGGTGATGACGCCCAGCACCGCCTGGGCGTCGGGCGTCCAGGGGCCGGAGGTCGGATCCATGACGACGAAACCCATGCTCGCCCGGGGGTAGGGATCGCGCGGTGCTGCCGCGGTGGTGGCGGTGTGGTTCCTCCATATGCTGGTCGCGCGCCGGAGGCCCAGCTCCAGCAGCACGTCGGCGAGCTGTTCATCGGTGAGCATGTAGTCGTACGGGTTCCGGCGGTGTTTGACGCGCACCGTTACCCCGTGCTCCGAAGTGGTCTCGCGAGCAGTCAAGACGGGCTCCTTAGCCGCTTGGATCGTTGGCCGTCACACGACCCGCGGATGTCCTCTCCGTCAATTGGAGGAAACTTTCCGGTTTGCGTGACGAGTTCGGCCGTGTTGCGCGCGATTCTGTCCGGCCGGTCGGAGAAGTCGCCAGGGATCGGAACGCGGCGGCCGTCCCGCCGGCGGGACGGCGCAGGGCCCCGCCGGTACTGCCTTGAGCCGGACCGGGGGCGATGGCGAGAATCCACGCTGCGCCACGAACCGTGCCGCTCCGCCGCGACGCGTCGGTCCGCGAGAGCCGCAGGCGGGCGGACCGCCGCCCCTGTTCGATGAGGTTCCGAGGAGGAGCAAGTGTCCCACGACGTCGTTCAGGCCGCCCACTACGGTCTCGGTGCCTTCTTCCCGGTCGTCGTGCTCGATCCCGAACCTCGCTGGCGAGGGGCCAGCCCGTTGGCGCTGCCCGAGCGGTCCCCGGAGGCGGACGGACTGCTCGCCCTGCGCTGGTGCGGCTTCGACGACGAGGCCGACGAGGCCCGGCAGCTCCTGGAAGCGGCCGCGGCGCGCGCCCCGCGGAACTTCGACCGGGCCGCGCAGCTCGCCGCGTACGCGGCCACGCTGCCCAGGTGCCTGAGGCTGGTGGCGCTGCCCAGGACAGCCCTGGTGGGACCATGGGTGCAGCGGCCCGGGCGCGACCGCTGCTGATCCCGTCGCGGACCGGCGAACAGGCGTGGCACGGAACGGAGTTGCCCCGGGCGCGGATGCGTCCGGTCGAGCCCCCGTCGCCGTCCGTGACCGTCCCGCCGGCGGGACGCCAAGTGGTATAGACCTTGATGTGCGGCTGCCGGGTTGCCAACATGATCCACTGCTGGTGAGGCACGGGAGGTTGCGCAGTGCGAGCCGTACACGGACCGCAGAAGGCCGGGTCCTCGATAGCGCACAAAGCGAGGAGGGGGTTAATACGCAAGGAACGAACGTCGCTTTCCATGCCCGCGCGTCTTTCGATGGAAGAATGGATGCGCATCGGCAAGGCGCTCCAGGTGGCCGCTGATTCGACCACGTGGTGGCTGGGCGACTGGCTCGTCTACGGCCAGGACCGCTACCCGGAGCGTTACCGGAAGGCCATAGAGGACACCTCGCTCGACTACCAGACGCTGCGGAACTACGCCTGGATCGCGAGGAAGGTTCCGCCGGACCGGCGCAGGCCGGGGCTCAGCATGCAGCACCATGCGGAAGTGGCCGCGTTATCCCCTTCGGAGCAGGACAGATGGCTGGACCTCTCCGAAAAACACGCGTGGTCCCGCAACGAGTTGAGGCGGCACATACGCCACTCGGTCTCCCCGGACGCAGGTACCCCCACGGCCGAACTGCGCCTGACTATTCCCCAGGCCCGCCGGCAGATCTGGCAGAGAGCCGCGGAACGGGCCAACTGCGACCTGGGGGAGTGGGCTCTCAGAGTTCTCGACGCCGCGGCCCGTAACAACGCCGCACCGCCGGATCCCAGACGCGCGGTGGAAGCCGGCCTGTAGAACCGTCCCGGCCCGCCATGACATCTCCGAATGCGGCCGGACAGGAAAAGTATTGACCGCTCGCCGCGGTGGCGTCTTGGATAACCAGCGCGAGGAAGGCGGCGGTGACAGCCGAATTCCTCGGGCTCATCGCACCACATTCGCGTCCGCACCCCGGTGCAATGGCGCGTGAGTTCAGAAGGAT
Organism: Streptomyces sp.; assembly: GCF_035644915.1. Lineage (GTDB taxonomy): Bacteria > Actinomycetota > Actinomycetes > Streptomycetales > Streptomycetaceae > Streptomyces. Next base: position 4,305 of record NZ_DASQNP010000266.1, read on the forward strand.
CTGACCGCGACAGTCGGAAGAAAAGGTGCTTTTACTGTGACGGTGGACACCAGCCTCACACGTACTCAGGTTTTCCAGAGGGACGGGTTCGCTACGACCGGGAAGCTGCTGTCCCCGGAGGAGGTGGAGACCTACCGCGAGATCTACGACAAGCTCCTCAGCGGCGAGATAGAGGCCGGGGACAAGCGCTCCGACCTCGGTTCCCACGTCCCCCGCCGGGAGGGCGTCAGCGAGAACATCACGCAGATCATGTGGCCCTCGGCGCTCCACCCGCCGCTGCGCGAACTGCCGCTGCACTCCCGGGCCCTGGCCGTGGCGCGCGAGCTGATCGGCGACGACGCCATGCTGGACTTCGACATGATGATCCACAAGGCGCCCCGCTCCGGGGTCCCGACCCCGTGGCACCAGGACGCGGCCTACTGGGTCGACCTGCCCGACACGCGCGCGGTCTCGATCTGGGTGGCGCTGGACGAGGCGACCGTGGACAACGGCTGCATGTGGTACATCCGTGGTTCCCACAAGGAACCCCTGCGCCCGCACCGCCCGACGAGCGACGGGAAGAACATCGAGTGCGACTGCTCGGAGGACGAGCCCGGCGCAACCGCGGTGCCGCTGTCCCCCGGTGAGGCGGTCGCGCACGCCGGCCAGACCCTGCACTATTCCCGCGGCAACACCACGGACGGCACCCGACGCGCCTACATCCTCAATTACCGCCCCGCCGAGATGATCAGGCTCGAGCGGGAGCAGGGCGCGGACCACGGCCTGGAGAAGAACGAGCGCAAGGTGCGCAACAGGAACGCGGAGGATTCGGAGTCCTGAGCGGCCGTGAGCCGCCCATGGAATCCCCGGGGTGATTCTCCCCGCCCGGGGTGATTCCCGAAAAGCGCACGCCTGTCTGCCGCCGCCCGTGAAAGGGCGCGAAAGGCGCACCGGACGGGACGGAGGACCCGGGGGTCGGCCCTCGTCCCGTTCCGTGCGCCGGTGGCCGCACCTCTCTGCCCCCCACCCTGCACATCTACTTCTTCCGAGGAACGCAATGACTTCCCAGGAACACCGGATACACACGGACGCCACCGGACGCCCCGTCCGCCTGAGCGGGGCGGTGATGACGCATCCGAGACGTGCCGAGGCGGCCCGGCTGCTCGCGGAGACGGACACGGCGGGCCGGGTCACGGTGGCGGTGGACCCCCAGCCCGAGGGGCCGCCGACCGCACTGCGTTCGGCCGCGGTCGCGTGGCGGAACGTGGCGCCGGACGCCACCCACCACCTGGTCCTCCAGGACGACGTGGTGCTGGCCGAGGGGTTCTTCCGGTACGCCGAGCGGGTCGCGGCGGCCGTCCCGGACGAGGCCGTCGCGTTCTACGCGGGCTGGGAAGGGCGTACGGGCGCGGCGGTGCGGCTGGCGGCGCTGGCCGGTGAGCAGTGGACGTACGCCATCGAGGAGCACACGCCCTGCCTGGCGCTGATGCTGCCCGCCGACGCGGCCCGGGGTTACGAGGCGTTCGCCGCCGAGCACGGACTCGGCTGGCCCTACGACGTGGTGATGCAGCGTTACCTGAACGCGCTCGGGGTGCCCGTCCGGGTGTGCGTGCCCAACACGGTGGACCACAGCGAGGTCCCCAGCATCGCGGGCAACAGCACCCACGGCTGGCGGCAGTCGGCGATCTTCACGGACCGGGCGGCCGAGCCCACCGGATACGACTGCGCCCAGTTCGCGGTCGTCCCCTTCTACCAGTACGGCGACGCCCGGTGCGCGATCCGCCGGGGGCCGGACGCGGAGTGGGAGTACATCGAGGCCGAACGGTACCTGCGGCGCATCGGGCTGGGGGAGCGGTCCCGCACCGCCTTCGCGGCGGCGGACTCCTCGGCGCTGCCGCAGGGCATCGCACGGCCGGTGTGGGAGACGGCGTTCGCGATGGGCGTGGTCGTGGCCGGTGTCACGGCCGAGCCCCCGGCGGACGAGGTCAAGCACGCGGTGATGGGCTCGCTGGGGCCCGGCGGCCTGTGCGAGGACTACACCGCCGAGGAGCTGAACGAGCTGATCCCGCCGGTGCGGGAACTCGCCCTGGTCGCGTTCGAGGCGGGCCGCGGGGCCAGGCTCGGGGCCGCCGAACCGGCGGCCACGGCCCGGGAGGCCAGGGCCCGCGTGGCGGTCACCGGAGGCGGGAGCGGATTCGGCCGTCACCTGGCGGGACTCCTGGGCGACCTGGGGTACCACGCCGACCACGTGGCGGAACCGGCCGACGCCGGGCTCCTGGACGGCGCCGCGTACCTGGTGCACCTGGGCTCCCCCGCCGACGGGCCGGACCGGCTGTCGCGGGTGCTGTCGGCCGCGGAGAAGGCGCGGATCGAGCGTGTCGTCTACGTCGGCTCCGCGGCGGTCTACCGCGGCAGCGCCGAGGAGGCCGTGACGGAGACGTCGGTGACGGACCCGCCGAGCGACCCCGAGGCCCGGCAGTGGTGGCACGAGGAGGAACGGTGCCGCCGGTGGGGCCGGGAGACCGGAACGGCGGTGCAGGTGCTGCGAGCCGCCGAGCCGGTGGGCCCGGGCGTCCACGCGGAGGCCGCGGCCGCCCAGTGGATGCACCGCGCCTGGACGCGCCGGCCCCTGCTCCTGGACAAGAGCCGCCGGCACCAGGTGGTGGACCACCGCGACCTGGCGGGGGCGATCGACGCCGTGCTCTCCGCCGCCCCCGCGCACCCGGTGTTCAACGTCGCCTCCGCGTCCTACACGGAGGAGGAACTGGCCGAGCTGGTCGCCCTCGTCGCACGCCGCACGCCCTGGGAGGAACTGACCGAGCCCGGCGTGCGCCAGGGCGTCATGTCCACCGGTCTGATCGAAACCGAACTGCGCTGGCGGGCGTCGGCACCGCTGAACGAGGGCCTGCGCGCCCTGGCGCAGTGGCTGGCCTGCGACGTCCACGACGCGGTCACCGGACTTCCCCAGCTGGGCTGTGATGTCTGAGCGGACGGTGGAACGGACCGAACGGACCGGGGCCCCCGAGGAGGGGCTGTTCTCCCGGCGGTACGCGGCCGCCACGGCCGGCTTCACGGTGGTGATGTTCCTCACCGGGTTCGCCGCGCTGGCCGTGGTGCCCACCCTGCCGACGGCGGCCGAGGCCCTGGACGGGGTGTCCCTCTTCCCGCTGGTGGCGGGCTGCTTCGTGGCCGCGAGCCTGCTGGGCGGGGTGCTGGGCGGTCACTGGTCGGACCGCTCCGGGGCCCGCGGGCCGCTGGCGGCCGGAATGGTCCTCACGGTGGTCACCCTGCTGGTCGCGGCCACCAGCACCTCCATCTGGCAGCTCGCGGCCGGGCGCTTCCTGGACGGGGTGGCGGCCGGCATGGTCGCGGTGTCGATCAACGCGGCCATCGGCCAGGTCTACCCGGAACGGCTGCGCCCCCGCGTACTGGCCCTGATGAGCACCTGCTGGATCATCCCGTCGCTGGTCGGGCCCCCGCTGGCCGGCCTGGTGTCCGAGTGGTGGTCCTGGCGCGCGGTGTTCTACGGTCTGGCCGCCCTGACCGTGCTGCCGTCGCTCGCGCTGGTGGCCGTGCTGCGCGGCCGTACGTGGTCGGGAACGGTCGCCCCGTCCGACGCCGCCCCCTCCCGCCCGCCGCTGCTGATCGCGGCGGTGGTGAGTCTCGGCGCGGCGCTCGGGCAGTACGGCGTCTCGGGCTGGGACGTCCACCACCTGCTGTTCGTGGCGGTGGGGGTGGTGCTGCTCGTGCCCTTCGCGCCGCGGCTGCTGCCCGCGGGCACCTGGCGGGCCGCCCGCGGCCTGCCGGTCACGGTGCTGCTGCGCGGCCTGTCCTCCGGCACGTTCTTCACCGTGGAGGCGTTCGTCCCCCTCATGCTGATCACCGAGCGGCAGGTGAGCGCGGTGGTCAGCGGCCTGGCCTTCACCGGCGCCGCCGTGGTGTGGGCGGGCGCCTCCTGGGTGCAGGGGCGGCTGCTCCAGGACCAGCCCCGGCACCGGCTGGTCACGGCGGGCGCGCTGGTGATGGTGCTGGCGGTCGTGCTCGCCGTCGCCGGCACGTTCCCCCAACTGCCGGCGGCCACCGCCGCGTCGGCCATGCTGGTGGCGGCCGTCGGCATGGGACTGGCGGACCCCTCCCTGACCGTGCTGTCGCTCTCGCACAGCCCGCCCGGCCGGCAGGGCTACGCGAGCAGCGCGATGCAGACCAACCAGAACATCGGCCAGATCGCGATCCTGGCCCTCTCCTCCGCCGTGCTCAACACGTGCCTGGCGATCGGCGCCTCCGACCTGGCCGGCTACGGAGCCGCCCTCGGACTCCTGCTGATCCCGACCCTCCTGATCGCCCTGCTCGCCGTGCGCGCCCGCAGCGTGTCGTGAGCGCTCGCACGGACGAACCGCCGGGCCGCCGGCCCGTGGAACACCTTCCTCACCCAACACCCGCAAAGGGGGGCTCCTGTGCCCAGTGACCTGGTCGTCATCGGCCTCGGATACGTCGGACTGCCGCTCGCGCTGGAGGCGTGCCGGTCCGGGCTGGCCGTCACCGGCCTGGACCGCGACGCGAAGACGGTGGCGCGGCTCAACGACGGCACGTCCCACGTCGACGACATCGACGACGAGTCGGTCGCCGGCATGCTCGCGGCGGGCTTCACCGCGACGACCGACGAAGAGGTGATCGCACAGGCCGGCACGGTGGTCGTGTGCGTGCCGACCCCGCTGTCCGAGCACGGCGGACCCGACCTGACCATGGTCGAGGACGCGTGCGCGGTGATCAGCCGGAACCTGCGGCCCGGGACGCTGGTGGTGCTGGAGTCGACCACGTACCCCGGGACCACCGACGAGGTGGTGCGCCCCATCCTGGAGCGCTCGGGCCTGACCGCCGGGACCGACTTCCACCTGGCCTTCTCCCCGGAGCGCGTCGACCCGGGCAACCGGGACTTCGGCATCCGCAACACCCCGAAGGTCGTCGGCGGCTACACCACCGGCTGCACCGCGGCCGCGGCCTCCTTCTACGGCAAGTTCGTCGACACCGTCGTCCAGGCCGCCGGAACCCGCGAGGCCGAGATGGCCAAGCTCATCGAGAACACCTACCGGCACGTCAACATCGCCCTGGTCAACGAGATGGCGGTGTTCTGCCACGAACTCGGGATCGACCTGTGGGACGCGATCTCCTGCGCGGCCACCAAGCCCTTCGGCTTCCAGGCGTTCCGCCCCGGCCCCGGTGTCGGCGGCCACTGCATCCCCATCGACCCCAACTACCTGGCCCACAAGGTCCGCACCCTCGGCTACCCGTTCCGGATGGTGGAGCTCGCCCAGGAGATCAACACCCGGATGCCGCGGTACGTGGTCGAGCGCGCGCAGCAGCTCCTCGACCGGGCCGGCACCACCCTCAACGGGGCGAAGGTGCTGCTGCTGGGCGTCACGTACAAGGCCGACATCGCCGACCAGCGCGAGACGTCGGCCCGCCACGTGGTGAAGCGGCTGCGCGCCCTCGGCGCCGAGGTGTCGTTCCACGACCCCTACGTGCCGGCCTGGGAGGTCGACGGCCTCCCGGTCCCCGCCGCCGAGGACGAACTGCCCCGCGCCCTGGCCCGGGCGGACCTGGCGATCCTGCTCCAGCACCACCGGGCCTACGACATCGACGTGATCGAGCACCACGCCCGGCTGCTGCTGGACACCCGGGGGTCCGCCCGCCCCCAGGCCCACGTCGAGCGCCTCTGACCCCGCCCCGGCCACCCCTGCCCCTCTCCACCCCTCCACACCCCTCTCATCCGAAGGAGCACCCCCATGTGCGGCGTCGCCGGCTGGGTCGACTACTCACGCAACGTGGCACAACACCGGGACATCGCACAGGCGATGACGGACACGATGGCCCGGCGCGGGCCGGACGCCGAAGGCCTCTGGACGGCGGAACACGCCGCGCTGGGACACCGGCGGCTGTCCGTCATCGACCTCGAAGGCGGCTGCCAGCCCATGGTGGCCGGCGACCCGTCCGCGCCCCGGGCCGTCCTCACGTACAGCGGCGAGACCTACAACTTCCAGGAGCTGCGCGCCCAGCTCCGCTCGCTGGGCCACGAGTTCAGGACCAGGAGCGACACCGAGGTGGTCCTGCGCGCGTACCTGGAGTGGGGGCCCGACTTCGTCACGCGCCTCGAAGGCATCTACGCGTTCGCCGTCTGGGACGTCCAGCGGCAGGAACTGCTCCTGGTCCGTGACCGCATGGGCGTGAAGCCCCTGTACTACGCCCCGACCCCCGACGGCGTGCTCTTCGGCTCTGAGCCGAAGGCGATCCTCGCCCACCCCGACTTCCAGGCCGTCCTGGACGCCGACGGGCTGCGCGACATCCTGTCGGTCGCCAAGGTGCCCGGGCACGCGGTCTTCCGCGGCATGCGGGAGGTCCCGCCGGGCTGCACCGTGCGCGTGACCAGGTCCGGCGCGGTCGAGCAGCGGTACTGGCAACTGCGGGTCGCGGAGCACACCGACACCCTCGACCGGACCGTCGCCACCGTCCGCGAGATGCTCGAGACCATCGTCGCCCAGCAGATGGTGGCCGACGTCCCGCTGTGCACCCTGCTCTCGGGCGGCCTGGACTCCAGCTCGCTCACCGCGCTCGCGGCCCGGATCTCCCGCGACAAGGGGATGGGGCGCATCCGTTCCTGCTCGGTCGGCGACCACGACGCCGTGCGCGAGGACGGCACCCCGGTCAACGAGGACCACCTGTACGCGCGGCTGCTGGCCGAGCACGTCGGGTCCGACCACAGCGAACTGCCGCTGAAGGCTCCCGACCTGCTGGACCCGGCACTGCGGGCCTCCGTGCTGGACGCCTACGACCTGCCCATCGCCAAGGGCGACGAGCACGCCTCGCTGCACCTGCTGTTCGGCCTCGTGCGCGAGCACTCCACCGTCGCCCTGTCCGGGGAGTGCGGTGACGAGGTCTTCGGCGGCTACAACTGGCAGCGCAAGCCCGAATGGGTCCTCTCCAGCACCTTCCCCTGGGTCCAGGAGGGCCGGGCCGCATACCAGGGCAACGACGTCATCTTCGCCCCCGACCTGCTGGCCAAGCTCGACCTGGCCGCGTACGAACGCGACTGCCACAGCACCGCGGTCGCCGAGATCGATGCCGCCGACCACATCTCCGACCCGACCGAGGCGCGTTTCCGGGAGGTCACCTACCTGGCGCTCACCCGCCACGCCCAGGTGCTGTTCGACCGCAAGGACCGGATGAGCATGGCGTGCGGCCTCGAAGTCCGGGTCCCCTTCGCCGACCACCGGCTGGTGGAGTACACCTTCAACGTCCCGTGGGCCATGAAGAGCTTCGACGGCCGGGAGAAGAGCCTGCTGCGCGCGGCGATGAAGGACCTGCTCCCGGAGGCGGTGGCCCAGCGGATCAAGACCCCCTACCCCTCCATCGGGGACGACTCCTACAACCGGGTGCTCCGCGAGCGGCTGGCCGATGTCGTACGCACCCCGGAGAGCCCGCTCGCCCCGCTGTTCTCCGCCGACCTCAAGCGGGCGGTGGCCGAGCGGGGCGCCGCGGCTCTGGAGCAGGGCATGAGCCGGGCGGCCCTGGAGACGGCGCTCCAACTGCACGAGTGGCTGTACAGCCACGATGTGCGGATAGCCCTCTGAACCCGCTCTCCCCCGGCACGTGCCCGCCCCGGCCGCCCTGGCGGCCGGGGCGCGGCGGGGTGGTGGCAGGATCGGAGGATGGTGGAAAAGATCATTGCCGCCTGCGACGGCGCGTCGAAGGGGAACCCCGGGCCCGCGGCCTGGGCGTGGGTCATCGCCGGGCCGGACGGTGAGGTGGAGCGCTGGGAGGCCGGGCCGTTGGGCCGGGCGACCAACAACGTGGCGGAGCTGACCGCGCTGCAGAAGCTGTTGGAGGCCCTCGACCCGGCCGTGCCGGCGGAGGTGCGGATGGACTCCCAGTACGCGATGAAGGCGGTCACCACCTGGCTGCCGGGCTGGCGCCGGAAGGGCTGGAAGACCGCGGCCGGCACGCCGGTGGCCAACCAGGACCTGGTGATGCGCATCGACGAACTGCTGACCGGCCGGGAGGTGGAGTTCGTCCACACCCCGGCCCACCGCGTGGACGGCGACCCCCTCAACGACGCCGCCGACCGGGCGCGAGGACCGGGCAGCGGCCGGGCAGGGCGCGCTCCACGGGCGGCTCGGTCAAGGCCAGGTTCCCCGGCCGGTGCCGCTGCGGCCGGCCGTACGCGAAGGGCGAGACGATCACGAGGAACCCCGACGGCTGGGGCCATCCGTCCTGCGCTGCCGCCACGGCGACGGACGGGACGTGATGTAGGCACCGCCGGTCCCTGCGGCCCCGGGCCCGGGGACCGTCCGCTCCCGGGTGGCCTTCCGGGCCGGCGCCGGGGGGCCGCGGGGGACACGGGCGGAGCATCCGTCGCCCGCCCCTTCCCCGGAGCACGTCCCGGACGGGCAGGCAGGGCCGGCGCGGAGCCCGGCGGTGCTTCCGAACGGCCCGTCTCCTCCGAAGGGGTGAACCGCACGGGAAGCGCTGCGCCCCTGTCCGCCCGGACGGCAGGCTGCTGATCGCCCGTACCCGGGGGAGTGTGCGACCACTCGCCGAGCGGGGACGGCGGACCGTGACGGGCGTGCGGTGCGGAACGTGCCGGGCCCGAGCGATGGGGGAGCACATGGAGCATCGGCGGACGCCGGCGGGGCCTCGGATCCGGTACTGGTTCGACACCACGATGGCGCGCGGCGTGACCGCCCTGATCGGGTGGCTCGCGGCTGCCTGCCTCGCCGTCGTGGTGCCCGTGAGCACCGTACTGGTGTGGACGGACAGCACCGCGCCCGCCTCCCTCCCGGGGAAACTGGGCGCGGTGTGGCGGTACACCGGCGAGACCCTCCGCCTGGGCGGGACGGTGGGGCCTCCGCTGCGCGTACTGCTGTCGGTGCTGCTCGCCCTCGTCGCGCTCCTCTACGTGTCGACGCTGGTGAGTCTGATCACCGCCGCACTGCAGGAGCGGCTCGCCGCACTGCGCCTGGGCCGCTCGACGGTGCTGGAGACCGGGCACGCGGTGGTGCTGGGCTGGTCCGAGCAGGTGTACACGGTGGTGTCGGAGCTGATCACCGCCAACGCCAACCAGCGGCGCGCGGCCATCGCCGTCCTCGCCGACCGGGACAAGACGCAGATGGAGGAGGAGCTGCGCACCCATGTGGGTGCCGTCGGCCGCACCCGCCTGATCTGCCGCAGCGGCCCCGCCACCGACCCGGTCGTGCTGGCCCGGATGAGCCCGGGCACCGCCGCCGCGATCCTGGTCCTGCCCCGCGACGAGCCGTCCGGCGACACCGAGGTGATCAAGACCCTGCTGGCGCTCGAGGCGGCGGGCGGCACCGGGGACGGGGCCTGTGTCGTGGCCGCGGTCCGCACCGCACGCCACCGGACGGCGGCCACGCTGGCGGCCGGGCCGCGGGGACGGATCCTGGAGACCGACGACATCGCCGCCCGGCTCATCGCGCAGTCCGCCCGCCAGCCCGGCGTGTGGCTGGTCCACCGGGAACTGCTCGACTTCGCGGGAGACGAGTTCTACACCGTCACCGAACCGGCGCTGACGGGCCGGACGTTCGGCGATGCCGTGCGCGCGTACGGCACCTCGTGCGCCGTGGGCCTGCAGCGGGCCGACGGCACGTTCGCGCTGAACCCGCCCGCGCACACCGTCGTCACGGAGGGGGACCGGCTGCTCGTCATCACCCGCGACGACGACACCGCCGTCCCGGCCGACCGTCCCGCGCCGGTCGACGAGGCGCTGATCGTCCACGGTCCGCCACCGGTGTCCCGCCCCGAACGGATCCTCCTCCTGGGCTGGAACCGCCGGGCCGCCCTGATCGCCGGTCAGCTCAGCCGGTACGCACCGCCCGGCTCGGTCCTCGACGTGGTCGCCGCCGACGACGGGGCGACGGCCGGCGCCGTGGAGGAGGTCGCGGCCGCCATCTGGCCCGGCCTGTCCGTCACCTTCCGGCCGGGCGACACGACCTGTCCCGCCACGGTGCACGGGCTTGACGCGCCGTCGTACGACAGCGTCATCGTCCTCGCCTCCGGTGCCGGTCCCGGCCAGGAGTACGGCGACCCCGACGACCGCACCCTGGCCACTCTGCTGCTCCTGCGGGAGGTCGAGCGCGCCGCCGGATGCGAGCTGTCGGTCGTCACCGAGATGACCGACGACCGCAACCGGGTGCTCGCCCCGGTCAGGGCCGGAGCCGACTGCATCGTCAGCGGCAAGCTGATCGGTCTGCTCATGACGCAGATCTCCCAGAACCGGCACCTGGCCGGCGTCTTCCACGAGCTGTTCTCCCCGGAAGGCCAGGAGATCCACCTCCGGCCGGCCGGTGCGTACGTCCGGACCGGGCGCGATGCCCCCTTCGCCGCCGTCGTGGAGTCCGCGCTGCGCAAGGGGGAGTGCGCCATCGGATACCGCGCCCACGCCCGTCCGGCGACCGGCCCGCACTACGGCGTCAGGATCAACCCGGACAAGGCACGGGTCCGGCGCTGGGACGCCGAGGACCGGATCATCGTGATCGCCGAGTCGTGACGGCGATCCCCGCGACCGCCGTGACAGGGCCGCGCCGCGGGCCCCGCGCGCCCGCGAGGACTCGGAGCGACCGTGGTGCGGGGCGGAGCCGGCGGGGACGAGGGCAGGCGGGCGGAGCGGTCAGCGCCGTGCGTTCTCGGCGGTGCCCTCGCGGCCCCGCGGCCTCGCCGCCGCCGAGCCGTCGCCGCGGGCCCGGCGGGGTAACGCCCTATACAAGTCAGGGGAGTTCCAAACACGGACGGGCCAGGAACATCCGATCCGGTGACAAGGGTCCGGTAACCCTGTCCCGCCCCCCGGGGCGGGTCCTAGCGTGCTGGTCGATCGCCGCAGATCCCGTGTCCGACGCCCGGGCGCGGTTTCCGCAACACGACGAAACACCACGCGCCCCACGTAGAGGAGACACGGCCGATGCCGGTAGAGGCAGCCAACGAAGCGCAGCAGGACCAGCAGCTCAGCCTCAGCACCGCCGCCGCGCGGAACCTCGCCACCACCACCAAGTCCGTTCCGCAGATGCAGGGCATCACCTCCCGGTGGCTGCTCAAGGTGCTGCCCTGGGTGCAGACCGAGGGCGGTGTCTACCGGGTCAACCGGCGCCTCACCTACACGGTCGGGGACGGCCGCATCGAATTCGTGAAGACCGGCTCACGGGTGCAGGTCATCCCGCGCGAACTCGGCGAACTCGCCGTGCTGCGCGGCTTCGAGGACGTGGACGTGCTGACGGAGCTGGCCGGTCGCTTCGCCCAGCGGGACTTCGAGGCGGGGGAGGTGCTCGCCGAGGAGGGCACCCCCGTCGACCACATCTACCTGCTCGCGCACGGCAAGGTGCAGAAGACCGGCAGCGGGGCGTACGGAGAGCCCACGCGGCTGGGAGTGCTCGGCGACGGCGACCACTTCGGCGAACAGAGCCTGCTCAGCGAGGACGCGACCTGGGAGTACACGCTCAAGGCGGTCACCGCCGGCACGCTGCTGATCCTGCCGCGCCGGGAGTTCACCTCCCTCCTGGACAACTCGCCCGTGCTCCGGGAGCACGTGGAGGCCTTCGCCGCCCTGCCCCGGCAGCGGCAGAACGACCGGGGCGAAGCGGAGATCGCCGTGGCGTCCGGCCACTCCGGCGAGGCCGAACTGCCCGGCACGTTCGTCGACTACGAACTCAACCCGCGCGAGTACGAACTCAGCGTCGCCCAGACGGTGCTGCGGGTGCACACCCGGGTGGCCGACCTCTACAACAAGCCGATGAACCAGACCGAGCAGCAGTTGCGGCTGACCATCGAGGCACTGCGCGAGCGGCAGGAGCACGAGATGATCAACAACCGGGAGTTCGGACTGCTCCACAACGCCGAGTACAACCAGCGGATCCAGACCCACTCCGGCCCGCCCACCCCGGACGACCTCGACGAGCTGCTCAGCCGCCGGCGCGGCTCGAAGTTCTTCTTCGCCCACCCGCGCACCATCGCCGCCATCGGCCGCGAACTGAACGCCCGCGGCCTCTACCCGGACCACGTGGACCTCTTCGGCAACCACGTCCCGGCCTGGCGCGGCGTGCCCATCCTGCCCTGCAACAAGATCCCCATCACCAAGGAGCGCACCAGCTCCATCATCGTCATGCGCACCGGAGAGGAGGACCAGGGCGTCATCGGCCTCCACCAGACGGGGATCCCCGACGAGTACGAACCCGGCCTGTCCGTGCGGTTCATGGGCATCGACGAGAAGGCGATCATCTCCTACCTCGTCACCACCTACTACTCGGCCGCCGTCCTGGTGCCGGACGCCCTCGGAGTCCTGGAGAACGTCGAGATCTCCCGCGGACGGGACTGACGGCGGACGGGGAGGACACAGGGGAGGAGAGACGCGGATGCCGCAGCCCTTCGAACTGCCGGACTTCTACGAGCCGTACCCGGCGAGGCTGAATCCCCACCTGGAGGTGGCGCGGGAACACTCCAAGGGGTGGGCCCGGCGGATGGGGATGATCGAGGGGTCGGGCGTCTGGGACGAGGACGACTACGACTCCCACGACTACGCACTGCTCTGCGCCTACACCCACCCGGACGCACCGGCCGCGGAACTCGCCACGGTGACCGACTGGTACGTCTGGGTGTTCTTCTTCGACGACCACTTCCTGGAGCGCTTCAAACGCACCCGGGACTCGGCCGGGGCCAGGGCGTACCTCGACCGGCTGCTCGCCTTCATGCCGACACGGCCCGGCGACACGGTCTCCGAGGTCCCGGAGAACGCGGTGGAACGAGGACTGGCCGACCTGTGGGCCCGCACGGTTCCGGCGATGTCGCAGGGGTGGCGCCGGCGGTTCGCCGAGACCACGCGGCACCTGCTGGAGGAGAGCATGTGGGAACTCTCCAACATCAGCGCGGGCCGGGTCGCCAACCCCCTGGAGTACATCGAGATGCGCCGCAAGGTCGGCGGTGCGCCCTGGTCCGCCGGCCTCGTGGAGTACGCCGTGGGCGCCGAGGTGCCCGACGCCGTCGCGGCCGACCGCCCGATGCGGGTGCTCAGGGACGCCTTCGCCGACGCCGTGCACCTGCGCAACGACCTCTTCTCCTACCAGCGCGAGGTCGAGGACGAGGGCGAACTCTCCAACGGCGTCCTGGTCTTCGAACGGTTCCTCGGCTGCGACACCCAGCAGGCGGCCGACGCCGTCAACGACCTGATCACCTCCCGGCTGCAGCAGTTCGAACACACCGTCCTCACCGAACTGCCGCCGCTGTTCGCGGAACACGGTCTGGACCCGAAGTCCTGCGCGGACGTCCTGGCGTACGTCAAAGGGCTCCAGGACTGGCAGTCGGGCGGCCACGAATGGCACCTGCGTTCCAGCCGGTACATGAACGGCGGTACGGCCGGCGATCCCGCCGGCCCCCGGCCGGGAAGGACGGTCCTTCCCGGCGGGCCCACCGGCCTGGGCACCGCAGCCGCCCGCATCGTCGGCTCGCTGGCGGCCACGGCGCCGGCCAGACTGGGGCGCCACGCACACCTGCCGTACCAGGAGGTGGGGCCGGTGCGGATCCCGGAACTGCGCATGCCGTACACCACCCGGCTCAACCCCCACCTGGACCGCTCCCGCGAACGTGTCGTGGAATGGGCGCACCGGGTGGGAATGGTGGGCGCCCCGCCCGGCACCCCCGACGCCGGCATCTGGGACGAGCACAAGCTCAGGGCCTTCGACCTGGCCCTCTGCGCGGCCGGCATCCACCCGGACGCCTCGGAGGAGCAACTCGACCTGACCACGGGCTGGCTCACCTGGGGCACCTACGGGGACGACTACTACCCGGCCGTCTTCGGACGCACCTTCGACGTGCTCGGGGCCAGGGCGTGCACCGAACGGCTGTCGGCCTTCATGCCGGTGGAGTCCGCCGACATTCCCGTCCCGGCCAGCGCACTGGAGCGGGGGCTCGCCGACCTCTGGTTCCGCACGGCGTCCCCGATGACCGTGGACGCGCGCCGGGCCTTCCGCGACGCCATCGAGGAGATGACCGGAAGCTGGCTGTGGGAACTCGCCAACCACTGGGAGAACCGCATTCCCGATCCGGTCGACTACATCGAGATGCGTCGCAAGACCTTCGGGGCGGAGTTCACGATGTCCCTCTCCCGGCTGTCCCTCGGTAGGGCCGTGCCCCCGGAGGTGTACCGGGCCCGTCCGGTCCAGGCGATGCAGAACGCGGCGGGCGACTACGCGGGCCTGCTCAACGACCTGTTCTCCTACCGGAAGGAGATCGAGTTCGAGGGCGAGATCCACAACTGCGTGCTCGTCGTCCGGAACTTCTTCGGCTGCGGCTCCACGGAGGCCCTGGGCATCGTCGCCGACCTGGTGAACTCCCGGATGCGCGAGTTCGAACGCGTCGTCTCCGCCGAACTCCCGGCGATGTTCGAGGAACTGGACCTCGACGCCGAGGTCCGCGCCGCGCTCACCGGCCAGGTGCGCGAACTCCAGAACTGGATGGCCGGGATCCTCACCTGGCACCGCGGGTGCCGCCGCTACACGGAGTCCGAACTGCGCCGCCCCGTGGAGACGCCGCCGCGCACCTCCTACGGCCCCACCGGACTGGGCACCGAGACGGCCCGCCTCGCGGCGGTGCTCGGCCGGACGGGCCGGTCCCGTATGTGACCCGCGTCCGACAACCGGACGCGGAGCCGGCCGGGCGCACCGGCTCCGCGTCCGCCGCGCCGTGGTTCACAGCAGGCGCTTGATCTCTCCGCGGGCCCGGTAGAAGCCGCCCCGGGCGGCCACGCGGACCTCGGGGACGAGGTAGCGGGCGCCGGGGACGCGGATGTCCTTGGGGAACTGCACGCGCCAGGTGGGATCGTAGCCGGGGGAGACCACGCGCACGCGGGTGCGCGAGCCTTCCTGGACGCACTCCAGGACCACGCCGTCCACCGGCGTGGTGGAGCCGGCACGGACCGTCTGCACCTCGTGGGAGGGCGTGACGCGCTCCCAGCCGGTGGCCTTGATGTCGGCCGTGCGGGGCAGCCGCCCGTCCTCGGCCTCGCCGATCGCTCGCTCGCCGGCGTCGATGCAGGCGAGCGAGCCGTCGGTGGTGACCAGGTAGAGCCGCTCGTCGCGGTACTGCATGGAGTAGGCCGAGCCGCAGCCGGTGCCCAGTTTCCACAGGCGGGTGCCGTCGGCGGCGAAGCAGTAGACGGAGGAGTGGTTGTCACCGGCGAAGACGTAGCGGCCGTCGGGCGAGGCGGCGCAGGAGAACACCGCGGCGTCGCACCGGTAGCGGGCCCGCACCGCGCCGTCGTCCTTGGCCAGGCGGTAGACCCAGCCCCGGCCGGTGCCGGCGAAGACCTCGTCGGCCTCCTGCCAGCCGAACAGCACCGGGCCCTGGGTGGGGGTCGACCACAGCGGGGCCCCGTCCCGCGCCGCGTACCGGGCCACGCCGCGCGAGTCGCCGTGGTAGACGCCGTCTCCGTCGCAGCGGACCATCCAGGCATGGCTGCCCGGGCCCGGGCGGCGCCACTGGAACTCGTCCTCGTCGTCGATGGTGGTCACCCCGCCCTGGGCGTCGGAGACGCCCAGGAGCCCGTCGTGGATGTCCAGCCAGTAGATGTCGACGTCGGCGGCTATCTCATAGGCGACGTGGGGCACCTTGCCGCCCAGATCGTAGACGCGGCCGTCGTCGCATCCGGCGTAGATCCAGTAGTCGTCGGCGACGATGCACTTGACGCCGTCGGGCAGGCCGAACCGGCCGGTGACCTCGCCGTCGTGGGTGAGGGTGAACACGTCGCCGTTCTGGTTGCCGACCCAGGCGTGGTCGTCGTCGACGAAGATGCCGAAGGCCGGTGCCCCGGAGCGGAACCGCCACAGCACGGGCGCCTGCCGGGCCGTGGAACGGCTGCTGACGATCTCGCGCCGGGTGACCGGGCGGCGCTGGCGCACCCCCCGCACGGCCGGGGCGTACCCCTTGCGGACCTTCTCGCCGATCTTGCGGGCAGCGGCGGCCGCGGCCTTCTCCGGCGTCGCGTAGCTGGTGGTGCGGGTCTGTCCCCGCTCGCCGATCCGCCCGAAGGAGATGGTCAGCTCGGTGCCGGCGTGCCGTACCTCGTAGAACTTATGCGCGCCCCCGCCGTCCTCGGACAGCTCCAGGTAGGTCGTCGACTCGGTGGCAGCAGGCATGGCAGACCCTTCTCCAGACAGCAGGCGGGGAGGACACCAGGCTCAACGGACCGGCACGCGGCGGGCCTTGGTGACACGGAAGACCTTAGGGCCGGGCACTGACAGAGCCGCTGCGCCGCCTGGCGGGCACGGGCCGCCCCGGGTCACTGCCCCCGGCCCCTCGGTCCCGCAGCACTGGATGAGGCCCCGCTCTGCCTCGACCGGTGTGCGCCTGGTCGTTCCGCCCCGGCGCCTTCCGGTGGCCACGGCGATGCCGTTCCCGCCTCGCGCCGGGCAGCGGGCCTTCAGGGGGGTGGGTGGGACGGGCGCGGGCGCGCCGCGCCCGGGGATCTCCGCGCATGCGTGATCCTGGTGCCACCATGCCCTTCCTGCTCCTGGCCGTCGTCGTGCTGGCGGCCGCGAACACGCTCACCCACCGGCTCGGTCCCGCCCTGTACGTGCCGGTCTGCGTGACCGCGGCCGCCCTGCTCCTGCTGATCGCCCGCCGCTCCGGCCTCGACTGGGACGCCCTGGGACTCGGCCGGGCCACGGCGCGCCGCGGCCTGCGCTGGGGGCTGCTCCTGGCCGGGGCCGTCCTGGCCGTCTTCCTGGCCGGGCTGGCGATTCCGTTCACCCGGGAGTTCTTCGACGACGAGCGCGCGTCGGCACTGTCGCCCGGCGAGCTGGCGCACCGTGCGCTGGTGCGCGTACCGCTCGGCACGGTGCTGCTGGAGGAGATCGGCTTCCGCGGCGTCCTGTGGGCCATGCTCGAACGGCGCTGGGGCGCCGCGGCGGCCACCGCCGTCTCCTCGCTGCTCTTCGGGCTCTGGCACATCCAGCCCTCGCGCGGCCTGACCCGGGCCAACGCGGCCGTCGGGGCGCTCTTCGGCACCGGGCGCACCGGGGTCGCCCTCTCCGTGGCGGCGGCCGTCGCCGGAACGGCCCTCGCCGGCGTGCTCCTGTGCGAACTCCGGCGCCGCTCCGGCAGCCTGATCCCGCCGATGGCCGTGCACTGCGCCCTCAACAGCGCGGGCTACGCGCTCGCCTGGGCCGTGGGCCGCTGACGCGAAGACCGCGCCCGGCCGGACGGCGGCGCCCCCTTCCTCGCGAAGGGGGCGCCGCCGTTCCGGGGCCGGAGCCGGGGCTGCCGGCGGGTCAGTCCGCCGCGCCGGTGGGGGAGGAGGCCGCGGCGGTGCCCAGTTCCTCGTCGGTCAGGGGCGGTCCGTCGAGCGGCGGCCGGAGCGGCCCGCGCAGTGCGGCGAGGAGGACGCCGGGACGCAGGAGGGTGTGCGCGCCGCGTTCCAGGGAGGTGACGCGGGTGACGGCGCGGGCGGCCCTGGCATTGCCGGTCGAGGCGTACAGCAGGCGGCCGACGTAGGCGGCCACCACCCGGTCCCTGAGGGTGGGACCGTGTTCCGTGGCTCCGGGGTAGAAGACGTCCTGGTCGACGGCCAGGTCCCAGGCCGCGCCGGCCGGCCGGGCCACCGCCTTCCGGATGCGCCGGGCCAGGCCGGGCTTCCAGCCGTACCGGGCGATCACATCGCGCAGGACGACCGCGCTCTGGGCGGCAACGGACATGCCGTGCCCGTAGACCGGGTTGTAGGTGGCCAGGGCGTCGCCGACGGCCGCGAATCCCTCGGGCAGGTGCCGGGTCCGTTCGTAGTAGGTGCGGCGGTTGGCGGTGCTGCGGGTGACGGTCACGTCGGACAGGGGGGTGGCGTCGGCGAGCAGCCGGCCGATGACGGGGTGGCGCAGGCCCAGGGCGAACGGTATGAAGTCCTCCGCGTCACCGGTGGGCTGTCCTTCCCGGGTGCCGGAGAGCGTCACCAGCCAGTGCCCGTTCTCGATCGGGATGATGGCACCGGACTGGCCGGGGCCCTCGGCGCGCGGGTCGGGCTGGATGACGACCGCCGGGAAGCCGTTCCGGGCCCGCTCGGGGGCCTGGAAGAGACGGCTGGCGTAGACGACGCCGGGGTCGATGATCCGCTGGGCCGGCGCGGGCAGGCCGAGTTCCTCCAGCCAGACGGAGGCCCGCGAGCCGCGGCCGGTGGTGTCGATGACCAGATCGGCGGTGAGCCGGTCCTCGGTGCCGTCCGTCCGGCGGATGCGGACCCCGGTGACCGCGCGCCGGTCGCCGGTCAGGCCCAGGACGGCGGCCTCCTCCACGACGGTGATGCGGGGATGGGCGAGGACCTGCTGCCGGACGACGAAGTCCAGCAGGGGACGGCTGCACAGGATCATGTGACACGATTCGGTCCCGCGGGGAATCCACCCCCGCGGGGAGAGGGCGACCAGGTCCCGGGGGACGGGCACCTGACGGGCGCCGTGTGCCCGCAGCTTGGCGATGGTCCCCGGCGCCAGCTCCTCGATCGCGCGGGCGCCACCGGACCACAGCAGGTGGACGTGTCGCGCCTGGGGCACCCCCCTGCGCTGCTCGGGCCCCTCGGGCAGGACGTCGCGCTCGACGACGGTGACCTGTGCGTGCTCGGCCAGGGCGCGGGCCGTGAGGACTCCGGCCAGGCCGCCGCCGCAGACGATCGCGGATCTCGCCGGGCCGGTGCGGTCTTCGGTCATGAGGTGTGGGTGCTTCCTGTACTGGCCGCGCACTGGCGGCGGACCTTCTCGATGATGCCGGGATGCCGCAGGGCGTCGGCGATGGCGTGGATGGCGCTGAGGAGCTTCCGGGGGTCCAGGGCGTCGTCCCGGGGCGGGGAGGTCCCGCGGGCGCCGAGCGCCGCGGTGAGGACGACAGCGCCGGCGATGCCGTCCGCGTCCTTGCCCGCGGCACCGTGGCGGAAGGTTTCCTCACGGGCTCTTTCCCACAACTCCCGGTCCAGGTACGGCTCCAGCCTCAGGATGCCGTCGCGGATGCGCGTGTCCCGGCGGGCCAGGGCGAGGTAGGCGTTCGCCCAGCGGGTGGAGGAGGAGCCGGTGGAAGCACCGGTCCCGCCCAGCAGCCGGTGCAGCGGCTCCAGCCGCCGGTAGGTGGCCCTGGCCGCCCGCCGGCGGCGGAAGTCCTCGCCCACATGGGGGAGGAGGAAGCCCAGGCCGATGAGGATGGCGCTGAGCGCCCCGGCGGCCGGGGCCGCCTTGGTGCTGCACCAGTCCAGGTCGTGGCCGGCCCAGCGGGCCGTCACCGCGGTCAGTTTGAACGCGTCGAACACCAGGTTGGCCACGTAGCCGGTGCCCAGCAGGAGCAGCCCGCCCAGCAGCCAACTCCGCACCGCGTGCTCCCTGGAGACCAGCCAGCCCCAGATCAGGAGGGAGGCGACCGCTCCGGCGGCGGTGTGGGCCAGCAGGTAGAGCACGATCAACTCGCGGGCGTACGGGGTGGTGGCGTAGTAGGTGTCGAAGTCCCTGACCCGCTCGGTCCCGGTGTCCGCGAGCACGAACAGCACCCACAGCGCGATGGCGACCGCCGCGTAGGCGACGGTCATCCACCGCACCGTGCCCCGGGCCTTCTCCATGCCGCGCTGCCACGCGATGATCAGCAGCAGGCAGGCGAAGCTGAGCGCGGTGAGGAGGGTGTAGACCCACGGCGCGGCGAGGTTCGGCACGCCGGTGACCCGGTTGACCCGGACGATCATCCCCGGCGTCACGAACACGCACACCGCGACGGCCAGCACCAGCAGGCCGACGACCGCCCGCAGCAGCGGGTTCGTCCAGGGCTTCGACCGGGCGAGGAGCTTCGCCCCCAGGGCGGTGGCCAGGAGGGCCGCCGGCCAGCGGTAGTCGATGTAGTCCTCGAAGGAGTCCATCTCAACGCGGTCCGAGGGACGTCTGTATCCGCCCCAGGAGTCCGTCGTACGGCCCGGGGTCGGAGTCCTGTGCGTCACCGGCCACCCAGGGCAGGAGCCTGCCGCCCAGGGTCAGGCCGAAGTTCTCGGCATCGCGTTCGCAGGGGTCCTGGGAGTGGCTGCGCGCCGCGGCGTGCAGCACCTCGTTCCAGGCGCGTTCCGGGTCGTCGGCCTCGCTCAGCAACCGGGCGGCGGCGGCAGCGCCGTCCACATAGCGGTGGTGGTCGGGTTGCGTCAGGTGCCGCAGCTCGTGCCCGGTGACGACCACCTGCTGCACTCCGGTCGTGCGGCGGTCCACGAGGATCCTGTCGTGGTCCTCGTGGACCAGGACCAGACCGGTGGCCGTGTCGGGGGGAAACTCGACGAAGCTCAACTCGACGGGCCGCCCGCCGCGCAGTTCGCTCATCGTGCGGCACAGCTCCTCGCACAGCCGGCGGGAGGGCACCGGCCCGCTGAGCCGTGCGGTGGCGGAGTCGGCGAGCTTCCTCGCCGCCCGCCTCATGCTCCACGTGCTCACCGCTGCGACCCCTCCCTGCTGAGCACAACCTCGAGGAAGGCGGCGATGGCCGCCTTCTGGCTCGGTGTGATGGGGCCGTCGGTGCGGGCGTGGACCCTCTGGATGCCGAACCGCTCCATGAGGGTGGCCAGGGGATCGGGCTCCTCCAACCGGCTGACGATCGGCCTGAGTTCCCGGGCCAGGGCGACGGGAGCGGAGTCGGTGAAGAACGTCACCGGTACCCGGAAGTACTCCGCCAGCGCCGTGAGGTGCGGCACGTTGGGGAGTTTGTCGCCCTGGAGCAGGCTGCGAGCCCAGACGCTGGTCGCGTTCAGGGCGGCCGCCACCTCGCCGACGATGTCGGCCGGCCTCCTCCCGCTGGCCGCGAGGAGCCTCTTGTAGAGGAAGTTCACCCGTCGGGGGACGAACTCCCCCAGCGTCCGTTCCCGCGGCCTCCCACCCCTGAGGAGGGTGCGGATCTCCGTCGTGGCCAGACCGGTGGCGGCTGACAGCTCGTCCGGATCCACGACGTCCTCGCGGGTGAGTCCTCTCCTCTCCAGGAGCGTGTCCAGGCGTCTCAGGATGCCGTGCAGGGGGGCGTAGGGGTCGGTCTCGGTCACCGATGCCCTCCAGATGATGGTCGTTTGGTCGCACCGAGATTACGGCCCGTCCGTGACCGGGACCATCGCTCGAAACGGCCCCTTCCCAAGGGGCAACGATCGTTGTCGGGAGCCGAGGTTGCCATGTGCCCTGTGACCAGGGGAACCGATGAAAACTATCGTTTCTCGAACAGAAACGGTCGTTGACATTCCGGTCAGGGGCGTAGCAAGATCCGGGCACGGAACCACCGCCCGCGCACGCGGCGACGCACCGCCTCCTCCGCACGGCCGACCGGCCCTCTGCGGCGTGCCGCCCGGCGAACCGGCCGACCGACACCACCGTGTCCTCCGGAGACGGCGCCGCAGAGGAGGACCGCACCATCCATGCCGACAACGGGAGCCGGAGATGCTCACGCTGGATGAGCTGACCACCGGAGCCGACGCCCTGCTCCGCACCGTCGAGGCAGACGGGCAGTGTCCCGCGCCCGCGGAGTGCGCCGGATCCCGCAGACCGACCGGACCGGTTGCCGTCCGGCCCGCCACCGGGCCGCGGGAACCGCAGGACGAGCACGCCCCGGTGCGGGTGATCGAACAGGTGGAAGCGTGCGACGACCGCTGGCGACCGCGGAAGGCGGCAGGACGGCCCCGGGAAACGCTGTTCGTCCTCCCGGCCGCCGACGGCCGGCTTCCCGACGGCCCGCAGCCGGCACTGCGGACCCTGGCACGGGCCGGGGCCGTGGCAGTGGCCGTCGCCTCTCCCCATGGCCCCGGCCCGGCGGTCCCCGCCCTGGCCGAAGCCGCGCGCCGGACGGGTTTACCGCTGCTGGTGCCCACCCGTCCGTGCACGGCCCCCGAACTCCTGGGGCTGCTGCTCCAACGCCTCGCCGAAGCGCTGCGCGACAGCATCGAGCAGCGTGACCGGCTGCTGGAACTCTCGGCCCGGCTGAACCGGCAGGGCAAGGGGCCGGGACCGCTGCTGCACTGGCTGGGCGCCCAGACCTCCAGCCGCGTCACCGTGCTCCCCGGCCGGGGCGGCCGGGGACGGGCGGACCTGCCCGGGACCGTGCTGGAGAAGGTCGCCGCCGGACGGATGCGGAGCGCGGCCCTGGAGACCGGCGGCCACCACGTACTGCTGCACCCGATCGGAGCCGAGGCACCGCACCGGATCCTCGCCGCGGTGCGCGAGACTCCCTGGCCCCGCCACCACAGCGCGCTCGTCGCCCAGGCCGCGGGACAAGTGGCCCTCCTCCAGCACCCCCTGACACTGAGGACGCGGGAACGCCGCCTCCGGCGCGGCGAGACGGCCCTGCGCACCAGCGCGTGGCGCCACCTGATGGCCGGTGAGACGACGCAGGCCGCGACCGCGCTGGAGCCGCTGCTGCCGGAACTGCTCGACGCGGACGTCTGCCAGGTGTACGTGGTGCAGTGCGCACCCGGTGAGGACCGGGCCGCCCTCGCCGCCGAGATCGACGCCGCCCTGGGCCGGCGGGCACTGGTGGCGGCCCCGGCCGAGGAGGACCACGTCATCGCCGTCCGCGCCGGCACCGACGACCCGGAGGAGGCGGCCGAGCCGCTGCGGCCGGTGGTGGAAGCCCGCCCCCACCGTGCGGCGGGAGCCAGCCGGCCGGTGCCGTGGATCCGGACCGCCCACGCCTACCGCACCGCGCTCCAGGCCCTCGCCGCGGCCCGGGACGGCGGAGGCGACCGCGTCCACGTCCACGCCGGCACCGCGCCGCTGGCCCACCGCCTGCCGCCGCCGGCGCGGGCCTGGGCGGCCGGCCTGCTGGCCCCACTGCTGGCCCTCCCCGAGCCCGAGCGGGAGGAGCTGATCGGCGCCGCCCGCCTGGCGCTCGACGCCGAACCGCCCCGGCCCGCCCGCCCGACCGGAACCCGTACGCACCGCGAGGCCGCCGCTCGGCGGCTGGAGCGGGTGATGGAACTGGTGGGGCTGGACCGCACACGGCCGGCCCACCGCGCGGTGCTGGAACTGGCACTGCACCTGGCCGACCCGCCCACGCCCGTACCGGCGGTCACGGCCCCCACCCTGGCCGAGCTGCTGGACCAGGACGCGGCACGCGAGTACGCCGCCGAACTGCTGGCCCCGCTCCGTGCCGACCAACTGGGACTGCTGATCACCTGGGTCGAGCACGACTGCCGTGCGCAGCCGTGCGCCGAAGCCCTGGGGGTGCACCGCGACACCGTCTCCAGCCGCCTGGCCGAAGTGGCCGCTGTGCTCGACCGCCGACTGGGCGAGCACGGCAACGGCAGCTACGACGTGCTGCTCGCGCTGGTCATCGACGGCGCGCTGCCCCCCGGCATCCTGCCCGCCGCGTCCGGCCGCGCCTCGCCCAGCACGGCACCGGCCCCCGGAACGACGCACCTCGGCCCGCCGGGAACCGCCCGGATCTACAACGCACTCCTCGGAGGAGAGGACCACTACGCCGGCGACCGGGACATGGCCGACCAGGTCATGGCGGTCTTCCCCACCGCGGGAACCGCCGCGCGGGCCAACCGTGCCTTCGTACAGCGCTCGACCCGCTGGCTGGCCGCCGAGGCCGGCATCCGCCAGTTCCTCGACATCGGCACCGGCGTGCCCGCCTCGCCCAACATCCACGAGATCGCCCAGGCCGTCGCCCCGGAGTGCCGCGTGGTCTACGTCGACCACGACCCGGTGGTCCTCGCCCACGCCCACGCCCTCCTCGGAAGCACTCCCGAGGGGCGCACCGCCTTCGTCCTGGCCGATGCCACCGACCCGGGCGGCATCCTCGCCGACTCCTGTCTGACGGTCACGCTCGACCTGAGCCGGCCGGTCGCGGTCAGCCTCAACGCCCTGCTGCACTTCATCGACGACGGTCAGGATCCCCAGGGGATCGTGCGGCGGCTGATGGAGCCCATGGCACCCGGCAGCTACCTGGTCGTCACCCACGGCACCGACGCCTTCGACACCGACATTCCGCGGCGCGTCTCGAGGATCTACTGCCGCGCGGGTCTCCCGGCCACCTACCGCGACCGCGAGCAGATCACCCGCCTGTTCGACGGCCTGGAGCTGGTCGAGCCCGGCATCGTCCCGCCCCACCGCTGGCGCCCCGAACCCGGCGCCGAGCTGCCCGCCGACACCGACGTGCTGATGTACGCCGGCGTCGGCCGCAAGCCCTGACCCGGCCCCGACCGGCACCCGGTGGCGCCCCGTCAGGGCACCAGGAGCGGAGCACCGCCCCCGACGTGAGAGGGTGACGGCAGCTCCTGCCCGGGTGTCCGTCGAAGTGGCTGCACCAGAGGCGGGTGCCCGGCTGGAGGCAGAGGTGAAGAGCCCTGACATGTCCCGCGGTGCCCGTCTGGCCGCCCACGGTGCCGTCTCCACATCGCTGGCGCTGTGCAGCGACCGCAGGCTGCACGAACTCGTGGACGCCGCCACACCGATCGGTTCCGGCATCGGCGGGAGGACCGTACTGCTGGAGGTCGACGGAACCCCGGTCTTCGTCAAGCAGGTGCCCCTGACCGATCTGGAGCGACGCCCGGAGAACGTTCACTCCACGGCGAATCTGTTCGGACTGCCGGTCTTCTGCCAGTACGGCATCGGCAGCATCGGCGGCCCGGGGTTCGGAGCCTGGCGGGAGCTGGCCGTGCACACCATGACGACGAACTGGGTGATCGCGGGAGACTACGAGGGTTTCCCCCTGATGCACCACTGGCGGGTGCTACCAGGCCCCGGCCGGCCACTTCCCGAGGAACTGGCCGATGTGGAACGAGCGGTCGCCTACTGGGGAGGCGGATCGGGGGTACGCCGCCGGATCGAGGCCCTCCAGCAGTCCTCGGCGAGCCTCGCGCTGTTCCTGGAGTACATCCCGCAGAACCTGCACGACTGGCTGGGCGCCCGGATCGGAGCCGGTGACGAGGTGGCCGAGCGGGCCTGCGCCATGGTGGACAACGAACTGGAAGCCGGCATCTCGTTCATGAACGCCCGTGGACTGCTCCACTTCGACGCCCACTTCGAGAACATCCTGACCGACGGCCGGCGGCTCTTCTTCGCCGACTACGGCCTCGCGGTCTCCTCCCGCTTCGAACTCACACAGGACGAGGCCGACTTCTTCCACCGGCACCGCACCTACGACCGGTGCTACACCGTCACGCACCTGGTGAACTGGCTGGCCGTCGCTCTGTACGGGTACGCACCGGAAGAACGCGAGGCGTTTGTGCGCACCTGCGCCCAGGGGGCGTCCCCGGAGGGAATTCCATCGGCGATCGCGGCGCTCCTGGTCCGTCACGCGCCGGTCGCCGCGGTGATGGGGGACTTCCACCGCCGATTCCGGCAGGAGAGCCGGACGACCCCCTACCCGCTGGAGGCGATCCGCCTGATCGGACAGCGGGACGGTCCGCCTGGTGCGGCGACGGGGTCACCGGGAGGAAAGCCGCGCGACTCGTGCACGGACTTGCGTCTCACTCGAACGTGCGAGTGAGGAAGCCGGAGGTGGTGAGGGGCCATCGACAGGCGACACGAGCGTGCAGCCCGGCCGGGGCCGCGCGCCTGGTCACGGTGAGCGCCGTCCTGCCCCGCCAAGGGCGCCTCCGGCGTCGCCTGCGGCGGTGACCTTCGGTCACTCAGAGCCGGCCATGCCGGCTCTGGGCACTGCAGAGCACGCCGGGACAGACCACCACGGTGGTCACGGCGGATCGCGGTGTGCAGATCGACCTTCGACTGGGGCTTCCCCATAAGGCCTCCTGCGGCAGCAGCACACTCCGCCGTCCCACCGCGAGCCCCTGGGTGACGTCAGAGCGAACCGACATCACGGACTCGCTCAGAAGGCGACTCCCACAGTCACCCCCGAAACGACTCCCGCAGCGAGGTACAAAGCCGCCCCTCCCACGCAGCACGTGCACACCGGAATCGGCGTCCGGGACACCTCTGGCACAAGACGACCGGAGTGCGCGGCGTCCGCACGATGCTCCGCTGCACAGGCACGGACGCGTACCGCCGGCGATCCCTTCCGGCGCCATGCGACCGCACTTTCTCGCCGGTCGCCGTGCGGCATCCCGGATTTTCGGGGACTTCATTCGAGCTGGTGCAAGAGCACTCTCCCGGTGCGCGGGAAAGGGCGGACACTTCGCCGACGGCGTCCGTCACGAGTGCTTGCGGGGAATTCGGCATGGGTGTGACGCCAGGTGGAACCGCTCGGTCCCCGGGTGTCGGAAGCGCGGCTCCGAAGGCATGCGGGACGATGACCGGCGGGCCGGCGACCGTTTCGGCGGCAGCATGCGGTGATCGGCTGCTCGGGCGTGGCCTGTCCGCGCCATTCCGGGAAATCCCGTTCGGGGCGATCGGTGAGGCCGGCCCTCGGAATCCCCGCACCCTTGCGGCCATTTTCAACATATAGCCCAGAGGGGGGCTTGCGGCAAGATCCCGGTGATCCCTCAGAATCGGGGGCCGTGAGCCGGGCCGGTCCGAGACGGATGCCGGACCAGGACCCCTTCGGATTCACCTTCACCACGTTCACCATGCGGCCGGTCGGCCGTGAGCAAGCCGTCACAGGGAGAATTCACATGCGTGTGCTGCTGTCCACCATCGGGTCACGTGGCGATGTCCAGCCCCTGGTGGCGCTCGCCCTGGAACTCCGGGACCTCGGTCAGGAGGTCCGCATGTGTGTGCCGCCCGACTTCCGCGCATGGATCGACGGGCTCGGCATCCCCGTCGTGCCCATCGGTCCCGAGTTGCGGGCCACCGCGGTCGGCCGACCGGCCTCGTCGGCCGCACCGGCACCGT
Source organism: Streptomyces sp. (assembly GCF_035644915.1). GTDB lineage: Bacteria > Actinomycetota > Actinomycetes > Streptomycetales > Streptomycetaceae > Streptomyces. Next base: position 31,097 of record NZ_DASQNP010000266.1, read on the forward strand.
CGGTTCCGCTCTCGCCCGAGCAGCGGCGGCGGCTGGCGGAGGCCACGGTCGCCGCCCAGTTCGCCACGGTCGGCTCGGCGGCCGAGGGCTGCGACGTGATCGTGGCCGCCACGGCCCTGCAGATGGCCGCCCGCTCGGTGGCGGAGACGATGGGAATTCCCTACGTCTTCGCCGCCTACTGCCCGGCGGTTCTGCCATCGCCGCACCATCCTCCGCTGCCCGCACCGGGAGAGCCGCCGGCGCCCGCGACGGCCGACAACCGCGAGCTGTGGGCCCGGGACGCCGACCGCTTCAACGAGCTGTTCGGCGCCGCGCTCAACGCCCACCGGGCGTCGGTCGGTCTGGCCCCGGTCGGCGACGTACGAGACCACGTCTTCACCGACCGGCCCTGGCTGGCCGCCGACCCGGTGGTGGGGCCGTGGCCCGGGCCCGCCGGAGCCGTGGTCCACACCGGCGCCTGGATGCTCCCCGACGAGCGTCCGCTCCATGCCGAGCTGGAGGCGTTCCTCGCCGCGGGCGAGCCGCCCGTCTACTTCGGCTTCGGCAGCATGCGCGCGCCGCAGGACCTTGCCCGGGTGATGGTCGAGTCGGCCCGTGCGCTGGGACGCCGGGCGATCGTCTCCCGCGGATGGGCCGGCCTGACGCCGGTGGACGACGAGCCCGACTGCCTGTTCATCGGCGAGGTCAACCAGCGGGCGCTGTTCGAGCGGGTCGCCGCCGTCGTCCACCACGGTGGGGCGGGCACCACGACCGCGGCCGCGCGAGCCGGTGTGCCCCAGGTCGTCGTTCCCCAGGTCTACGACCAGCCCTACTGGGCACGGCGGATCCACGACCTTGGGATCGGGGTCGCGCACGCGCCCGGCGCGCCGGCCGTCGACTCGCTGGTGGACGCCCTCCAGCGCGCCCTCCGGCCGGACGTGGCGGCCCGAGCCCGGGAGGTTGCCGCCGGGGTGCGCACCGACGGCGCCAGGACCGCCGCGCAGCGCTTGGTGGCCATGGTTCCCCGGTCATCACCGCGCTCGGCGTGATCCGGACACGCCACACGCGGCAGGTCCTCAAGGCCCGCCGCGGACTGCCCGCCGCACCACGGAGGAAGGCTACGCCCTCTTCGAGTGCCCGGCCCGCGGTGAGGACGTCGGCGCCACCGACCGCCTGCGCGGCGCGGCAGTTCCGCACGAACCCGTGAGGTGCCGTTGTCAGGCGATGCGGCGGATCCGGCGGACCGGCTCAGGCCGTCAGGTGCGTCAGCACCGAACGCATCGCGCGGTGCACGGCCTCGCGCGACTCGTCGGTCGGGTCGAGGGTCTCGAAGCCGTGGCGGCCGTGCGGCACGTCGACCACCTCGACGTTCGCCCCGCAGCTCCCGGCCGCGGCCAGGAACTCCTCGACGGTGGCGGCGATCTCGGGCAGCTCGAGCCCCACCCGGGTGAGCACGACGGGCAAGGCACCCGCGTCCGCCACCGCCTCCGCCGGGCGGAACCGGCTGCCGGACATCCCCCAGTTCGGCAGCGGCGCCAGGATCGGGTAGCTGGCCGCCAGGCAGCGCAGCCACGCCGGGGGCGCCCCCAGCCAGTCCGCCGTGATCGGGCCGCCGCCCGAGAAGAACCACAGCGCGATCCGGTCCGCGTCCACCCGCGGATCGGCCCGGACCAGCTCCACCGCGGCGGCCACGTCCGCGGCGGCGCGCTCGTAGTCGGCCACGTCGTGCAGGCGGTGGTCGAGGGTCACGCCCACCACCCCCTGCCCGGCCGCGTACCGGGCGTATCCCCTCAGGGTCGGCCAGTCCCGCGGGGTCGGCCGGGCCCCGGCGGGCACCGGGCCGCCGTGCACGAACACCACCGCCGGCCGCGGGCCCTCGGCGCCGGGCAGGTACAGGTCGACGTTCCCGGTCCGCTCGCGGGGGAGCTCGGGCACGTCCAGCAGGAACGGCCGCAGGTGCGCGGGCGGCTCCGCGGCGCCGACCGGCTCCAGCCGGTGCCCCTCGCCGGCCGCGGCCCGCAGCAGGACGTCCGCCAGCTCGGCGGGGCAGGACAGCATCGGCCAGTGTCCGGTGGGGAGTTCGAAGAAGGTCACCCGGGGATCGACCAGGGCCTGCAGGGCGGGGTCGCCGAAGCCCACCCGCATCCGGACCATCTCGATGCTCGTGCCGTTGCCCGTGCACAGCACCCCGGTGACGGGCACCGCGGCCACCGCGCCGGTCAGCCGCAGCGGCTGGAGCAGGGTGCCCAGCGGCTGCGGTGCGGCGAGGGCGGTGAGCCGGTCCAGCGCCGCGTCGGGAACGCCCGCGGTGCTGCCCCAGCGCTGCCACTCGTCGCGGGCCGGGGGCGGCAGCTCCCCGGCGGCCCCCTCCGCCCCGCCCGCCCCGGCGCGCTCGGCCAACCGCTTGCGCAGGGACTGGTCGGGCACCGCGGCCAGGGCCGGGACGCCGTCCCGCGGCATCCCGGAGTCCAGGTGGACGATCCGGGCGATGCGCTCCGCCCGCCGGTCGGCGGCGCCCAGCGCCGGGTGGATGCCGTAGTCGTGGCCGACCAGCACGATCTCCCGGCCGTCCGCCGCGCCGACCGAGTCGATCACCGCGAGCACGTCCGCGATGTGCGTCTCCAGGTCGATGGCGGTCCCCGCGGCACCGCCGGGACCGCCGGGCCCGGTGAGGGCCACCGCGTGCACCCCGGCACCCGCCGCGGCCAGTCGCGCGGCCGTGTCCTCCCACACGTGTGCGCCGGTGAACACGCCCGGCACCAGGATGAATACGGTCATGGCTCTCTCCTCGGCACGTCGTCGTCCGCGGACCGGCCCGATCACCCGGCCGCGCTCGCCGGTACGGTAGGAACTCCCCCTGAGGGAGGTTCAAGTGTTCGCGTCCCACGACGGCCTGTGCGGCATCGGCGAGCTCGCCGAGCACGCGGGCGTCACCGTCAAGACCGTCCGCTTCTACTCCGACCGCGGTCTGCTGCCGGAGGCCTCCCGCACCGTCGGCGGGCACCGCCGGTACGGACCCGACGCACTTGAGCGGCTGCGCCTGATCCGCTCCCTGCGCACCCTGGACCTGCCGATCGCCGAAGTGCGCCGCATCCTCGACGAGGAGGACGAGACGGGCAGCGTCCTGGAGGACGCCGTCGCCGGGCAGTTGCGCGAGCTCGGCTCCCGGCTCAGGGTCCTGCGCTGGCGGGAGGCCGCCCTCCGGCTGGTGCAGGAGTGCCCGCCCGGGGAGCGGGCCGACCGGCTGCGCCTGATCGGCGCGGTGACCACCCCGCCGAGCACGGCCCCGCTGGCCCGGTTCTGGCGTTCCTGGCTGCCGCCGAGGATGCCGGCCCGGTCGGTCGCCGCGTTCCTGGAGGCGGCGGTCCCGCAACCGCCCGACGACCCGGGCCCGGCCCAGGTGCTCGCCTTCGCCCGGCTGCACGCCTTCACCACCCGCCCGTGCCCGGACCGCGAACAGCCCCAGCCCGCGGCACACAGGGCGGGAGCCCGTGGGGCGGCCGTGCTGTACGCGGGGCTGGCCGAGGCGTACGAACTGGCGGGGGCGCAACTGCGCCAGGACCGGGAGCCGTACCCGGGCGAGGCGCTGGACGGCTTCGTGGCCGCGTACGCGGGCGCGTACGGCACCCGGGACACCCCGGACTTCCGCCGCCTGCTGGCCGGGCAGCTCGCGGCCGACCCGCGGATCGACCGGTACTGGGAGCTGGTGACCGAGGTGATCACCCCGCCGGGCGGCCGGCCGGAACCGACCCCCGGGTCCGCGCACGACTGGCTGCTCGCGGCACTGGACGCGCAGACGGCCGCCGCGGCCTGAGTCCGCCGCCCGGAGCCGGGGTCCGGCCCGGTCCGCCCACCAGTCCGGGGCGCCGGGCGGTTCCGTCCGGGCCGTCGCGCGGACCGGATGACGACCGTGCCCGCCTCCGGGACGGGCGCGTCCCCTGCTCCCCGCGCCCGTGGGAATGGTTTCCCCCGTTCCGCCGGGGTCGGGCCGTGGCCGGGGCCCGCATCCCGCTGCGCCGCAGTCGCGGTACGCACCGGCTGCCGGACGGCCTTGGCCCGTGTGCGCGGCCGTCCGTGGCCGTGCCGAGGGGCCGGGGGCAGGGCCGGCACGGTCCCCGGCCCGCCTGTCGTCCGGCTTGCGGGTGCCAGGGTGCTCCGTCCGGCAGCGGACGCCACGGTTCCGCCGCGCCGGGAGCGTGGCGCGCGACGAGTCCGGCTGCCGGACGGAGCGCTCGCCGTGCCAGGAGAAGGACCGACGCACACGCCGCGGAAGGCAGCACATGGCGTCGTCGGGGCCGTGCTCCGCGAGGTTCACGGTGACGGAAGTCGCCGGGGAAGGAGAGGGCGCCGGTCGCCAACAGGCTCGGCCGTCGAGTTCCGCGGCGCTGTGCCGCACCCACCGGTGCCGATCCCCGGAACCGGCCTGCTGCTCCGCCCCCGGCCGGGGGCGGAGCACCGGGAAAGGGCTGTCCTGGAGCCACCCGGGCCCGCGTCCGGGGGCCGACCCGCTCCCCGGCGGGCACGTGATGACGTAGGGGACGCACCGGCCAGGACAGTGCATCCGGGCGGCACCCTCGTGGTTTATGACGGGTTTGGTCGTCGCCCCGGGCACGTGCCACCGCGCCGTGCTTCCTTCACCCGACCCCTTTCGCCGGGGCAGCGTTGTTCCGCTCACCGGCGTACGCGGCCACCCCGGAACCCGATATCGACAGAACGGAGTCCCCCGATGACGAACACGCCCCTGCTCGTCCACCGTCCCCGCGTCGCGTTATTGGCCGCGGCACTGCCGCTCGCGCTCGGGGCCGCCGTCGTCGACAACGTCCGCATCCGCCGCCAACTGCACGCCGCCCGCCGGGACCCGCTCACCGGGCTGGCCCTGCGTCCGGAGCTGACAGCCCGCGGCGAGAAACTGGCCGCCCGCCCCGGCACGGTCGCGCTGTTCGTCGACGCCAACGGCTTCAAGGCGATCAACGACACGCACGGGCACGACGCGGGCAACGCCGTCCTGGCCGCCCTCGCCCAGCGGCTCAGCCGCTGGTGCCGCACCCACCGCGGCCTGGCCGCACGCCTGGGCGGGGACGAGTTCGCCGCCGTGGCCCACCTGCCCGCCACTTCCGGTGGCCTCGACCGAGCCCTGGCCGGACTCCAGCAGGTGCTGGAGCGGCCGGTCCTCTACGAGCAGCGGCTACTGCCGGCATCGGTGGCGATCGGCGCCGCGCCGGTCTCCGCCATGCCCGGCAGCTCCTGGTCCCTGGCCCTGCGGGCCGCGGACACGGCCATGTACCGGGCCAAGCGCGACCGGAGCGGCCCGCGTGTCGGCACCGCCGCCGACGCCCTCGCCGAGGCCAGCAACGGCCGCCGGCCCGGACGCCCCGGCACCGCCGGGCGGTGACCGGCGACCGTACCCGGCACTCCCGAACGGTCCGGTGCCGCCGCGGTACCGCGCCGCGCCCACCGTCTTTGACCCCTTCCCGCAGGGGCCCGCCCTCCCGGCCCGTGCCCGTGCCCAGGTCCGGGCACGGGCCGGGAGACGGAAGAAGACCTTCTGGTCCCCGCCCGCGCGACCGACCCCGCCCGTCATCGTCCGCGCCTTCGCCGCACAGTCCCCACTCGTCAGGACCGGAGTGGATCGATGCGGTGCGGCACGGTTCGGCACAGGGGAGCGCAGGGGCCCTCGGCCTGCCCGGTTGGGACCGCCTCCGGCGGGTCGGCGCCCCGCCACCGGGGCTCGCTGGGGCCTGCTGTGAAAGTGGCTGGTCGCTGTCCTTGGACCGTGTTTCCGTTCCGCGGTGAAGAGCGAGAGCGTGCCCGGCGGAAGCGCGGCCCGGTGTGTCCGGTATCGGCTGATCGCGCCTCAGGGACTGCGTCCAGGTGCTTGCACGGGTCCATGAGCACGACGGCTGTCCAGCCAACTGGCTTACCCCTCCTGGCAAGTGGCCGGCGCAGCCGTCGCTCCTCGCCGCTCGGGTGGCGGAGCCGGACGGCCGGGTCGTCGGTCATGGCGGTGGCTTCCGGCACTGCGTCGGCAGCTCCGTATGAGCGGCCCGGCCGGCATCTGCCGGCCACAGCCGAACAGCGGTGGAGCCCGGACCAGAAGGCGACCATCCGGCGCCATGCGGCGGCGGCCTGATCGCGCCGACCGGGGTCTGCCCGCTCACGGCCGCTCGTCGAGGACTGCGGCCGGCACGGTCGTGTCCGGGGCCGTGGCCGCGGGGTTTGCGGCCACAGCCTGGGTCCTGGCGTTCTCAGGGGCGGGATGGCTGCCGTGCGTCCGCTCATGGTGCGCACGGCCGTGCCGCCGCTGCCCCGGGGCGGCCTACCAGAGGATCGTGTCGGTGTCCGGACCGCCCGAGAGGACGTCCTTGCCGGGGCCGCCGAGAAGGGTGTCGTTGCCGCTGTCGCCGTGGACGGTGTCGTCACCGAAGCCGCCGGAGAGGAAGTCGTCGCCGCTGCCGCCGGTGACGTGGTCGTCCCCGAAGCCGGCGTGTACGGTGTCCGCGCCGCCGTGGGCCTCGATGTGGTCGGCTCCCCGGCCTCCCGTGAGGACTTGTCCCCTGTCGTCGCCCATCAGGTGGTCCATGCCGTCACCGCCGTGCATGACGACGCCGCCCATCAGCATGTCGTCGTCCTGCCCACCGATGACCGTGTGCGCGGAGTGGGCGTGGAGCTGGTCGTTGCCGGAGCCGCCGTGCACGACGGAGACGCCCGGGGCATCGGTGAAGAACTCGTCGTCGCCGTCGCCGAGCAGAATGCGGATCTCGCCGGAGGAGGCGTCGGCCGTCGGCAGTTCGCACACGACACGGGTCGCGTCGTTGGGGTCGGGCTGCACACAGTGCTGCTCGCCGACCCGGATGGGCACCTCGTCGTTGAAGGCGACCCGGCGTACGCCCGTGCCGGCGCCCATGGGCGTGACCTGGAGCTCGTTGACCTGCCCGCTCCCGGCGAGGTGGGTGACGGACCGGCCGTCTCCGTCGATGCTGATCGTGGCCGCGGTGTCGGCCGCGGCAGGAGCGGCGGTCAGGCCGATGGCCAGGAGGGCCAGAACGGCGGAGGAGACGGAGATGACCCGTAACTCGCGCACGAGCGTGTCCCTTGCCTCAGGGTGTCATGGTCAGTGCAACTTTCTCACTCGAACACCTCAGCCGCACCAAGAGTCTTCGGAGGCCACACCTGTGCGTCCCGGAGCGGGGGACGCGCTGCGATCGGTGACGGTGAACTCGCCCTGACAACCCCGCGTTTGGGGTACGGAAGCGGGGCCGCCACCACCGGCGGCTGGATGCGGGGCATCATCCGGCGCCTGCCGCCCGTTGCCGCAGCAGGGCACGCGATGCACGCGGTGAGGGACCCTGAACCCGGGATTCCAGGACCGCACGGATCTCTCCTCAGGATCGCCGGAACCCGGGACGCGGTCAGTCAGGCTGTGGCCGGGTGCTTCGGTCGGCCGGTGAGCACGGGAGACGGCCGTCTGAACGCCGGTTGCCGGTGCGTGCGCTCAAGGCTCCCGTAGCCGCCCGGGGTGTTCAGGACGGCGGCGGTGGGGTCGGTTGGCGTACCACCTTCAGCCAATGCCAGGAGGAGAGGGTCACCGCGGCTGTCAGCCACACCACGCCCAACCAGGAGTAGGCCGCAGCACCGGCACAGTCGTCCAGAGCGACTTCGCCCTGCCGGAACAGCCGGTGGCACTTGGAGGGTGTCCCGACGACCGTCTGCACCGGCCATGCCAGGATCATCGCGGCCACCAGCCCGCCGACGGCCCCAAAGCCTCCCGCCGCCGTACAGCGGTCCCAGCGGTCGTCCGGTCCGGGAGGCGTCGGCCGGTAGAAAGCGGCGATCTGCAGTGCCAGCGACGACCCCAGGGCGAAACTGAGCCAGTCGTAGCGCCCGTCCCCGAGGGACAGCGTGATCACTGACGCGAGAGCGGCCGACCACAGCGCGGCGTGGTCGATCCCTCCCCTGTTCTGCTGAGACACGGATTCCCCGACGGTCCCTCGTCCTGCGGGGAGAGCGTATGGCCGGGCGCGGTCGCGGTCCGGGAAGCCGGAGAACATCCCCCGATGGGGTGTGTTCGTGGCGGAACCCGACATCGCGTACGGGTGCCTCCGGGGCCGCCTTGGGGGGAGAGCTCCGGGCGATCCCGGATGGAACGCGACCTGTGGATTCGGGACCCTGGCCGCCGGAGGAGAAAGTCAGGAAACGGGGATTCCAGCCATGCGAAGGCGCTTACCCGTGGCGGCCGTTCTCGCCGTCGTGGCCGCGTTCCTGCCCACCGCGGCCCACGCGGAGCACGAGAGGCCGCGCGCGGTCCTCGCACCGCAGCGGTGCAGTGCGCCACCGCTGCCTCCCCCGGACGGCCCGCTGGTCGTCGACCCGGACAGCGAGAGCGCCCCGGCCGGGAGGTCATGGCCGGTCGTGGACCGGGCCCCGCACCGGCGGGTCGTCTCCGGCGTGCGCAACTTCGTCGCCTGCATCAATGCCGGAGACCATCTGCGCGCGGCCCCGCTGCTCACCGCGCACTTCGTCAGGAACTTCATGGGGCAGACGAGCTACCGCCAGGTCCCCGAGGTGCTGGGCGGACTGCGGATCGAACGCCTGCGGATCGGGGAGATGCGGCAGTACGCGGACGGCAGCTTCACCACCGAGCTCACCTACCTCGCCTACGGGCACCAGTTGGCGCGTGTCCGCATGACGTGGTGGCCGGACCGGGCCGACGGCTTCCTCAAGCTCAACCGGCTCGACGCGCTCTCCTCCCCGGTGCCGCACACGGCCGAGGAGGTGAGGGTGGAGATGGGCGAGTACTTCTTCCGCATGGACCGCACGGTGATCCGAGCCCCCCACGGGAAGGTCGTGCTCCGGCTGAGGAACGTGGGGGAGGAGCGGCACGAGGCGATCCTGCTCCGGCTTCCGGAGGGTGCGGTGGGTGCGGACCTGTTCAACGACAGGCTGTCCCAGGAGGACGTGGTGACGATCGCCCAGGAGAACGGCGGCAGCGAACTGTCCCTGGTGAACCTCGCTCCCGGGGTGTACACGCTGGTCGACTTCATACCGGCCCCGGACGGCAGGCCGCACGGCGAGCACGGTCAGACCGCCCAGTTCACGGTGGTCCGCTGACGGCGGAGCACGCCGTGTCGGGTCGGCGCTCCCTGACGTGACGACGCCTGTGCGCTCGCCACGCACGGTCCGCGGCGGTCGCCGCGGGACGCTGTACCGGCAGTCGGAATCTTTTCTCTGATCGAGGACGAAGTTCCGAATCGGTGAGCAAAAGGGGTTACATGTTCGGACCAAGGCCGCTAACTTCCTTGACATGAATGGTTCATGCGCGGCGTAATCCGGGCCTTCCAGTACGACGGCGCGCGTCTGCACTCTCCGTCAGGTCGACTCGATCTGACGTCACCCCCACTCCAGGCGGGAGACTTCTGTGCGCACAAGACCTTTCAGACCCCGGCGATCCTCCCCTCTCCTGTTCGCGGCGTTACTCGCCGTCGGCTGCCTGCTGCCTGTGACGTCCGCAGCCGCCGATGCTCCAGCGGATTCGGACGGCGGCGTCGCGGCGGCCGCGGCCGAGGAGTTCCAGCAGGTCACCCTCGCCAAGGGCGTGGCGGAGACGGGCGAGCCGATGAACCTGGCGGTGCTGCCCGACCGATCGGTGCTGCACACCTCGCGCGACGGCACGCTCCGGATCACCGACGCGAAC
>NZ_DASQNP010000267.1:0-20581 GCF_035644915.1 Streptomyces sp.
GGCGGAGATACGGTCCGCCGTCGCCGACGCCCTCGCCGAGGAGCGCGAGCGCGAGCTGGCCGAGGCCCGGGCGTTCTGGGCCGCCCAGGAGGCCCGTGACGCCCGCGCCGAGGGCGCGCTGCTGGAGGGGCGCGGCACCGAGTACGAGGGGACCGGCCTCGACGCGGCGCTGCTCGACGCGCTGCTGGGAGGCGCCCCGGGCGGCGCGTACGAGGGCGAGGCGTTCGTGCCGCGCCAGCTCGACCGGGAGGGGTTCGAGCCGGGCCTGAACGCCCTGCCCGCCGGCCCGGTGCCCGGCGACGGGACCGAGACGGCCGCGGCCGGGGAGGCGGGCGCCCGGGGGACGGAGCCCGGCGGGACCGAGGAGACGGAGGCCGCCGGGGACGGCGGGACCGGCGAGGAGTGCGACCCCGACCCCGCCGAGCTGGCCGCGGCCCGCCGCCGCCACCCCTCCAACTCCGGCTTCGGCCTGGACGGCGAGCCCGTCGACCCCGTCCCCGCCGCCCGCGAGTCCACCCACCGGCGCCTGGCGGAGCTGGCCGACACCCGTACGCCGCTGACCGACGTGCGGCCCGGCCCGCTGGGCACGCTGGACATCTACGTCTTCGCCGACGGCACCACCGTCTGCATGGCGCCGGGCCACCGCGGGACCGCCGAACGGCTCGCCGCCGCGCTGCGGGAGGGCACCGCGCCGGTGCTGCTGGGCGGTTCCGGGGTCTTCGGCGCGTACACCCTGACCTTCGCCTGCGGGGAGGAGAACGTCTACGTCCTGGCGGACCGGATCATCGCCTCGCCCTGACCTCCGCGGCCTCCACCAGCGCCACGGCCTCGGCCAGCGCGGCCCCGGCAGCGGAGTCGGCATCGGGGCCGGCGCCGGGACCGGCCGTGCGCAGCGCCTCGGCGAGGTCGTGGCCGGCGACGGCGAGCTGGTCCCCGACGGCGAAGACGCCCGCGTCGGGCAGCTCGCGGGGGGCGCGGCCGGGGAACTCCACCTGCTGGGCGCGCCTGGCCAGCTCCCGGGCCAGCGCCAGTCCCTCGGCCGCGGCGCCCCGCGCCAGAGCGCTCTGCGGCATGGCGCGCAGCCGGTCGGCGAAGCGGTCCACGGCGGTGAGCAGAGGGGTCACGTCGAGCACGCCGCACACCCTATTCGCCGCCCGCGGACCGTTGCCAACCGGTGGACCCTGCGGCACGGTGCTGGGGGAGAGGACTCATCGCAAGCGTCCGGAGGCGCCGATGTCCCAGACCTTCTCCCCCGAGGAAATCCACCGGAACCTGCTCTCCCGCATCCCCCGCTGCACCGGCCGTGAAGTCTCCGACTGGCTCCGCACCGTCGCCGACGGCCCCTCCTTCCACCGTCCCGAGGACACGGCGAGCTGGCTGCGCCGCGAGCACCACCTCGCCTACGGCCACGCCAAGGCCCTCGCCCGGGAGTACGAGCTGCGGCGCGCGGCGCACACCCTCTAGCCGGACGCGCCGGTCCCGGCCATCCGCCAGGACCACTCCACGACCACCCGCCGCAGCCGCCCGCCGGGGCGGCGGACGCGAAGGGGCCCGCGAGGCATGGCGCCTCGCGGGCCCCTGTGCCGGCCGGCCGGACCACCGGGCCCGGCCGCCCGCTCAGTCGTTGCTCTGCAGGATGGCGACCAGCCGCAGGAACTCCAGGTAGATCCACACCAGGGTCATGGTCAGGCCGAAGGCGGCCAGCCAGGACTCCTCGCGGGGAGCACCGTAGGCGACGCCGTCCTCGACCTGCTTGAAGTCCATGGCGAGGAAGGCGGCACCGAGCACGATGCCGATGATGCCGAACAGGATGCCCAGGCCGCCGCTGCGGAAGCCGAGACCGTCACCGCCGCCGAAGACCGCGAACAGCAGGTTCACGGAGGTCAGCAGGAGGAAGCCGATCGCGGCCGCCATCACGTAGCGGTAGAAGCGCCGGGTGACGCGGATGATGCGGGCCTTGTACATGATCAGCACGCCGGCGAAGACCGCCATGGTGCCCAGCACGGCCTGCATCGCCGCGCCGCCCGCGATCCGGCTGTCGACGTAGTTGCTGATGGCCCCGAGGAACAGCCCCTCGAAGGCGGCGTACGCCAGGATCAGCGCGGGCGACGGCTTGCGCTTGAAGGACTGCACGAGGCCGAGGACGAAGGCGACCAGCATCGCGCCGATGGCCAGGCCGAGCGACAGGTCGGTGATCCACGCGACCGCCGCCATGGCGACGACCAGGCCCACCGTCATGGCGGTGCGGGCGACGACGTCGTCCATCGTCATCCGGCCGACGTGCGGCGGGGCCACCGGCGGGACACCGGTGGTCTGGGGCTGTGCGTACGGGTTGGTGGGCTGGGGCTGTGCGTACGGGTTGGCGGCGTACGGGTTCCCGGCCTGCGGCTGCTGCGTGGCGGTGAAACCCGCGTAGCCGTTGTCTCGGCTGAACCCCCGTCGCGAGAAGACCGGGTTGCTGCTCCTCATCTCACTCCTCCATGGCCGCACCGCGCGGCCCTTCCATCAGAGTAATGCTTTAGCAAAGACCGCACGGTAGTGCACTGAGCTGAACGTTGAAAGGAGTCGTAATTGTTCCGGTACCCGGCCGGACGTGGGAGGAAGCGCGGGAGAAGCCCGGCGTGTCCGGAGCCGGATCCGGGCCGCGTCCGGGGGCGCCTCTGACCTGCGGCGCCGCGCCGGCCTGCGGCGACCGGCCCGGACCGGACCGCCCCGCCCGGGGTTCCCCCGCAGAGCACCGGGCGAGAACACGTACGGGCGGGGCACGGGCGGAACACGAGCAGGAGGGGCATCGCCGCCGCACCGCCCGCAGGGGTGTCGAGTCCTCTTCCGGCTGGGCCGCCACCGCCGGGTGGTGGAGCGGGCGGTGCCCGGCCGGCTGCCGACGGCCGTACCGTCGCCACGGGCGCACGGCCGAGCACCTCCTGGTCCGCGTCGGCCTCGCCACAGCCCTCACCGGACACCGCGACTCGCCCGCCGAAGCGGCGCCCCACCCGGTCGGCGGTTGCCGGATCGGGGTCCACGCCCCTCCCGGGCCGACTCGAATCGATAGCCGCGGTTCTGCCGGGTGCGTCCCTGGCGGAGCCGGCCGGAGCGGTGGAGGTGGTCGAAGACGAGCCGGTCGACCGGGGAGACGCGCCCGCGGTCGGCGCAGGTGAGCCGGACGACCTCTTCCACCTCGCTGCTGGGGGTGAGCGTGCCCTGGTAGTCGGCGGTGTAGCAGGTCATGCGCACGGTGGTCCCGGCTGCGTGGCCGTGCGCTTGCGCTGCGAACGTGCCGACGTGTACGGCGCTGTCCGCGACGATGGCGACGGTGAGCTCTTCGCCGATCTCCCGGACGAGGGTCTGGACGTCGCTCTCACCGGGTTCGCGTTTGCCTCCGGGGATGTAGTGGACGTCCTTGCCGTGGGATCGCGTGCTGAGGATCCTGCCGCCTTCCAGCCTGAACCACGCGATCTTGTCGATGGAGGTCATGGGCGTCCTTGCGCTGGGAACGGTGGTCGGGACGTGTGGGAACGGCCGGTCGCCGAGCCCGAGGCGGTGAGGCCCGGCGGGTGGGCGGCACCGTCCGAACAGCGGGAAGTCGGCGCGTCGGGGCCAGAGGTCGCCGGCGCCGGCGAAGAGGCCGGCCGACCAGGACACCGCCACGGATGACGGCCACCGCCACCACGAGAGGCGCCTCGCGTTCCTCGAACGCACAGGGGTCTCCGCCCCGGTCCGTCCCGGCCTCCGCCGGGCCGCCGCCACTTCGCCCGGTGGCCGGTGGTCTCTCCAGCGCTGGTCTCACGGGCTCACGGGGTGCACGCCTGCCGTACGCCGAAGGTGGCGATACGCGTTCCCGGCGTGTTCCCACGCCCCTGAACGGGTGGGTCCGATCCGGTCGTTCTTCCAGGTAACGCAGCGTGAGGTCCGGTGTGCCCGGAGCCGGATTCGAACCGGCACGGCCTGTAGGCCAACGAGGTTTAAGCTCGTCGTGTCTGCATTCCACCATCCGGGCACCGGCTCATGGGCCGTACGGCTGCCTACGGCCCTCCCCTGGACGCTGAACGAGCCTATCCGTGGCGCCTGCCCGAACAATGGGGCCGCGTCTCGATGTTGTCTGATTTTATTGGCAACTGATGGCGCATCAGCGGCGCACGCCCCTCTCGCACGCAGCGCGCGCGACCCCGCCGGGTCGTCAGGAATGACGGAAAGTCGCTGCCCAGCCACGGCACGACATCGGGGTGTCCCTCCTCCCCAGGTATGAGCCGGGCCCCCGCCGTCCCCCTGGAGGCTCCCCCGGAGACCGGATCGGGGGCGGATGCGGCTGTCCGATTTCGCACGGACGATGGAAGGGATCCGTCAAGCCGTTGCGACAGGAGCCACGTTCCGTGACCACCAGCACCCACTCCGACGCCTCCTCCGCGCCCCCCGCCCCCGCCGGCGTCGCGGCCGCCCGCTGCCAGGACCTGACCAAGGTCTACGGCCAGGGGGAGACCCGGGTGGTCGCCCTGGACTCCGTCTCCGTGGAGTTCCGGCAGGGTCAGTTCACCGCGATCATGGGGCCGTCGGGTTCGGGCAAGTCCACGCTGATGCACTGCATGGCCGGCCTGGACTCGTTCACCAGCGGCTCGGCCTGGATCGGCGGCACCGAGCTGTCCGGCCTGAAGGAGAAGAAACTCACCCAACTGCGCCGCGACAAGATCGGCTTCATCTTCCAGGCGTTCAACCTGCTGCCGACGCTCAACGCCCTGGAGAACATCACCCTGCCGATGGACATCGCCGGCCGCAAGGTGGACAAGGGCTGGCTGGACCGGGTCGTGGAGACCGTCGGCCTGTCCGGGCGGCTGAAGCACCGGCCGAACCAGCTCTCCGGCGGCCAGCAGCAGCGCGTCGCGGTCGCCCGCGCGCTCGTCTCCAGGCCGGACATCGTCTTCGGCGACGAGCCGACCGGAAACCTCGACTCGCGCTCCGGCGCCGAGGTGCTGGGCTTCCTGCGCAACTCGGTGCGGGAGCTGGGCCAGACCGTCGTCATGGTGACCCACGACCCGGTGGCCGCCTCCTACGCCGACCGCGTCGTCTTCCTCGCCGACGGCCGGATCGTCGACGACATGGCCGACCCCACGGCCGAGGGCGTCCTGGACCGCATGAAGGCGTTCGACACCCGGGGCCGTACGAGCTGAGCCCGGGGCCGCCCGGCCCCTCCCTTTCCGGTTCCTTCCGGTCCCTCCCCGGCGCCCCCGCGGTCGCCGCGCCCCCGACGACACCAGGATCACGAGTACCCCATGTTCCGCACCGCCCTGCGCAATGTGCTCGCGCACAAGACCAGGCTGCTGATGACCACGCTCGCCGTCATGCTCGGCGTGGCGTTCGTCGCCGGCACCCTGGTCTTCACCTCCACCCTCTCGGAAGCCTTCCGCAAGAGCTCCGAGAAGGGCTTCGAGGCCGTCGACGTCGCCATCCGCCCCGACCACTCCGACGACGGCCCGGACGACAGGCCCGGCGCCGCCCCCGACCTCACCCAGGACCTGCTGGACCGGGCGCGGGAGCTGCCCGGCGTCGACGCCGCCACCGGATCGGTCTCCGGCTTCGCCGCGCTCGCCGGCAAGGACGGCAAGCTCGTCGGCCAGGGCTGGTCCACCCAGGGCGGCAACTACGACGCCGGGCCGGACGGCAGGGGCGAGGACCCGCGCTACGACCTGCGGGACGGCCGCGCCCCGCGGCGCGCCGGCGAGATCGCGCTGGACTCCAGGACGGCCGGGCGCACCGGCTACGGGGTCGGCGACACCGTACGGCTGTCCGTCAGCGGCCCGGTGCGCGAGGAGAAGGTCGTCGGCGTCTTCGACACCGACGACGGCAACGTCGCCGCGGGCGGCACCCTGGTGCTGTTCGACACCGCCACCGCCCAGCGGCTGTTCTCCGGGCCCGGCCGGTACGGCACGATCGTCCTCACCGCCTCGGACGGCGTGACGCAGCGGGAGCTGAAGGAGCGGGTCGAGGAGATCCTGCCGCGGCAGGCCGAGGCGGTCACCGGGCGGCAGCTCGCCGACGACCAGGCGCGCATGACCGAGGCGGGCATGGAGGACATGCGGACCTCCCTGCTGGTCTTCGCCGGGATCTCGCTGTTCGTGGGCGTCTTCATCATCACCAACACCTTCACCATGCTGGTCGCCCAGCGCACCAGGGAGCTGGCACTGCTGCGCGCGGTCGGCGCCGGCCGCCGCCAGGTGACCCGCTCGGTGCTGGTGGAGGCCGCGGTCGTCGGCGCGGTCGCCGCGGTGGTCGGGCTGGTGGCCGGCATCGGGATCGGGGCCGGGATGCGCTCGCTGCTGCGGTCCGCCGGTGCCACCATGCCGGACGGTCCGCTGGTGGTCCCCCCGTCCGCCGTCGTCGCCTCGCTGGTCGTCGGCGTCGCCGTCACCGTGCTGGCCGCCTGGCTGCCGGCGCGGCGCGCCGCGAAGGTCCCGCCGGTGGCCGCGATGGGCAGCGTGCACGCGCCCGCCACCGCCCGGAGCCTGGTCGTGCGCAACACCGTCGGCGCGCTCCTGGCGGGCGCCGGTACCGCGCTCGTCCTGGTCGCCACCGGCATGGACGACGGCGGCGAGCTGCCGATGGGGGCGGGCGCCGGACTGCTGGTGCTCGGCGTGTTCGTGCTGACCCCGCTGCTGTCCCGGCCGCTGATCGCCGCGGCGGCCCCGGTGCTGCGCGTGTTCGGCGTCTCCGGGAAGCTGGCGCGCCTCAACGCCGTGCGCAACCCGCGCCGGACCGCGGCCACCGCCGCCGCGCTGATGATCGGCCTCACCCTGATCACCGGGATGACCGTGGTCGCGGGCAGCGTCCAGAAGGGCATCGACAAGATGGCCACGGACGCGATCCGGGCCGACTACGTGGTCTCCATGGCCAACTTCCAGCCCCTGTCGCCCGAGGTCGAGCGGACGCTGGCCGAGCAGGAGGAGGTCACGGCCGTCAGCCCGATGCGCAACTCCCCGTCCCGGATCGGGAAGGACACGGAGTACCTCACCGGCGTCGACGGCTCCGTCTTCGGCGAGCTGACCGAACTGGACTTCACCCAGGGCTCCCTCAAGGGGCTGAAGGGCGACAGGGCCGTGGTGGACACGGACACCGCCGAGCGGCACGGCTGGCGGCTCGGCTCCGCCTTCGAGGTGACCTACGAGGACGGAAAGCGCGGCGAGCTGACCGTCTCGGGCGTCTACCGGGGCAACGAGATGCTCCGGGGCATCCTGCTCGACACCGGCACCCTCGACCCGCACATGGCCAGGCTCACCAGCATGCAGGTGATGGTGAAGACCGAGGGCGGCGCGAGCGAGTCCGCGAAGTCCTCGCTGGAGGAGGCGCTCGGCGACAACCCGGCCGTCCTCGTCCAGGACAAGAAGGACGTCTCCGAGTCCATCGCCCAGATGTTCACCCTGATGCTGAACATGCTCTACGGGCTGCTGGCCATGGCCGTGATCGTCGCGGTGCTCGGGGTGGTCAACACGCTGGCCATGTCGGTCTTCGAGCGGTCGCAGGAGATCGGGATGCTGCGGGCGATCGGCCTGGACCGCCGCGGCACCAAGCGGATGGTCCGGCTGGAGTCGCTGGTGATCTCCCTCTTCGGCGGGGTGCTCGGCGTGGGGCTCGGCGTGTTCTTCGGCTGGGCGGCCGGCGAGCTGATCTCCTCCTCGCTGCCCACCTACGAACTGGTGCTGCCGTGGGGCCGGATGGGCCTCTTCCTGGCCCTGGCCGCGCTGGTGGGCGTGCTGGCCGCGCTCTGGCCCGCGCGGCGGGCCGCACGGCTCAACATGCTGGAGGCCATCAAGACGGAGTGACGCCGCGCCCCCGCTCGGGGACGCCGCGCGGGGCCCCGGACCGCAACACCGGTCCGGGGCCCCGCCGCTGCTCTCCTCACCCCGCGCGCCTCACCGCCAGTCGCGGGTGCGCAGCGGGAATCCGGAGGCCCCGCTGTCCGGCGTGCGGACGGCCAGGACCTGGTTGACGCCGATGCGGTTGCGCTCGAAGGCGAGCGCGGAGGCCGCCATGTACAGCCGCCACACCCGGGCCCGGCCCGGTCCGGCCAGCCGGGCGGCCCGGGGGGCCTCGGCCTCCAGGTTGGCCACCCAGCGGCGCAGGGTCAGGGCGTAGTGCTCCCGGATCGACTCCAGGTCGCGGACCTCGAAGCCGGCCTCCTCCAGGGTCGTCACCGTGCGCCCCACGGGGGCCAGTTCGCCGTCGGGGAAGACGTACGCGTCGATGAAGGGGTCCGCCTCGTAGGCGTCCTCGTCCGGCAGCGGACGCCGGGCGATCTGGTGGTTGAGCAGGCGCCCGCCGGGCCGCAGCAGGTTGTGGAGGATGTCGGCGTACTGGCGGTAGCGCACCGCGCCGACGTGCTCGGCCATGCCGACGGAGGCGATGGCGTCGAACGGGCCGTCGTCGATCCGGCGGTAGTCCTGGACGCGGATGTCGATCCGGTCGGTGAGCCCGGCCTCGGCGACGCGCTTGCGGGCGTAGGTGGCCTGCTCCCGGGAGAGCGTGACGCCCACGGCCCGCACGCCGTACTCGCGGGCCGCGTGCAGCACGAGCGAGCCCCAGCCGCAGCCGACGTCCAGCAGCCGCTGGCCGGGCTTGAGGGCCAGTTTGCGGCAGACGAGGTCGAGCTTGGCCTGCTGGGCGTCCTCCAGCGTGGTGTTCTCGTCCTCGTCCCAGTAGGCGCACGAGTAGACCATGGACGGCCCGAGCACCAGGGCGTAGAAGTCGTTGCCGACGTCGTAGTGGTGGCTGATGGCGCGCCGGTCGCGGCCGAGGGTGTGCCGCAGCCCGGTGCGGCCCCGGACCTCCTCGCGGGGCGGGGGCGGCGGGGGCAGCGGACCGGCCAGCGCCAGGAGTTCGCGGCCGGCCGCGAGTCTGCGCGCGAGGGCGGCTCTGGGCGCGTCGTCCCGCTCCCACAGCAGCCCGGCCAGCCGCTCCAGGGCCTCGTACAGGTCGCCGTCGATGTCGAGTTCCCCGGCCACCCAGGCGCGGGCGAGGCCCAGCTCGCCCGGCTTCCACAGCATCCGCCGCAGCGCGCGCCGGTGCCGTACGACGAGGGTGGGCGCCCCGGGCGGCCCGGCCTCGCTGCCGTCCCACGCCCGCACCCGTACGGGCAGGGGCGCCCCCAGTGCCTTCTCGACAGAGTCCACCAGCCGTGCTGCCGCATGAGCCATGGTGCCCACCTTCCGTTGAGCCGACTGCTCCTCTCCAACACCAGAGCTACCCCTGTGCATCCCGCCACCCACGCCGCCACGCCACCGGGGCCACCCGCGCGGTGCGGCGGGCAGGGCCGTACGGGGGCGGGGCGGGCGCGGGAACGGCGAAGGGGCGCCCGTCCTTCCGCTGGTGGGAGGGGCGGGCGCCCCTTCGGGAGCGCTCGTCGGTTCCCCGGCCCGGCCGGGGAGGATCCGTCAGGAAGCCCTGGCCTTCGGCCGGGAGTCCTCGGCGACGGCCGAGACCGGGGCGGCGGCCTCGTAGAACTCCCCGCGCGGGTTCTCCATCGCGCCGAGGGAGACGACCTCGCGCTTGAGGAACATGCCGAGCGTCCAGTCGGCGAAGACGCGGATCTTGCGGTTCCAGGTGGGCATCGCCAGACCGTGGTAGCCGCGGTGCATGTACCAGGCCAGGCGGCCCTTGATCTTGAGCTTCATCTTCTTGCCGAGGACGATCATCGCCACGCCCTTGTGGAGGCCGAGCCCGGCCACCGCGCCCTTGTTGGCGTGCTTGTACTCGGTCTGCGGGAAGCCCCGCATGCCGGAGATGACGTTGTCGCCGAGCACCTTGGCCTGGCGCAGCGCGTGCTGGGCGTTCGGCGGGCACCACTTGCCCTCGCCCGCGGCGAGGTCCGGGATCTGGGCGTTGTCGCCCGCGGCCCAGATGTAGTCGGTGCCCTTGACCTGGAGCGTCGGCTCGGTGTCCACGTGACCGCGCGGGCCCAGCGGCAGGCCGAAGCGGGCCAGCGCCGGGTTGGGCTTCACACCGGCCGTCCACACGATGGTGTCGGAGTCCACCTCAAGGCCGTTCTTGAGCACCACGTGGCCGTCGACGCAGGACTCCATCGACGTGGACAGGTAGACCTCGACACCGCGCTTCTGGAGGTGCTCCAGGCCCCACCTGCCGAGCTGCGGACCGACCTCGGGCAGGATCTTGTCCGCGGCGTCGACGAGGATGAAGCGCATGTCCTCGCGACGGACGTTGTTGTAGTACTTGCAGGCGTCGCGCGCCATGTCCTCGACCTCGCCGATGGTCTCGGCACCGGCGAAGCCACCACCGACGAACACGAAGGTGAGCGCCTTGCGGCGGACCTCCTCGTCGTTGGTGGAGTCGGCCTTGTCGAGCTGCTCCAGGACGTGGTTCCGCAGCCCGATGGCCTCCTCGACGGTCTTCATCCCGATGCCGTGCTCGGCCAGGCCGGGGATCGGGAAGGTGCGGGAGACCGCGCCGAGCGCGATGACCAGGTAGTCGAAGGGCACCTCGTAGGGCTCGCCGACCAGCGGCGAGACCGTGGCGACCTTGCGGTCCTGGTCGATGCTCGTGACGCGCCCGGTGAGGACCTCCGCCTTGGACAGCACGCGCCGCAGCGGGACGACGACGTGCCGCGGGGAGATGGAGCCGGCGGCGGCTTCCGGCAGGAAGGGCTGGTACGTCATGTACGAGCGCGGGTCGACGACGGTCACGGTCGCCTCGCCGTACCGCATCTTCTTGAGGATGCGGCGCGCTGCGTACATACCGACGTACCCGCCACCCACTACGAGGATTCGCGGACGCTCCGTGGTGCTCATGCCATCGAGTATCCACCTCCGTCAGGGGGGTGGTTCGTGAGGGTCTTCACAAGCATTCCGGACACTTCTGCTACACTCCCCCGCCCCGTGAGCAGAGCCACACCCGGCCTCGGGAACCCATGCCCCTCACGGAACGTTGCACACCCCCTGTGAGCTGCGGCGTCTCTCCCGGTCCCGGCCTGTCGGCGGCACGGCGCCCCCCGGCGGCCACGGCACCGCGAGACCCCCGCAGCGGGCGGTTCCGGGCCGAGGCGGCCCGGAGGGGGTGCTACTGGTGAGTAATAGGGCCTGTTCCCGTGCTTTCCCTTGTGAAGAACTTCACGAACTTTTTCGGCGGACGTCCCGGCAAGGCCCTCCCGCGGGCTCCGGGCGGACCCCGGAGCGTCACCGGAGCAGCAGGTCGATCACTCCCGTGCCGCCCTCGTCGCCGTGCCCCTCGGCGACCCGGCGCTCCATCAGCTCCAGGTAGGGAGCCAGCAGTTCGGCGCTGACGCCCTGCTCCTCGGCCGTGCGCAGCAGCGTCGAGCTGCCCGCCGCCTGCATGGCCAGGGTGGCGACGACGCCCTCGGTGTAGTCGCCGCTCTCCAGGTGCCCGGCGACGCGGTGCGCGGCGGGCGCCATGGCGGTGAGCCAGGGGACGAGCAGCCGCGCGAAGTCCCCCGGCGCGATGTCCTCCCGGCGGACCAGCGCGAAGGCGTGCGCGATCCCGGCGTACATCCCGTACATCGCGCTCAGCAGCGCCACGTCGTAGAGCGCGGCGTGGCCGGGGTCCTCGCCGGCCCAGGAGGTGCCGGCCGGTACGGCCAGGGTCTCCCGGTGAGCCTCGAACAGGGCGCGGGAGCCGCTGTAGAGGACATAGGCCCCGGAGCCGGGAGTTCCGATCATCGGCGGTATCCCCATGATCCCGCCGTCCAGGAAGCGGGCGCCCCGCCTGCGGGCCCACTCGGCACGGGCGCGGGCCTGGCCGGGGGTGCCGGTGGTGAGGTTGACCAGGTCCCGGCCGTCGAGGTCGGCGTCCGCCAGCGCCCGGCCGACCGAGGCGTCGTCGAGCAGGCAGACCACCACCAGGCGGTTCGCGGCCACCGCCTCGGCGGCGCTCGCGGCGACGGACGCGCCCGCGGCGGCGAGCGGTTCGGCGCGTTCCGGGGTGCGGTTCCAGACGGTCAGCGGGTGCCCGGCCGCGAGCCAGGCGCGGGCGAGGGCGGTGCCCATGGTCCCGAGTCCGAGGAGGGTGAGGGGGGCGGTCCTGCCCGGCGCGGGGGTGGTGGTCATGGAGTCGTCGGTCATGCCGACTAGGCTCGTAGCCGGAGTGCAGGCGCTCAAGTACGTACTGTGAAGTACGTGGTTACCCCGGGGTGAGTGAGCAGGCAGGAGGGCGGGGCATGGCGACCTTGCGGAGGCCGGGCGCGTACATCTGCGGGATCGACGCGGCGATGGACGTGATCGGCGGGAAGTGGAAGGTACTGATCCTCTGGGCCCTCAACGAACGCCCCTGTCGCTTCGGCGAGTTGCGCAGGCTCCTGCCGGGGATCACCGAGAAGGTGCTCGCCTCCCATCTGCGGGAGATGGAGGCCGACGGCATCGTGCACCGCGAGGCGTACGACGAGGTGCCGCCCCGCGTCGAGTACTCGCTGACCCCGGTCGGCGTCTCGCTCAACCGGGCGCTGAAGCCGCTGGGCGCCTGGGGGCGTGAGCACGTGCTGGGGGGCACGCCGCACCCGTACGAGGCGGCGCACTAGCGCCCCGGCCGGGCACGTCCCCGCTCGGCCGCGGCCGTTCCCCCGCCGGGTCCGGCGGAGGAACGACGGCGCTTCCCGGGGCGGCGCGGGCCCGGAAGGCCCCGGTGCCGGTGCCGGGCGCCAGGCGCCGGGTCAGCGCGCGGCGCAGGAGTGGGCGATCCCGTCCAGGATGTCGTGCTCGCTCACCACGACCTCCCGGGCCCCGGTCCGCTCCATGATCGTCAGCAGGATCAGGGACCCGGCGCCGATCACGTCCACCCGGCCCGGGTGCATCACGGGGATCGCCGCGCGCTCGTCGTGGGTGGCGGCCAGCAGGCGTTCGGTGATCCCGGCCACCTGCTCGACGGTGATCCGGGAGTGGTGGATGGCGGACGAGTCGTACTCCGGCAGGTCCAGCGCGATGCCGGCGACGGTGGTGACCGAGCCCGCCAGGCCCACCAGCGTCCGGGCCTCGGCCAGCGGGACGGTCTTCTCGGCCAGGTCCAGGGCGGCTTCGATGTCGGCCTTCATGGCGGCGACCTGCCCGGGGGCGGGAGGGTCGGCGATCCTCCCGTCGCGCAGCAGGTGGCGCTCGGTCAGCCGTACGCAGCCGATGTCCACGCTGCGGGCGGCCCGTACGGCGTCCTCGCCCACCACGAACTCCGTGGACCCGCCGCCGATGTCCACCACCAGGTACGGCTTGGGGAGGTGGTCGCGTCCCGCCAGCTCCCTGGTGGCGCCGGTGAAGGAGAACGCGGCCTCCTGGTCACCGGTGATCACCTCGGGTTCGACGCCCAGGATGTCCACCACCCCGCGCACGAAGTCGTCCCGGTTCTCGGCGTCGCGCGAGGCGGAGGTGGCGACGAAGCGGGTGCGGTCCGGGGTGACGCCGTGTCCGCGGATCACCTCGGCGTACTCGCGGCAGGCCGCGAAGGTGCGCTCCAGCGCCTCGGGGGCCAGCCGCCCGGTGCGGTCCACGCCCTGGCCGAGGCGGACGATGGTCATCCGGCGGTCGAGGTCGGTCAACTCGCCGGTGGCCGGGTCGATGTCGGCCACGAGCAGCCTGATCGAGTTGGTGCCGCAGTCGACGGCGGCCACCCGTGTCGTCATCGTGCGTCCTCCCCGTCTTCTCCGTCCGGTCCGTCCGACTCGTTCGCCGGACCCGGCAGGTCCTCCTCGGTCACGCTCACGCACGGCCCCTTCCGCCACCACTCCGGCAGCATGGCGATCGCCTCGTCGCCCAGCGGGTTCACGCCCGGCCCCGCGACCAGGGAGTGGGCCACCAGGACGTGGAGGCACTTGACGCGGTCGGGCATCCCGCCCGCGCTGGGGAAGCCCTCCAGCACCTCGATCGCGTCGCGGCGGGCGATGTAGTCCTCGTGCGCCCGGCGGTACGCGGCGGCCAGTTCGGGATCGGTCCGGAGCCGCTCGGTCATCTCCTTCATCACGCCCTCGGCCTCCAGCGTGCCGATCGCGGAGGCGGCGCGCGGGCAGGTGAGGTAGTACGTCGTCGGGAAGGGCGTGCCGTCCTCCAGCCGCGGCGCCGTCTCCACCACGTCCGGCTGCCCGCAGGGGCAGCGGTGCGCGATGGCGCGCAGGCCGCGCGGCGGCCGGCCGAGCTGCTTCTTGAAGGCGGCGACGTCCGCGGCGGTGGGCTCGGTGCGCTCGGTGAGGGGCGGGGGCTTGTCCATGGGTGTCCAGGGTGGCTCGGGTGCTCGGTGCTTCGGGGGTGCTTCGGGGTGGGCCGCCGGGCGGCTCAGGGGCGCCGGTCCGCCTCGTCCACGCCGTCCCACAGGTGCCGGTACCAGGCCCGGTCGTCGGGCCCGGGATCGGACGTGGAGCGCCGGGAGCGGGTGGCCGCGCCGTCGGAGGTCCGGTCCGCGGACCGGCCGTCCGCGTCCTCGGGGAGGGTGTAGCCGATCTCGCCGGGGCGCACGTAGAGCAGGTGCTCGCGGATCATCCGCTCCACGTAGGCCGGGTCCTGCCAGCGGGCCTTCTGGTCGCGCAGCTCCTCGACGCGGCGGCGCTTCTCCTCGACCAGGCGCCGCTGTTCGGCGATCTCCGCGCGCTGCGAGACGTACTGCCGCATCGGGTAGGCGAGGGCGACGACCAGCGAGCACAGGACGAGGACGAGCAGGGCGGCGCGGCCGGTCAGCCGGCTGCGCCGCGGCGTGCGCATCCGGCGGTTCTGCGCGCGGTAGACGCGCTCCGCCGCCTGGGTGCCCAGCGCCCTGAGCCTGGTCGCGGTGGAGAACCGGTCCCGGTCCGCGGCCACCTCGCCTCCCTGTCGCCCCTGTCGTCGCCCGTGCGCGGCCGTCACACGGTCGTGCGGTGCGCGGCCGTGTGCCGCGCCGCCTCCCCGCCACCGTACGGGACGGCGGCGGGGAGGCGGGAGGGCCGCCCGGCCGGACGGCCGTGCTCAC
Source organism: Streptomyces sp. (assembly GCF_035644915.1). GTDB lineage: Bacteria > Actinomycetota > Actinomycetes > Streptomycetales > Streptomycetaceae > Streptomyces. The sequence continues at coordinate 14,929 of NZ_DASQNP010000267.1, forward strand.
CGCTCCGCGGAGCGGCTGCGCTCACCGGCTCACTGGCCCGCGGGACGGAAGCGCGGGAACGCCGAGCGCCCGGCGTACACCGCGGCGTCGTCGAGGATCTCCTCGATGCGCAGGAGCTGGTTGTACTTGGCGACGCGCTCGGAGCGGGCCGGGGCGCCGGTCTTGATCTGGCCGCAGTTGGTGGCGACGGCCAGGTCGGCGATGGTGACGTCCTCGGTCTCGCCGGAGCGGTGGGACATCATGCACTTGAAGCCGTTGCGCTGGGCCAGCTCGACGGCGTCCAGGGTCTCGGTCAGGGAGCCGATCTGGTTGACCTTGACCAGCAGGGCGTTGCCCGCGCCCTCCTCGATGCCCCGGGCCAGGCGCTCGGGGTTGGTGACGAACAGGTCGTCACCGACGAGCTGGACCTTGTCGCCGAGCTCGGCGGTGATGGCCTTCCAGCCCTCCCAGTCCTCCTCGTTCAGCGGGTCCTCGATGGAGACCAGCGGGTACGCGTCGACCAGCTCGGCGTAGTACGCGGTCATCTCGGCGGCGGTGCGCTCCTTGCCCTCGAACACGTACTTGCCGTCCTTGTGGAACTCGGTGGCGGCGACGTCCAGGGCGAGGGCCACGTCCTGGCCGGGGGTGTAGCCGGCCTGCCGGATGGCCTCCATGATCAGGTCGAGCGCCTCGCGGTTGGAGCCCAGGTCGGGGGCGAAGCCGCCCTCGTCGCCCAGGCCGGTGGACAGGCCGCGCTCCTTCAGCACCTTCTTGAGGGTGTGGTAGACCTCGGTGCCCCAGCGCAGGGCCTCGGAGAAGGACTCCGCGCCGATGGGGGCGATCATGAACTCCTGGATGTCCACGTTGGAGTCGGCGTGCGCGCCGCCGTTGAGGATGTTCATCATCGGCACCGGCAGCAGGTGGGCGTTCGGGCCGCCGAGGTAGCGGAACAGCGGCAGGTCGGACGCCTCGGAGGCGGCGTGCGCGACGGCCAGCGAGACGCCGAGGATGGCGTTGGCGCCGAGGGAGGACTTGTCCGGGGTGGCGTCCAGGTCGAACATCGCCTGGTCGATCAGGCGCTGCTCGGTGGCGTCGTACCCGACCAGTTCCGGGCCGATCTGTTCGATGACGGCGAGGACGGCCTTCTCGACGCCCTTGCCGCCGTAGCGGCCCTTGTCTCCGTCACGCAGTTCCAGGGCCTCGAAGGCGCCGGTCGAGGCGCCGGACGGAACGGCCGCACGGCCGGTGCTGCCGTCGTCGAGGCCGACCTCGACCTCGACCGTGGGGTTGCCTCGCGAGTCGAGGATCTCGCGGGCCACTACGACGTCGATGGACGGCACGAGGGTCTCCTTCGTGTATGTCGGGCATGTGTGTCGGGTCTCAGCTCCCTGAGCCTATCCGCCCCGCGCACGCCACCCGGCCGACAGCCCGTGCCGTATGGCGTAACGGCGGATGAAACCGCAGTTCAGAAAGGGTGTCGACGCTTTGTTTCCAAATTGAATAAACCCGGTGCGGCGCGCCCTCCGCACAGGAGGTGACACACCGCACCGGGCCGGCGCCGCCGGGTGACCGGCCGGGCGGGCCGGACGCGCGTCAGACGCTGAGCCGCTGGCCCGGGAAGATCAGGTTGGGGTCGTCGCCGATCACGTCGCGGTTGGTCTCGTGGAGGTGCTGCCAGGTGGTGCCGTGGGCCGCGGCGATCTCGCGGAGGGTGTCGCCCGGCCGCACGGTGTAGGTGCCGTCCTCCGCGTCCTCCCCGTCCTCCGCGTCCACCTCGTCCGCCGCGTCCGTCCCGTCGTCGCCGTGGTGCTCCCCGGCGGCCGGGAGCGGGACCTGGGGCCCGGGCTGCCCGGAGTGGTGCTGCCAGGAGTGCTGCCGTCCGGAGCGGGACTGCCCGGAGTGCGCCCCGCCGCCCTGCGGCTCCACGTCCGCCGCGGGCCCGCCGGCGGTGAGGCCCCCCTCTTCGGCGCAGCCCCAGGCGCGTGGGCCCTGCATCGCCAGCAGGCGCTCGGCGACGGCGATCTGCTGCTCCCTGGTGGCCAGGTCGGCGCGCGGGGCGTACTGGGTGCCACCCGCCGCCTCCCAGCTCGACTGGGAGAACTGCAGGCCGCCGTAGTAGCCGTTGCCGGTGTTGATGGACCAGTTGCCGCCGGACTCGCACTGGGCCACCCGCTCCCAGGTGTCCACGGACGCCGCCGAGGCGTCCGTGGCTCCCGACAGCGGAACGGCGATGGCGGCGCCCGCCGCGCCGGTCAGCGCGGCCGCGCGGACGGCCTTGGCGGTACGGCTGTCGTGACCCTTGCCAGTGAACAGCATGGACGTTCCTCTCACCGGCGCCTGCGAGGTGAGCTGTCGGGTTCGGACCGTGAGCAGCCCGGTCGCGCGGGGGCGTCCCCGCACGACTTCACCCCGAGCCGCCCGGGCCGTACGGACCGGAGCGGCGCCTACCTGGTTCCCCCGCTCCTGCCATCGGCGCTGGCGCGACGACTGCCCACCGGCCGCCGGCAGGATTCGGCGCTGCGGTCGGTGGCACTCGCGGTCGCGAGCGAGATGACGGTAAGCACACCAGGGCATATACCTCAAAGCATGTCAGAACCCAGCCATTCACCCTTCCTGACGCGTAGAAGGATATAACCGCCCAGGTCAGGCATTGAGCGTTAGCCCGTACAGAAAGGACACGCCGGAATAACCCGGGAGGGTCAGCCGAGGCCTTGGCCGAGGGTGAGCTCCTGCCCCGGAAGGATCAGGTCGGGGTCCTCGCCCACGACCTCCTTGTTGGTCTCGTACAGCTCGGTCCAGCCGCCCGAGACCCGGTGCTCCTCGGCGATCCGCGAGAGCGAGTCGCCGGGCTGCACGCGGTAGCCGTCGTCCGCGGTGAGGGCGCCCTCGCCGGCCGCGCGCCCGGAGGAACGGTCGGTGCGGGCGTCCGCGGCCCCGGACCGCTCGTCCCGTACGCCGCCCGGCTCACCGCCCGGCACGGCCTCCTGACCGTCCGCCGGACGTCCCTGCTCCCGCTCCAGCCCCACCTCGCGCGGGTCGCGCTCGCCGCGGTGCTTCCCGGTGCCCGCCCCCGGGTCGGCGGCGGACTCCTCGCGCGACCCGCCGCCGGGGGTCTTCTCCGTCCGGCCCTTCTCCGCCGCTCCGTCGGCCGGGGCCGTACCGGGGTCGGCGTCGGCGCCGGCGGCGGCGTCAGTGCCGGGGTCGGAACCGGTGCCGGCCGCGGGGTCGTCCGCGTCCCGGGAGCCGTCGGTGCTCCCCGCCTTTCGTTCGGTCTTCCGTTCGGTCTTCCGTTCGGTCTTCCGTTCGGCGGACGGGGCGGAGGGCTCCTCCTCGGGCTGGAGGAGGTTGCCCGGGTCGATGGCGGGCGCCTCGCCCGTGGAGTCGTAGCGCAGCCCGGCGTTGACGCCGCACGAGGGCCAGGCGTCCGGCCCCTGGTCGGCGAGGATCTTCTCGGCCACCGCGATCTGCTGGCTGCGGCTGGCGAGGTCGGGGCGCTCGGCGTAGGCCGTGCCCCCGTACTGCTCCCAGGTCTCCTGGGTGAGCTGGAGACCGCCGTAGTAGCCGTTGCCGGTGTTGGCGCTCCACAGCCCGCCGCTCTCGCACTGTGCGACCCGGTCCCAGGTTTCGACGTCGGCTGCCTGGGCGCTCGTCGCACCGAGGAGGGGCATGGCGAGTCCCGCGCCGGTCATCCCTGCGGTGACGAAGATGGCGGGCGCCTGGCGGGGGCGGCGGTGTCTACCGTTCCCGGAGAGCATGTGTGGGGCCTCTCGTGCTGGGGGAGTCAACTGGGTTGGGCAGTTGACGGCTGAAAGTAGCGCCCAAATCCGATCATCACAAGCGAGTGTCGCGTAGATCACGTGGAGATCACATACGTGACGGAGTGTCACGTGCGTGCCGGTTCGAACTCCACCGGCAGTTCCCGCAGCCCGCGCATGATGAGTCCGCCGCGCCACCGCAATTCGGACGGTTCCACCGCGAGCCGCAGGTCAGGAAGGCGTCCGAACAGGGTGGCCAGGGCCGTCCGCCCCTCCAGCCGGGCCAGCGGCGCCCCCAGGCAGTAGTGGATGCCGTGACCGTAGCCGAGGTGCTGGTTGTCACGCCGCGTGAGGTCGAGCCGGTCGGGGTCGGCGAACCGCGCGGGGTCGCGGTCGGCGGCGGCCAGCACCACCAGCACCGGGTCGCCGGCCTCGACGCGCTGCCCGCCGATCGTCAACGGCTCGGTGGCGAACCGCCAGGTCGCCAGCTCCACCGGCCCGTCGTAGCGCAGCAGTTCCTCCACCGCGCTCCGCAGCAGCTCGGCGTCGCCGGCCGCCAGCGCGTCCTGGAACAGCCGCCGCTGCTCCGGGTGGCGCAGCAGCGCGTACGTGCCGTTGCCGATGAGGTTGACGGTGGTCTCGAACCCGGCGAACAGCAGGATGAACGCCATCGCCGCGGCCTCGTTCTCCGTCAGGTGCTCGCCGTGGTCACTGGCCCGGATCAGCCCGGAGATCAGGTCGTCGCCCAGGTCGCCGCGTTTGCGGTGGATCAGGTCGGCCAGGTAGGCGCGCATCCGCTTCACCGCCCGGCCCACACCGCCGCGCGGTCCGCCGCCGTGACGGATCATCATGCCCGCCCAGTCGCGGAAGTCGTCCTGGTCCTCGGCCGGGACGCCGAGCATGTCGCAGATGGCGTAGATGGGCAGCGGGAAGGCGAACTCGTGGATGAGGTCGGCGTGCCCGCGCTCCGCGAAGCCGTCGACGAGCCGGTCGGCCAGCTCCTGCACGCGCGGCGCGAAGGCCGCCACCCGGCGCGGGGTGAACGCCTTGGACACCAGCCGCCGCAGCCGGGTGTGGTCGGGCGGGTCGATGTTGAGCAGGTGCGTCATCAGGTTCGCGCTGCGCTCTCCCGGAATCCCCACCTTCCCCCTGTCGTGGGCGGCCTCGCTGTGGTGGACGGGGTTCTTGCTCAGCCGCGGGTCGGCCAGCACCTCGCGCGCGTCGGCGTACCGCGTCACCAGCCACGCCTCCACGCCGCTGGGCAGCACGGTCCGGTACACGGGCGCGTGCTCGCGCAGCCAGGCGTACGCCGGGTACGGGTCGGTGGCGAATTCGTGGGTGAACAGGGCGGGCATGGGTGGGGGAGACGCTGCGGGCATGGGTGGGGGAGACGCTGCGGGCATGGGCGGCGTCCGGTCGGCGGCTCTCTCGTCGTGCACGTCCTCGACGCTAACCCGGCCGGTGCCCCGGCTCCCGCCCCGCCCTCTCCTGGCCCCTCACGGCCCCGGACGCGAGCGGCTGATTGCCCGGCCGCCCGGCGGGTACGGCGGGAAGGACAGACCGGAACATAACCGGATGTAAACCAATGGACACGGACAAGCCTCCGGAAGGAGGTCGCGGTGCCTTCGCAGTCCTACCCCCCTCCGCAGGACTGGGGCCCCTCCTCACAGGGCTGGGATTCCTCCTCGCAGGGCTGGGATTCCTCCTCGCAGGGCTGGGATTCCTCCTCGCAGGGCTGGGATCACCAGGGGCCCGAGCCGCCGCCCCCGCCCCAGCAACCTCCACCGCCTCCGCCGCCTCCGCCGGTTCCCGCCGAGCGGCCCCGTGACGGCATGGGGATCGCCGCCTTCGTCCTCGGGCTGATCGCCCTGGTGACGTTCTGGACGATCCTCCTGGGCGTGGTGCTGGGGGTACTGGCG
>NZ_DASQNP010000268.1:0-28137 GCF_035644915.1 Streptomyces sp.
CGTGTCGCGCTCCCGACGGTCAGGACGGTGTCGCAGCGGTCGCGGACCGTGTCGTCGTGGGTGGCGATGACGACGGCGCAGCCCTCCTCGCTCATGGTGCGGAGGACGTCGACGACCAGGGTGGTGTTGTCGTGGTCGAGGGCCCCGGTCGGTTCGTCGGCCAGCACGAGGGCGGGCTGCTTGACGATGAGGCGGGCCAGGGCGACGCGCTGCTGCTCCCCGCCGCTGAGCCGGTGGACCTGCTCCTTCTCCCGTCCCGCCAGCCCGACCCGCTCCAGTGCCTCGGCGATGGCCGGGGCGTCCTTCCTCGCCCGCCGCGGCTTCAGGGCGACCTCGAGGTTGGCGGCGACGGTCGCGTTCTCGATCAGCGCGTAGTTCTGGAACAGGTAGCCGAGGACGTCGCGCCGGTAGTGCCGCTTGGCGCGCGGGCCGAACCGGGTGATGTCCCGGCCCTCGTGGCGGATCGCGCCGGAGGTCGGTTCGTCGAGGAGACCGAGGCAGTTGAGCAGCGTCGACTTGCCGGACCCGCTCGGACCGACCAGCGCGAGCATCTCACGGCGTCTCACGGTGAAGCCGAGGCCGGACCAGAGGACGCGTGAGCCGAAGGACTTGGACAGGCTCTCGATCTCGATCACGTGAGGGCTCCCGGGGAACGGTGGGGGGTCACGACTCGCTCGCTCCTTCTTGGACGATCCGGCGGTGGAAGACGACGAGGGCCAGGAGCACCGCCGCGACCTCGACGGCGACGAGTCCGCCGGTGACACCGAGGTCGAGCCCGGTGATCTCGACGGGCGCGCGGGGCGGGGGGATGCCGAGCGCCTCGTACCGGTCGAGTTCCCGGTTCTGCTGCCACACCTGGAAGGGCACCCACACGGCGAGCAGGACGGCCAGGAGCGCTTCGAGCGCCAGGACGGGGCGGTGCGTGGCCGTGAACGTCCAGCCGCTGATGTGCCGGGCGAAGATCGCCTGCGCGTTCTTCCGGGAGTGGACGATGCAGACGCCGACCCCGGTGATGAGCAGCACCGCCACGGCCACCGCCAGGTTGAACAACTGGAGCCGGAACTCCCCGACGAGTTCGCGCAGTTTGAGCGCGGCGTTCTGCCCGACGGGGCTCATGCCGGTCACGTACGTCTCCAGGCGGTGCTTCTCGATCCCGGCCGTGACGTCCTGCGGATCGGGGAAGACGACGCTCCCCTGGGAGGCGTAGGCGGTGTAGCCCTTGTCGCTCAGGAACGCCGAACCGTTGGGGAAGGCGATGACGACGGGATCGGTGACGAAGGACTCGTCCGCGCCGGGGTTCTCGTCGGCGTGCGACTGGCCCCTGGGGTTGTAGGTGAAGACGCGCTGGCCGTCCTCCGACCGCAGGACGTCCACCCGGTCGGGGTCGATCTTGTCCGGGTCGCTGGGGCTCAGCAGCCCCGGCACCCGTTCGCGGAGCCGGTCGGCGTACCGGTCGAGGCCGGCGGGGATCAGGAGCCTCACCTGGTCGGGGCCCGTGGCGCCCGGGGCGTGGCGTCGCCCGGAAGCGTCGAGGACGGGCTGCTCGGCGAGGAAGGTCTCGTTGACGATCAGGATGTCGCCCTGCGGCAGGCCGCCCTGGGGGACCGATCGCCGAAGGTCGCGGTGGCCCGCGACGATGACCTGCCCGTCGCCGTCGGCCCGGCGGAGCCAGCCGCCCACCTTCTCCTCCAGGTCCCGCAGGGCCTCATCGCTTCCCAGGCTGCCGTTGAGGGCGATCGAGGTGGCCTGGCCGGCCTTCGCGTACGCGTCGCGGCTCTCCTGCCGGTCCAGGACGTCCTGGCCGGCGAGGACGACGGAGGTGGCGATGCCGAGTGCGAGGAGCAGCGCGGGAATCCGCACGAGGTAGGCGGACAGCGACGCGGCCCTCGCGGGCAGCTCGCCCTTCAGGGCTCGCAGCACGTCGGTCTGGAAGGTCAGCCAGAGCATGGCCGCGTGCGCGGCGAGGGCGATGAGGCCGAGCACGGCGGCCGTGCCCACGGCGAGCGCGGCGAAGCGGCCGATCCAGGCCAGCCCGTTGTACAGGCCGAGGAGCACCAGCGTCACGGCGGACACCGCGGCGAACGCGATCGACCAGAACACCGCGAGCTGCCGCAGGTCCCGCAGCAGGATCCGCCCGAAGGACATCCCCTGGAGCCGCAGCACCCCGTACGCCTTCGCGTTGAGCAGGACGCCGGCTCCGATCATCGTCACGGCGGCGAGGGCGACGACGAAGAACGAGCGGAGCAGCGCGCCGCCCGAGTGGATCGGGCCCAGCTCGGTGAACGAGTGCGGGTGGTGGACCGCGGCGCGCAGGCCGAGGCCGTTGAACGTCCGGGCCAGCGAGTCGGCGGCCTCCTCGGGGCCGAACACGTAGTAGAAGCCGCGCGGGTCGCGGTGTCCGAGCTCGGCGGCGGGGTGGACGTCGGTCCGGTAACCGCGGTCGAACGCGGGATAGCCGTCCTCCAGCCACGCGGAGCGCGGGCCGCCGGGAGCGAGGTAGAGGTGCCGGCGGCTGTGCGGCTCCCGGAGGTCGGGGACCTCGCGCGCGACGGTCGTCCGGTGGTCCTCGGCGAACTCCGCCATCACGCGGGCGACCTGCGAACCGCTGGTGGAACCGTCGGAGTCCGTCACCCAGACGACGGCGGAGTGCCCCAGCGCCCAGTCCTCGTCGAGGCTCCTCAGGAACAGGAAGGCGAGGACCGCGGAGAACGCCAGCACGGCGGCGTGAACGAACTTGATACTTCGGTGCAGCATCGATCGCCTAGGTCGGGGCACTGGGAGCGCGCTTCGTGGGGGGTGGGCCGCCCGGGAGAAGGGGTGTGCCCTTCCCGCGGGCGGACCGCTCGTTGCCGTGGGGCCGGGCCGTGGGGCGCGGCCCTTTGGGTCAGCAGGTGGTGCGGTAGTAGGTCTCGTTGCCGCTCAGCTTGGGCGTGGCCTGGGTGATGGACCAGGAGCCCTTGGCGGCCTCGTCGCTGTCGATGTACTCGCCGACGGAGGTCGAGCCGTGGCACTTGTCCTTGTGGTAGTAGTCCGACCACACCTTGGCGGTGCCGGCGCCGTAGTCCCAGGTGCCGCCGTCGATGTTGACGACGGTGGCCAGGGCCGGGGTGGCACCGGTCACGACGAGGATGCCGGCGGCCGCGGCGAGCTTCAGGCTGCGCGTGAAAGCCATGGTGAAACCTTCTTTCTCATGGACATGACCAAGATCAAGAAGGAGCCTTTCACGGATCGATCATCGATCAAAGAGGTTTCTCGCCAAGTGAGGAGATGGTGTGAAGCCGCAAACGTGGTCGATACGGCCTCCGCGCGGACGCTCCGCACGGCATCCCGCCAGGCTCACCGGGGCTGTGTCAAGGACGTGCCGCCCGGCATCCACGGGACGCCACCGAAAGGGGAACGGGCGCGGACGCCGCCACCGGCGGCCCGCTCCGCCCCGTGGCTCGATATCGATCATGAACCCGGCGTGGAGCCGGTGCCCGGGGCCGGGCCCGCCGGACGAACACGACGGCCCCCGGCCGTCCTCCGGGACGGTCGGGGGCCGTGCGAGCCGTACGACGGGCGCGGGCGCGCCTCGGGCGTTCCCCGTCAGTCGTTCTTCTTCGGCTCCTCCAGGCGCGGGAAGAGCACCGCGCCCTTGGTCACCGTGGAACCCGCCGGGAGCCGGCCCCAGCGGCCCGCGTCCTGGACGCGCTGGTCGGCCAGGGCGCCGAGCGACGCCTCCGCGCCGAGGGAGTCCCACAGGAGCTGGGAGGTGCGCGGCATCACCGGGTTGAGCAGGACCGCGCAGGCCCGCAGGGACTCGGCGGCGGTGTAGAGGATGGTGGCCAGCCGGGCCCGGGCCTCCTCGGAGGAGTCCTTGGCGACCTTCCACGGCTCCTGCTCGGTGAGGTAGCCGTTGACCTGCTTGATGAAGTCGAAGATCGCCGCGATGCCCCCGGCGAAGTCCAGCTCGTCGCCGATCCGCCGGTCCGCCTCGGCGACCGCCGTGGCCAGGCCGTCCTTGATCGCCTGCTCGGCCTCGCCGTCGGCCGTGGCCTCCGGCAGCGTGCCGCCGAAGTACTTGCCGACCATGGCCGCCACGCGCGAGGCGAGGTTGCCGTAGTCGTTGGCCAGCTCGCTGGTGTAGCGGGCGGAGAAGTCCTCCCAGGAGAAGGAGCCGTCCTGGCCGAAGGCGATGGCGCGCAGGAAGTACCAGCGGTAGGCGTCCACGCCGAAGTGCTCGGTGAGCTGCTGCGGCGAGATGCCCGTCAGGTTGGACTTGCTCATCTTCTCGCCGCCGACCATCAGCCAGCCGTTGGCGGCGATCTTCCCCGGCAGCGGCAGCCCCTGGGCCATCAGCATCGCGGGCCAGATCACGGCGTGGAAGCGGAGGATGTCCTTGCCCACCAGGTGGACGTCCGCGGGGAAGGTCCGCTCGAACTTCTCCTGGTCCAGGCCGTAACCCACGGCGGTGGCGTAGTTCAGCAGGGCGTCGATCCACACGTAGATGACGTGCTTGTCGTCCCAGGGGATCTTCACGCCCCAGTCGAAGGTGGAACGGGAGATCGACAGGTCCTCCAGGCCCTGGCGGACGAAGTTCACGACCTCGTTGCGCGCCGACTCGGGCTGGATGAAGTCCGGGTTCTTCTCGTAGTGCTCCAGGAGCTTCGGCCCGTACTCGGAGAGCTTGAAGAAGTAGTTCTCCTCCTTGAGCATCTCCACGGGCTTCTTGTGGATCGGGCACAGCTTCTGCCCGGCGTAGTCGCCCTCGCCGTCCAGCAGCTCACCGGGCGTCTTGTACTCCTCGCAGCCCACGCAGTACGGGCCCTCGTACCCGCCCCGGTAGATCTCGCCCTTGTCGTAGAGGTCCTGGACGAACTCCTGGACGCGGGCGGTGTGCCGCTCCTCGGTGGTGCGGATGAAGTCGTCGTTGGCGATCTCCAGGTGCTCCCAGAGGGGCTTCCAGGCCTCCTCCACGAGCTTGTCGCACCACTCCTGCGGCGAGACCCCGTTCGCCTCGGCGGTGCGCATGATCTTCTGACCGTGCTCGTCCGTGCCGGTGAGGTACCACACCTTCTCGCCGCGCTGGCGGTGCCAGCGCGTGAGCACGTCGCCTGCGACGGTCGTGTAGGCGTGGCCCAGGTGCGGAGCGTCGTTGACGTAGTAGATGGGGGTCGTGACGTAGAACGCCTTCGCCCCCTGCTGCTCTTTTCCAGTGGCCGCCATGGGAGAAATCCTAACGGCCCGCGTGCCTCGCACGGCCCGTACATGCGGCCCGCGCACGGGCCCGCGCACCGGTCTGCGCACCGGTCGTACGGCGCCGCGCGCGGAGGGCGCCGGGGCTCCGGGCGCCGGGCCCGTCACGGCTTGATCACGGACTTGTGCCAGCCCTGGTGCAGACCTTTCATGAGGGCTTCCGGCCGCTCGCTGAGCCCTGTTGGGTGTGCGCACGCACGCGGAAGTGATCGGGGAGGCGGACGTCATGGCCGGGACGGGGGCAGGGAGCCGGGGCCGCGGGAGAGCGGTGGCGGTCGCCGCGGCGGTCGTCGTGCTGGCCGGCGGGGTGAGCGGCTGCGGCGGCGGGACACCGGCGGCCGGGGAGCCGCGCACCGCGAGCCCGGTGTCCGCGAGCCCGGAGCCCGAAACCGCCCCGGAGAGCGCCCCGCCGGCCCGCCCGGCGGAGAAGCCCTCGCCGTGCCCGAGTCGGACGGCCGGGCCCGGCGGTGCCGGACAGCCGAAGGTCGAGGTGAAGGTGTCGGTGCCGGACCGCCGCCTGCGGCTCGTCCGGGGCGGCCCGCCCCGGGAGTTCGAGGTGTCGCTGCGCAACGAGGGCCGTGACCACGCGTGCCTCGACGTGGTGCTGACCACGGAGCTGAACTCCTTCGCCGAACGGCGGCCTGAACTGACCGTGGAGCGATGGGACCCCGGTCGCGAGCGGTGGGTCGAGCAGGACTTCGTCGTGGCCAACGACGTGAGCGCTCTGATGGTCGAGGGCGGTGCCCCGCTCAGGCGGGGCGCGGAGCGCACCGAACGGTGGCGCATGCGCGCCGACGAGCCGGGCCCCGTCGGAACGGCCCGGATCCAGGTCCACGCCGTCGCCACCGACGCATCCGCACAGGACCGCTTCGCGGAGCGGGACGCCGGCGGCTCGTGGTTCACGCTGGAGGCCGCCCCCTCCTGAGGCGCCGGCCGCGGGGATGGTTGACGACGCCAACCATCTCCACGTGTCGGGTTCACCCTACGTTTACCGGCTGGTAGCCCTCCGGCACGTCCGCGCCCATACCGTCCCCATCTGCGTGAACACGGAGCATCCGGAGGGGACCATGCGCAAGCTGCTGCCGCTGATCGGTTCGCACCCCGGCGGGAGATCCGCCCTGACCTGCCGCTACCGCTGCGGCGACGCCTGCTTCCACGAGGTGCCCAACACCAGCGGCAACGAGTACGTCGGCGACGTGATCGCCGGTGCGCTCTCCCGGCGGTCGATGCTGCGCGCCGGTGCCGTGGTCGGCGTGGCCGCGACCGCCGGGGTGGCCGGACTCGGCCGGGCGTCCGGAGTCCCCACGGGCCCCGCCGCCGTACCCGCGGGGAACGGCACGGGCACGCCGGGCAAGCACGGCGAGGCGGCCCGCGGCCTGCGCTTCGCCCCCGTCGCGCCGAACACCGCCGACAAGGTCACCGTCCCCGAGGGCTACGCCCAGAACGTCGTCATCCGCTGGGGCGACCCCATCCTGCGCGGCGCCCCCGCCTTCGACCCGGACAACCAGAGCGCCAAGGCGCAGGCCGGGCAGTTCGGCTACAACAACGACTTCCTCACCCTGCTGCCGCTGCCGGGCGAGCGCGACCGCCAGGTGCTCTTCGCCAACCACGAGTACACCGACGAGCAGTTGATGTTCGCCGGGTACGACCCCGACAACCCCACCCGGGAACAGGTCGAGATCGCCTGGGCCGCGCACGGCCTGTCCGTGGTCGTGGTGCAGGAGGAGCGCCGCACCGGCAGGCTGACCGCCGTCCCCCGCCACCCCCTCAACCGCCGCTTCACCGCGACCACCGAGTTCCGCCTGACCGGCCCGGCCGCGGGCGGCGAGCTGCTGAAGACCTCCGCCGACCCCACCGGCACCAAGGTGCTGGGCACCCTCAACAACTGCGCGGGCGGCACCACCCCCTGGGGCACGGTCCTGTCCGGCGAGGAGAACTTCAACCAGTACTTCGCCAACGCCTCCGCCGTCCCGGACGCCGGCACGAGGGCGAGGCTGGCCCGCTACGGCATGACCGGCGGCGCGTCGGAGCGCAAGTGGGAGCGTTTCGACGAGCGCTTCGACCTGGCCAAGGAGCCCAACGAGGCCAACCGCTTCGGCTGGGTCGTCGAGGTGGACCCGTACGACCCGCACTCCGTGCCGCGCAAGCGCACCGCGCTCGGCCGCTTCAAGCACGAGGCCGCCCAGCCGCGGCTGACCGCCGACGGCCGCCCGGTGGTCTACATGGGCGACGACGAACGCTTCGACTACTTCTACAAGTTCGTCTCCAGCAAGCGGATGATGAAGGGCACCGGCCGGGCCGCCCGCGAGCACAACCTCACGCTGCTGGACGAGGGCACCCTGTACGTCGCCAAGCTGACCGGCGACGCTCCGGCGAACCTGATCGACGGCAGCGGACGGCTCCCGGACGACGGCGAGTTCGACGGCTCGGGCGTGTGGATCCCGCTGGCCACCGGCACCACCTCGCACGTGCCGGGCATGACGGCCGAGGAGGTCTACGTCCACACCCGGCTGGCCGCCGACAAGGTGGGCGCCACCAAGATGGACCGCCCCGAGGACGTCGAGCCCAGCCCGCGCACCGGCCGCGTCTACGTCGCGCTCACCAACAACTCCCAGCGCGGCACGGCCGGCAAGCCCGGCGTGGACGAGGCCAACCCGCGCAGCGCCAACAAGCACGGCCAGGTCCTGGAACTGGCCGAGCACTGGGACGACCCGGCGGCCGACGGCTTCGCCTGGCGGCTGTTCCTGGTCTGCGGCGACCCGGAGGACGAGTCCACCTACTTCGGCGGCTTCCCCAAGGACCAGGTCAGCCCGATCTCCTGCCCGGACAACATCACCTTCGACTCCTACGGCAACCTCTGGCTGTCCACCGACGGCAACGCGCTGGGCTCGCACGACGGCCTCTTCGGCGTCGCCACGACGGGCGAACGCCGCGGCGAGGTGCGGCAGTTCCTGACCGTGCCCACCGGCGCCGAGACCTGCGGCCCGGTCGTCCAGGACCGCCGGGTGCTGGTCTCGGTCCAGCACCCGGGCGAGGTGGACGGCGCCAGCGTGGAGAAGCCGGCCTCCGCCTGGCCCGACGGGCCGGGGAAGCTGGTCCGCCCGGCGGTCGTCGCCGTCTGGCGGAAGGACGGCCGGAACATCGGCGTCTGACGCCGGACCTGACACCGGCTCCGGACCGGGGCCGGCACCATCGAAGCCCGGTTCCGGGCCCGTCACCGGGCCCGGAACCGGGCTTGACGCGCTCTCGGTGTGCATCTGCCGGGACGGGGAAGGAGGAAACGCGAGGAACCGACCCGAAAAGGTGAAGTCATGGAGATAACCGGCATCATCGCCGCGATCGTCGTCGGCACCGTGATCGGCCTGCTGGGACGGCTGGTACTGCCGGGACGACAGCACATCGGCGTCCTCTGGACGATCGCGGTCGGTATCGTCGCGGCCCTGATCGGTACGTTCATCGCCGCGGGACTGGGCGTCGCCGACACCGGCGGCGTGGACTGGATCCAGCTCCTCATCCAGGTGGGCCTGGCCGCGGTGGGTGTCGCCGCCGTGGACCGCGCCAAGGTGCACGCTTGAAGGTAACCGTCTGACGTACGCCGGTGAGGCGTACGCCCACAGGACACGCATGCACGGGGCCCGGCGGGGCGCGGCCGATGCGGCCGCCTCCCCGCCGGGCCCTTCGGCCGTCCCGGCCGGGCCGCCGAGGGCCCCGGGACGGCCGGGGAGGCCGGGGGCGGTGCGCCCCGGCCTCTTCCGGCTCCGGTGCGACGGCCCCGCCCGGGTCCGTCCGATCCCACCGGGCGGGACCGGCTCCCTATGCCCCGGAGCCGGCGTTCCGGTCCACCGTCGGTCCGCCGTCAGCCCGTGTGGTGGTCGCGCTGGATGAGCGCCGCGTGTTCCAGCACGTCCTCCATGGGGTCGTCGATCTGCCCGGTCGAGATCAGCGCGATGTTGGGCCCGTTGTGCGACCCGGTGTGCGTCTCGTCGGCCCACGCCGCCCCGCCCGACAGGGCGACCGCCGCGAACGCCCCCGCCGCCACCGCGCATCCGCGTGCCCAGGTCCTCTTCACCGTATGGCTCCCCTCTTCCGGATCTTCCGGCTTCCCCGGTTTCTCTGGTCGTCCGGCTTTCCCCCGGCGCGGATCCGGCCTGCCCGGCCGCCGCGCCCGGTCCGTACGGTATGGATATCTGCTGGTCGGGCAGAAAGTTACGGCCTTCGATAATTAATATGATCTGTTTTCTTTGATTCCTGGGACGGTGCGGCCGCCCGGAAGAAACGATGCAGGCGGATTGCCACCCGGCGCTTCCGCGGAATGGACCGGTGGTGTGCTGCACCGGCCATGCCGGCATGGGCATCCGCAGCCGGGAGCAATGGATCGTCGGGACCGACGGGTCCCTGTGGATCGAACGGGCCACCGAGGACGCCGACGTGCTGATTCACGGAAAGGTATTCATGCTGTCCGCCGGAAGAATTCACCGGGCGGAGGCGGGATGACGCGTCGGAAGCTTGAGGAGGGAATGAGGAGGTGCATCCGTTTGGCCCGTGATGCGGCGCTCTCCGGGAATTACGGGGTGGGGGCCGTGGTGCTGAGGAACGGCACCGTCATCGGCGAGTCCGGGAGCGGGCTCGTGGAGGGCAGCGACCCGACCGGACACCCCGAGACGCAGGCCATCCGCATGGCGGCCGAGCGCGTCGGCTCCCGCCACCTGCCCGATGCCTACCTGCTGACGACGCTGGAGCCCTGCCCCATGTGCACCTCCGCCGCGATCTGGGCCAAGATGCGCGGAATCGCCTTCGGAGCGACCCAGCACGACGCCCGGCAGTGGGCGGCCGAGCACCCCGGCGACACGTTCACCTGGCGGCGGATCGACATCCGGGCCCAGGACGTCGTACGGGCGGGACACCCCCGCCTGGAGGTCCACGAGGAAGTGCGCCGGGCCCGGCGGGACGCGGTGGGCGGCGGGGCGAAGACCGGCTGAGCGGCCGGTCCGCATCCGGCGGGCGGCGCCCGGGGCGGGCTGCCGCCCGGCCGGGTCCCGCTGCCGCCGGGCCCCGCTGCCGCCGGACCTCCCTCGCCGCTGCGCCGCCGCGCCCGCGGACCGGACGGCCGCCGGCGGCTTCCCCGTGCCGGTGGCCGCGCCACGTGAAATACTCGGTGAGGAATGTCCTGATTACTCCATATTCAGCAATTACTCCGTGATTACCCCGCATTGATGTGCTGCGGATGAGCATGCGGCCCGGACCATCCCGCCGACGGGCGGCCGGGGCCGCGCGGGCAAGGGCAGGTGAGGACCGTGGCGGACGCTGCCGAACCGCTCGACCAGGACCGGGTCATGGAGTTCCTGGAGCGCGTCGTCGCCGACAGCGGTGCCGCGTTCGCGGGGCTGACCACGTCGATCGGCGCCCGGCTCGGCCTGTACGCGGCGATGGCCGGGGCCGGACCCCTCACCCCGGGGCAGCTCGCCGAGCGCACCGGACTGGCCGAACGCTACGTGCGGGAGTGGCTGGCCGCCCAGGTGGCCGGCGAGTACGTGCACTACGACCCCGGGGCGGGCACCTATGCGCTGCCGGACGAGCACGCCGCCGTACTGGCGGACCCCGCGTCGCCCGCGTACGTGGTCGGCGCCTTCAGGATGCTCAAGGCGCTCTACGCCTCCGAGGACGCGCTGGTGGACGCGTACCGCACCGGCGAGGGCGTGGGCTGGGAGGAGCACGGGCCCGAGCTGTACGAGGGGAGCGCCTCCTTCTACCGCACCGGCTACCAGGCGATGCTGGTGCGGGAGTGGCTGCCGGCCCTGGAAGGCGTCGTGGAGAAGCTGGAGCGGGGCGCGTCGGTCGCGGACGTCGGGTGCGGCTTCGGCTACTCCACGCTGCTGATGGCCCAGGCGTTCCCGCGCTCCCGCTTCCACGGCTTCGACTTCCACGGCCCGTCGGTCGACGCCGCGCGGCGCGAGGCGGCGGAGCGGGACCTGGGCGACCGGGTGGCGTTCGACGTAGCCGCCGCGGAGGACTTCCCGGGCGGCGACTACGACCTGATCACCTTCTTCGACTGCCTGCACGACCTCGGCGACCCCGGCGCGGCCTTCCGCCGCGCGGAGCGGACGCTGGCCGGTGACGGGAGCTGCATGGTCGTCGAGCCGAACGCCCCGGCCGATCCCCAGGAACTGGCCAACCCGATCGGCCGGTCCTACGCGGCCACCTCCGCGACGCTCTGCCTGCCCGGGGCGGTGGCGCAGCACGGCCCGTACGCGCTGGGGAACCACCCCGGCGAGGAGGCCCTGAGGCGCATCGCCGACGAGGCGGGCCTGCACGACTGGACGCTCGCCGCGGAGACCATCACCAACCGCGTCTACCACGTCAGGCGGTGACCCGCGGAGGACGGCGCCCCGGCGGCCCCGCCGGGGCGGGAGGCGGTGCGTGCCCCCCGCCCCGGTCCCCGGATTCCTCGGTTCGATCCTGCGAACAGGTGGCGCGGACCCGCAACGCGGACGGGCGGCCGGGTGGGCCGAACGGGTGACGGCGGGCGCCGCCGGCTCAGGCCCGGCCCGGCGGACCTCCTAGAGCCTCTCGAAACCGCGCATCCGCTCCCAGTCCGTGACCGCCCGCTCGAAGGCCGACAGCTCCGTGCGGGCCGCCTGGGCGTAGTGGGCGACCACCTGCTCGCCGAAGACCTCGGCCGCGATCTCGCTGGTCTCCCAGCGGTGCAGGGCCTCGGCGAGGGTGGTGGGCAGGCGCGGGACGGACGCGTCGGCCAGCGCGTTGGCGGTGTGCGGGGCGGGCAGCGGGAGGCGGTGCTCGATGCCGTACAGCCCCGCGGCGACCGCGGCGGCGACGGCGAGGTACGGGTTGGCGTCGCCGCCCGGCACCCGGTGCTCGATGCGCAGCGACGGGCCCGAGCCGACGACGCGGACCGGGCAGGTGCGGTTGTCGCGGCCCCAGGTGATGCCGGTGGGGGCGAACGCGCCGGGCTGGAGGCGCTTGTAGGAGTTGACGTTGGGCGCCATCAGGAGGGCGAAGTCGGGCAGGCAGGCGAGCTGCCCGGCCACGAAGTGGCGCATCAGCTCCGACATGCCGTCCCCGGCGCCGGCGTCGGCGAGGACGGCCGAGCCGTCCGTGCCGCGCAGGGACAGGTGGATGTGGCAGGAGTTGCCCTCGCCCTCGTCGAACTTGGGCATGAAGGTGAGCGCGGCGCCCTCGGCGGCGGCGATCTGCTTGGCGCCGTTCTTGAAGAAGACGTGGTTGTCGCAGGTGGCCATCGCCTCGGCGTAGCGGAAGACGATCTCGTACTGGCCCGGGTGGCACTCCGCGCGGGCCGTCTCCATGGCCAGCCCGGCGCGCACCATCTCGCGGCGGATGCGGCGCACGACCGGCTCGATGCCCTCCAGGCCCTGGAGGGAGTAGTCCACGTTGTAGCGGGTGGCGGGCCGCAGGCCGGTGTAGCGGCGCTCCCACGCCTCGCGGTAGGACTCGCCGAAGACCAGGAACTCCAGCTCCGTACCGGCGTACGCGGCCAGGCCCCGCTCGGCCAGCTTGTCGAGCTGGGCGCGCAGCACCCGGCGGGGGGCCACCGCGACCGGCTCCCCGTCCGGCCAGACGGCGTCGGCGAGGACGAGGGCGGTGCCGTCGTCCCAGGGCAGACAGGTGCGCAGGGTGGCCGGGTCGGGGCGCAGGACGAAGTCGCCGAAGCCGCTGTTCCAGGCGTCGATGGCGTAGCCGGGGCCGGTGTCCATCTCCACGTCGGAGGCGAGCAGGTAGACGCAGGCGCCGAAGCCCTGCCGTGCGGCCTCCTCCAGGAAGTAGGGGACGGACAGCCGGCTGCCCATCAGGCGGCCCTGGAGGTCGGGGACGGCGACGACCACTTCCTCGATCCGGCCCGCCGCGGCCTCGGCGCGCAGCCGGTCGTACGCGTTCCCGGACGCTCCGGCGGTCACCTCGGTGGTCGTCCCGGCGGTCACTTCGCCTCCCCGTGCCCGGCCGCGGCGGTGGTGTCGGCGGTCGCGGTGGCCAGGGGGTTGGCGACGGTGCCGTGGACGACGTCGAAGCCCTCGTCGCGCTCGGCGCGGTCGTGGAAGCCGCCGCCCAGGAGCTGTTCGCGGTTGAGGGCGACCCGGTCGAAGACGGGCGCGAACAGGCCGAACTCCTCGAAGCGGTCGGACAGTTCGGGGAAGCGGGCGTGGTAGCGCTCGATCTCGGCGCGCACCAGGGACCAGAACTCCGCCTCGGGGACGCCCAGGTGCTTCTCGGCCAGGGGCGCGAAGAAGCGGAAGTGCCCGGCGAAGACCGCGCTCAGCAGCGAGTGCGCCAGCTCGTGCGCGGGCCAGCGCAGCAGTACGGCGTCGGCGCGCTCCGAGAGCCCGGCGTACTCGGGGTGGCTGCCGGGAAGCAGGTTGACGTCCTCGGCGAAGTCCTTGAGCGCGATGCCGACGGGCACCTCGGCGGCGTCGTAGAGGACGACGGTGTTCTCGCCGTGCGGGCAGTACGCGACGCCGTAGCGGTAGAGGTAGTGCAGCAGACCGGGCAGCAGGGCCGAGAAGAAGCGGGCCAGCCAGGCGCGCGGGGCCAGGCCGGAACGTTCCACCAGCTCGGCCACCAGCGCCCGCCCGTCCGAGCCCACCTTCAGCAGGGCGGCCATGGTGCGGGCCTTCTCGCCGTCGCGCAGCAGCGCGGCCACCGGCTCGCGCCACACCGCGCCCAGCAGCTCGTGGTAGCGGTAGGGGGCGTCCTTGACCGACTCGTACAGCGGGTGGTGCACGGCCACGGAGGCCACCTCGCCCAGCGGGTGGAAGCGCAGCTCGTCGCGGAGGTACGGGTCGGCGTCCCGCAGCGCGTGCAGCCAGGCGCTGACGTCGGGCGCGGCCTTGGTCGGCTCCGTGGACAGCCCGCGCCACACCAGCGTGTTGCGGATCAGCAGCGGCACCTTGACGTTGCGGCGGCCGGGGTGGTCGAGGTTGGCCAGGGTGCGGATGGACTGCAGGGGGCGGTAGCGGTCCGGGCCCTCGCCGAGGGGGACGATCCGGCCGTCGGCGAGGTAGGGGGCGAAGAGGGTCTCGACGGCCTCGTCCCAGTGGAAGGGGTGCACCGGCAGCCAGACGTACTCCTCGGGCCGGTGGCCGCTCGCGGCGCAGGCGTCGGCCAGCGCGGCGGCGAACCGCCCGCGGGTGGCGGCGTCCAGCTCCTCGGCCAGCAGGGTGTCGGCGTCCAGGCCGGGCACGCCCGCGTACGCCGCCAGGCCGGTGTGCACCGCGGCCCAGCGCAGCCGCACCTCGCCGGCGGCCTCGGGGGCGTACGCGGCGGCGTCGGAGGCGGAGAAGCCCAGGCGGCCCTTGTTGAGCAGCATGCAGGGGTGGCCGTCCTGGTGGGCCTCCAGGTCCAGGTGGTCCAGGTCGGCCAGGGCGGCGGCGGGCAGGTCGCGGGCTATGACCTCGGCCTCGGCGCGCCGGGTCGCGGTCAGCTCGCGCAGCACCTCGGCGGTGGTGGGGCCGTCCCAGCCGAGCACCGGGCGGGCGTCCAGCAGCAGCCGCTCGGGGCCGGGCTCCTCCTGCCCGCCGTCCTCCCCGTCGCCGGGGGCGGGGTGGCGGCGGAGGGTGCCGGGGACGAGGCGCCAGGTGCCGAAGGTGCCCCGCTCGGCGCGGAAGGTCCAGTGGACCCCGCCGCCCAGCTCCAGCCGGTAGGCGCCGGGGTCGCCGGACTCGGGCGCGGGGACGAGCAGTTCCTCGTACGCGAACTCCTCGACGGCCTTGACGAGCAGCCTGCGTCCCGCTTCCGTCCAGGCGTCGCGGGGGATGGGGGTCATCGATCGTTCTCCTTGGCGTGCGCGAGGGCGGGGACGGGCTCGGGTTCGGGCGCGGGGGCGGGCACGGTCGCGGCCTTGCGCTGTGCGGGGACGGGCGGCGGGGCCGCCCCGGCGCGGACGCGCCGCAGCGCCAGTACGGTGCCCAGCACCTGGACGGCCGCCGCGACCGCCAGCGGCAGCGCGAGGTCGGCCGAGACGGCCGCCGTGGCGGCCAGCGGCGCGGCGAGCAGCCCGGCGGAGCGGGCGGTCTCGACGGCCGTGTACGCCGGGCCGTCGGTGCCGGTGGCGCGGAACATCCGCAGCTCCACGGCGACCTGGCCCAGGCCCAGCCCGATGCCGAACAGCAGCCGCCCGCCGACCAGGGCGGGCAGCGAGGCGGACAGCGCCTGCCACAGCAGTCCGGCCGCGCCCGCCGCCAGGGCCAGCGGCAGCAGCCGGTCCCCGAACAGGTCGTGGCACCGGCGTACGGCGGGCAGCACGGCCAGCGCGGCGACGCTCGGCAGGAAGAACAGCACGGCGGAACCGGACGCCCCGCTGCCCAGCTCCTCGGCGAACTCGGTGAAGAAGGGCCGGGCCACGGCGACCGAGAAGTCGAACGCGAGGCCGAGCAGGGCGACGTGGACGAGCAGCGCCAGCCGCCCGGCGCGCTTCCGCCCGGCGGGCTCGGCGGGTCCGGCCGGCTCCGCGCGCTCCGCCGGGCCCGGCCCGGACGCCGACACGGCCCCCGCGGACGTACGGCCGCCGAGCACGCGGTGGGTGAGCACGGCGAGGACGACGTCCAGCACCGCGAACGCCGAGATGCCCAGGCGGGGGTCGGGCAGGGCCAGCACCCCGGCGCCCACCACGGTGGCGACGACGCTGGACAGGTGGAAGACGACCACGATCGAGCAGATCCCGGCCAGCCGGGACCGCTCGCCGCCGTCCCCGCCACTGCCGTCGCACTGGGCGATGAACGCCGGATAGGCCAGCAGCAGCGCGCTGTTGGTGGCCACGATGCCGGTCGACAGCGCCGTGTACGCGGCGTAGCTGGGCGCCAGGCCCAGCAGCAGGTCCAGCACGGCGGACCCGCACAGCCCGCCCAGCACGAGCTGGTGCGGCGACCACCGCCGGGCCGCCAGTCCCCACAGCGGGAGCGCGGCCAGCCCGACGATGCGGCACACCCACAGGTAGAACCCGGTCGCGCCGTGGTCCTCGATGCCGTACAGCCGCTCGAAGAGCTGCGGGAGGAAGGGCGTCAGCGCGGTCTCGGCCACCAGGTGGAGGCCGATGACCGAGATGAGGACGGCCTTGGCGTGCCGCGCCGGCCCGCTCACCGTGGCACGCCCGCCGCCTCGGCCGGGGCGTCCGGCGCGCCGAAGGTCGTCCACGCCGTCCGCTCCGGGACCTCCAGCACGGTGCGCCCCGCGACGTCGTTGAGGATCGTCGCGGCGCGCCAGGCGCCCAGCGTGAGGTCGGGCGCGCCCACGCCGTGCGTGTGCATCTCGGCGTTCTGCACGTACAGCGAGCCGGTCACGGTCGCGTCGAGCGCGACCCGGTAGGTGCCGTCGACCCGGTAGCGGCCCTTGTCGTCCCAGTCGACCAGCTTCTCCAGGGCGTCCAGGAAGGCCGGGCGCACGGCCGCGTAGCCGGTGGCCGCCACGACCGCCGAGGTGCGGACCTCGAACTCCGTGCCCTGCTGCACGTGGCGGCAGGTCAGGACGTACCCGCCACCGCCGCCGTCGCCGCCCGCGGGGCGCGCCGCGGTGACCTCCACGCCCGGGTGGAGGTCGGCGCGCGGCCGGCCGCCGCCGATGGTCCGCTCGTACAGCTCGTCGTGGATCTCGCCGAGCGTCTCCTCGCTGACGCCCTTGTAGAGCTGCCACTGCTCGCGCACCAGCCGCTCGCGGGTGGCCTCGGGCAGGCCGCGGAAGTAGCGGATGTAGTCGGGGGTGAAGTGCTCCAGGCCGATCTTGGAGTACTCCATGGGCGCGAACGCCGGGGTGCGCGCCAGCCAGCGCACGTACGGCCCGCCCCGGCCCTCGCCGTCCTGGTGCCGCAGCAGGTCGAGCATCACCTCGGCGCCGGACTGGCCCGCGCCGATCACGGTGACGTCGTCCAGCGCGGCCAGGGCGGCGCGGTGGGTGCGGTAGTCGGCGCTGTGCAGCACGCGCCCGGCGTGCTCGCCGGTGAGCAGCGGGCGCAGCGGCCCGGGCACCACCGGGACGGTGCCGACGCCCAGGACGAGCCGGCGGGCCAGCACGCGCGCCGCGCTCCCGTCCGCCGAGCGGTGGGTGACCGCGAACGCCTCGGCCGCCCCGTCCCACTCCACGGCGGTGACCTCGGCGTCGAAGCGGCAGGACGGCAGGTGCTCGGCGACCCAGCGGCAGTAGTGGTCGTACTCGCGGCGCGGGATGTGGAAGCGCTCGGAGAAGAAGAACGGGAACAGCCGCCGGTGCTCGCGCAGGTAGTTCAGGTACGACCAGCGGCTGGTGGGGTCGGCCATCGTCACCAGGTCGGCCAGGAACGGCACCTGCAGAACCGTTCCCTCCATCAGCAGGCCCGGGTGCCAGGAGAAGGCGGGCTTGCGGTCCAGGAAGAGGGTCCGCAGCCCCGGCACGCCGTCGCACAGCGCGGCCAGCGACAGGTTGAACGGGCCGATGCCGACGCCGACGAGGTCGTACACGTCGTCCACCGGAACGGAGTGATCGGTCACCGCTGTGCCTCCGCGAGGGGGTTGGGAAGGTCGATGTAGACGGACTGGGTGTGGACGTCGCCGACCAGCTCGTCGAGCCCGTCCACGCAGGTCAGGTAGTTGCCCTTGCAGCGCAGCACCGGCGCGTCCAGCAGCAGGTCCAGCAGGCCCTTGGCGCCGGGCTCGGCCGCGCGCAGCCGCTCCAGCGCGCCGCGCAGCACGCGCAGCAGGTCCTCCTCGTCGGCCAGGCCGAGCGCGCCGAAGGCGCCCACCAGACCGAGGAGGTTGTTGATGCCCAGGTAGTAGGCGACGCGCTCGTCGACGAACGCGTCGTCGAAGACCAGCTCCAGCCCCTCGGCCACGCCGGGCAGCAGCCGCTCCAGGGCGGCGGCGCGGGAGGCGGCGACGTAGTAGCCCTGGCTGTCGCGGTACCAGCCGGCGGCGGGCAGCCCGTCGCCGTCGAGGGCCACCAGGGTGTTCTGGTGGTGCGGCTCCAGGGCGATGCCGTAGCGGGCCTGGAGGCGGATCAGCGGGACGGCCAGCACGTCGAGGTAGCGGGCGAGCCAGCGCCCGGACGCCTCGGCGACCGAGGTCCCCAGGGCGCGGGCGGTGCGGGCCACGGCCTCGCACAGCAGGGCGCGGTGCTCCGGCGGGGAGCCGTCGCCCGGCCCGGTGCGCTCGGCCACCAGACCGGCCACGCACAGGGCGTCACCGGCGCCGCCGCGGAAGGGGTTGTCGCGGAGGGCCGTCTCCAGGCCGGTCTCCGCGTCGCCGGTGCCCACCGACACCCAGGCGAAGTCCCGCAGGATGCCGAACTCCGGGTGCTCGGCGCGCAGCCAGGCCGACGGACCGGGGTGCCCGGGGGAGCCCGCGGCCAGCAGCCGCGCGGCCCGTACGCCCAGGCGCATCTCGGCGCGCAGGTTGTTGCGCCGGGAGTTGGTGATCCGCATGCCGAGCGACAGTTTGAGCATCACCTCGGCGTCCGGGCGGTGCACGGTCCGCACCGAGGACGTCGGGTGCCAGGCGGGGCCGGCCGGACCCAGCGGACGCAGCAGCCCGGCCTCCAGCAGGGCGGCCACCTCCGGGCGGCCGGTCACCTCGCGGGCCTGCCAGGGGTGGACGGGCACCGGGACCATCCCGTCGGGGACGTCCGGACCGTCCGGGTCCGCGGCGAGCGCGCGCAGCAGACCGGCCACGGGCCGGCCGTCGTCCGCGCTCTCGCCGACCACCGCGTCCGGGTGCGCGGCGAACCAGTGCAGCGGGAAGGAGCCGCGCAACTCCGGCGAGTAGGAGTCCAGTTCGGCGTCGGACGCCTCCTCGCGGCTCTTGGGCGCGGGGTGGAAGGGGTGGCCCAGCAGCAGCGCCTGCTCGGCGTCCAGGAACGGCGTCGGACCGGTCGTGCCGGCGGGCTCCTGCCGCCGCCGGGCGAGGTGGACGGCGGTGCGGCGGGCGGAGTTCAGCACCCGGCCCACCGCGTCCGAGCCCAGGTGCGCGGGGTGGCCGCGGCCCAGCGTGCTCTCCCGGATCAGCGCCGCCGCGACCAGCGCGGCGTCGGCCGGGAGGCTGCCGCCCCGCTCGGAGGTGACGACGCGGACGGGACCGAAGCGGTGCCAGCCGGTCGCCGACCGGTGCCGCACCCGGGTCCGCAGCGTCAGCCCGCTGAGCGGCAGGACCAGGTGCAGCGACTGCCCGGCGGCCGGGACCTCGGTGCCGGTCTCGCGGACGTAGGCGCGCAGCAGGGTCTCCGTGGCCGCCGCGTCGCCCGCCCGCAGCGGGTCGGGGTGGTCGAGCGGGTCGCCGTCGTACGCCCGCGGCCCGTCGGCCGTCCGGCTCACAGCGCGTCCTCCTCCGCCTGGCCCGCCGCGGCGACCGCGTGCAGCAGCCGCTCGACGCCGGCGGGGGTGGTGTGCGGGTTGAGCAGGGTGAGCTTGAGGCGGACCCGGCCCGGACCCTCGCCCGGCAGCTCGGTGCGGCCGACGACCGCGCGCCCCTCGCGCAGCAGCCTGCGCCGCAGCGCGGCGTTGATCCGGTCCACCCGCTCGGGGTCGTCCGCGCCCGCGGCGGGCAGGTAGCGGAAGAGGAAGGCCGTCAGGACGGGATCGGCGTGCAGCTCCAGCCGGGGATGGGCGCGGACGGCAGCGGCCCCGGCGAGGGCCAGGTCGTGGCAGGCGTCCACCAGGCGGCCCAGTCCCTCGCGCCCCAGCGTCCGCAGGGTGACCGCGATGGAGAAGGCGTCCGCGCGCCGGGTGGTGCGCAGCGACAGGCCGAGGAGGCTGGGGTAGCCGGCCTCCTCGTCGTCCTGCGGGTTGAGGTAGACCGCGCGCCGGGCCAGGGAGGCGTACGTCTCCGCGCGCCGGACCAGGAACACGCCCGCCGCGACGGGCTGCCAGCCCAGCTTGTGCCAGTCGAGGGAGACCGAGTCGGCGAGGTGGATGCCGTCCACCAGGTGGGCGAGCCGGTCCGACAGCAGCGCGCCGCCGCCGTAGGCCGCGTCCACGTGCAGCCAGGCGCCGTGCTCGGCGGCCAGCTCCGCGCAGGCGCGCAGCGGGTCGATCGCGCCGGTGTCGGTGGTCCCGGCGGTGGCCACCACGGCGACCGGAAGTTCCTCGGCGTCCGCGCACCGCCCAAGGGCGGCGGCCAGCGCGTCCGGGTCCATGCGCAGGTCGCGGTCGACGGCGACGGGCACCACCGCGTCCTCGCCCAGACCCAGCAGGGCCGCGGCGCGCTGCACGGAGAAGTGCGCGGCGGCGGAGGCGAACACGCGCGGGCGCGGCCCGCTCCGGGGCACGCCCGCCAGCTCGACCTGCTGCCCGGCGGCGCGGCCCAGCACCCGGTCGCGGGCCAGCATCAGGCCCATCAGGTTGGACTCGGTGCCCCCGGAGGTGAGCACCCCGGCGGCCCGGTCGTCGTAGCCCACCAGCTCCGCCAGCTCGCCCAGCAGCAGCGTCTCCAGGGTGGTGGCGGCCGGGGCCTGGTCCCAGGAGTCCTGGGAGGGGTTGAGCGCGGAGACCGCCAGGTCGGCGGCGACGGCGACGGCCAGCGGGGGGCAGTGCAGGTGCGCGGCGCAGGACGGGTCGGCCGGGTCGGCGCTGCCGTGCGCCAGCAGGGCGGTCAGCCGGGACAGCGCCTCGTCGCCGCCGGCCGCGGCGTACTCCTCGGCGACGCGCCCGGCCAGCTCGCCGGGGGTGCCGGCGGGGACCGGGCCGCCGCGCCGCCCGGCGCCCTCGCCGAGGGCGTCGAGCACGGCGCGCACCAGCGGTTCCAGGGCGGCGGGGCCGTCCGTACCGCCGGACAGGGCGGTGCTCCGGCGCGGTGCGGTGGCACCGGGGGCGACGGGGGTGACGGGTGCGCCGGGAGCATCGGCGGCGCCCGCGCCCGCCCGGGGCCCGGGGACGGAAGGGGCGGACGCTCCGCCGAGCGGTCCGTCGAACGTCCCGCCGGCGTCCGCGTCCCGGCGCCCGGTCCCGGCTCCGGCCATGGCCACGCCCCCCGTCATGCCGACCACCCGGTGCCCCGGCGGCCGGTCACCTCGGCGATGGCGTCGGCCAGCCGGTCCAGTACGGCCTCGGCCTCCTCGTCGGTGATCACCAGCGGCGGCAGCAGCCGCACGGTCGAGTCGTACCGCCCGCCCAGCTCCACGATCAGCCCCCGGTCCAGGCACGCCGCCCGCACCCGGGCCGCCGTGCGCGGCGCCGCGGGCCGGGCGCCGCAGGCGTCGGGCGCGCCCTCCGGGTCGACCAGCTCGACGCCGATCATCAGGCCGCGCCCGCGGACGTCGCCGATCACGGGCAGTTCGGCGCGCAGCGCGTCCAGCCGGGCCGTCATCCGCGCGCCGACCTCGGCGGCCCGCTCCACCAGGCCCTCGCGGGCGACGTACCGCAAGGTGGCCGCACCGGCCGCCATCGCCAGGGTGTTGCCGCGGAACGTGCCGGTGTGCGCGCCCGGCAGCCAGCCGTCGTAGTCCTCGTGGTAGACGACCACCGCCAGCGGCAGGCTGCCGCCGATCGCCTTCGACATCACCATCGCGTCCGGCACGATCCCGCTGTGCTCGACGGCCCAGAAGGCGCCCGTGCGCCCCACGCCGGTCTGCACCTCGTCCACGACCAGCGGGATCTCGCGCTCGGCGGTGATCCGCCGCATCGCGCGCAGCCAGCCGTCCGGTGCGGGCACCGCGCCGCCCTCGCCCTGCACGGCCTCCAGGATCATCGCGGCGGGCGGCACCACACCGCCGTTGGGGTCGTCCAGCAGCCGCTCGGTGTAGGCGGCCGACAGCTCCGCTCCGCGCTCGCCGCCCACCCCGAACGGGCAGCGGTAGGAGTACGGGTACGGCAGCCGGGTCACGTCGGCGGCGATCCCGGGCACGGGCTGCTTGGTGGTGACGCCGCCGGAGACGGCCAGCGCGCCCGCGGTCATTCCGTGGTAGGCGCCGGTGAAGGCCAGCACGCCCCGCCGCCCGGTGGCGGTCTGCATCAGTTTCAGCGCGGCCTCCACCGCGTCCGTCCCGGCGGGCCCGCAGAAGTGGATCCGGGCGCGGTCGGCGAACGCGGGGGGCAGCGTGGCGAACAGCGCGTCGGTGAACTCGTCCTTCTCCGGCGTCGCCAGGTCCAGCACGTGCAGCGGGGCGCCGCTCTCCAGGGTCCGCCGCACGGCCTCGGTCACCACGGGGTGGTTGTGGCCCAGGGCGAGGGTGCCCGCGCCGGAGAGGCAGTCGAGGTAGCGGCGGCCGTCGGTGCCCTCGACCGTCATGCCGTGGGCGCGGGCCGGGACGATCGGGAAGGAGCGGGCGTAGGTGCGGGCCGAGGACTCCCGCTCCCGCTGGCGCCGCAGGATGGCGTCGGCCGTGGTCGCCGGCGTCGTCGCCTGGGGGGCTGCCTGGGGGGTCGCCTGAGTGGTCGCCTGGGTGGGGGACGTGGTGGACACGGTCATGTCGTGAGGCTCCGTCAGGAGGGTGGTGTCGGTACGGCCCGGTGGCCGTCCCTCGGAATGGTCAGAGCAGATGGCGTTCCGCGACGGGGTGGCCGAGGAAGCTGTGCATGGCGAACTCCCAGCCGTAGGAGCCCGCGTAGGGGAAAACGACCAGATCGCCCGCGCGGACGCGGTCCACCCGGACATCGCGCAGCAACGTGTCCTCGGGCGTGCACAGCTCGCCGACGACCGTCACGCGCTCACCGGCGGCCTCGGGGCGCGGCAGGCCGGCGGGCCAGCGCTCGACGGGCAGCACGGCGATGTTGTGCACCAGATCCCAGGACGTGGGGAGCTGGAAGTGGTTGATGCCGCCCCGCAGCACCACGAAGGCGGAACCGTAACTGTGCTTGACGTCGGTCACCTCGGCCGCGTACCAGCCGCAGTCGGCGACCAGGAAGCGGCCCGGCTCCAGGATCACCTTCACGCCGGGCGGCGGCTCGACCCGTCCGGCGAGCTCGCCGAAGCGGGCGACGTCGAAGGGCCGCTCGCCCGACAGCTCCTCGAACGCCACGCCGATGCCGCCCCCGATGTCGACGTGGCGCAGGTCGACGCCGCCCGCGTGCGCGGTCTTGACGCTCCACTCCACGCACCAGCGCAGGTACGCGGCCTGCGAGTCGGCGTCGAGGTTGTTGGAGGCGGCGTGGATGTGGAAGCCCGTCACGTCCAGCCCCGGCAGCCGCAGCGCCTCGGCCAGCACCTCCGGCACGTCGGGCTCGGGGATGCCGAACTGCGAGGCCGTACCGCCCATGTGCAGCGAGCCGGTGACGGGGATGTCGGCGGGGTTGACGCGCAGCGCCACCCGGGCGGTGGTGCCCTCGGCGACGGCGATCCGGCTGATGCGGTGGAGTTCGAGCAGGCTCTCGGCGTTGATCGCCTCGACCCCGGCCCGCACCAGGGCGGTCAGCACGGGCACGGACTTGGCGGGCCCGGCGGCGACGACGGGAGCGGGCCCGTCCCCGCCGTCCCCCTTCTCCCGGAGGTTCTCCCGGAGGGCGGCCAGTGCCAGCTCCAGCTCGGACCGGGAGGCGACCTCGAAACCGTCCACGTGCGGGGCCAGCGCCCGGACGACGCCGGGGAAGGAGTTGGCCTTCACCGCGTAGTGGACGGCCGCCCACTCCGGCAGCGCCGCGCGCAGCTCACGCG
The DNA here is from genome assembly GCF_035644915.1 of Streptomyces sp. Classification (GTDB taxonomy): domain Bacteria; phylum Actinomycetota; class Actinomycetes; order Streptomycetales; family Streptomycetaceae; genus Streptomyces. The sequence goes on from NZ_DASQNP010000268.1 coordinate 23,808, forward strand.
CGCGTCGGGCGGCGACCTCCCCGTCGTACAGGTAGACGGACACCGGCTCCTCGGCCTCCGCCAGCTCCAGGAGCCGCCGGCGGACCGGCTCGGGAAGCACCTCGGCCGGGTAGGCGGAGCGCGGGGCGGCGGAGGGCGGGAGAACGATGGACACGGGCTCTACCTCGGGGAGTGCGGTACGGGCGGGAGGGCGGCGCGGTCGTCCGGCGGGTCGTCCGGCGCGCGGCGCCGGCCGCCGCCTTCGCTGACGGGAGCGGTCACAACCCCCTCCGGGCACGCGTCGCCCTGGCCGCCCCGACTGGGCCGCCATCTAGTTAGGCGAGCCTAACCTAACGTCTCTTCGGGTTCTTTCCAAGTCCTGCCTCGCCGGCCGGCGAAGACGTTCGGACGCCGGCGCCGAGACTGTGCGACTCGCCCCTGAGGCCCTTGCTCTGAGAGTTGCGCCTCCGAGAACAGGGCGAGTCGTGTTGTGAGAGACGGTTCACAGGGGGCGCTCGCCAGAGTGAGCTCTTTCAGCGTGGCCGCCGATCGGGTGAGGCATCCGTACCCGCAACGCACGGGGCTCCCGTGCCGTTGAGGGAGGTGCTCGACGTCTCAACCCACCGGCACAGGATCTTCGTTGCTCCCCTGTCCTTGCCGCACGTGCTGGGCGAGTGGGTCACGATGTTCATCGTCACCCGGGAGGGTGGCCGCCGCTGTAGGCTCCCACCCCCCAGCGTGCGCTGGTCGCCTTGGTCCACCTGCGCAAGCACGACACTCTCGCGCAGATCGCCGGCTTCGGCATCTCAGTGGGCACCGCCCACGCCTACACCACCGCGGTCACCGGCTCCTCGCCGCCCGAGCCCCCTGGCCTGCTCACAGTCCTGCGCGAGCGATCCGGACTACGTGCTGCTCGACGGCACCCTCACCGAGTACGACCGCTTGGGCGACGGCCGGGCCGACTACTCCACCAAGCACCGTCGGCACGGCGTGAATGTGCAGGTCGTCACCGACCCGACCGGCCACCTGCTGTGGATCTCGCCGGCCCTGCCGGGCCGGGTGCCACGACCCGACCTCCCCAGCCTCCGGCCGAACGGTTCCCCCAGCCCGCACCCATCAGGCCATCCGGATCTGTGAGCGCCAGGGCGTGCCCGTACTGGCCGACCGTGCTTACCAGGGTGTCGGCTTCTGGGCGACCGCCGGGCGCAAGCGGCCGTCCGGCGGCGAGCTGACCCCGACTCAGCGCACGGTCAACCGCGTGCTGGCTCAGGATCGCACCCATCGAATATGGGATGGCGCGACTGAAGCCCTGGCGGATCTTCGCAGATCACGCAGCAGTCTTAAGTGAACGATGCCAAACGCCGCAGCCATTCCCACGCCGGAGAGGTAACGCTGAGAAGGCTCAGTGACAGTGCTTGGTCTTTGGGATGAGTCCCGGCTCCTTGTATGAGGCCGGATTCACGGCTGGGCGGCGGTGGATGACTCCTGCCTTGGCACTTGCCGATTCTTGGAGGGCGGCACCAGCGTGGTCGGCGCCATTCGCTTTTGTTCGCGGTGCCCCGGTGGGTAAGGCACTGGAAGGCTCCTCCGGGCCTTGCTTGGCGAGGCAGGGATCATGTGATGGAGGGCCTCGACGCTCTGGTCGGGCACCGGGTCGGACGGCGCGTGTGGCGCCGTCTCGGCGAAGACTTCTCGCCATGCGCGGTGTGGCTCGGTGTTGACCCGTCGATTGAGGATCCACAATCCGGCTCCGAGCCTACCGGTGACCGGCCGACGTCGAGGCGTGCTCCGAGAAGCGCGATCTTCGGCGCAGGTGGCGTGAACGGTGGTTCCAACGCTGTTTGTCATGAGGTTGGTGATCGCTCGCCCACGAGCATGTCGCTGCCCGTGCCTGTACGAAACCGGGTCCGTCACTGTCTGCCGCCGGGTTCAGGCTAGAACGTCGGCTTTTCTCCCCGGATTTCCCGCTCAATCTCTTGACGTTGGGCCTCGAGAAAACGGCGTGCTTCGGAAAGTTGTCTCTCGCGTTCCTCTGGCGTCATCCTCTCCCAGGATTCCCGGTAAGTTCGGACACGTTCTCCCAGCGCCTCTGCGTAAGCGGGGACCCGCATGGCTTCGCGAAGCCCCACACGGCCTGAGAGGATCTCCTTGGCCATCTCCTGTAGTACGGCTCCGGCGCCACCTTGAGCCAGTTGCTGAAGCTGCTTGCGCAACGCGCGAGCTTGAACTCGATCTCGGTTTTCATTCTGGAATTCCCGATCATCTACCTCGGGGCTGCTGGGTTCGTCTTCCCGGGACATTGAAGTTTCCTTGGTGTATCGGGTTGGGTCAAACCAATGGATTGTTGTAAGCGTGACCGGGGAGCGGAAAGTCATGAAGCTTTCCTGCCAACTCTCCGCCGACCGCCTCGATGCTTCCCATGGCTCCGTTGACGGTGATCTGGCAATTATTGATCAGCTTGGTTGCGTTTCCCCACATTTTAACGATGCTCAAAACCTCGAAAGTGGCCAGCCCGTATCCGACGGCCGCGCCCCATCCGGTCCAACTGGTCAACGTACCGGCGGCAGCCGCGATCGCCGCCGTGGCGGCGGCGTCACCGATCTGGGCGAGGATCGCACCGACTGATTCGGCCGTTGACCACACGCCGTGTGATACCACCGTGTATTTGGTGCTCAGCGTGTTCAGGTCGGACTGCAGTTCTTCGCAGCGGTCGGCCAGATTCTTGAAGTAGACGAACGCGGAGTCCGCTCCGTTGCCGTCCCAGGTGCTGTCGAGCTCTTTATTCCCCGCACGGGTGTTCTCGGCGATGTCGGCGCATAGTTTTCCGATGTTCTCCCACACCTCGGCACACTTCGCGTAGGCTTCCCAGTCGCCCGCGAAGTACTCTTTCGCCTTGTCCAGAGGATTGAAACCCGTGGATGCCGCGATGATCTCGTTCATCCAGTAGGTCGGGCTGATGAGATCGCTCGCCTTATTGAGGACTTCAAGGGGGGTCTTAAACTCGTCTGGGGTGCCGGGTGCCTTGAGGTGGCTGGTGGGCTCGACTACGTCTTTGAAGGCCATAAGATATTTCAGCGTTTCGATTTCGGCAGAAGGGCGTCCATCCGGGCTGCTTCTTCCAGGTCGGTGTTTCGGTAGTAATCCGCCGATCTGTTCAGTTCTTTGGAAGAGGCATCGAGGAGGGAGCGGAGTCGACTCAGTACTCTTTCCACGTCCCCTTTCAAAGTTCCATGGAAGTCGAACGGCCTAGTGAAGAGGCCTTGGACGGTCGATGGAACGTCGCCGTATCGATTAAGGTAATCTTTGCCCTCCTGGGCGTCGTCCCTAGCGCGAGCGATCATCCTTCCGTAATCCTTCAGGTTGTCCGGATTTACTCTAAGGGTCATGGCTCTCCGTGCGTCTTGGGCTGTTTTGGCGAGGCTTCCGGTGCTATGATGGTTCTCATGTCTGCCCCCCGGAGTCAAAGTGACCGCCGTACGGATCGGAAGAACGACCCCAACAGGTTTATCTATACCACGGGGTTGGCTGCTGGGATCATCTTCTCCTTGGGTTTTCTTGCAGCTCTACTCGGTGCTGCTTTCACTGGGGATTTCACCCTCGGCGGCCTTCTGGTGGCCGTGCTGGCCCTGGTGAGTGCCGGTTTGGGAATCGAGGGCTGGAGGCGTCGGCGAGTTGCTTTCAGCTGGGGAGCACTCGGATGGTTGCTGGCGGTGATGGCGCTGAGTCAAATCGTTTCCGGCTGATTCGCGGCTATTGGGCAAGCAGCTGATAAACGGTTCCGCCGGTGATGAGGGCACCCGGAGACATGTAAAGGATTTTTTTGCGTTTTCCGCCTCGGGTTGCCCTCTTGGTGTGTCCCACTCGTGCGCCAAGAAGCCGCGCAGTACGGCCGCGTCTTTGTCTCGGCGTTGCCAAGAGGTAACGCTCCCGCATCTCCCCAAGAGGTGCCGGGCGCCTCGCGGGTCTTGCATGGCGTGATGGTAGTCCTAGCCCTGGCAACGGCCCACCGTCCGATCACACACCGTTGTGATTCGTATGCATTCCGCAGGTGCGGTCATCATACCCGCCCCTCCGTCACAGGGCGTCACCATTCGGACATCCACCGTCCGGTTGCACCGAGCACGTCGGGACGAGGTTTCGGATCATGGCCGTCTCGGGGAGAAGCCGCGGGGAAGACGTGTCACGCTGGAAATTCGCAACGTCGACGATGACGCCGAGCGCCCCACGGTGCTCGGCGTCGTGCGTTTGTGCGGGTCCCGTACGGGTCACGGAACCGGCGGGACACAAGGAGCCGCACCGACGAGGAGAACGCGTGATCGAGAAGCTCTACGACCGGATACTGCACCGGAAC
>NZ_DASQNP010000269.1:0-4835 GCF_035644915.1 Streptomyces sp.
CCCGCCGTGGCCGTGTCCCTCGGTCACGGCCGTCGCCGCCCACAGGTTGCCCCTGCCCAGGTGCTCCGCCAGGTCGCGCAGCGTCCAGTCGCCGCAGTGCTCCACCGGGACGGACAGGTCACCGCCCAGGCAGGCCCGGAAGGCGTCGAGTTCGCGCCGCAGGTGGCCGAGGAGGAAGGCGGAGTGGCGGGAGCCCAGCCGCACGGGACGGTGCGGCCCCGCCCTCACTCACCGTCCCCGCCGCCGCCCCCGCGACCGCCGCGGACGCACCTGTCGTGGCTGTCGGTGGTCTCGTCGTGGGGAGCCAGGCAGAGGAACACCGGACGGCCCCGCTTCCGCTCCTCGTCCAGCGGCAGCGTGAAGTCGCGCTCCGGGTCGCCGCCGCCCCTGACCTCGACCTCCCGGCGGAGTTCCTGGAGGACGTTCGACGGCGAGGCGTCCCCCGAGGAGTGCGTGGACGCCTGGAGGACGGCCGCCGCCGCGGCGCGGAGGGCGTCGCCGCCGGAGGTGTGGTCGCTGCCTCCCTCCGGGGCGCCCAGGACGGGACGGTCGGAGAAGGAGATGTAGTACAGGTCCACCGCCGTGTACCTGTGGATGCGCGCCCACTCCGGCAGGTCCCGGTACTCGATCAGCGTGTTCACGTCCGAGCCGATGACCGGGATGGCCCGCCGCCCGGCGTGCTCCCGGCCGCACGTCCGCTGCACCTCGGCGAGGACCTTGGGGAGCTGGGTGCCGCGGGCGGCGTAGAGGGTGATGCCGCCCTGTGCGGGCAGGTCGCAGATCCTCCGGGCGAGCTGGGGCAGCCTGAGCGCGATCGTGTGCTCGTTCTCCGACGTCGGGAAGGGGATCTCGGCGTACGACGGGTTCTCCACCGGGATGCCCCGCTTCCGCAACTCCCCGCTCAACTTCCTGCGCAGCTCCCGGCTGTAGAGGTCCGTGTCGTCGTGGACGATCACCGCCCTGGTGGCCTTGAGGCCGGCGGCGCGCCGGACCATGACCTCGGCCATGACCGCGTTGGTCGCCTGGGTGTGGAAGAAGTTGCGCGCGTCGTCGGCCATGAAGTCCCCGGTGACCGACGCGCCGATCACCGGTGTCCTCCTGTCCAGCCGGTTGATCGCGTCGACCGACTCCCGCCGGCTCTGGGCGATCCCGATCACGGCGGAGAAGGTGTCGTCCTCCTCCACCAGTTCCCTGATCCGGTCGGCGACCCTCTCGCCCTCGCCGAAGGCGAAGCCTGCGTTGGCCACCAGCAGTCTCAGCTTCGGCATGTGGGTGGAGATGTCGGCCTGCGCGTTCCACTCCCGCTGCGCCTCCACGGCGCCCTGCAACTGCAGCACGCCCGAGGGCAGCAGTTGTTCGCGCTCGTCCTCGGGGTTGGCGGTCAGTGGTCCGAAGAACACCAGCGTGCGGTGCGGGTCGTCCTCGATCTCGGCGTTCTGCTTGCGGACCTGGTCCTGGAGCCGGCCGAGGAGCGTCCCGGCCGCGGTGAAGTAGCAGCCGTCGGAGGCGGTGTCGATGCCGACGCGCTCCCCTCCGACCTGTTCGATCGCCGGGCAGGCGTCGCCCGCCAGCACATCGGTCAGGCAGACGATCGCCGGGTGGCCCCCGACCGCCATGGCCAGCACCGGGACCAGCCATCCGGCGTGCGCGACCGGCCAGGACACCCGGGGAGGACTCACCTTGTCCACGCCCAGGAGGGGGGCCCTCTCCGGGTACTCGGGTCCGTCGGGCACGCGGACGACGATCCGCTCGGCCGTTCCGTCGGCGGCGCCCCCCAGTCGTACGGCGGCCTCCCTGACGTCCAGCCGGGGCGCGCCGTCGGCCGCGGCGTCCGCCGGCGGCTCCCCGTACGCCGCCATGACCAGCACGGGAGGGCGTACGCCGCGCCGGACCAGATCGGCGTGGAGGTCGAGCAGCCGCTGCGCCAGGCGGCCCCCGGGGGCGTCGAGGTCCGTCAGCAGCAGGGCGAAGCCCCAGGTCCGGCGTCGCCGGCCGGGGAGGAACCGGCCACGCCGGACCGCCCGGGACAGATCCGCGAGCAGGGCCTCCAGCAGCAGGCTCTCCCCCAGCACCGCCTGCCGTTCCCCGTCGGTCTCGCGGAACTCGCGCAGCCGGGTCGCGGCGTCGGTGAAGGTGCGCGCGGGGAGCCCGGCGGTGGAGACCCGGCGCGCGTACCAGCGCAGCCTCCTGCGGTTGAGGGCGAGGCGGTGACACTGCCGGAGCGGCCAGCTCAGGAGGAACGCCAGCACGGCGGCGATCCAGGGCTGTGCCCCGCCCGCCTCGCCCTCCACGGCGGCGCGCAGGTCCTTGAGGACGGGGACGCGTTCCTCCCACTTCTCGTCCAGGTGCCGCGCCATCTCCGCACGGCGCTCCTGGTGGTTGGTCCCCGTCTGCGGTGCGTCCAGCACGTCCCGGCACGTCTGGTACAGGGGCAGCCGCAGCTTCCCCGTCCGCCGGGGCATCGTGCTCCGGAACTGGTCGGCCAGGTCGTCCAGGAGGGCGGTGCCGGGCTCGGCGGCCGCCGCGATCCGGGCCAGTCTCTCCCGGTCCAGGAAGGCGTGGGGCAGGAAGCTCACCCGTTCCTCCTCCGGTCCCTCGCCCCAGAGCCGCTCGTGGTAGCCCGCGACGAACCCCTTCGCGCGCCCCAGCGGGGCCGCCCCCTCCGGGACCGCGTCCTCCAGGACCACCACCGGCAGCCTGCGTCCGCGCACGGGCCGGGCCACCAGCCCGTCCAGCGCCCTCAGCAGTTGCACCGCCCCGTCCACAGCCGGAATGGCCATGTGCTCTCCTCCCCCTTGGAAATGAGCGGACCTTGGGGGAGTTTGACGCATTAACAGGACATGGGTCGCAAAAGGCTTCCATTGAGCGGTTCTGCTCGATGAAGTGCACCTTCCGACCGGAGTTGAGAACGTACCGGCCGCGGAGCCGGCCGTTGCCGCGCGGCCCGCCCTTCCGCCCGCTCGGCTCCCCTCGCCCAGCCCGCTCAGCCGTACGACGGCTCCGCGTGCATCTCCCAGATCAGCACCTCGGTGCCGGGACCGTCCCCGGCCGCCTCCAGCCCCTCCGCGCCGGTGATCCGCGCGGCGTCACCGGCCGTCAGCGGCTCCCCGCCCAGGCGCAGTCCGCCGCGCACCACGTGCACGTACACCCACGGCGCGTCCGGCACCGCCGTGCGCTCCCCCGTGCCCAGCCGCCGCACGTGCAGCACCGCGTCGGCGCGGGAGAGCGCGTAGGGGGTGCCGTCGGCGATGCCGCGCACGACCTCGTACTCGGCGTCGCCCCCGAACACCCCCGGCACCAGCCACATCTGCACGAACCGCAGCGGCTCGCTCCCCGCGTTGCGCTCCACGTGCCGGATGCCGCGCCCGGCGCTCAGCCGCTGGACGTCCCCGGGCCGGATCACCGCGCGGCGTCCGGCCGAGTCCTCGTGCGTCAGCTCGCCCTCGATCACCCAGGTGACGATCTCCACGTCGGCGTGGGGGTGTTCGGCGAAGCCCGCGCCCGGCGCGAGGCGCTCCTCGTTGCAGGCGACCAGCAACCCGAAGCGCGTGTTGTGCGGATCGTAGAAGCCGGAGAAGGAGAAGGCGTGCCGTGTCTCGATCCCGGCCGCCGCGTCCCCGCCCCGGTAACGGTCGGCTTCACGCCATATGTGCAGCATTCCTTCACGGTACGCGGGGCGGCTCCGGGCCGTCATACGGCGGCTCGCGGGCGGCTCGCACGGCGGGACCGGCCGCCGGGACCGGGCACGGACGGCGGCCGGCCGGCGCGCATCGCCCCGAAAACCGGTGACCGGCTAATCAAATTTGACTAGGCTGTACGGCATGACCGAGAAGACCATCCCCTTCCTGCCCTGCCGGACGCTCCAGCCGGTGGTCGACTTCTACGCCGCGCTGGGCTTCGAGACGACCTTCCTGCAGAAGAGCCCCTATCCGTACGCCGTCGTCGAACGCGGCTCCATCGAACTGCATTTCTTCGGCATGAAGCAGTACGACCCCGCCCAGTCGTTCTCCGGCTGCTACCTCCTCACCGACGACGTCGACGGGCTGTACGCGGCGTTCCGCGCGGGGCTCAAGGCGGCGTACGGGAAGGTGCCCGGCCGCGGGCTGCCGCGCATCGGACCGCTGAAGGACATGTCCTATGGGATGCGGCAGTTCCTGATGACCGATCCCGGCGGCAACAGCATCCGCGTCGGACAGCGGACCGGCGAGGACCAGCACCACCGGCCGGCTCCCCGGGAGACCTTCGAGCGGGCGCTGCACATGGCCGACCTGTTCGCCGACTCCAAGGAGGACCTGCCGGGCGCCGCGAGGATCATCGACCGCGTGCTGGACCTGGAGGACGAACGCCCCACTCCCGTACAGCACGTGCGGCTGCTGGTGCTGCGCGGGGACATCGCGCGGCGGCTCGGCGACGACGACCTGGCCCGGCGGCTGCTGGAGCGGGCCGCCGGGATCCGGCTCACCGACGGGGAGAGGGAGTCGGCGCGGGACGCCCTGGCGCGGCTCGCCGAACTCACCGAACCGCTGTCCTGACGCTCCCCCGCGACTCCGTGACCGCTTCGGGGGCCTCCCGCGTCAGGGGCCGGCGGCCGGGAGGGGCGGCGGCCCTCAGCCGCCGTCGCCCTCCCGGTCGCGGCGCTGCTGCGCGGCCAGGACGGCGGGCATGTGGGCTTCGAGGTGCTCGATGAGGTCGATCAGCTTGGCGGCCGTGGTGCGACCCAGCTCGGTGAGGCTGTACTCCACCCGGGGCGGCATCACGGCACGGACCTCGCGGTGGACGAAGCCGTCGCGCTCCAGGGCCTGGAGGGTCTGGGCGAGCATCTTCTCGCTCACGCC
>NZ_DASQNP010000270.1:0-6372 GCF_035644915.1 Streptomyces sp.
CTCGGCACCGCCTGCGGAATCCTCGGCGGCTGCCTCGCCTTCTCCTGGAATCCGCCCCCACCGGTTTCCGGGGCGCCCCCGGCGCCGCTCCGTCACGGACCCCGGCGGCTGCCCGGCCTCCCCGCGCACCGCGCCCCGGAACGGCGCGAAGGAACTCCTCGACCTCGCGACGAACCCGCCCCTTCGTCTCGTCCCAGCTCATAGTCATCGACCGAAGGAGTCGGCATTGCCCGACGTCTACACCAAGGCCGGGATCCTCGATCCGGGCCTGAGAGACGCCTACGAAACCTGCCGCCGCATGGTGCGGCGCCGGACCCCCGACGAGTACGCGCTCGCCCCGCTGATTCCTCCGGTGCTGCGCCCTGCTTTCTGGGCGATGTGGGCCGCCGGTTGCACGGCGGACGATCTGGTGGACCACGGCGGTGAGCTGCGGCAGCGCGCGACCGCACTGGAGGAGTGGACCGCCGCCCTCGAAGCCGACCTCAAGCGGGGCACGAGCGGTGACCCGGTCCGCCGCGCACTTGTCCACACCGTGCTGAACTGGAACTTCGCCCCGGGCGATCTGTACGCCGTCCTCCACATGCTGCACCAGGACATCTACGACGAGCAGCCCGCGACATGGCAGGAGTGGAGCGTCCGCCGCGCGTCCTGGAGCGTTTGCACGGTGAACAGCGCGCTGGTGCTGGCCGGAGCCGTTCTGCGGACGCCCGTACGGCTGCGCGACGTGGAATCCTGTCGGCGGTGGCTCGACGCGTTCCTGCTCGTCGACTCACTGACGGATCTCTCCGACGACCTCTCCCGAGGCCACGTCGAGTGGCCCGTCGAAGCCTTCCGGCAGGCCGGAGCGGACGTGGCCGACCTGCTGGAACGCCGCTGGACACCCGGGGTCGAGGCATTGACCGAGCAGGTGAATGCCCGGGCGCAGCGGTGGCTCTGCCTGGGCCCCGTCGGCCTGCCGCCGTGGCTGGCCATGCTGTTCGGATCAGCCACCGAGATGTACCAGGCCCGGCTGCGAGCCGCACGTGCGGCCGGCCCGGCGCTGCTGCACCGCAGCCCCCGCCTTCCCCGGCCGACTCGCTGGCGCATCCTCGTCCCCGCCCGGGCCAAGGCCGCCCTCGTCTGGCGACTCACCCCCGTCACGGCTCCCATCGTCATGGCCTCCGCGGCCCCGCCGACTACCGCCGACCCGGCCACACCGGCCCTCAAGACCCACCCCGCCCAGGCCTCCCTGCCTCCGCTTCCGCACCCCAGCGGTGCCCGGCCGCCCGTGCTGCCGCGCGAGCGCATGCCTCGGCACGTGGCGATCATCATGGACGGCAACGGACGATGGGCCACCCGGCGCGGCCTGCCCCGCACCGAGGGCCACCGCGCGGGGGAGAGGGCCCTGCGCGACATTGTCCACGGTGCCCTGGAGATCGGTCTGCCCCACCTGACCGTCTACGCCTTCTCCACCGAGAACTGGAAACGGTCCCCCGAGGAGGTCGACGCCCTGATGAACCTCGTGCGCACCTTCGACCGGCACGAGGAGGACAACCTGTTCGACCGCGACGTGCGGATACGCTGGGCCGGCTCCGAACAGGGCCTGCCCACCGACATCCTCGAAGCTCTGCACCGCCTCGAGGCGGAAACCCGTCACCACACCGGCCTGACCTGCACGCTGTGCGTCAACTACGGTGGCCGGGACGAACTCGCCCAGGCGGCCGGTGCTCTGGCCCGCGCCGCCTGCGCCGGACAGGTCGATCCCGCACGCGTCTCCGAGCGCATTCTGAGCCGCTATCTCCCCGACCCCGACCTGCCCGATGTCGACCTGCTGTGGCGCACCGGCGGGGAACGCCGCACCTCCAACTTCCTGCCCTGGCAGACCGCGTACGCTGAACTCCACTTCACCGACACCCTCTGGCCCGATGTCGACCGCCGTGACCTATGGCAGGCCATCGCCGCCTACACCCGGCGCGAGCGCCGCTACGGGACCGTCCCCCGACCCCGTCTGGCCACCGGCCGGCCATCGATGACCACAGCACCGGAGCCGCGTGGGCGATCCGAATGAGGAGGTGCCCGTCGGGCATTGGCCCCGACTTCCGGTGCCATGGTGGCGGTGTCGCCAGCGCGCACTCGAAGCGTCTGGGCTCCCTCAGGTCGCCAGCCGGAGCTCATACCGGAATCACCGTACCCACGACGATCCCGCAGGGGGCGGAGCGGGCGAGCGAGGCCGTGGGTGCCGTACGGACAGTGGCGGGGCGCGACCGATGTCGAGCGAGGACCTGGAGAAACGCACGGAGCTGCGGCCTGCACGGTGGACAAGGCGGCGCCGGCTGAGCCGTGCGCTCCCGCAAGTCGTCGAGGAGCTAGATCAGCTATGTGACGCCGTGCCGGTTTCCGCCGGTCGGGGAGACAGCGAGCGGGATGCCGAGGTGGCCGATGCCACATGGTGCTGGATCGTGGGCCGCAGGCGGAGCATCGTCACCGACACCCTCGGCCTGTTGCCCGCGACCCTGGTCACCGCCGCGGGCGTGCCCGATTCCGTCGCCGGCACCCACCTGGTCGGCCAGGTGGCTGCCGCTCACCTCCAGGTTCACACAGTCCGAGGGGACGGCGGCCACCGCCGGCACCTCGTCGAACACGCCGCGACCCGGGGCACCGATAGGCACATCGTCCGGCGTGCCCCTGCCGCCAGGGGTTCACAGTCCTGTCCCGCCGCTGGACCGCCGAGCGCACCCTGGAATGGCTGGTGAACCACCGCCACCTGGCCCGCGACGACGAGGCCGAACCCCACCGCTCCGAAGCCATGATCCACCTTGCGATGATCAACCTCATGACTCGCCGCCTCGCAGCCGAATCCGCCCTGAGCCCGCGCGGCACCTGGAAGCCACCCGGATCGGGAAATCCGGGATCGAACAAGGCACGAAACGCCTCTGGAGGTGCCGAAGGAGGAGCTACGGCGGTGACCTCCTGAACGGTATCCGTGGCACCCGGCGAGCAGCGCCGACGGTACGGAACGGTCGGCGGCACGTTCCGCGTTCTTCGTGGTTTCCGCCCCGTCCTCGGCCCGTCGGCCCGCCGGCGGCGGCCGTCCTGCACTCGGCGTGGGGGTGTGGATAATGCGCGGGTGAGCAGACCCTTCGTTCCCCTGCCGCCCGAGTGGATACCGTCCGATGCCCGTCCCTGGCGGTCCGCGGACACCGGGCGCTGGCTGGCCGCCGCCCCGGCGCGCTGGGCGCACCCGCTGTGGTCCTTCCTCGGGCTGCTGGCCGCCGCCGTGTGGTGCACGGCGGCAGCCCCTCTCCCGCCGTGCACCGCGGCCGAGCCCTGCGGTGCCGACTGGTGGGGCATGGCGTTCACGGCCGTCGTCCCGCTGACCCTGTACTGGGTGTGGCGGCAGCCGCGGTTGGCTCTCACCGGGCTCGGCGTGATCCTCGTGGGCACCGCGGTGGAGGAGGGCGGCTTCGCCGGTCTGCTGGATCCGTCGGGTCTCGCCCTGCTGGCCGCCGCCGGCTGGACGGCGGCGGCGCTGCTCCACCGGCTGGCCGCCGCCGGGCGGCAGCGTCAGTACGCCGAGCGGGCCGCGGGTCCCGCCGGCCACCCGCTGCCGGCCGCGGCCCACACCTTCCGGCGCGGCCGGTTCTCCTTCATGCTCGCCGCGCCGCTGCTGGCGGTGGCCGGAGTCGGCCTGTGGCAGGCGCTGGAGGAGATCGACGCGTACGAGAAGTGGGCGGCCGGTGCCGAGCGGATCACCGCCACGGTCACCGGGGCGGGCGGGGACGACGAGGACGCCTACGTCCTGACGGCCGCCGCCGGGAACCGCACGTACCGGGTGGCGACGGACTATCCCGAGGACTATCCGCCGGGCACGGCCGTGGAACTCCTGACCGACGGCGACCGGCTACGACTGGCCTCGGAGCCGTACGACATCTTCGGCTGGGAACTGCTGATGCTGGCGGCAGGTCTGCCGGGAGTGGCGTTCGCGGTCAACGGCGCGGTGGGGCGCGGACGTTCGGTCCGGCTGCGCCGGGGGCGGGCGCCGGTGCTGCAGGTGCTCGTCCGCGAGGGACACGAGGACGGGCGGACCTGGGTGTACGCGGCTGACGATCCCGCCGCCTCCACGCCCATCCTGCACTTCCACTCCCTTCACTCCTTCGTGGACGAGGAGGAGGACGAGGGCGAATACGAATACGAGGACGTCGAAGGCGGCGATGACCGGGACGGTGACGGTGACGGCGACAGCGCGAAGCTCACCGCGGAGCACCTGGCGGAGGCGAAGAGGGAACTCGGCCGGGAGCTGAGGGAGATCGCCGACGTGTTCCGGGGCACCGACCCCGCACCACCGCTGCGTGAGGCGCTGCTGTTCGGTGCCCCGTACCCGGGTGCCGAAGTCGTCTTCCTCACCTCGGAGGGCGGCGAACCGGCCGTGGAATGCAGCGTCACCCCCGTGAAACCGGTCGCCCCCGGCCTCCGCGGCGCCGGATCCCGGCCTCGTGAACGCGCGAACGGCAGCCGTCCGGTCGAGGAGATCGCCGCCGCCATGGAACCGGCGAACGGCCCACGGACCTGGTCGGCGGACCTCGGCTCCCGGGGCGTCGGACTGTTCCTGCTGTTGCTGGAGGGCGGCCTCACCTGGACCGTCCTCGACGACGGCCTCTCCTGGACCTCCTGGCAGGTGCTGATGCTGGTGCTGGGGCTGCCCTGGCTGATCGGCTCGGTCTCCACCGCATTCGGCTGGCGCGTCACGGCGGACCACGGGGGCCTGTGGGTGACCGGCGCCTGGCGGGTGCGCCGCGTCCCGTGGGAACGGCTCGGCGGCGTCGAGTACACCGCAGACCGGCTCCGCTTCCGGCTGCCCGGGAACGAGAAGTTGGATCTCTCGCCCGTGGGCCCGGGACTGCCCGGCCGGAGGACCGGACGTCGCCCGTCGGCCGTCCGGGCGGCCGAGGAGATACGCGCCCTGCTGAACCGGCCGGAGCTGCGTCCCGCCGGGAACGCCGCCCCGGCCGAGCAGGGCATGCCGCTCGGCCCGGTCGTGGTCGCCCTGTCCGTGCTGTGGGCGGCCGCTGTACTGCTCCTGCTGTGAGAAGCCGTCCGCTCACCGCTCAGTGGGCTTGTCCGGCCGAACGTCCACCGGCGACCCGGCACCCCGCCGGCCCGGCAATTCGATGGCACCGACCGCAGAGAGCGCCGATCCTGGTCACCGTGGCAGAACCCAGACATCGGATCCGTGCCGTCCATACCGCCTCGACAGTGACCGTGTACCAGGCATACGCACCGGAGATCGGCCTGCCGGCCGCCCGGGGCGGTCGCTTTCCCGCAGCCTGGAAGCGGGACCGGATGACGTGGATCAAACCGTCGTTCCTGTGGATGATGTACCGCTCCGGGTGGGGCACCAAAGACGGCCAGGAAACCGTCCTCGCCGTCGAGATCACCCGTGAAGGCTTCGAGTGGGCTCTGGAGCACGCCTGCCCGACCCACTACGAACACGGGCTGTACCCCGACCGCGCCACCTGGAGGCGCCAACTGAAGCAGGCCCCGGCCCGGGTCCAGTGGGACCCCGAACGCGACCTGCACCTGCGGCCGCTTCCCCACCGCTCTCTGCAACTCGGCCTCGTGGGCGAAGCGGCACACAGGTACGCGGAGGAATGGACGGTCGCCATCACCGACGTCACCGAGCTCGCGCACACGATCCATGCCCAGGTGAGGGACGGAGCCCTGGAAGCCGCCCGGCGACTGCTGCCCGCAGAACGCCCCTACCCCGTGGCCGACGGCCTATTGGCCCATCTGCGCACCTGACCCAGGAGCCAATCGGGACGGCCCGCAGCCCCGGAGGGCTCCAATTGTGGAGCTTGTCCCTCCGGTGTCGAACCGGCCCGGAGTGGTGCTTCACGCCGTGCTCGGAGCAGCCGAGGAGTACGGCGTCCAGACACCACATCCCGCGCCGACACCGGGATCGTGCCTCCAACGCGGGGACCGGGAACCGCGGGGAGTTCGCGTTGTGCTCGCCGGCTTGATGGCCGGCCGGGCCTGGGCGCTCCTGTCGTTGGCGGGACTGTGCCGGATACGCGGAAAGCCGGCGCCGTTGTCCGCCATCCGGCGTCGGGCTGCTCCCGGCGGCCGACTAGGCCACCTCGGCGTCCATGAGCAGGCGGCGCTGACGAGCAGTCGGGTCGCTGTCCCACGATGGAGGGCGTCCGTGGAGGTGCTGGGGACCGGCCGGCTCCTCCGCTTCGGAGAACACCTTCCGATGACCGATGAGTCTCGCGGCGTCACCCGGTCTACCTCCCTGAAAGGCACACCGAGTCCGAACGCCGAACAGGAGACCCTGCCATGAGCATCACCGCGTCCCAGACCACCGGCCACTCCCCGTCCGCGTCCCGCCTCACCCGC
>NZ_DASQNP010000271.1:0-12051 GCF_035644915.1 Streptomyces sp.
TGGCAGCCGCAGGCGGACGGCACCGTGCGCAATTCCGGGTCCGGCAAGTGCCTCGATGCCGAGGGCGCCACCTGGAGCGACGGCACCCGCGTCCACCTGTGGACCTGCCACACCGGCCCCAACCAGAAATGGACCCTGCCCGAAGGGCTCTGACCGGTCCTGACCGGTGACAGTGGGGAGTCCGGGCAGCGGCGCTCACCCTCGCCGCTGCCCTCTCCCTCAGCCCGGACGCTCCTGTCCGATCGCCGCCGGGGCCGCGCGCCGTCCCGTGAGGCCGGATCTGCCTGGACAACCACGGCAACCCCCACCACAAGGCCGTCTCCGTCGTGCAGCGCGATCCCGCTGCCAAGTCCCTCGACTTCATCGGCCTGGCCCGGCTGCAGAACAAGCCTCCGGCCGCCGACTGCGCCGCCACCGATGACTGGCCATCGGCACCGGAGGAGGAACCGGACGCGTGGGCGCCGGTCTCCCACGTGCCGGGGGTGGTGGGAGCGACGCAGGCAGAGGAAGTCGGTGGGCAGGGGGAGGGCTCGTGAACCCCTTCGACGCAGTGGTGGACGCCCCGCACGCCCGCGGCATTCAGGGCGGTGCGCAGGGCATGGCGGTCCACCGGCGTCGTGCCTGGCCTGCCGCGGGGGAGAGGCAGTCGTGGTCCACCAGCCACTTGACGTTCAGCCGTTGGCCTTCGCCGGGGTTGAGCAGGGCCGGGGCCGAGCTTGATCTGCTAGCCGCCGTCGGGCTGTCCGCACCAGGGACGATGCTGCCCTGCCAGACGGCGAACGGCCGCGTGACGGTGTAGCGGCGGTTCGGCGCGATCCGCCGGTCACCGCTCCGGATCTGAGTGCGCGTACTCATGCACCGGTCTTCCGCCGTACGCCAGCCTGGGCGCATCGACGGGAGGACCGAAGGAACATGCAGGACGAACGACGCACCGGAGAGGGCCGGGCAGTGGTGAAGCACCGTGCCGGTACCGGCTTTCTCGCCGCGGCGGCGGTGCTGGCCGCCTTTCTCACCGGCGGTTGCGCCTACCGGGAGAGCATCTGCGGCTCCGGGGAGTACCCGGTGAAGGCGGTGGGCAACAAGACCGGGGCGGCGTGCGTGCCCGACGGCCAGGAGCCGCCCGAGGGGTACGTGCGCTACCCGGAGGGCAAGGTGCCCCGGCACGTGGGCGACACATGGGACGAGTACTGGAGCACCGTCGTCGTCAACGACGACGGTGAGATCGTCGGCCGGTGACCGCCCCGGTCAGGGAGCCGCGTTCATCCCCTCCTGCGGAGGCCGCGGCCATCCGGCCGGCCACGTCCGCGTCCCACCGGCCCGGTGGGGCGGAGGAACGACCGGCAGCCCGTGCGGTGGGGGAGTCGCCGCGGTCCGCCGGGAGGGGGAAGCGGACGGTGCGCCGCAGGGCGTGCGGCATCCGCGCGTGAGCCGTACCGCGTGTCCGTGCTTCCGTGCGCCCCGTCCCGGCCGCACCCGGGGGCGTGCCGGTCACCGCTCAGGAGATCCGGGCTGTGTCACCGTTTTGCTGTTCGCGGTATCGGTGGCGGCGGGCGGCTCGTGCGCGTCGCCGGTGAAAGGGGCTTGAGGATGGCGCCGCAGAAGATCGTTCCAGCCGGAGGGCTGCGAACCGATGAGGACGCCTACCGTGATGCGCTCGGCCGGTTCCTCGCCGGAACGGACGAGAAGGACGTCACCCACGCCTATCTCGGCCAAGTGGTGGAGGGGCTTCCCGCTCGGCGGGTGTTCCTCGACGTAGGGCCCGCCGACGGCACCACGACGCAGCACATCGCCCCGTTCTTCGAGCGCACGGTGTGCATCGAGCCCAGCGAGCCCATGCGCCGCGCGCTCAAACGCGCCTGCCCCGACGCCCTGGTACTGGCCGACCCGGTGCTGGAGGCGCAGCCGGGCGTCACCGCCGATCTGGCCCTGCTCTCCCACGTCCTGTACTACATCCCCCGCCCGCAGTGGGCGGCGACGGTGCTGCGCATCATGGAGTGGATCGAACCGGGCGGCATCCTCCTGGTCCTCCTGCAGAATCCCGAGAGCGCCTGCATGCGCATGGTGCGCCATTTCACCGGCAACCGCTTCGACCTGCGGGAACTGGCGGAGGAACTCGCCACGGCGCCGCCCGGCCTGGTCGGTGCCGTCCGCCTGGACACCATCCCCGCGCGCTACAGCAGCCCTGACGTCGAGGAAACCGTCACCGTTGCCGGTTTCCACCTCAGCGTCCCCTTCGGCCGTCCTGCCCGCAAACCCCCGGCGCGTGAGGCCGTGGAGGACTACGTCCGCCGCCACTTCAGCGACCCCGGCGGCGGGTACACGATCAGGCACGACCAGGACGTACTGCACATCGAACGCCCCCGCCCCTGAGCAGCGCCAGGACGTACCGGGACCGGCGGGCGGCCCTGCGGCATGCACGCTCCTGAGGGCATCCCCCGGGCCCGGCCCTGCCCGCTGCGGCTGGGCGCGGTGTTGAGCAGCTCCACGCCGCACCGGGAACACGGCGGCAGCCCATCGGGCAATCCCACACGGCTCCCCACCAGCGCTCCCTCGACGGCCGGGAAGGGGAGGCCGTCCAACCTCCGGCAGTGCCACGCGTCAGCCCCGGCGGACGGTGGGAGACCCGTTCGTCCGCGGTGATGCGGCCGGTCGCGGTCGATACGGCCGGGTGGGGCACCTGGCAGGCGGGTGACCGGAAGCAGCGGGCGGAGGACTCACCCGTTCGGGGGCGGCCACATAGGTGGATCACACAGGTGGGCACAGCGGTGGATGCCGCCGGCCTGCGGTACGTGGCGAGGAGCGACGAGGAGTGCTCCGCTGCCGGTGGTTCCGACCGGCGCGCTTCAGCCGTCCTCCGGGCAGCCCGCCGGGGCCTGCGGGGGAACACCTCCACCCTGATGCCTTGCCGATCCGTCGGCTGCCCAGGGCACGCCCCGGCGGGCGACCACGCCCAGGCGAGGCCGGGCCCGGCGCCGCGGTTCTCGCCGTCGGCGGCGGACAACGGCTCGGGCATGGAATCCGAGGGGCTCCACAGCGAGGATCCAGCGCGCCATCCGCTCCGGTCCACCGCGACCGGATACACCAGACGTCATGCCTGACTTGAGTGACATGTTCGAACTGGATGCGCCGGTCCTCGAACTCATCATCCGCGGCGTGGTGATCTACCTGGCCTTGTTGGTCCTCATGCGCATCACAGGACAGCGGGAATCCGGCGGCCTGGGACTGACCGACGTGCTCATCGTCGTGCTGATCGCCGAAGCCGCCGCGGGAGGACTGGTCGGCGATTCCCGCTCCGTGACCGGCGGCATCATCCTCGTCGCCACCATCCTCGTGTGCAGCGTGGCCATCGACGCAGCCGCCTATCGGTTTCCCCGGTTCTCAGCCGTGCTCAAGGCCAGGCCGCGCCCCCTGATCGAGGACGGTCGACTGAACCACGAGCTGATGCGGCGGGAATTCATGACCACCCAGGAAGTCCTCAGCCAACTACGACTGCACGGCATTCAGGATCCGGCCCGAGTGCACCTGGCCTACCTGGAGCCCAACGGGATGATCAGCGTGCTTCCCGAGAATGACGACGACATCGACAGCCCGCCCCACCCACCAGCCCAGTAAGCACCCAACCTGGTAACCACTGCTGACAGGCAGCCGCGCGATACGGTCCGGGCGCCGCGACGGGAGGGCCGAACCCGTCAGCCATCGCTCTGAACGTCCCTGCGGTTTCCGACCGAGCGGCTGACGACCCGACGCCGTGAGCCCGGGAGGCGAGCGTTCCCGCCCCGCTCACCCTTGAAGGAGCCGCGAGCAAGTTCCCTCTACGGCCACCTGCTCGGTGCCACGCTGCGCGACCGCGGTCGGCGGCCATGCCCGGCCCAAGGCCGGCCACAGGCCGACCACCACGGCACGCACCACCACCGTGGAGCGGACCGCATCAGCGGCCACCGACCGGTGGCCGGCACATGAGGACTCCCGTGTCCCCACGGCACGGGGCGATCCGACTCCAGCAGCGTGCAGCACGCTGAAGGGCCGCCACGGACCGGCGACCGCCTGCCGCCTCCGCTCACCGGCAGCGTTGCCGTACCTCCTCCCTCACGGGACAAGGGCATGGCCGCCCCGCCGCAACCAGCCCGCCGAAGGCCACACCGGAGCGGGAGCCCGGGGCCCCGGCGGCCGTCAGGACCGCGGTGTGGCCCGCCGCGGGGGCGGTATGCGGTCCAGCAGCTCCCACAGCGGGCGCGAGCCGGCCGCCCACTGCCCGAGGAGCGCCCGGTCCACCAGATGCAGCCGCTGCTGCTTCCCGAACTCGCGGGCCGGGGCGGAGAACCGGCCGTTGGTCACCAGCACCACCACGTCCCCCCGGTGCACCGGCCGTCCGGTGCCGTTGAGGACCTGCAGGTCCGGAGTGCCGACCGCCGCCCCGGCCAGGCCCTGGGCGCGGTGCTTGCACTGGATCACCCAACGCCTCCCGAGCGGGTCGGTGGCCAGCACGTCGCAGCCGTTGTCGCCGCGCCCGCCCAGCTTCTGCGCGTCCGCGCAGCCGTCGCGGCGCATCAGGTCCCGCACCGCGTACTCGAAGGCGTCGTGGTGCAGGGCATCGAGCTGGGCCAGCCGGTAGCGCAGTCCCTGGGCCCGCACCCGCTCCCACCGCGCCCGCTGGGAGCGGTGGTGCCACAGCGTGCCGCCGACGCCGGCGGCCACCGCGGCGAGCAGCACCAGCAGCCACCAGTTCTCCACCAGCCACCGCACCACCGCGCCGACCACCGCCAGCACCACGCCGCCCAGGAGCAGGACGGCCGGCAGACCCCCACCCTGCTGCTTCTTCGCCGGGCGCCGCCTGCGGGGCGAGGAGCGCCGCGCCGGACGCCGCCCGCTCACCGCCCGCTCCCGCCGTCCGGCACGGCCCAGGGCGACTGCGCCGGACGCGGAGCCGCAAGCCCCTCCGGCAGGCCGGCGCCGACGCCCTCGCCGCCGATCACCCGCGCCTCCGGGACGACCGAGCCCTTCACTATCAGCCGGTACCCGGATCCGGCTGCCGAGCGGGAGTACACGCGCGCCCCCGTACTGTCCTCGCGTTCGTCGTCGCGGACCGCGACCATCCCGACCCCCCAAGATCGTTGACGATTTCCCCCGTCAACCGGTCATCGAAGCACAAGACACTGACAACGGGTCAGGATGTGATCGCTCAGCGTGATCGACCAGGGTTTCCGCCGGACCGCTGACCTGCGGAACACGACGCATATGGACCGGCCGGGATCCCGCCAACGCGCCCTGCGCGGTGAGGGGCGGACAAGACGCCTGCGGCAGACGAGGGCAGCGGCCCGCTGGAGGCGTTTGCCGAGGCCGTCGAGGCGGCGGCGGTTGGCCGACCCCGAGACGCCGGGTGGAATGTCAGTGGCGTGCGTCACAGTTGTGCAAGGGGTGCGCCCGGGCCGGAGGGCCCGGGGCGACCGCCGAAGTGCGACCTCGATACGAGGGGACGAGTCCCATGACGTACGCGATCCAGGCGGAGGGCCTGGCCAAACGGTTCAAGGAGACCCTGGCGCTGGACGGCGTGGACCTGGCCGCCCGCACCGGGACGGTGCTGGGGCTGCTCGGACCCAACGGAGCGGGCAAGACCACCGCCGTACGGATCTTCGCCACGCTCCTCCAGCCGGACGCCGGGCGGGCCGAGGTCGCCGGCCATGACGTGGTCCGCGAGGCCGGGGTGGTGCGCTCGCTCGTCGGTCTGACCGGCCAGTACGCGGCGGTCGACGAGAACCTGACCGGTACGGAGAACCTGCTGCTGATCGGGCGGCTGCTGGGGATACCGAGGCGCGAGGCGAGGGCGCGGGCGGCCGGGCTGCTGGAGCGTTTCGGGCTGACGGACGCGGCGGGACGCGCGGTGAAGACGTTCTCGGGCGGCATGCGGCGCAGGCTGGACCTGGCGGCGAGCCTGGTGGGCCGGCCCCGCATCCTCTTCCTCGACGAGCCGACGACCGGGCTCGACCCACGCAGCCGAGGTGAGTTGTGGGACATGCTGCGCGGCCTGGTCGCCGAAGGCGTGACGGCGCTGCTGACCACGCAGTATCTGAACGAGGCGGATCTGCTCGCCGACCGGATCGTGGTGATCGACAAGGGCCGGGTCATCGCCGAGGGCACACCCGACGAGCTGAAGTCGCAGGTGGGTGGGCAGGTGCTCCAACTGCGGCCGGTACGGGGACAGGATCTGGCGACCGCGTACGCCCTGGTGGCACAGGCGGCCGGGCCGCAGACCCAGATCGAGGGCGAGGCGATCACGGCACCGGTCAACGACCCGGAACTGATGCCCGCCGTCGTCCGCCGCCTGGACGGGGCCGGCATCGCGGTCGGCGAGCTGACACTGCGCCGCTCGTCGCTGGACGAGGTCTTCCTGGCCCTGACCGGCCACCGTACCGAGCCGGACGGAGGACGGCCCGGGACGGACGACGAACCCGACGACAGCGACATCGAGAAAGCGGTGAACACGTCATGACCGCCACAACGGCCGGTGCCTCGCTCACCACGAGCGGCCGGGTCCGCCCGGGCGCCGGACTGCGGCAGACCGCCACCATGGCGTGGCGCAGCCTCGTCGCCATCAAGCACAACCCGCTGGAACTCGTCGACTACAGCATCACGCCGATCATGTTCGTGCTCCTGTTCACGTACGTGCTCGGCGGCCAGATGGCCGGGTCGCCCGACGCCTACCTGACGTACGCCCTGCCGGGGATCATCGTCCAGAACACCCTCTTCATGACCACCTATACGGCGATGGCCCTCAACACCGATCTCACCAAAGGCGTCTTCGACCGGCTGCGCAGCCTGCCGATAGCCCGCTCCGCCCCACTGATCGGCCGGATCACCGCCGATCTGACCAAACACCTGTGGGCGATGCTCCTGATGCTCGCCCTCGGCCTGGCCCTGGGCTTCCGCATCACCGGCGGCCTCGGAGGCTTCGTCGCGGCCGCGCTGCTGCTCGTCGTCTTCGCGGCGGCAGTGTCCTGGTGCGCGGTACTGATCGGCATGCTCGCGGGCGACGCGGAGAAGGTCCAGGCGTTCGGCTTCACCCTCATCTTCCCGATCACTTTCACCAGCAGTGCCTTCGTCCGTGTCGACACCATGCCCGGCTGGCTCCAGGCCTGGGTGGACGTCAACCCGGTCACTCATCTGTCGGACGCGTTCCGCGGTCTGCTGCTGGGCGGTGAGGTGGGCCGTCCGCTGCTGTGGTCGCTGGTCTGGGCGGCGGGCATAGCCGTGGTCTTCTACCCGCTGGCGATGCGAGCGTACCGGGCGAAGGCATGAGGCATCGGGGTGCTCCGGCAACCACCGGGGCGCCGACCCGGCGGTACCGGGAACGCACGGACCAACGTACGGATCAAGGTCGTCCGAACCGCAGGCCGCGCCCACCACGCGGCCGGCCTGGCGAATGCCTTCGTCCACATCCAGAGCGACGGCGCGGTGAACCCGATGCCCGGCATCCACGCTCCCGGCCGCACCGCCCGCCTGCCCGTACGGTTCGGCGCGGCCCGCTCCCATGCCCCCGGGCCGGGGCGGCTGTGCGCGGCGGCCCGGTGGGGCTGATGGCGGGGGAGGGGCTGACACATCCGGGTGAGCCATCCGGCCCGCTGTGCGTCGATGTGCTGAGCGTGCTGGAGGTCGCCACCGGAGGCCGGCCTCGGGTACGCCACCGGACGCACGGCGTCCCGCGCACCGCACCGGACCGGGGAGTCTCCGCCACGGCGCCCACCGGCACCGGGCGGACCACCCACCGACCCTGCGCGGGTGACGGGACGTGTCTCGTGCCGGTCACCGCTCTCCTGCACCGCTTCACGGTGGCCGGGCCGATCAAGGGAGTCCGGTCACCCGTGGGTCGTGCTCCTGCCGGTGCGCCACCGATGAGTTCGGCCGGCCCGGGCCGTCTGTCGGGGAGGCAGGGAATTCACCGACGACTTCTGTGAGGAGCCGGCATGAGGAAGATCATCGCGGAACTGTTCATCTCGCTCGACGGCGTCGTGGAGGCGCCCGACCAGTGGCACTTCCCCTACTTCAACGACGAGATGGGGGCGGCTGTCAGTGCCGCCCTCGGCTCGGCCGACACGCTGCTCTTCGGCCGGAAGACCTACGACAGCTTCGCCGGGGCCTGGCCCGAGCGGGAGGCGGCCGGTGGCGAGGACGCTCCCTTCGCCAAGGTTCTCGGCGACGCTCGGAAGATCGTCGTGTCGAACCGGCGGCTCGAGTTCACCTGGCGGAACTCCGAGCAGCTCGAGGGCGATCTCGTCGAGTCGGTCACCGCTTTGAAGAACGAGCCGGGCGCCGGCCCCATCGGAATGAGCGGCTCGGTCTCCGTCGTCCGTCAACTGCTGGCTGCGGGGCTGCTGGACGAGCTGCATCTGCTGGTACACCCGATCGCCGTCCGCAAGGGCATGCGGCTGTTCGAGGAGGGCGACACTCCGATCCCGTTGACGCTGATCTCCTGCGAGACCTTTCGGACCGGTGTGCTGAACCTCTTCTACGCTCCTGCCGGGTCGGTCGGCCAGGCGACCTACGACGACGCCAAGGCCCATCTGCCCCGGCACGAGCAGTAGCGGGGATTTCGGCGAGCCGCGGACCCGGCGGCCGGTGGGCCGTGACATCGGTCGAGGGCGTTCAGGGTGCTGTGAACGGCGGTGCCGCCGTTCCCGCCGTGCCGTCGTGTCCCGCGCCGCACCGGTATGCACCGGCGTCCGGTACGAAGCCGGCGGTGGTTCGAGGCGGCCGTTTGCCGTGGCGGGCCGGGAATGGGGCGGCGGGGGCGGTTGTTGCAGGGCGCGTGGCCGGCATGCGCGGATCAATGCCCTGTGAGGTGGGCGAGCCATGAGATCCGGTATCCACCCCGTCTCCCGGCCGGTCGTCCTCCGCGACCGCGCCGCGGACGTTGTGTTCTGATCCGCGCGGTGGCGCAGCTCGTCGGGGATCGCCCAGGAGGACGGCAACACCTGCCCGCTGGTCGGCGTCGAGAGCTCGTCGGCGAGCCGTCCGTGCCCCGGTGCCCCACCTGTGGTGGGCACCGCCGGCCGTGTGGAGCGCTTCGAGCGGCGCCACGGCCATACGACTCCGGTCCGCCACTGATCACGGGCCGGTACCAGGCAACAGAAGGAGATCGCCATGAAGGTGCGTGCGTCGTTGCGCTCGTTGAAATCCAGGCCGGGAGCCCAGGTGGTCCGTCGGCGAGGCGTGACTTTCGTCGTCAACAAGAAGGACCCGCGCTTCAAGGCCCGTCAGGGCTGACAAGCCCCGGAACCTGCGGTGCGCCGGTGGGACATGATGCCCGCCGGTGCCAACGGTCGGGGAAGCGGCCCCGCCCGGCCGAACGCGGCCGGGTGGGCGGGGCGCCGCGGCGCGCTCACCCAGGATGTAGGGGGCGGCGCCCGGCCGGTGTCACGGTGGCCGCAGGCCCAGGACAACAGTGGTCCGCGGGCCGCGGCCGGGTGAACGGCACCGGGCCCGCGGTGCCCCGGCTCGCTCGTCCGCGTACTCCCGGCCGGTGCGCCCACGGCCGCGCCGCGATCCTGTCTGACCGAAGTCCCTCGCTGGCCATACGGCCCCCACGCAGGCACGTCCGGCGGCCTCCGAGCGGCCCACAGGCAGTACGCAGCGGGTGCCTGCGCGGGCGGTCGGCTGGGGGAGAGGTGGTCAAGGCTGCCCGGGAGGACGTCGACGGCTTCCCGGGCCCTGGCCCTTCCCCGGCCGTACCTTTCCCGGCCGGGGAAGAGCCAGGGGCCGCTCAGTGAGTTTTCAGAACCGGCCGGGCGGCCGGTTCTGCTGTTCGGTGGTCGGTCAGGACCAGAATTCGTTGATCTTGTCGAGGTCTTCGACGCACTCGTCCAGGTCGGTGATCTTGTCGCCGACGATGCGGAAGACGACCCCGCCGGTCATGTCGAGGGTCTTGCCGTCGCGTTCGCCGGTCATGCGGTGGTGGGAGATCACGTGTCCGCGGCCGTCGACCAGCAGGTGGCGCAGGTCCACCCGGAACGTTCCGTTGGTCTCCTCGGCCAGACGCCGGTACATCTGCAGGATGGCGTCCTGCCCCTTGTAGTCGCCGGACAGCGGGTTGTCTCCGGGAACGTGGTGCGTGGCGTCTCCCGCCATGAGTTCACGCAGCGTGTCCATGTCCTGCCGGTTGAAAGCCTCGTAGCCCCTGCGGGCCAGTACGGCGTGCGGGTGCTCGGCCATGATCGCCGTCACTCCTCACGAATTCAGCTATATGGACTGGTGTATTCAATTTTCCGCCTAGTGGCGCTTATTGCGAAGTGTGCGGCGGGTATGGGAGACATTTCCTCGGTGTCGGCCGGCGGTGCTGCGGTGTCGGGAGGGCCGGAGGCGCTGCTCGAAAACCACCCTGAAATGAGCGGTCACCGAATCGAATTCGGTCTCAGCTTGCGCGGAGGTCGCTGTGAGAGGGGTATCGGGTCGCAGGGTTCCCACGCGGATGGCCTGCGGGAGTCGGACCGTGTGCCCCCGCGTCCGACCGGCGGCCTCGCCGGCGGCCCGGTAGGCCTCGGCACATTTCCGCCGGTCGGCCCCGTGCGGAGCCTTGGATCCGCTCCTTTCCCGCGGCCGTCCCTTGAGGACCATGCGCCGCTGACAGCGGAGGTCAAAGCCGCCGGCCGAGAGCTTTCAGCAGTTCGCGCTCGCGCCGGGCGCCGAGGCCGGCACGTCGTACCCGGCCGAGACCCTGCTCGCGTTCCCAGCGCAGCGTGTCGGCCAGCAGCTCCGCCCGGGGGCGATGACGCAACCCCGCGGCGCGTGCCGCGGACCCGTTCCGGGCCGACCACCCCTCCCAACCCGGCTCGACCAGCCACATCGGCAGCGACTCGGCTCCCATGTACTCGGCCACGCCGTTTGCGAGCAGCCACGCCGAATCGGCGGTGACCACCGGACCGGTGTGCCCGCCAATGGCACGGGACAGCTCGATCCACTCCCCGAACGGAACGACCGGACCGACGGCGTCGTACGTGCCGGTGCTCCCCGTCTCCGCGGCGTCGAGCAGCCAGGCGGTGAGATCCCGCACGTCGACTGCCTGGGTCGGCATGCCCGGCGCGTCGGGGACCAGCATCGGTCCCCGGGGATCGCGTGCGGCCCGGGCCACCCAGTAGCCGGAGCGTCCGGTGTGATCGCCCGGACCGCCGATGAGACCGGCGCGTGCGATGAGGAGGCGGTCGCCCACCGCGGCCGTCGACGCCTGCTCGCAGGCGACCTTCGCCGCGCCGTACACCGCGCGGTCGGCATCGTTCCGGTCGGTCGGAGCGAGGAGGGCTGCGGACTCGTCGGCGTCCGGTGTGGCATGGGAGGCGTAGGCGCTGATGGAGGAGACGTAGGTCCAGTGCCCGGCCCTGCCGCCCAGTGCGCCGAGCGCCTGGCGAACGAAGCCCGGCTGCCATGACACCTCGACGACCGCATCCCATGCGTGGTCGGGCAGTGATGCGTACGCCGAAGGATCGCGCCGGTCGGCGGCCACCAGCGTTGTTCCGCCCGCGACGTCCCCGCTTTCACCGCGAGCGAGGCACGTCACCCGATGACCGCGCTCGACCGCCTGCCGCGACAGCTCCCGGCCCACCCATGCCGTCCCGCCCAACACCAGGATCTCCATTCCGACACCCAAGCATCGCGAACACCGAGCCTCCGGACGATTCGCTGACAGCAGACCTGATGTCGCCGACCGATCACCGCGCTCCGCGCGCGGAGCACGCCCGGCAGATACGGGCCGGTTGCCGCGTTGCGGCTGCCGGGGTGAGGCGGATCGCTGCCACTGCATCCCATGCGTCCGGCGGTGCTGAAAGCGGCAGGGGGCGAGCCGCCTCCGAGCTGTCGGCCGAGGGCGGGCGCCGCACCGCACCATCGGTACGGCCCCGCGGGAGGGGCTCCGCCCCGATGCGGCAGCGCCGGGGGAGTGTGGCATGGAAACTCGGGGGACGACAGGCAAGGTCGTCCCCCGTCCCCGATGTGGATGGAGGTGCGCCACCGGGGCTTTCCGGGCGCTTACCACGAGCCCTTCCGGTGCAGGCCGGAGTGTGCCGGGTG